>CAJQOP010000132.1 GCA_905479945.1 uncultured Glaciecola sp. | reverse complement strand
TACAGCCGGGTTAAGAGTGCCTACAGCCGGGTTAAGAGTGCCTACAGCCGGGTTAAGAGTGCCTACAGCCGGGTTAAGAGTGCCTACAGCCGGGTTAAGAGTGCCGACAGCGGGGTTAAGAGTGCCGACAGCGGGGTTAAGAGTGCCGACAGCGGGGTTAAGAACGCCTGCAGCTGAGTGATAAGCCCCAAGAGCTAGCATGCTATAAGCAGCCGAAACAGTGTTGTATTGGCCCTTATAAATCGCTTGAGTTATATTTAAAACAGCTAACCCGGACACATCTCCAAGCACCTCAGGAAAATGTTTAGCGACTAGGTACAAATACTGAGCATCTAAGCTGAGGCGCGGTGCAAGACCAGCAAAGGCTTGATCTACGAGTAATGAACTATCAGCTAAATCATAATCAACAATAAGCTCTTGCGCTTGTTCGTCCTGTTGCATCAATGCATGACTCGCAGCAATGTATGCACTGAGCACATCACCGCGCCACGTGGCTTTATGTTGTTTGTCTAAGGTACTCAATAAATCGATGAGTAGATTTGAAGTAACAACACCACTTCGAGTTAGTAAATAAATGCCTTGTGCACGTTTTCTTAGGGTCAATAAGCTGGATATTGAATCACTATTTCGCCCAGCGTTTCGAATATAGGCTGTTGCGGTATCATTTAGGTAACGCACACCAGCTTGCAACATGTCTTGGGGAACTGAATAACCCAAGTCTTTGGCCTCAATCAAAAAGTGCATAACGTAAAGGCTTACGTCATAGTCACTGCCGCTGTTATTAGCATTTTGCCAATACGAAAACCCGCCAGCATAATTTTGACGTTGAGCAAGTTTGCTAATTACTTCATTAAAATGCGCAGCAACTTTGTCGTTATTTGGCGAATATTTAGGTAAATTCGATAAACCAATTAACGGGAACACCTGGCTCACAATTTGTTCTGTACAACCATGTGGGTATTCATCTAAATAGGCACTTAAACCCTCCGTTATGACCAGCGGGCTTATCGACGCTCTTATAGCTTGAGTTGATTGCGCTGGATAAAACTGCAGCGGTGTATTAATCGAAATCTCGCCAATTTCAGATACACCCGTACTTACAATAACTTCATAAGGCATAGCGGGGCGAATACTCAAGCTAGCGGTTCTGGTAGATTGCCAAGTTTTACCTGATTCATCAGTAAGTGATACGTCAAAGGTAATGGTCGCGCCGCCGAGTTTATTGTTTGCTTTAAGTTTAAAGCGAACGACGTCTTCTTGATTCTCACTCAATTGCATTTGAGATCGTGCTTTTCCTACAATGCTTACATGCTCACTCGCACTAAGCTCAATAGTCACATCTGCATTGTCAGCAATGCCTTTAATCACATTAGCTACACTCAGTGTAATTTCAAATTCATCACCCGGCGCTGTTTGATTTAACACATTGGGCGTTAACACAAACGGGCCGCGCACAATGGTATTTTGCTGCGCTCTACCGATAGTTTCCTCACCTACTGCAATTGCCATCACGCGTAAACCACCTGCAAAATCGTTGGGCACATTGAATGTGTATGTGTTGCTGCCTTTTGCAGCGTCAACAACCCCCGACCAAAATACTGCGGGCTCTTGGACCTTGCGTTCGAACGGGTTTCTAGAACGTTGTTTGAGGTTTCCAGTAACCATTGATCTTGCAGCAGCAAACTCATCTAATTCCATATCACCACCGGCGGCAGACAACATTTTGGTTAAGGCAAAGTCTGGCAGTATCAAATCCAATATCTGCATAGTGCGCACATTTAGCGCGCGCTTTTTCAGGAAATGAGCCAATGGATTAGGCGTGCGATAATTTGCGACTTGTAAAATACCTAAATCAACCGCATACACAGCGACCCTTGCATCCTGAGAAAGGGTAAGGCTTATTTCCAAAGGTTTGCCGGGCTGCACAATATCGTCAACTCTCACTTCCACATCAAGCACACGTTTAGAACGATCTATAGAGAACGGCATAACCGCATAGCTTAAGGGCTTGGTAAAAATTTCCTTAGAACTGACATCGCGAACAAAAGTGACGTTCACATAGGCGTTACCTTCGATGTTATTGGGTATTTTGATGCGCTGAACACTGCTGTTAGTTGCACTACTAAACCACTTGAAACTATGCAGCTGATTACTTTCAATACTAATTAAACCGCTACCTGCATAGGGAGCCTGAATACTCAGTTCAATATCTTCGCCTTCTTGGTAGTCGCTTTTGTTCAGCGTTACTTTAAGTTCAGCATTTTTGTCTAACTTTCCGCTGTCATTGGTTGCACCCGCCACCGTGTATTGAAGGCTTAATAACACCTCGCCATCCGCATTCACGATATCAAGCACGAAAGTACCAGCGCTTGAGGTATCTAAGCTAAGATCGGTAAATTCAGCACCCAAGGAATATGCTGACTCATTTATCACTTCACGTTTTTCAATACTTTCATATTGATAACGTCCGTTATATTGCTTTACTAAGGTAGAAATATTTTGCACAAGGCTAATACGCTTGCGCAGATTGCCTAATGCCACAGGTACTAATTCGTTGCTAATTGCAATTAATGATACCGCTCTTTCAGCATCCAGATTAATGAAGTCCAGTTTGCCGTCTGCTTTAAACCCAACTAAATAAGGCAAGGGCGAATACAGAAAAGTATTAGAGGTGCTAACCGAGCGGCCGCCTGAGGCCTCAAAACCTTTGCTCCGTAGCTTTACTTTATAACTGCCTTTATCAAAACCAGAAAGGTCGATAGGAATACTTGCTTGTCCATCAGCATCAGTTAGTTGTTCTTCGATTTTTTTATCAACGCTTTTTAGCCCATCCGTGCTATCACCCTGAATATTACGATGGTTAAATTTAACGCCGTCAAATTCTTCAAAATAGAATTCGTGAGGGCTCAGCGTAAGCTCAGCTTTAACACGTCGGTCTTGTGCTGGAACGCCGAATAAATTAGTTAATGTGATATTGCTTGTTAGCTTCTGTGATGTTGTCCAACCCTTATTCGGCAAGTCTTTAATTTGACTTGTGATGGCCATTGTATCTGGCTGGAATTCCTCTACATCAAAATTTAACGAGCCCACTTGCCTATCGCGCACGTTTTTGCCACGGGAAGTATCTCGCACTAGATGCAGCGATGCACTATAGGAGCCTGTCTTGACGCTTTTATCAGTGATGAATTTGGCATCTACAAAACCGAATTTTGGCAGTGTGATTTTTTCTGTATGTACTTCAGTATATTGTGCATCATAAATAACCAATTCCAAGGGTATACCGCGTAAATTTTGTAAGCTTTTACCTTTAACCACCATGCCGATATTGACCGTTTCACCCGGTCGGTAAATACCCCGATCAGTAAACATAAAAGCATTAACGCGCTCTTCATTATCGTAATAACTGTACTCCCCACCCACATTAAAGCGTGAATAGTTTACTTGCCGCGTATAGCGATTGAACGGAATAAAGGAAACATCACCTTGTCGCCTAACCACATAAACAACCGGTTCCTTTTCACGCTGATAGCCAGTAGCTGCAGGTAAGGTAACATGACCAAAACGGTTGGTTGTTTTACTAAATAATTTTGTGCCATTTTTGGCAATTAGTTCAACATTAGCGCCAGCAACAGGCTTGCCCGTTTTAATTGATTGCACAAATATATCTTGGCTTTCATCTTGACTACTTTTAACAATAACGCCTAAGTCGGTTACAAGAACAAGTAGCTTATCGCTCACGCCATATATTTCTCTGTTGCGTTTTTTGTCCCACGCTTTGATTTCTACAAAGAATAGGCCTAAACCTTCTTTCGACTCCGCCATAAGGCCATTTAAATCCACCGACGCATAGTTGGCTTTTCTCAAATCTGAGCTTGTATCGTTCATACGGATGAATTGAGAGCTGAATTCTGCTAGGTTTGTTTCGTTAAAGCTCCAATTGTAAAAGTTCGGATTGATTATATCGCCTTGAGTCTGAGAAACTAAATGATACAGCTCGTCATCAATAACTTTACCTATACTTACCTTCACGTCTGAAATACCACGCGCAGAAAACGCTAAGCGCTGATCTTTACTGTGAGTGAGGACTGAACCTTCACCTGCAATGATCACTTCTTGAGGATATTTAGGTGCGCTCAGAATACGATCAAAATAGGCTCGCTGGATAAAGCCATTTGCAGATACTAAGCCCGAGTCTATTTTCAAATATAACTGGCGACCTGGCATCACGTTTAATTTAATTTGGTAATTTTTAGCATCATCTTTAGCATTCGGCATGAATACGAAATCAACCTGCTTTGCTCCAGAAAGCAGCGCCGTTGTTACCTCTCTTGGGCTTTGCCAATAATTTTTGCCATTCTTTTCATTGGCTTTAGGCAGCATATATAAGCTCAGTTTTTGCAGCAATTCATCTTTAGCAATAGCATCAGTAAAACCAAGTAAGACAAACTGCTCGGGCTCATTATCTAGGTTACGCAGCACTTCTATATTTGACTGTTCTACTTTTAAATAGCTATACAAGTCCGGCACTATCACCTTACTTGCTAACTCGTTTTCAGTGGCTTCACCACCATAAATGCTTTTTATACCTGAACTAAGTTTTACTTCAACAATTCGCGGTTGGTCAGGCAGCTTTGACACCTGAAGAATAGCGGTCGCGTTATATAAGTCATCACTAAAGGTCAAAGTAATCGATTCTGCTTTATCAAGCTTATTGCCTTTAAGTTGATATGCAAGAGCCAGGGCCGATTCAACACTTTGCTTGTCGACCGGGTAATTAAATGAAATATCGACATAAACTTGCTTGAGCTTCTCCTCAACACTCAACTCAAACTCACTTGTGTCAATAATTGCACGCATAGCTGTCGTGACAAAGCTAAATTGGTCATCGGTGAATTCGTCTTGAGTATCAAAAACTTCTGGGGCAAAACTCACTTCATACTCTTGCCCCGCAGGCCAAGGTGTTTCAGGCGTGAATACCAAGGTACGATCATCTTCCCACAACCAAACACCGGCTTTACTTGGGCTTAGTTTAATACCACTTTTTACTTCTGAACCCAGCATGTCAATTGGAGCTACCGAGGGGAAGTCTGTATAAGAGCTTTCATATGCAACTTGCGCATTGCGAAGCAACTCAGGCGGCGCTTCAGGTGACAGCTCTGATGATAGCTCTGATAACAGCTCTGATGGCTGCTCTGATAATAGCTGCGGCGAGTTTAAAGAAGGCCTATTCGCGAGCTTATAAGCAAACTGAATACGCAAAGGAGCTTGTGCTTTGTCGTCGGCACTTGTCGTCTCATCAAAAACTGCTGGAGTATCAGGCACAATAATGATTGCCTCAACCAAAATGGGCTGCGGTAAGTGTTGATAATAATCATAGGATTTGTAAGCACCGAAACATGCAAACAGAATGACGCAGATGATGACAACAAACTTTGCGGGACTTTGTTTGCGCTGCACACTTAAATAAGCCAGCCAAGGTGGCATCGACCAGTTTATCTTGCCAATTAGCATCGCTAGAATTTTGCCCACAAGTGCAAAAGGAAAGATCAGTATTTTGAAAAGAGCATGCATAAGCTTCATCCTAGAACGCTAAGAATATTAAGACTAACAGCTTGTATCATTGTTCATTATAGCGTGAGTTTATTTTAGCTGAAGTTCCCATCGCTCGATGCATTAATATTGGTTTTAAACTGCACGCTGAACAATAAGAGCAGTGAGATCAAAATTGGCAACACTAAATAAGCAATAATGTTAATCGGTCCTGCCACAAATAAGACAATTAAAAGAGCGAATAACTTTGCCCATTCGAGCCAAAAAGCACCTACTTTATTTTCCATCAGCCAAGCTAGATTGACACTTGCCGCTACAATAAAGAAAGCCAAGCCAAGTTGTGTGGCGAACGTTAGCGTCCCAGCATTCATCATCAAGTAGAGGGCAACCACAGAAATAATCACATATTGTAATATGCAATACGCTTTTGTCAGCATCGAAACCTCAGTATTGTAAGGTGAAAATTGTTTAAGGTTTGTCCTAGCCAATGGATATTTCTCATCCATATCAGCAGGCCGCCAACCTGTTCTTCCCAGCCAAACCCGCACTTTGTCAGACCAACGATGTGTATGCACGCTGTCGTGAATCAGCTGCTTATATACCTGAACATTTGCGTAAAATGGATTCCAGCTTTTGAGTGCTTTACGCACGCCATATATCGGCTTTTCGCTTTCTAATTCATCTTGAAAACTACCAAATATTCTATCCCAGATAATAAAAACGCCGCCATAATTTCTATCTAGATAGATTTGGTTTTGAGCATGATGAACGCGATGATTTGAAGGCGTTACTAAAAATTTCTCTAAAAAGCCTAGCTTGCCCAAATGCTGAGTATGTACCCAAAACTGATAGACTAGATTGACCGAAGCGACCATGATAAATAATACAGGGTCGACACCAATCAAGGCCATGGGTAAGAAGAAAACAAAATTAAACAAGCTACCAGATGATTGCCTCAATGCCGTAGTTAAATTGTAATCTTCACTGGAATGATGAACCACATGAGCGGCCCAAAAAAGATTAACTTCATGACCAAACCGGTGGTTCCAATAGTAGGAAAAATCATAAATAACGAATGCTGCCAGCCAAACCAACCAAGAGGACTGTAGTTCAAATAAAGCAAAGTTCTGATAAATCAAAACATAGAACGTCAGGGGCACAAGATTCTTTATCACACCTACAACACGGCTTAAGGCACCAATACTCAGGCTAGTTATTGCATCGTTTGTGCGATAATATTGTGTTTTACGTACCTTTTCAGCAATCAGCTCAGCGGCGATTAAAATGAAAAAAACAGGTATAGCAACAAGGATAATATTCAAATAAATCTCATCTAAAATCGTTGATTAATTGCTTGTATAACCGTATTTAAAAACTGATTGACACAAGCAATCCTAGGCATTCAATTGCAAGCAGTTATTTTATTAATATAACAAAACCCTGATGATTTTACACAAGCAATTTAGCCGACAATAATCTCCAATTTAAACCTTTTCTAACTCAAGTGCGACTTACCTTCATGAGCATTGAAATTGAGTTGCTTGTTGCGTTTGGCTTTCCTTGTCTGAACTCTCCTTGGCCGAGTCTTTTTAGGCTTGGCCTCTTTTAGCTTGTTTTCTTTTGGCGTTGCTTCTCTTGGCGTCGTCCTTATTAGCGCAGCACATATTGGCATAGTCATTATTGGCATAGCAATATTGGTTTAATTGACCAATGTTTAGTGAAACATTGTGAAGCATACTAGTTTAGCGACAGTGAAAATTTAGTATTTACATAAAAAACAGTGTGTTACGCATTGGCACAGTAGATGCTTTACACAATTAGATAATTACTTTGGAAGTGAATTTGATTCATGCACCTTTCAAAGACAACGAAGTCACGCATTTATAGACTTATAGATTTATAGACTTATAGATTTATAGACTTATAGACTTATACATTTACAACACATTAAACAAATAGAGCGTTTTTACACAATACAATGGAGCTAGTCATGATTAACCAAATTCGTCGCCCAATTTTCTCTTTTATTGGAATTACTTTAGTGAGCTTTGCATTAAGCGGTTGCATCTTGCATGTAAATGCAAAAAATAAAGACTGGGATGAAAATAGTTCAAGCTACTCACAAGATATTAAAGCAACCAATAAAAGCGTGAAGGTAAGCGAAGGTAGAACTGTTGAAAACGTTGGCTCGGTAAATGGAAGTGTTGCTATTAAGGACAACGTCACTGCCAAAAGAGTGACTAACACAAATGGACGTATTTCGATTGGTGAGAATGTAAGTGTTGATTCTGTGAAAGCCGTCAATGGCCAAATTAAGATTGACGGAGGCTTTACTTCACAAGAAGACGTTACTAGCGTAAACGGCCAAATTTCTATTGACGAAAATAGCAAGGTAGGCGGTGGTGTATCTACTGTTAATGGCTCTATAAACTTAGATTCAGTTGTCGTTGAAAAGAGTGTAGTAACGGTCAACGGTAGCATTTCTTTGAAGGAAGGAAGCCAAGTAAAAGGCGACATTCACTTTCGTGGTAATTCGAAAAATAACTATAATCGAAAATACCCTACACTTTACATCAGCGCGGACTCAACAGTTGAAGGCGATATCATTCTTGAAAGACCGGTTGACCTAGAGCTAGAGAACAAGAGCTTAGAAAGTAAAGTGAAGCGTTTGTACTAGACGCTTTGCGGTCCAATTTTCAGATTACAAATAATTACAATATCACTGATTTCATTGGTTTTTTCTACACTTTACTCTACTATGAGAGTCAAGTTTAGATATGTAATCAGGCAAATATGGATTCATTAACACAAGTTGCTTTGGGTGGCGCCGTCGGTTACGCCGTTCTAGGAAGTAAAGTCGGCCGTAAAGCAATCATCTGGGGTGCTATTTTAGGCACATTGCCAGACTTAGATGTCTTGTTACCTTACTCTGGCGAAGTAGAATCCTTTACTTATCATCGCGGTTTTAGCCATTCATTATTGGTCCACTTGTTGGCCAGCCCAGTCATTGCCTGGCTAATTTTAAAGCTTCACACAAATACACAACAATATAAAAAGCATTGGTTCTGGCTTGTGTTCCTTTGTCTATCAACCCACGCAGTTTTGGATAGCTTTACAGTGTATGGAACGCAGTTGATGTGGCCAGTCACCGAGCACCCATTTGGTGTATCCAATTTATTTATTATTGACCCCTTTTACACATTGCCTTTGTTATTTTGTCTCGCTATAGCTGCACTGCCAAAAATAAGCGTACCTAACGCCGCACGTATTAATATCATTGGATTGGTGGT
Source organism: uncultured Glaciecola sp. (assembly GCA_905479945.1). Lineage (GTDB taxonomy): Bacteria > Pseudomonadota > Gammaproteobacteria > Enterobacterales > Alteromonadaceae > Glaciecola. Next base: position 8,658 of record CAJQOP010000132.1, on the reverse strand, counting down.
AAGCAGCGCTTATATTTGTTGGTCGCTGGTTGCCAAAGTATATATTGACCAAAAAGTGGATATGGCCCTAGAGCAGAGAGGCATTGTGCCAACAGCTTTCTTGAGTTCACCGGCGCCTTTATCAACACTGCTTTGGCGAATAATTATAATGACCGAGAATGAGTATTACGAAGGGTATGCGTCGATTTTTGACGATCCAGCGGATATCAGTTTAACTGCCTATACTACTCAGCCTGAACTATTGAATGAAATTAGCGATGAATGGCGTGTGCAACGTCTACAATGGTTTACCAAAGGTTTTTATGCAATCAAGCGACAACAAGCTGGCGTAATTTTATCCGACTTGCGCATGGGCGCAGAGTGCAACTACGTGTTTAGTTTTGTGGTAGGAGAAATAACGCAATCAAATGTTCATGTTGGAAGCTTTGAAAAGCGCACTGAACGTCCTGACCTCAGTAAAGTAAGTAGCGTTTGGGACCGAATATGGGATCCTCGCGTTTCTCTAGCGCCAATGATGGTCGACAATGAATGTAAAAAGAACCTACCCTAAGGTTCTTTGTTGCATTTACATTCATGCCTTTCATTGAAGACAACATGGGCCTAGTTACAAGGGGTTTTGTATTGCGGCTTCTTTAACATTAACAAGAGTGCCCTCTGGCGCTCGCAATACAAGCCCGCAATTGTCCCAATCGAATGGCATTTGATAAAGCGCATTCTCAGTATAATTGAGCTGGACATTAAATTCACCGCAGCGCAACTCCATAAAGCTTATATCTTGATCTGATTCTATTTTAAACATTCTGCGAGAGAGGTAATGAGTAAGCAGTTCGGTGCCGTTGATTCTGATCGTCGTATCGAGTGACTCGTCAGAGGCCAAGACAGCTTTTACATGCTCAAAGCTCTCGGCTAAATCGTCAATCAAGGTATCGCTAAACTCGCTTTCCCTCAAATCATAATATTGACTGTAGGCCTTAATATACTGTTTATTTTCAACATATAGTTTGAATAGATTGGACTTAATTTTGCTGTGTAATTTTTTTGTTTTATCAACTCGCGGGGTATCTTTCAATGCTTGTTGTAAGGCATTTATTTTGTCATTGATACTGCCATCAATTTTATTCAAAAACGTATACTTTAATAACCATAACTGACGATTTTCCGAATACCTTATAATGTTAGCATTTTCCATCACTGTTAAACTTTCTCGTAATTTTTCGTAGGACTCCTCTTTTAGCTGCTTACGCATAGCTTTATAAAAGAGAGCGAACTGACGACGCATAAGCGGTTCTGGATATTTATTAGTCAGCTTGGTGAGCGAGAATGTAAAAAAATACTGCAAGTTTTTTTGTACAATGGGAGTACCGTTAAGCGTCGCTGGCTCAAACTTCCACTTATCGAATTTTTTTTCAATCAGAGTTTCAAAAATATCGATACCGCTACTGCGTGTGAATCTAAGGTTAAATGGCTTACCTTTTTCGTTTAAGTCATAACTAACCTCAGTATAGCCTTCTACCTTATTGCGTCTCGCTGAAGGGGGATAAGATATAGTAAACGATTCAATTACCTTGCTTGGCATATATATAATGCCTGCTTCTTGCACGTCTATGACGTTTTCAGATGGCAAATCATCGGCTGCAAAAATGGATTGAGTGCTAAAGGCGAGCGAAAAAGCGAGCAGAAAAAAAAGCTTGAAAAAAGCTTGAAAAAAGTGGTCATATATTCCCTTATATTGAATTTAAAACAGTCGTGCAACAACAGTCGGTGCAATAAATGCTATCAAACCGCCACAAAACGACATAGATGCAATCAACTCCATGAAAGCAACAACTCGTATTTTGATTGTAGAGATAAAGGTGCTTGGGCGCAATATAATCGACGTAGGTTTATTGTAACCACGACTGGTCAATATCGACAAATTCTGAACTGGCATTGATTAGCGAATTTGCCGTGAGATTAAGCACACCAAAGACAATTGTTTTGCAATTATATTCGTGGCGAACCTTAGTCAGCAAGCGATCAAAGTCACCATCACCCGACAACAATATAATGATATCGACGTGGGGAGCTGACTCCAAAACGTCGATAGTAATACCCACATCCCAGTCTCCCTTTGCAGAGCCATCTGCGCGCTGAATAAAAGGCTTGAGCTTTACTTCAAAACCAATGTGCTTCAAAGCACTTTGAAATTTCATCTGCTGCTCATCGCCTTTATCTATGGCAAAAGCAATTGCTTCCACAATATCGTAGTCTTTCGCAATGGAATGCCAAAAGTGTCGATAATTAAAAGACCTAGAAAAGGTTTGTTTAGTGGTGTAGTAGATGTTTTGCACATCAACAAAAATGGCGGCTTTGTGCACAACAATATCCTAATGACGGTTATAAAAATACGATGAAAGTAGCAATGTCAGCCACTATACCATCAATCAAACTAAAGGCCTCTGGTTAGGGCATGAATAGCTTAATTTGCTAATTAAACAGAATACTTCTAAGAGCAGTAGCTAGTTGATATTACTTGGCCAATGTACTTTTGAGGCCTAGCGATGGAGTTTGTAAAACATGCATTGATAACTGTGATTCTTGAATATTTATTGCCACCAATTCATGACTGCTTTGTGCCATTTCTTTCGGTGTTTGAAGTTGTGTTTGAATAACAAAGGCTCTCTTAGCGCCTTTTTTCAACATTGCTTTATGAAGCAAGGCTTGGCTTTTTGACAAAGTTTCAAGCTCTTTTTGAATTTTAACCAACACTGGTGCACCTTGGTATTGTTGAATGAGAATTGCATCAATACCTTGGTTTCTATGTACTGGGTTATAATCAATACCCGACAAACACTGTAAAGCTTCCATATCCGCATTTTCATAGGATTTTCGACCCTTTTTTAACACTGCGGACTCTGTTTTCACTGGCGTTTCTAAACGAGTTTCGGCAAGTTGAATTGCATCTTCAGATATATCAATACCTAAATAGGTCCTGTTGCTTAACTTTGCCGCAACACAGGTTGTGCCGCTGCCACAAAAGGGATCCAATACTAAGTCGTTTTCGTCAGTAACTAATTCTATAATTCGCTCTATTAGAAGTAATGGTTTTTGAGTTGGATAGCCTACCCGCTCTTTTGCTTTAGGATTCAAATAAGGTATATCCCAAACATCACTTAAAGGCACACCCTGCTTAGCATCTGCCTGCTTTGTATTACCTCGATCATCACGAGCATAGACCGATTTATTATGTTCATCTCTGGTTCGTCTTTGCAAGATTTGATCAAGGTTAGTTGCCTCAGAATAGGGCATAAACATTTTATTGAATTTAAAGTATTTAGTTTTACTATAGAAATAGATATTTTGATGACTAGGTAATAAGCCTTTTTTAGCATTTGACCAGCGTTTGTAGTTCCAGATAATTTCAGATTGAAAGCTTTCAATTCCAAACACATTATCCAAAACACCTCTCACAATATGATTGGCGCTTTTATCACAGTGCACAAAAATGCTTCCTGAGTCTTTCAATAAGTTTCGCATAATACTGATACGTTGATGCAGAAACTCCGCGTAACTGGACTCATGCTTCCAAATATCATCAAAACTAAATTCTTTGTCTCGCTCGCGGTTTTTAAGTGTATGTTTGCGTTCAGTAAAAAACGGTGGATCTAAATAGATGAGGTCAACCGAGCCGTCTGTGATCTGCTTCATTTGTTCGAGGCAATCACCTAAAAATAGTTTATTGGCTGATGGAATCATTGAGGAGCTCATCGCGGGAATTACTTTCCTTTATCAATCAATTAAGAATAGAATATTAATTGCATATTCAACAACATGTTACCCATGCCTGTTCAGTACAAGCAAGCATTTTAAAGAGTTGTTTATAGTTAAAGGCTTGTTATTATGGGGACAATAATGCTTACAGCGAGTTTGCAGAAGCTAAAGTGCTTAGTGAGGAAGTCGACATCAAAGACATCAACGACGTAAACGCACCACCAATGGGCGGCAACCGATTTACTGGCTGGTTGGGCAGTTCCTTAATCAGCATCACAGGATGGAAATTTGAGGGGGAGTTGCCACAATATCCCAAAATGGTCATCGCTGTTGCACCCCACACATCAAACTGGGACTTCTTTCTAGGTGTCGCGGTATTGTTTGCCTTAAGAATTAAAATTCGTTTTTTGGGTAAGCACAGTATTTTCGTACCCGTAGTTAAGCAGTTATTGGAATCTATTGGCGGTATGCCGGTCAATCGAAAATCGTCACATGGCGTGGTTGAACAAGTAGTTAAGCAGTTTGATTCACAAAGTAAAATGATTTTGGCTGTTGCACCTGAAGGCACACGCTCACCCAAATTTCCATGGAAGACAGGTTTTTTGGCTATTGCATACAAAGCAAAAGCTCCCGTAGCGTTAATTGGGTTTGACTATAAGCGTAAGTGCGTTGTTTTTGGTCCTGTTGTATTTAGCGAAGGTGACTTTGATAAAGATATGCTTCAGGTTTACGGGTTTTATTCAAAAATACCTGCAAAATATCCTGACAAGGTTGTTTTCCCGCCTAACTTTAGAGACTCTGACTTTCTTTGAACTACATCACAAACCCTAACATCACATAAGTAACCAAGCCCAGCATACTAGATATTGCAAAGCTTAATATGGCACCTTCTTTAACCATATCTTTTATTTCTATTTCACCTGTACCATACGCAATCGCGTTTGGTGCAGTCGCTACAGGTAACATAAATGCGCAGCTTGCGGCCATAGCCGCAGGGATCATAAGTACCGCAGGATCCACTCCATAGTTAATGCCCACAATATATAAAATTGGCATCAATAAAGTCGCAGTTGCGGTATTGCTAGTAATTTCGGTCAAATAGGTAACGCTTAAACACAGCAATAAAATAGTCACTACCAGCGGAAATTCGGTAAATGAACTCAGCCCATTACCAATAAGCAGACTTAGGCCTGACGCAGTAAACCCTTTTGCTAAGGCGATACCACCAGCAAAAAGTAACAGCATTCCCCAGGGAATATTGACCGCAGTTTGCCAGTCCAATAAACGCTCGCCTTTGCCATTTGGTACCAAAAACATAAGTACAACAGCAGCCAATGCAACAGTACTGTCGCCCGCTAATGGTATGCCAAACAAATCACTCCAACCACCAAATGGTTCGTTGCGGGTAATCCAAGCCAACACCGCTAAGCCAAACACGACTAAGGTTCTTATTTCATCTGTTTGCCACTCTCCTAATATAGGCAACTCGACATTTAATGGCCCTTTTAATTTACGCGTTAGCCATATTGCCATCATAGGAATAGCGATTACAACGCACGGAATACCTACCATCATCCAAGTTAAAAAGCTAAATTCTTGACCCGATTGCTGCTCGTATAAACCCGCAAAAATAACGTTCGGTGGTGTGCCAATAAGAGTACCAATGCCGCCAACACTTGCAGAATATGCAATACCCAAGATCAAGGCTACTTTGAGCGATCTTTCTGGCACTTGCGACAACACAGCTAAGGCAATAGGTAGCATTATCAATACAGTGGCTGTATTTGAAATCCACATACTAAGTGCAGCTGTAGCGACCATGAAACCCAAAACCAAGCGTTTTTTACTATGTGCTCCAATGGCATTAACCATCATAACAGCCAATCGTTTATGCACGCCTGCACGCTCTAAGCTTTTTGACAACATAAAGGCACCCATGAGCAACAAAATCACATGGCTACCAAAAGCACTACTCACTTCGGTATGGCTTAAAATACCAAATAAGGGAAATAGTGCAAAAGGAACTAATGAAGTTACTGGGATTGGAAGAGCTTCGCTCACCCACCATGTAACGGTTAATACGGTAATTCCAGCAGTTATGGCCGCGTTGTGCTCAAAACCGAATACGTAAACACACAAATAAAAAGTGGCTAGTCCAAGAATAGGACCAATGAATAAAAACCGGTTAGTAATGCTCATTATTTGTCGCCATGAATATAGGGTTGATGTGACCGATCTTCTTCGCATGTGCGCTAACCGAAGGTATGCCTGGCGAGCGTATAAAAAAAATGTTACCTATTGAACAATTAGCAGGGCTCAAGCAGTTTGAGCCCTGCCAATAAAAACGCTATTACAAACTTGGGTTAATAAAGTATTTCACACCCGTCTTCTTAGCATAGTAACGTGCAATGTGTTGTGGTTGCATTGCTTGTTCCAAACTAATTTCGTCACTAAATTCTAACGCGAATGTTGTGTTGATTTCATCTGCTACTCTGCGGTGCATTGCCAGCACATCTTTAACATCTAGCTTACCTAAGAAGCGCATTAACAACCAACCGCCAATTCCCCAAGTCATGCCATAAGCACGATTTAAAACGCTGGGTGAAATATCTAAGCCACCATAAATATACACTTGCTTAAGCTCAGCTGAGCCATAAGTATTGAAGCCTGTAGCGTCTTTACTACCTACCATTTCCATTGCGGTTAGAATATCACTAACAAGTGTGCCGCCGCCTGTAGCATCAAAGGCTAAAGTTGCTCCTGTTGCTTCAATCGCCTTGTATAAATCTTTTTTATAGCTTTCAGCTGATGAATTAACAACGTACTTAGCGCCTATGGCTTTCAACATATCAACTTGTTCTTGTTTACGAACGATATTGACCAAATCAACTCCCGCTTGTATACAAATTTTATTCAACATAATGCCGAGACTAGATGCAGCAGCCGTATGGACAAGAGCAGTATGACCTTCTAAACGCATTGTTTCGACCATACTTAAAGCCGTCAATGGGTTTACAAAAGAAGATGCCGCTTGTCTTGCAGTTGTACCTTCGTTGTGCACGATGCACGCCTGCATTGGAACGCAGCAAAATTCTGAGTAAGTAGCGCCAGATAGCACAGCAACCGTTTTGCCGATCATCGCTTGTGCATGCGGATTATCACCTGCGGCAACTACCGTTCCCGCACCTTCATTTCCAACAGGAAGGGTTTGGTCTAAACGGCTCTTAATTCTAGGTATTATGCTGCTGTGAACAGGAGCATTTAAAGTAAGGCCATCGTCACTGAGGCTCGCTTCGCGCAAGTCAGCAGGACCAAACATTGGCCACATATCTGAAGGATTAATTGGCGCGGCTTCCATTTTAACCACGACTTCATGCGATTTTGGTGTGGGAACACTAGCTTCTTTTAATAAGAATGATAATTCTCCATCTGAAGAAATGAGACTGAAAAGCTGTTTAGATTGGGTCATTTTGTTTTCCTTGTTTAAGACGTTGTGCGTATGTTCAAAAAAATAACATGATGAAATTAGACATGCGAGTCACACGAATTGTTATATGACTATCATCCAAATCAATTCCAAGGCTCTTAAGCTATAATTCTTTGTAATTCGTAAAGCATTTATACAGTTGTGTTCCGCTGAGCACCGATGCTGAGGGGAAATGCAGCATCGGAATGAGGTCGCATGGCGCTAATACAGAATGGACAGCCTGGTCATCATCTAAGTTGTCTATATTCAAAACACGCGCCATTACTTCACCTTTCTTTACTTTTTGACCCGGCTTAACACAGTATTCGACCATGCCACCAAAATCGGTAAACATGGTTTTGTAGTCCGCTAAGCTAACACCTAAGCGCTGCATTTCTGCGGGTTGATATTGTTGATTATCTAGCACACCTTTGCTGGCCAAATAGCCCAAAATTCCTAAGGCATCTTTTTCACCTTCAGCAAAATCGATTACCTCTTGGCTGCCCATTTCTAGGGTAAATGCCTCTACTCCAAAGTTGAATTCACTATCAAAACGTGAACTCAAGCAATCTTGCAATAACCACCAAGTACAGAAACAAGCTTCATCTAATGCGCCAGCAAAAACATTAGGCATGAATATGCAGTGTGGAATTGAAAATTGATGCGCAGCGTGTTTTGCATATTCTGGTATATACACGTGGCGAGTAGACACAGGGCCATTATGTAGGTCGAGCACGACATCAGCTTCAACGGCTATTTTCTGCAATTTTAAATTTAGTTGCTGCGCTAAACCTAAGCCCCAAGGTTGAGCTAGTTTTGCCTCAATTGAGGCGCTTAATCGTTGGCGAAACTCAGATTTAATAGCGTCTAGTGAACTCGATTTATCAACGGTAGTAGCGAACTCTCTGACCTGATTTTCATCGTAAAAATAACCACGGTTCCAGTTGGTTCCATTCACAGGATCGAATCGACCTTGCGTGTATTCGCCAGCTTTGATGTTAGTGCCGACCGGATTACAATTTGGAACTAGGATGATTTTACCGCTAATTTGCGTAGTTTTGAGTGCCTGCAATAAATGATAAATAACTACATTGCCTTGTATTTAATATGTAAAATTAAAATGAGATACCAAGGAAAATTAGATAGAATGTAGAGTGTAAGCACTTTAAGTAACCTGCTTGAAATGTAGGCATTTAGACAAAGAGGATACTTTGAATTTGAGGCATGTTTTAAAAAATAATTGTGCATATCAACAATTAGTTTTGTAATAGGATACTTCGTGTAATAGTAGCTAGCGTTAGTGAAGTGATGTGATGGACACCTTAGCACCATAATTAAGTTGTTGTACTACACTTAATGTGACTAATCAAAATAGGATGCTCATCATGGATATAAAAGTTATTGGTATAGATTTAGCTAAAAATGTTTTTCAAATTTGCGTA
>CAJQOP010000131.1 GCA_905479945.1 uncultured Glaciecola sp. | reverse complement strand
GGTATACGCGGCAAGCTCTGGTTGGAGCAGGGCGGTGTTTATGTGCTAGCGAATATTCGAGGCGGCGGTGAGTTTGGTCCAAAATGGCATCAGGCAGGTTTAAAAACTAACAGACAAGTTATTTACAATGACATGATAGCGGTTGGCGAATCACTTATTGAAAAGAAAATAAGCTCTCCAAAACGTTTAGGTATTATGGGCGGATCAAATGGTGGATTATTAATGGGCGTAATGTACAACCAACGTCCTGATTTATGGAATGCAGTAGTATGCCAGGTACCATTGTTAGATATGCTTCGTTACCATAAATTACTTGCGGGCGCATCATGGGTTGGAGAATTTGGTAGCCCAGACATTCCCGAAGAAAGAGCATTTTTAGAAAGTATTTCACCATTGCATAATGTTAAAGAGAATGAAGAATATCCAACCATTTTCTTTGTTACCTCCACTAAGGACGATCGTGTTCATCCAGCACATGCGCGCAAAATGGCTTATGTCTTGGATCAGTACGGACATAGCTTTGAGTATTATGAGAACATTGACGGTGGGCATTCAGCATCTGCCAACCTGAGCGAAAGAGCTAAAAGAAGTGCACTTGAATATACTTTCTTAAGTCAGAAGTTAATCGATTAAGGTAGTTAGCCCCAAATGATTGTTTGGGGCTTTTTCAACAAACTTAGCTAAATTTGCTATTTAGTAAGCTCTTTATTTAGTATCGCCATTATTAAGTAAGGTAATCAAACTCGATGTATCAAAACGTCCATTACCGTTAGCTTGAACTTGACCATAAAATTGATCGACTAAGGCGGTAGCGGGTAACCTAGCTTTGTTTGATTTTGCTTCATCTAATGCTATCCCCAAATCTTTCCGCATCCAATCTACTGCAAAACCAAAATCAAATTCATTATTTCCCATAGTAATAGCTCTGTTTTCCATTTGCCAAGATTGCGCTGCACCTTTTGAAATTACATCTATTACCTGTTCTACATCTAGGTTTGCCTGAACTGCAAAATGGATACCCTCTGATAAGCCCTGCACGAGAGATGCTATGCATATCTGATTGACCATTTTGCTCAACTGTCCGTTACCACTTGGCCCCATCAGCTGGTGCTTCTTTGAGTAACTATCGAGAATCGGCTTGACTTGCAAATAAGCATTTTCATCACCACCTAGCATGACCGTTAACGTTCCATTTTCCGCGCCCGCTTGACCGCCCGAAACCGGCGCATCTAAAAATTGAATGTTGAGGTCGGCGCAAGCTTGATATAGTTCTTTAGCTAACTTAGCCGATGTAGTGGTGTGGTCAATGAGTATACTACCAGCAGACATGCCTGCTAAAACACCATCTTCACCATACACAACCGAGCGCACATCATCGTCATTACCGACACACAGAGCGACTACCTTGGCGCCAACGGCAGCCATTTTAGGACTTTGTTTGAGTGAGCCGTTAGGAAAGGCGACTAACCATTTTTCTGCTTTTGATGTAGTTCGATTAAACACAGTAGTATTAAAACCTGCGTTCGACAAATGTCCTGCCATTGGATATCCCATAACTCCAAGGCCAATAAAAGCGACGTTAAAACTCATAAATTTCCCTTACTGTATTTTTCGTTGATTAGTTATTCTTGTCAGGTTCTTTGTTAGAGCCTTTTTTAAGTCTTTTTTCGATGAATGAGTTGAATTCCAACTGTTTACACTTGATGGTGCCACCTAATAAACCACTAATTATTGCTAAAGAGCTTGAAACTGAGCTGTCACAGTAGACTTCTACTGGTTTGACTTGATTACCAAAAAGCCTTGTGTCTGTTTTGCCTATAGTATCTATTATTGGTGAGTTTTTCAGCTTGTTATAGTTTTTACTCTCAGCATTGACTAAAGCCTCGTAGGAGCCTTGGTTTAATGAGCTAAGCAACTCTTTTGACAAACCAGTGACGCTCATTGCATGCTGAGGGTCACGTTTATTCTTAGCAGACTGCACTTGAATGAGCGGGTTGTTGGCTTTTCTCCAAACGTCAGATTGCCTGGTATCCGTGATGGCCGATTCTACAATAACAGTCTTAATTTGATCCCTTAGAGGTTTAGATAGGCGCGCTTTTTCTTGTACTTCTATTTTTACCTTTTCATTAGGCGTTGCTATTCTATTAGCGCTGTTAGAATCTAGTTGCCGCGACAAACCAGGACTTAGCAAAGTAGGATTCGGGTGGCTAAGTATCGACAAGGAGGGCATAGAGGTCAGTGTTTCTTTATTTTTTTGTGGCTCTTTTGAAGTCAATAACGATAAGTCTTCAGTCTGTGGGTTTTTCTTTAAAACTAAATAACTCTTAAGCGTCAATGGCGATAATTCTTTCGGTGGCAAAGAAGGTTTGAAATTAGCGCTTATGATAATTATGGCAATTACATGAAAAATGATCGAAATGAAAATCGAAATGAACTCATTTCGTTTTAATTTGTGTGGGTTTTCACTCTTGATTTTTAAAATACCCGTCAGCAGGACTATTTATAATGGTGTAAATGGGACTCTAATGGCGTTCATAAGTTTCATACCTAAGGATAATATGTTGAGAGTTAAACAGCTTAAGCCAAGTATCAATGAAGGTATAATTATGAATTCGGATATACCATAACTTATGGTTGGAACAGAGATTTAGAGAATGACTATCTCTATGATAAATTGGGACTAAGTGTGTTATCAGACTTCAACATTAGGGCAACATTTGTATTATTTATAACGACTATTATTGTGCTAGCAGCACACAAATTGGGTTTAATGGATACAAGCTTTGACATCAATGATGGCTCACCTACGACATTTGTGACAAGCTTCGCTGAAGGCGTAGCTAATAATCAGACATTCGATGAAGGCACTAAGATAACTAGAAACGACGCCTTATTTAGTGCTCGTTGCAGTATTCGCGAAATAAGTGCAGATGCTAGTCGCTGCGGAGTAAGTGTTGCAATTGGATACAATTCATCACTAAAGAAACATGAGCTCGCAAACGGGTTTGACCTCAGCAAGTATGACCATGTTGAAATTGATGCAACATTAGATTCACCTAATCAAAATAACAGAGTGAGACTTTCATTAAGAAACTATAACGAAAACTATTCGACTCCAAATGATTTTGCTTCATTAAAACTTAACTCCCTCAACTATTTACCAAATAAAGAATTTCCCTCTAAGCGCATCGAATTTAATTCATTTCGTGTTGAGGACTCATGGATCAAAGAAGGGAATATTAGTTTTGAAGACTCAAAAGTTGATTTTAGCAATATTGCATTCATAGAGTTCGTCACTGATGATGTAAACGAAGTCGGTGACTATTGGCTTCAGATCAATAAAATTTCATTTCATGGGCAGCTTTTCAATGAACTAGCTTTGCTCCAAATTATCATTCTTTTTTGGCTTATAGCTATTATATTTTTGGTTGCTAGGCAATCCAAAAAACTGCAAGTCATTTCAAATACAGACGCTCTGACCGGATTGTTAAATCGTAGAGGCATAACAGATTGGTCATATAAAAAAGGAACTAATCTACAAAATAGAAGGAAAGGGTTCCTATTTTATTTTGATATTGATGGGTTTAAAAAAGTTAACGATACACACGGCCATTCTGTTGGTGATGAACTGCTATGTGAATTAGGAAATATTGTAAAAGGAATTTTAGCTGGAAATCCTAACATGCAAAATAACATTGGTTTGTCGAGGTTAGCCGGCGATGAATTCGTTCTCATTATAAGTAGAATAAATAAAGACGAAGCAAACCATTTCGCAGCACTCATTCTTGAGAAACTATCCAGTCCAATCGTAATTTCTAAGCGATTAATAAAGGTCGGTTTGAGTATGGGTATTTCTAGTTTCGACCCAAGTTTCGACGAGTTTGAAGATATTTTGTCCCGCGCCGACTCTGCAATGTATTGCGCAAAACGTGATGGTAAAAACCGATTTCGAGTTTTTGATGATCATGTCAGAGATGCGATTTATCGACGAAAACAAATAGCTTTAAATATAAGGCTGGCGGCGGAAAACAACGAGTTTTCAATGGTATACATGCCGATATTTAGAGCGGTAGACTTATATATACATAAGGTAGAGGTACTTTTAAGATGCCATTCGCCTGCACTAAACGGAATAGGCCCAGATGAATTTATTCCTATTACTGAAGAATTTGGTGTTATTCAAAATATTGATTTAATGGTTATTGAAACAACCTTCAAACATATGCATAAAAATAAGCAAGTGTTTGAAAATTCGAATATTAAAGTATGTATTAATATTTCAGCGAAGGAACTAAATAATGTTAGTTTTACCTCATCACTTGAAACACTACTCGCTGATTACCGCATAAACCCAGCTCAGATTGAGTTTGAAATAACTGAAACTAGTCTTGTTGAAATTGATGAGCAAAGCATCAAAATCCTCAATCAAATTCGGGATATGGGCATGAGTTTAGCGCTTGACGATTTTGGTACAGGCTATACGGCATTCTCACATATAGTAAACTACCCAATTGATTGCCTTAAAATTGATAAGTCATTTATTGATGACCTCACTGAAAAAAATGAAGTGAAGAAAACACTGGTTAAATCAATCTTAGCTATTGCTAGCTCGTTTAACTTAGAAACCGTAGCGGAAGGAATTGAGAAAGACGAACAATTCAGAATTCTGAAAGAATTGGGATGCGGATCCATTCAGGGATATTTGCTGTCAAAACCCATTTCATGGATACACTTTAAAGCCTTGTTAGAAGACCAAGATGGCAGAGGAAGCATAATTAAGATTGCTAACTAAACTATAAAGTAAAAGGCTGTTTGGTTTCTAAAAACATCCTTTTACTGTTTCTTAGAGCTTAGCCTCATAAAGCAGTCTATATTCATATTGTTTGAGCAATAAAATGAAGGCCTTTGACGTGCATCAATATTCATTTAGTTGTAAGTAATAAACTAGGCTTATAAGGTTCTTTTATCACGCTTCATTCACCCTTTATTGCTTGGAATTGAAATACATGCATGTCAGAAAAGTACTCTTAATTGAGGGCGGCATAAACTTTATAGTAATGTTATGCAAACTCAGTATTGGATTAATGACCAACTCTACGGCGATAATTGCCGATGCTGTTCACTCCTTAAGTGACGTGGCAAACAACGTTATTGCATGGATAGCAGTTAAAATCGCTGAGTCTCCACCAGATTCAGATCATCACTATGGCCACCAAAAATTCGAACAAATTGCTGTTTTTATTTTAGCTTCATTACTTACTATAGTGGCTTTTGAAATAATACTGACAGCTTACAAGCGATATGGACAAACTGTTGAACAAAGTTCGTTTGGATTAGGCATTCTAATTTGTGTATTGATAGTCAACTTAGGATTAGCCATTTGGGAGCGACATTGGGCTAAGCGATTAAACTCGGAAATATTGAATGCTGATGCGGCTCATACACTCTCCGACGTATTAACCTCAGTCGCTGTTATTATTGGTTGGCAATTGGCTGCGCAAGGTTTTTATTGGTTGGATGCGGTTTTCGCTATTGTTATTTCAATTACCATTTTCTATCTAGCATTCAAACTTTTCCAGCGTTCAGTACCAATTTTAGTTGATTATAGTGATATTGACCTTAAAGTGATTACGCAAACCATACAACATATTGCCGATGTAAATACAGTCGTTCGATTTCGCTCAAGACAAGACGGCAAAGGCCGAAAAGCCGATTTAGTCGTTACGGTCGCTCCCGAATTAACGGTTAGAGAGTCACATATAATTGCCGATAAAATTGAAGATGTCTTGTTGACAAAATTTGCGATTGAGGATGTATCTGTGCACTTTGAGCCTGTTGCCAGCAAGACCTAAAGAAACCGGTTCAACCTGGTTTTCAACATTACATTTTCCTTTTCCAGTGTTTCCTTTTGCCTTATCAGTTCTATTACCATTGCTATTGCAACCCAATCAATGTGTAGTTGTTGATTGAGCTTAATTGCTTTCTTTATCCAATGTGTACTTTCCATATCAAAAGTCCATTCGGACAAATCGCTACCGGCTGCAGGCTCAGCAATACCGTACTCTACAACTTCCATAATTAACTCATGGCTAATCCCTTCTATTTGGCATAACTCGTTCAATGGTATTAGTAATGTAATATTTTCCATGCTTAGTTACTCCAGTCTGTTCTGGGATTATATTGCTCAAGCTCGGCAAATTTTTCCCACAATTTTTTTGTCTCGCTCGTTGTGCCCGGAGGTATATCAATTTTGACGATAGCCAGTAAATCACCTCGCCCAGTTTTGGTTTTAAGACCCTTACCATTAATTCGAAGTTTTTGACCGGAAGCGCTGTTGGCAGGAACGCTCAAATTGATTTTCCCATCAAGTGTGGGTATCTCAATTTTTTTCCCAAGTGCAGCTTCCCAAGGAGCAAGGGGTAGGGTAAGCAATAGATCAATACCCTGCACGTCAAACAATGGATGCGGTATCAAACGAATATGCAAATACAAGTCGCCGTTCAATTTATTATCGCTACCAGGAGCACCTTGACCTTTAACTCTGATACGTTCGCCATCGTTTGTGCCTTCTGGTATTTTTACTTTAAGAGATTTCTTTATTTGCTTTGGTCGTCTGCCATCAAAAACAGGGACATGAAACTCTATAGTCTTTGTAATCCCATCCACCGTTTCTTCTAAGAATAGCGGGACTTCCAAATCAAGATCTTGCCCCTTAAAAAGGTCAGGCTCATGCTGCCCAGAATGCTGATAACCATCTGTATTGCCATTGAAAATCGAATTGAAGAAATCGGAAAAATCTGGCGAACCCGAGTTGGAATTCCCAAAACGTTGATTTGAAGTTGAACCATAACGCTTTATTTCATCATATTCAGCGCGTTTATCGCCATCTTTTAATACTTCATATGCTTCCGCAACTTCTTTAAATTTTTCTTCGGCACCAGGATCAGGATTCATATCTGGATGAAACTTAAGCGCTAATTTACGATAAGCTTTTTTGATTTCTTTTAGTTCAGCATTTTCAGTCACGTCTAAAATTTGGTAGTAGTCTTTAAAATCCATAGTTTATTCCTAACTTTAAAACGCAGAGATCAAAAGCAATGTTAACTTTTCGGAGAATAACTTTGTTATGTAACGTCAATATCGATGGATAAATCGGTGCACTAGTGTGGAACGTTAGTTACAAATAGTTGTTGACGCAGATCAAACTAAAGACTAACGGTTTGGGTAATGTTTTCGCGTACAAAAAAAGGAAGCTTATGGGGATTCTAAGCGATAGATATCCATACTGCGTGCAAATCACAGATAAATTAATCGAGGTTTTTCTTAAACCTTAAAGAAGCAATTGTAAGGCCAGCGGCTGTGAATATTATAAGCCAGTAGATATCGGGCATCATATCTGTAAAACCTACGTCTCTCAAAATAACACCACGAATTAAACGCATATAGTGGGTAGCGGGCAGAATCTCGGCAATATATTGAGCAGCTTTGGGCATGCCTTCATAGGGAAACATAAAGCCGGATAACAGAATTGAGGGTAATAAAACGAAAATGGTCATTTGCATTGATTGCAGTTGATTGGTGGCTATAGTTGAAATAACTAGGCCAAGCGTCAAACTTGCTGCAATAAACAGCAATGTCACGCTAAATAACGCCCCCAAACCACCATTAATAGGCACGTTAAATACAAAATAGCCCAA
Organism: uncultured Glaciecola sp.; assembly: GCA_905479945.1. Classification (GTDB taxonomy): domain Bacteria; phylum Pseudomonadota; class Gammaproteobacteria; order Enterobacterales; family Alteromonadaceae; genus Glaciecola. The sequence continues at coordinate 3,637 of CAJQOP010000131.1, read as the reverse complement.
ACTTAGAATGATAAAAACCTGTATTAAACCAATGAAAATGTAGGGGATGATTTTCCCCAACATAAGCTCTATTGAGCGAATAGGGGTCGTAATTAGCATCTCCATGTTTCCCTGTTCACGTTCACGAACAATAGCTCCTGACGTAAACATTATCATGGTCATAGTTAAGATGATGCCGAGTAAACCGGGCACAATATTGACCGCGGTTCGTTGCTCCGGGTTGTAAAATAATGTGACTTCGAATGTCGGAGTACCGCGATTTGCGGGCTTACTCAATAATTCAGCCAAGGGCATATTTTTAAGCCCTTTAATTGCCGCGGCGATCATCGTATCAGAGCCATCAACCAGCCACTGCGCTATGGGCCGGCTAGTCTCTTCATCACTAGATGCTGGGAGCCCAAAGCCAACGCTTCGATGGCGTGCTAGGCGTTGACTAACATCATGCGGAATAATTAGAATGGCACGCACCTGAGCCTGTTCAAGTGCAGCTTGGGCGCTTTTTAAATCAAAATATTTTTGGGTAACTGTGACTACTTGTGTAGCTTCTACGGTTTGCACTAACACTCGGCTAATAGCGGTTTGACTATGATCAACAAGCGCCACTGGGATATGGCGTACGTTAGTATTTATCGCATAACCAAATAGCATTAACTGCACTAGGGGGATCATAACGACCATACCGAATGTCATTTTATCGCGTTTTAATTGTACAAGCTCTTTAAAGAATATGGCTTGTATTCGATATAGACTTCTCATCATTGCCGTCCACCTCCCGTGCAAGTAATAAATACATCTTCCAAACTGGGTCGAACAATGTTTAGTTTGTCGGCCTCTAATTTGGTGTTATGTTGTAAAAACACTAGCGGTTCATGAACTGTATTTTTAACCAATACGCGCAGCCTGCTACCTAACTGAGCAGCAGTAATAACATCAGGGAGTGCGATTAATCTTTGTTTCAGCTGGCGTAGCCCATCAGCCTCTATTTCAACCACCTGAGCAGCCATATTTGACATTAGCTCATCGGGCGTTCCATCAGCTCGCTTTGCTCCATCTTCTAATATCGCTAGTTTGTGGCAGCGTTCCGCTTCATCCATATAATGAGTCGAAACAAGTATGCTTGTGCCCTGATCACAAAGGTCAAATAATTGCTCCCAAAATTCACGTCGATTTTCTGGATCTACTGCGGAAGTAGGCTCGTCTAAAAATAAGAGCTCTGGCTTGTGCAAGGTGGCGGCAGCTAAAGATAAACGCTGGCGTTGTCCGCCACTCATACTCCCAGCCAATTGCTGTTTCTTTTGATCAAGACCATATGTAGATAGTAATTCACTAATCCGTCGTGTTTGTTTTTTACCTGCTAGACCATATATTTTAGCTATAAACTGCAGGTTTTCTTTAACAGTCAAATCGTTATAAAGAGAAAACCTTTGAGTCATATAACCCATTCTTAATCGAAGCTTTTCCGCATCTTTTGGCAGGCTAAGTCCAAGTACCTGTATTTCTCCAGAACTTGGTTTCAAAAGCCCTGTTAACATTCGAATAGCGGTGGTTTTTCCACAACCATTTGGGCCTAAAAAACCATAAATACGGCATTTTTGAACATTTAAATCCAATCTATCAATAGCTTTTAAGTCACCAAATCGCCGACTTAATTGCTTTGCTTGTATGGCTAAATCAAAGTCAGAACCCTTGCTCATGGAAGCTCAACTTGCACAGGTATCCCGCTAGGCAGTTCATCAAAGCTCTCGGGCAATTGCACTTCAGCCAAGTACATTATGCGCGCGCGCTCTTCTTGATTAAGAGCATAATAAGGAGTGAAAGCAGGTTCTGAAGAAATCCAACGGACTTTGCCTAATATAGACTCCTCTAATCCATCAACGTGAATAATTAGATCATCACCTATCTTAACTTTGACGCGGTAGGGCTCCGGAATGTAAATACGTGCATACGGAGACCTTCCTGCAAGTACTATTGCTACGGGACTTCCAAGAGTGACTCTTTCTCCTAAGTTCCACGGAAGGTTATCGAGCAGCCCGTCACGTGTTGAGGTAATGGTTAGGTCAGCCAATTTTTTGTTTTCACTAGCCAGTGCGGCTTGCATAATCGCGAGGTTGGCTTCACCCATTAGTAAATCCTCTGGACGAGTGCCATTTGTTAGAATGCGTAACTCTTCTTGTGCTGCATGGACTAAAGCAGTGTTTGATTCTTTAGATGCAAGCGCTTGGTCTAATATAGATTCACTCACTAATGCTTTGTCTAACAGGTTTTTGGCACGTATGTATGCAGCTTCGCTCTCAGTTAATGAGGCTTTTGCTCCTTCTAACTTGGCACTCGCAGCCGCAACTTCTTCAGCTCGCGCACCATTGCGTAACTTGTCTAAATTTGCTTGTGCATTTGCGACATAAGCTTTTGCTTTAGCTGTCAGGGCAGTCTGCTGGCGATTATCCAACTTTACCAAAACGTTACCTTTTTTGACTTGCGATCCCTGCGCAATGGGCAAAGCAACTACGACCTCACTTGCAGTTGCAGTATGAGCAATACGATCTCGTTCCAAAGTACCCAAGGCCATCGCAGATGAATTGTCTGCACACCCAGTCAGAACATTAAGAAAGAAGACTAGGGCGCTCACTGCAACAATTCTGGCCCTTTTGCATGTAGGCCATTTTGTCGATACTGCATAAAGGTGATGACGTTTGTGTGTCTGCATAAATAGTCCTTTAGTTGTGCTTCGTTGAAAGCGAAAGGCTAGCTATTAAATTAAATATATATTTATAAACAATGCTTTACGATTAAAAATCCCACTGACATACCTTCATTAATATGATTATTGATATCTTACTCATAGTAGTTTTTATGTTATTGACTTACATCAATTAAAACCCCTCCAGATTTGTTAAGGTGATTGATTAACATTTCAGAAACTTCAAATATAAATCGCGTGCTATGTGCTTAAAATAATAAATTGCATAACTAGACCGGTTTTTAATTCGTTATTATTTATTTAATTAAAAGCCTAGCTAACACTTTAAAACATAAATGCAATCGCGCGCTGTGCGCATAGAATTGTATTTTGCGTATGTAGTTACCAATCCGTTCACGTACAGACACATAAAGCGGACAACCTTCTAAAGTGGTAAAAAATATCTACGCTAAAATAGTCAACTTTGCGGAAGTATGGCTCAGATTCCTTGTTAAGTAGTAAAAAGTTTGTTTTTCATTTGCCAATCTAGCTTACTGACTTCTTAAGTAGTAAAACTGTTAACTAATATTTTTAAATTTAAGCGCAGTAAATGCTATAAAGGAAATTCAGATATCTATTATGTCCGACGCTAATAATGTTTGATATTTCTTAATACAGTTTGATATTTTTAATCGGTAAAAAAGCTGTGAGCATTTGTACTAAAATGGTCGAAAAGTGTCAGAAGCCGAAATATCGTGCCCAATATTATTTGCATTACTGAAGTAAGCAGACGTTTCAAAATAATCATTGTAGGACAGGTTTGGGCAGTTAGGGGTCTGTCGTAAAACATCTATTTAAGAGCCATTTCGGCCTTTCAAGCACCATCTAACAGAAGTTTATTGTATGACGGAAATGGGCGCTAAAGCGGACTGTCACTGTGATTAAGATAGCACTAGTTTT
>CAJQOP010000130.1 GCA_905479945.1 uncultured Glaciecola sp. | reverse complement strand
TTTCTGGGCAGCCTGGGCTCTTTACTGAACAGGCTATAACAGCAATGGCTCAAAACAGTAAAAAGCCGATAATATTTCCTTTGAGTAATCCATCTCGCCAAGTTGAAGCTACGCCAGAACAAGTTATTAGATGGACAAAAGGTAATGTAGTTATCGCTACCGGTAGCCCTTTTGACCCAGTTGAATACGAAGGTAAAATGTTCTCCATAGTACAGTGCAACAATAGCTATATTTTTCCTGGAATAGGCTTGGGTGTAATCGCAGCAAAGGCACGTATTATTAGCGATGAAATGCTGATGGCTGCAAGTAATGCATTAGCCGATGCCTCACCTATGGTCAACGATCCTGATGGTGCACTTTTGCCACCCTTAACGGAAATAGGACAACTGAGTCGCAAAATTGCTTTTGCGGTTGCAAAAGTTGCGATGGCGCAAGAGCTTGCTCTACCCATCCCCGACGAATTGCTCGAAAAACGTATTGAAGGTAACTTTTGGAAGGCGGAGTATCGTCCTTACAAGCGAGTCAGTTTGTAGCATCACTTATTTAGCACTACGCAAAATGGTCGACATAGGAAGAGTATTTTTTAAAGAAGGCTAGAGCGACGGAAACTATCCGTCGTTCTATTTGTGAAATCCTCAAAGTATAGCGATTATGCTCAGCTTGCTTTTGGGTTAGGCCCATATGAGTTTTCATCATGGCTGTCCGAAGCCATAAATACGATCAACACAATTAGACCTATAAGAGGAAGTAAAGAAATCAACAACCACCATCCGCTTTTGCCTGTGTCATGAAGGCGTCTGACTGCCAAACCCACAGATGGCAAGAAAACAGCTATGCTATATATAAAGCCAAGAAAACCGATGCCTGTCGTTGTATCAATGATCGCTAGTACAATCGAGATTACAAAACTAAACAGTGCAAACATCCAATATGTTTCACGTCGCACTCGCCCACTAAAGTCCACATAGTGGTTTTTAACAACATCCCTTAAACATAAGACCGAATGCCTTTATGTGTCCTCAGTCGATGCGATTGCGTGTTTAAATTACACAACAACACTAATATTGTATCAGCTCTATGCAATCAGCGTTGATTTTCTCTTGAGCTAATCATTTATTCATAGTGTAAATGGAAAAGTTAATTATTCGCTAATTTACATCGATGCTAGATTATGCGGAAGGGAAAATAATAAAGGTGCAATAATAAGGCTAGCGCAACTAAGTCAATTAACTAGGAAACAGCGGCAACATAAATACTTTGCTGTTGCGGGTGAAATTATACATTTCCTGTTTTGCGGAAGGAAGTGCGTCAATAGACTGCTCTTCAAAACCTTGTTCCAAAAACCAATGTCCGGTTACGGTAGTTAAAACAAAAACCTTATTCAAACCGCTAAGGATCCCTTTTTTACGAATTTCTTCTAAGAGCCTTTCGCCACGATTACCACCTCTATAATCATGATGCGTTACGATGCACGCTAACTCACCACAAGCTTCGTCTTTATACATATATAAGGCAGCACAGGCGATGATCATGCCGTCTCGGACAATCACGGTAAACTGGCCAATTTCACTTTCAAGTCTTTCTCGTGAGCGCTTTACTAAGGTGCCACTTTCTTCTAAAGGCTTAATTAGTTTTAAAATACCGCCAACATCATCAATCGTTGCTGTACGCAATTGTTCATAGTGATTTTGCAACACGAGTGAGCCTGCGCCATCTCTGGTAAACAACTCTTTAAGCAGCACACCATCCGAATGAAAGTTCACGCAGTGCGCGCGAGTAACGCCAGCTGCAACCGATGCCAGCATTGCGGTTAAGCATGTTAGTTGGGCATCAATATTGTTGTTAGCAATCTCTTTCTTCATGAGATTTAACTCGATTGTTCTTAGCAGTTTTCCGTCTTTATTGAAAATACCATCACGTTCAGAAAAAGTGATGATCTTGTCGGCTTTCAGTGCGATTGCTGCTTGAGTGGCAACATCCTCATGCGACAAATTGAATATTTCGCCTGTAGGTGAATACCCCATTGGCGACAGCAGCACTATTGAACCATCTGCGAGATGATCATTAAGCCCTTGCACGTCAACTCGACGCACCACTCCGGTATTCTCAAAATCAATGCCGTCCTTTACACCTAGCGGCCTAGCAACAACTAAATTGCCGGAACAAACCCGAATTTGCGAGCCATGCATAGGGGAGTTTGGTAATCCCATTGTCAGCAAGGCTTCAATTTGGCTCCGCAAGGAGCCTGCCGCGTCCTTAACGCACTCTAAGGACTCTTTGTCGGTTACGCGAATACCATCTATAAATTGCGACTTTGTGCCGCGTAATTGCAATCTATGATCAATTTGCGGACGAGCACCATGCACGATAACGAGTTTAACGCCGAGGCTATTTAGTAGGGCAATATCTTGAATTATTTTGGGGAAGTTAGGATCTTCAATTGCTTCACCACCAAACATGAGCACAAAGGTTTTACCTCTGTGAGCATTAATGTAGGGCGCTGAGCTTCTGAAGAAACGTACGCTTTGGGTATCCGATAATGGCATCTTAATTTCCTCTGAGGCTGAGCCTGTTAAGCCTTGAGTTGGTCTAACTTTTCTAATTCAGCATAAACCGCACGCGTCACTAATTCTTTATTGGTACCGCCAAGTACATTACGTTTGTTCAAAACAGCTTCCAATTCGAGCACGGCATAAACGTCATCTTGAATATCAGCATGCACGGTTTGCAGTTCTTCAACACTCAAGTGTTCTAGTGCTTTGCCTTTGGAAATAGCTAACACGACTGCTTGGCCTGCAATGTCATGCGCGGTTCTAAATGGAATGCCTTTAGCTACAAGGTAATCTGCTAACTCAGTTGCATTGGCATAGCCTTGTTGCGCTGCTATACGGCACCTTTCTTCATTCAAAGACAAGCTATTGAGTACTTCAACCGCAATACATAAACAAATATGCCACTGATTAACGCTATCTATAGCGCCTTCTTTATCTTCTTGCATGTCTTTGTTATACGCTAGAGGTAGGCCTTTCATCGTAACTAATAAACCTTGTAAGTTTCCGAACACTCGACCGCACTTTCCGCGCATAAGTTCCAATGCATCGGGGTTTTTCTTTTGTGGCATAAGCGAAGAGCCAGATGTTACTGAATCGCCTAAATGCAAAAATCCCGCTTCGCCACTATTATAGAAAATCAAATCTTCAGCCATGCGTGATAAATGCATCATACTAGTGCTGGCATTAAATAAGAGTTCTAGCACAAAATCACGGTCAGATACGGCATCTAAACTATTCAAACAAGGAGAGTCAAAGCCCAACTCTGCGGCGATTTTGTATCTATCTACTGGGAACGTGGTGCCAGCAAGCGCACCTGAGCCTAGAGGGCACTGATTCAAGCGTTTTTGTAAGTCTTCAATTCGGCTAACATCACGTTTTAGCATCTCAACATAGGCTAAGCACCAATGTGCAAAATAAACGGGTTGTGCTCGTTGTAAATGGGTGTAACCAGGAAGGATAGCGTTTTCGTGACGCTTGGCTGCTTTCAGCAAGGCCTGAATAACACTTAGACAATCAACACGAAGTGAATCCAGGTGCGAGCGGCACCATAATCGAAAATCGGTGGCGACCTGATCGTTTCTGCTGCGGCCAGTGTGCAGTTTCCTCGCAATATCGCCTAACTCTGCTGTTAGTGTTGCTTCAACAAAACTGTGGATATCTTCTTCGAAGGAACTAGCAAAGTCAAGTTCACCCGCTTCAGCTTTTGCTTTTAAAGAGCTTAAAGCGTTCTCAAGTTGTTGTTGCTCATCGACGGTTAACACACCTGCATCTTTTAGTGCTCGTGACCAAACGATTGAGCCCCAAATATCTTCAACTGCCATTACATGGTCAAAAGGCAATGAATCATTAACCTGTTTAAACATATCGCTGCTACCGGACTGAAAACGCCCTCCCCATAATGCCATGACGCTTCCTTAACTTTGTTTTAGTGCTTTGATTCGGCTTGAAAGGCTGAACAATCTAATGAAGCCTTCAGCATGGCTTTGGTCGTAAACATCATCTGCACCAAAGGTCGCGAAGTCTTCTGAATATAAGCTGTTTGGAGATCTGCGCTGCACAACGCTTGCCTGACCTTTGTAGAGTTTGATCACAACTTCGCCCGTAACGAGCTTCGCGAAGCTAGCTGCGCTCGCTAATATCGCGTCGTTTAGCGCAGTAAACCAGCGGCCGTCATACATAACATGCGCAAACTCCAGCGCTAGTTGCTCTCTGAATTTAAGTGCTGATTTATCTAATACTAAACACTCTAAGGCTTTATAGGCTTTCATCATTACTGTGCCGCCTGGTGTTTCGTAACAGCCCCGTGACTTCATGCCAACCAAACGGTTTTCAACGATGTCGATGCGGCCAACGCCGTGCGGTGCTGCCAACTGATTTAGCACAACTAAAGCCTGATAGGGTGACAGGGCTTTGCCGTTAACATGAGTTAGATTACCTTCATCAAAACTTAAAGAAATTCGTTCAGCTTTATCGGGTGCATCTTCTGGATCGGTGGTCATGGCCCAAATTTGTTTAGTCGGCTCAGACCATGGATCTTCTAACTCGCCACCTTCAGTTGAAACATGCCAAGCGTTTGCATCGCGGCTGTAAATTTTAGTCGCTGAAGCCGTTGTTTCAATTTTTCGTGTAGCCAAATAATCGAGCAGATCCTCACGTGAAACCATGTCCCATTCTCGCCAAGGGGCAATTATTTGTAAATCAGGAGCTAGGGCAGCAAATGCACCTTCAAACCTGACTTGGTCGTTGCCTTTACCTGTGCAGCCATGACTTAGTGCATCTGCACCTACTTTGCGTGCAACTTCGACTTGCGCTTTAGCAATAACCGGTCGTGCCATTGAAGTACCAAGCAAATATTCACCTTCGTAAACAGCACCTGTAGTAACGGTGGGGTAAATAAAGTCACGTACAAACTCTTCTTTCAAGTCAACGATATGACATTCACTTGCACCTGAAGCAATAGCTTTGTCGTGCAAGCCTTCTAACTCTTCATCACCCTGGCCAACATCAGCCGCAAAGGCAACAACTTCACAGTCATAGTTTTCCTTTAGCCAAGGCATTATTGCTGAGGTATCGAGGCCGCCAGAGTAGGCAAGTACGACTTTTTTTATTTGATGTTTTTTGTCTGTTAACGCCATGCTTAAATCCTTAAATCTTTAATTACATATATAAGCTAATGCTTATTTACTTGTGTGTTTGTTAAAAAACCTGTTCTGTTTAAAAAGCGATGCTGCGCGATTATTAGAAGCTGCGCCATTATTAGAAGCTACGCCATTAATGCTAATAGTTTTAAGCCAATGGCACTTTGCCAACCAACATCGCTAATATTGCATTTTGTGCATGCATCCGATTCTCTGCTTGTTGCATTAATAATGATTGTTCACTGTCCATTAAGCTGCCTGTGATTTCCAAATCTCGGTGCGCAGGCTGACAATGCATCACATAGCTTGCCCCTGACTTTTGCATCAAGGCTTCATTCACTTGATATTCATCAAACTTTTCTTTGATTTCTTCTAAAGGGGTATCATCGCCCATCGAAAGCCACGTATCGGTATACAGAATATCTGCTCGCCCTAGTTCGTTTATGTCGTTTGCAATGGTTAAACTCACGCCGTTTTCATAGGCTAATTTGGCAGCGTGCTTAGCTATTTTAGGGCTAATTTCAAAGCCTTTTGGTGTAATGACCGTTTGATTGCAACCAAGCAAGGCTCCTACAATTAACAATGAGTGGGTGACATTATTACCATCGCCAATATAAGCCATTGTTTTGCCTTCAACGCTTCCTAAATTCTCAAACATAGAGATATAATCAGCTAGAGCCTGGCAGGGGTGATATAAATCACACAGTGCATTAATGACCGGCACATTTGCACCCGCTGCTAAATCTACTAGTGTTTTGTGTTCATAAACACGCGATACAATCGCGTCTGCCCAGCACGCAAGGTTAGCACCAACGTCAACAGGATCTTCACGGTCTTTGAGTGGCGATCCTTGGCTATCAACATACACCATGTGGCCGCCTAATTTGTTAATACCTATGTCGAAGCTCACTCTGGTTCGAAGCGACGGCTTTTCAAATATAGCAACGACCGATTTCCCTTCAAGTGGACGACCGTACTTTTCTGGTGTCGTTTTTAAATCGACGGCTAAGTTCAACAGTGCTTTCATTGAAGAAGCGGTCCAATCACTAAAGCTGAGCAGGTCTTGCATAGTTAATTCCTTGTACTGTTAAATCGCAACTAATTTAGTTTGTGTCAGTTGTTGTATACGTAAATCATTGTATATACTAATTATTGAACAAGCGTACCCATTGCTTGTTCCGCCAATAAACCTATAGTACTTACGTCATTCCAACTGCAGATTTTAACCGGCTTACTTAGGGTTTTTGAAGCCTCTTGTGCGGCTTTAACTTTTACAAGCATACCATCAGTTATTACGCCGTCAGTGATCATTTGGCTTGTATTGCTTTCATCCAATAAATTAATTAGTTTTTTATTCCCGTCTAAAACACCGCTGACATCTGATAGAAGGTAGAGATCAGCATATAGTAGAGATGCAATACAGGTTGCTGCTTGATCTGCATTGACGTTGTACAAGCGACCTTGCTGATCACTTCCAATAGAACAAATAATCGGAGTTAGGTTAGCGTGCATTAGTTGATGTAATAACTTCGCGCTATGTGGATGGGGATAACCAACGGCACCTAGGTGCGGTGCTACTTGCTCGCATATAGCCAAATTACCATCAGCCAATGAAATACCAACACCAGTTAGGCCAGCTTTGCCTGCCATCACCACCATCTTTTTGTTAAGAGTACCTGCGAGAACACCAGTTACGGCTGGCATTTGTTCGTCTGGTGAAATTCGCAAACCCTCGTATTTTTCGCTTTTAAACCCTAAGGCGGTTAGTTGTGTTTGCAACTGGGCTCCACCACCATGAACAATCGCGACGTTATGGCCTTGTCTCTTTAGCGCGGCAACAGAGTCAAAAAATGCTGATTGCGCTTGTTGGTCTTCAAAGAAGGTGCCACCCACTTTTAACACAATATTGCTCATATGGTGCTTGCTTATTGTACTAATTGAATTTACATCCATGATTAAATTAACCCAGTTTCTGTTGGTAGCTTAAAGGCCAAATTAGCGCATTGAATCGCTTGCGACGCTGCACCTTTTAATAAATTATCAATGGCTGAGCTTATTACAAGATAGCCACTGCTTTTATCAAACTTCCAATGGATATCACAATATGCGGTATTTGCGACCTCATCAATTTTGGGCCATGAAGTGCGTAAACGAACCATGGCTTGCTTTGCATAGCAATTTTGATAACTTTGCTGGATGTCCGACTCGGTGACGCCATCTTTTAAACGAAGCGTAATTGTAGCTAAAATTCCGCGCTTGAACTGCCCCAAATGAGGTGTGAAAATTACCTCAGTACCTACGTAGTGTTCAATTTCTGGCGTGTGACGATGGCCAAGAACGCCATAGGCTTGAAGGCTAAGTTCAAAATAGCTTGTGGTCATTGATGGCTTTCTTCCAGCACCGCTTACACCTGAGGTTGCGTTAATTACGGGCCGCGCAGACTTATCTATAAAGCCAGCGTCAGCCATTGGCTTTAAGGCGAGAAGTGATGCCGTAGGATAACACCCTGGCACGGCAACAAAGCTAGCATTTTTTATCTCTTCTTCATACCATTCGGCAAGACCATAAACTGCAGTTTCAAGTATGTCGGGTTGCTTATGTTTGAACCCATAGAACGTTTCAAAAACATCAGTATCGGGTAGTCTAAATGCGCCAGAGAGATCAAATATTTTAGCACGCTTATTAATTAACTGATTAGCCCAGTCATGACTCGCTTCGTGCGGAGTTGCTAAAAAAATCGCATCATAACTGTCAGCAATGCTAGCTAACACTTCGCTGTTTAAAGGAGTAATAACCAGCGGCGATTGCCCATATAGATGAGGATGAACATCACTTATTGATTTATTGCGGTCGGCGCTGTTCTCAGATACATAGCATGCATCGAGTGAAAAAGTAGGATGTTGAATAATTATCTTAATCAGTTCAGCACCTGTGTAACCACTGGCACCTATAATACAAATCGAAATCATAATGGTATCTTTATTTAGAAATAAAATTCCTCTCACCCCTTAACACAACTGAACAACTTAGATGAGAAAAGGGCGAAAGTGCTACACGTATACTACAGAACAACGATTGAATTTGTTCGTCGCTTTTGTAGCTCATAGCAAAGCGCGGGAGGGAACGGGCTCAGAAATAATGTTAATAAAAATTTAGCAGTAAAATTAGTCACTTAGAAACTCAAAATACGTATTATTAGAAAACAAATTGATTGCTCAAAATAGTGAATTAAGAGAATACCGTCATATGAATAAATATTCAATAAAAACGTATAAATAATTACTTTTGCTGTTTCATAATTGTGATTTGGAACAATTGAGATACATGTACACTTTGTTGCGCAAAAAATGCCGTCATGACGCTGATAGCATGCGGAAGTGAAGGTGCCTAGCGCCACAATATAGCACCACATTATAGCGCCAAAATATAACGTCACAATATAACGTTATATTTTAGCTCCCACGGTTAATAAGCATTGATTCAAAGTGAGACTAGCGGCTGTTATTGCGCCACTTAGCCTCTAATAGTATATAGACTTGTTCAAGCCTTGCGCTATTTCTTATTTCGAGTTCATATTTAGTGCCTAACTTTCAGAAGATTGCCCTTTGTCACCGTCTCTTTTACTATTTCTGCGCATCTTATTTTTCTTGTTCATTTTGCCTTTCTTTAACTTATTCATTACTTTGGCAAATTTTTCGCGCTGCTCCTCATTCAATACACTTAGCATATCAAATCGTGCTTTTGCCCTGGTAACGGACATATCGAGTTTTTGCTGTTTGTTGTCAAAGTGAATAGCTAACCAAGTACTTTCATCAAAATCCGGGGCTTGAACAATGTTTGCCAACTGCGTTCTAAGGCTTGATGCTTGCTCTCTATTTGCTTGACGAAGCGTTTTATTTGTCTCCATCATTGCAGTCAACTGCGCCTGCTGCTCCACCGATAATGCGAGTGCTTTTGTCAAACGCTGCATTTTCTTTTCAGCGCCTTTAGACTTTCTGTCACCCTTACCTTTCTTTTTGTCCCAACGCTTGGCGATAAACTGAGATTTTTGCTGCTCATTAAGTTGGTTAAATACTTTATTCTTGCTCTTTGCTTGAATCAATTTTGATTGCAGCTGAGCCGTCATTTGCTCGTCAATCGCAGCTCTTACTGCTGTTTCATTCCAAATTTTGGAGACCATTAAATCGCGCATACTTTCTCGAAACTGCTTTCGTTCACCTTTAAAAACACTAAGGTCTTGCTTTGTTTCTTTGCGAATTTGTTTGATATCTTGCTTTTGCTGAGCACTCAGGTTTAAGCTTTTCATTGCCATGCGGTCTTGATCACCGTGATGATCTCTTTCTTTTGCATTTATTGCATATGAACTTACACTTAGTAAACTTGCAATACTTATGCTAACTAGTAATTTTTTCATTTTGAATTCCTCTGGTCTTATTAATGTGACGAGATGAATGATAGCGGAGTCAATGCAAAGAAACGCCAATCAAGTGTAAAGCTTGTGTAAAGAGTTCGGGTGTTTATCTAGAATTCGCTTACTATAATTTGGGCGCTAATAAAATTGAATGCTTTTATTCAATCAACGTCCAAAACTTAAATTCCAAAGTGTAATTTCCAAGGCGTATAAATGTACCAGATACTAATCATAGACGACGATATTACTTTAACGCAAATGCTGGCTGAATACCTGCAGCAGAACGGATTCTCCGTAGCCGTTGAAAATTCTCCGTTGTTAGGGCTAAAAAAAATGCGGGAAAATCAATTTGACTTAGTACTGCTTGACGTCATGATGCCTGAAATGGATGGCTTTGAAACTTTAAAACAACTACGCAATTTTTCTGTTGTCCCGGTGATTATGCTAACTGCAAAGGGCGAAGACTATGATCGCATTCTAGGTCTAGAATTGGGTGCGGATGATTACCTAGCGAAGCCTTTCAATCATCGCGAGTTACTGGCTAGAATGAAAGCACTAACTCGCAGAATGGATGACCTTAGTGTCTTTAATCAAGTGCAAAACTTAGAATTCCATGGGATTAAAATAGAAGAAGCCAGTCAACGTGCAATGATATCAGACCACGAACTAGAGCTCACTAACACCGAGTTTCAGCTATTGGTTGCACTTATGCGACATGCGGGCAACTTGCTAACAAAAGAGAAACTAAGCGAAGATGTTTTAGGACGAAGATTGAGCCCTTTCGATCGCAGTTTGGATATGCATGTGAGCAACGTGCGTAAAAAATTAGCGCAACAAGGAATTGAAAACGTAATTAAAACAATGCGCGGCTCTGGCTATATTTTTATGAGCGAAATTTGATGGGACTGTCTCAGATTAACCCTTTTAATTCTTTATTTGGTCGAGTGTTCATTTGGTTCTGGTCGGCGCTAGCGGTCATTTTGTTGAGCGCGTTCTTTTTAGTAAAGCAACTAAACAATGTTGTGGAAGTTAACGCTGTTAGCGAAAAACAATCCAATGAAGCGCAAGCTACAATGCAAAGGTTGGGGCAAGTGGTAAAAAGGGGCGGTAACATCAATCAAGCGTTACGCCGTTTAGGACAGCGCAATGGTCGTCAAATTGTAGCCATTAATCTTAAAACGAAAAAACTTCGCTTTAGCTTTCCGGTTCCCTTAGCTAGTAATGCTGAAGAATTAAAGAGCTTTGTTGAAAGTGACATCCCTTTATTAATTCGGCTGAACAACATGGAGTTTGTAGGTCCCTATTCATTGAACATAGAGCAAACCGAATATAGCGTGTACGTTGGTCGTTTGCTGATGCGTTCAGAGCGAGGCGGTATGTCGCGTTCAAAGACAACAATAGTAGGCTTGGTGTTGGCAATCTTTTTAAGCACGCTGTTTTGCTTTGGCTTGGTGTTAAGCATAACTAAGCCATTGGGAGCTTTGCGCTCCGCCAGCAATAAGCTTGCTAAAGGTGATTTGTCTACTCGCATAGAGGGCTTAGAGTCACGCCGAGATGAAGTAGGTCACGTAGCCCAAGATTTCAATACAATGGCAGCTAGATTGCAAAGCTTGATTGATAATCAAAAACAACTCATGGCTAATATATCGCATGAATTGCGCACGCCTCTTACGCGTTTGCAATTGGCTGTTGCATTGTTAGAAGACAATCTACTTAAAGAAAACCATAACGAAAATGCCACTGACGCTAAACATCTTTTAAGAATTGAGAATGAAATTAGCAAAATGGATGAGATGATTGGGCAGGTACTGACTCTTGCGAAGATCAATACGTCTCAACAAGCGCTAAACTTACAAAATATGTCCCTACAAACACTTTTAGATAATTTGCTTCAAGATGCAAAATTTGAAGCAGAGGCATCGCATAAAAAAGTGAGCGTAGACGCCATTCCAGATAAAAATGTTCATGCCGACCAGCCGCTGTTAGTCAGTGCGATCGAAAACATTATTCGTAATGCTATTCGGTTTGCGAAATCTGAGGTTCAATGTGAGTTTATTTTAGAAGATGCTGAGCATGATCCCAAACAAAAGAAAGCTTTAAAAACGAGCTGGGTGCGCATAGTGATTAGCGACGATGGAAACGGCATGAAAGCTCAAGAGATTGCAAAAGTATTTGACCCGTTCTTTAGAGGTAAGCATCAAGTTCAAGAAATTAGTAAGGGCGCTGGTTTAGGTCTTTCAATCGCAAAAGCAGCCATTGAGCTTCATGGCGGGACTATTCAGGCTGAGGCTAGAGCGCCTCGAAGCACTATAGAAATAGGGGTGCAAAAGCTTACTGAAATAAAAAGTTTGGAAACTAGTGAACAAGAACCTTCGCCTTTAAGCGGCTTATCAGTAATAATACGCCTCCCGATAAAAGACTAAGTAAAATAACCACTACATGCAATTGACCAAAGAAAGTGAATTACCTGAGAAATATGAAGCGGTTATCAAACCTTGGTTTGACGCTGACGTCCAAGCGGGCTTGCGAAAACTCAGTGATGGGGTCTCTATTCACTATCGTTATGCACATAACGTAAATGCAAAATCGGTCATTGTAGTGTCTTCAGGTCGCGTTGAATGTGCAGTTAAATATGCGGAACTTATTTATGATTTGTTTCACAATGGTCATTCGGTGTTTATTCATGATCACCGCGGGCAGGGTCTATCTTCGCGGACAACTGAAAACCCTCATCATGGCTATATAGATGACTTTAGTCAGTACGTGTCGGATTTCGAGCATATGATCGACGATGTTTTAATACCTATATTAAACAAAAATCAGCAAAACCTGCCGCTTCATCTTTTATGTCACTCTATGGGTAGCACGATAGGCGCCATGTTAGTACTTTCAAGGCCTCAGATGTTTAGCAAAGCTGCGTTTTGTTCGCCGATGTTTGGTATCACTCCGCCTTTACCGCAATGGCTTGCGACAATCCTCGTATATTGCGGTGTTACCTTCAATAAACTCAGGAAAAAGCAGAGTGCTTACTTTTTAGGGCAGGGAGACTACCGTCCAACTGCGTTTCATGAAAACCATCTTATGAGCAGTGAAGTTAGGTACCGTATTTTCAGGAAGGTTTACTCCCAGCAGCCAGAGCTGCGCTTGGGCGGGGTTACTCACGAATGGCTACATGCTTCTATAGTTGCTATGAAAAAAATTAGGGAAGAGGCCAAAACTATCCAGCTTCCTTGCCAAATTTTATACTCGGGAGCAGACACTGTGGTGGCCAACAAAGATATTGAAAAAGTGATTGCTGATATATCAAACTGTGATTCAAAGTGTATACCTGAAGCAATGCACGAACTTTTTTTTGAAAAGGATAAGTTTCGTGTGCCGGCGCTAACACAAATACTGACGTTTTTTGGTGCTCAGTCACTTTCTCGCCCAAGCGCTCAAAAAGCTAAAGAAAGTTTCATACCATAAAATATGGTCTTGTCGGCTTCCCAATAGTCTGCATCGATGTGGCGTGCTTTTACAAACCCTTCAATTCTCAAATTTCCCGCTTGTATGCCAGCGCCTAATGCAGCATAGCCATCTATAGTATTGGAATCATAGTAGTTGTTCGAATGGAAGATTGGTTCATCTTCTTCATGCTCAAAAATAGCCTCAAACATGTCGATACCACCCTCAACATAAAGAAACACATCGTTGAAATATCCAAATCGTAGGCCTAAATCTAAACCTAAATAGTCGTTCTGATAGCCATCAGTATCTAACACGGTGACGCTATTTAATGAGGTGACCACTTCGCTTTTAAAATTTCCATGATGAGCCCCAATAATTCCCGAAATGCCGACACCACTGATACTGTCTGAATCGTTGAGTTCATGGTGTGTAAATAGAGTTACTCTATCGCTAGCAAAGGTATTTATAGAAACTAGTAGTAGGATAAGTGTGCTTAATTTTTTCATGAAAGTTAGGTTTCTTAATGAAGCTTTTGGAATAGAGAAGAGAATAGAACTATTTTACTGAATCAAAGCTGAATGGTGTCATGCAGTCTTGCGGGTCTCGAACCAAATATTGAGGTAGTTGCCTGCAAAAATGATAATAGCGCCTAGGAAAACCCAGATATCAATGGCTTCGTTATAGATTATCATTGCCGCCACGGCGATAATCGGTAGGCGAATAAAGTCGAGCGGGGCCACGACTGTTGCAGGGGCGATGGTCAGCGCCTTGGTAATACAGAAATGTGCCAGTAATCCGCAAGTAGCGAGAAGAACTAATAGCGGCATATCAGCGTAACTGGGCAAGGCGATGTCGCCATCGTATCCTGCTGAAACTAAACCAAAAACCAATTGCAGTCCAGAAAGATAAAGCATGATAGCCGCTATACTCTCGGTCTGGGTCAAGCGCTTGGTGAACACATAGGTAAGCGCAAAGAAAATTGCGCAAGAAGCCGCAGCTAGAATGCCCGGGTGTAGGTTGGTCATATCAGGGCGAGCAACGATAAGAATACCGATGAAACCCATTAGCGCTGCGATGGCGCGTATCAAAGTCAGGCGTTCTCCCAAAAAAAACGGTGATAGCACAATAACCCAAAGCGGAGAGGTGAATTCAAGCGCAAAAACCTGCGCTAGAGGAATCACTGATAGAGCATAAAACCACAAATTTTGGCCAGTAAAATGAAACACATTTCGAATGAGATGAGTGCGCCAAGCGCCTATACCGATTTGGCGGTAAGAACCCGTGGCATAAATCAGCACCAACACAATCGCTAAACCGATGGCAGAGCGATATAACATTATTTCGAATGTATCAAAACCAGCACTCAGTTCGCGTCCTGCAATCGCCATCGCCGTAAAGCTGAAAATAGCTCCCATCATCCACAAAGCAGCTTGCGTGGTGGTACTCATGGCTTAGCCTGTGAGATTTGAGCTTGGTAAAGGTCTAATTGGAACATAAGTATGCGCTAAACAATAAGTTTTCTAGTCTGTTCGTTTAATTTTTGAATTCGCTAGCCACTGGCTTAAATCAAAATATAGGAATGAGATTTTAAAACAGCCTACGCCATTGGGAACCGTAATCTTGTTTTTCCTGTTACGTTCGTATATGGCAATATGGGCATGATCATCGAAATATCTTTTGTTATCTGGGATGAACGACACTTTATTTTTAAATGGTAATTCATGAAACTGCTTAAAGTGCTTTTTTTCTGCTTTCCAATCGTCGCAAAGTTTGAAAAAGAAATCATTCTTATCATTAACTTCCAACATCCTTTTAGTTCTTCTGTTCCACTTGTCTTTCGCATCTTCTTGAGTGTCGTAGTGCACGAAATGTATTTCAATATCGCCAAGAACTCCTAAAGGGTAATACTCTTCTTTAAATTTGTAGGGATGGATAGTTTCAGTTTGTGGTTTGAATTCTAATTCTAAGCCCATGTAATAATCGAAAGATGAAAGCAATTTTATGTAACATTCACCGTAAATACCCAAGCCGACAAAAGGAGTGTTGTAAGGCTTTTTATACCATTGGTAAACTTCACCACCCCAACAATTATCAGAAACAATGACAAAATTCTTATCTTTGATGACTTCTAATTCTTTCTTAAGAATCTTGTCTTTTTGCATAACTCTAGCTTTACGCAAAATATATGTTCTGATTATTCTGATCAAGTTCATTATTTACTGCTCAGTGAATCGGTCATGAAACGACAATAGGGCTAGTTTAGCCTGAAATGTTTAGAATATGACCCTAAAAACAAACGGTTTGGCTGACTTCATGTTCGCCTTTTACTTCAGCTTGTCGTGTGCATCTTGATTAGGCTTCTATAATTAAAGCTAAACGTGCTGGACGACAGAGTAAACCTTATAATGCATCCTTGCAAGATGCTCTGCTCGGATTGGTTTTTAAGCCACTTATTGCGGTTTGTATTTGGCTTTGTACACTCTTAAAGCTTGCTAACACCTTCGGATATTTCAGGCATTGTAAAACCAATTTGCCGCCATGCTTCGTAACTCACAATCGCAATAGAGTTAGATAAATTTAGGCTTCTAGCATTAGGCAGCATTGGAATTCTAATTCTGTTTTCGCTAGGAAAGCCATTGCGGATATCATCAGGTAAGCCGGATGTCTCAGAGCCAAACAATAAGACATCGCCAGCCTGGTATGAAGGTTCATTATGCGGAATAGATCCTTTAGTCGTTAATGCAAAAATTCTACGATCGCCCATTTCTTTCAAAAACGCATCGTAATTTTTGTGGATAGTTACGTTTGCTAAGTCACGATAATCCAAGGAGGCTCGTCTAAGTTGCTTTTCTTCCATACTAAAACCGAGGGGTTCAATAAGGTGTAAGTGACATCCGTTGTTTGAGGCTAAGCGAATAGCGTTCCCGGTATTTGGCGCAATTTGAGGTTCGTAAAGGGCGATATGAAACATACGGATAAACTAACCTTGGTTGTATGAAAATTATTCTTGTGTTTGTTCTCTGCTCAGGAGCGCAACAGCAGCTTCTTTAGCCGACTTACCTTTATAGAGAACTTGATATATTTGTTCGCAGATTGGCATTTCAATGCCGTGTTCAGCAGATAAAAGTCTTACTTCGTCAGTGTTACGATAGCCTTCTACTACTTGACCAATGCTTTCTATTGCAGCTTCAACAGACATACCTTGACCTAAAGCTAGACCAAAACGTCTATTACGAGACTGGTTGTCGGTGCAGGTAAGCACTAAATCACCTAAGCCAGACATTCCCATGAAGGTTTCTTGCTTAGCACCTATAGCTAAACCTAAACGACTCATTTCGGCTAAGCCTCGGGTTATCAATGCAGTTCTTGCATTTGCACCAAAGCCCAAACCATCAGCTAAACCGGCGCCTATTGCGATAACGTTTTTAACAGCGCCGCCCAATTGAACCCCAATTAAGTCATCGTTTTTATAAACGCGAAAGCCTTTGGAACAGTGCAGCTTTTGGGAAAACGATTCACACAGCTCAGCGTCTGCCGAAGATAGGGTGATTGCAGTAGGTAATCCCGCGACCATTTCTTTTGCAAAAGTAGGGCCTGATACAACTGCAAAAGGCAAGTTATCGCCCAATACTTCGCGGGCTACTTCTTGCAGTATTCTACCGGAGCCTGGCTCTAAGCCTTTAGTCGCCCAAATTAGCCTTTGCTTATTATTTAAAAAAGGCTTGATTGCTTGCAAGTTTTCTCTAAATGCATGGCTAGGAACAACAACTAAGACATCTTTAGCACTTTGAACTGTTTCTTGAAGATTAGATGAAACGACAAGGGCGTCAGGAAAAATTGCGTTTGGTAGGTATTTCTCATTATTACGAGATTCACGCATTGCAGCAACTTGATTTTTGTCGCGTCCCCACAACACCGTTGGGTTGCCATTTCTAGCCAAAACAAATGCGAGAGCTGTGCCATATGACCCAGCGCCTATTACCGCAATTGATGAATCGAAATTATCGTGGGAACTCATTTCAAAGGTATCTACTAAGAATCTAGTTGCTGTGTTGCATCTGCAGGTGCGCCACCCTGTTCTGCACGTTTTTGCATATATGCAGCAAAAATAGCATCAAAGTTAACTGGAGCAAGGTTAAGTGGCGGAAAAGTACCACGGTTAACCAGATTAGAAACAGTTTCACGTGCGTATGGGAAAAGCATATTTGGACAAAATGAGCCCAAAGTGTGGGCTTTGTTTTGCTCAGGCATTTCGCCAATCGCAAAAATACCGGCTTGCTGTACTTCACACAAAAATGCAGTTTCTTCACCTAGTGTTGCTGTTACCGTGACGGACAAGATAACTTCAAACAAATTGGCTTCAATTTCGTTAGTACGAGTATCAATATCTAACTTAACTTCAGGCTTCCATTCTTTCTGAAAAATAGTTGGGCTGTTTGGTGTTTCGAAAGAAATGTCTCTTGTATAAATACGTTGAACGCTAAACTGCGCTCCTTGTTTCGCTTGGTCTGCTGCTACAGGTGTGTTGTTTTCTTCAGCCATGAATAGTTCCTATCGATATTTCTTATCGTTATATTGTTTAAAAATGAAAAAAGGCTATGGGCACATAACCTTTTATACTTATATACTCAGCGTTAATGAGGTCTTGCCTCATTTAAGCATCGCTTAGCCTTGTAATAAGGCGTCTAGCTTGCCAGCTGATTCTAGTGCGAACAATTCATCGCAACCGCCAACATGTGTTTCGCCAATAAAAATTTGTGGAACGGAAGTACGACCGTTTGCGCGCTCAATCATTGTCGGGCGTAACTCTGGTTTTTCATCAATCTCGAAATCAGTGAATTCAATGCCTTTTTGACCCAAAAGTGCTTTAGCACGTTTACAATAAGGGCAATAACCTTTCGTGAATAACTCTACTTTTTGCATTTATACATACTCTCTTATTTTGAGACGGGGAGACTGGCTGATTGCCAAGCACTAATTCCGCCCTTTAAAACGGTGACTTTTTCAAAGCCAGCTTTCAGCATTTGTGTCGCTGTCTTTTTCGCAGTCATTCCCATCGCGCACACTATAATAATGGGTTTGTCTTTCGATTTTTCAAGCTTTGCGAAATTCCCGTCTTTCAATTCATCAGCTTTTAACTGCTGGGAACCTAGAATATGTCCTGCCTTGAATTCATTTGCCGCGCGTATATCAAGTACGATGGCGTCTTCTTTATTCATTAGCAATGTTGCTTCATGCGTCGAAAGTTGCTTAACTGGTGACAGTGCTGCTCCGACAAAGGAATAAATGATAAGTACAACTAGTGCTACCCATGCAATCGATAAAATGGAAATCAAAGTCGTGCTAGTAGCAAACTCAATTATTTGGTCCATAAAAAACTCTGTCATCCTGTTACTATTCGAAGTTCGCAAAGTATATAGAAAAAAAGCACAGAAACCAGCATTTATGGGGTTTGATGTGTAATTTTTTTCCGCTCGAATGAGTATAAGAACGGTTTTTACTCAACAAAATTCTATGATATGAAAAAAGATTCGTGGATTTAGGCATTATATTACTGATAAACGGTTTATAAGCCTCCGTTTTATTGATAACTTTACGTTCCGTTATCATATTTTTAACGCTTCACTTTTCAAGGTTAACTATGTCGCACACTAAAACACCACTGGCACTCATCATTTTAGACGGTTGGGGTTATCGCGAAGATACCACCAATAATGCCATTGCATTGGCAAATACTCCGGTTTTAGATGGTCTTTTCGCTGCCAAGCCAAGTACCTTAATTTCTTGTTCTGGCTTTGATGTTGGTTTGCCGGATGGTCAAATGGGTAACTCAGAAGTTGGGCACGTCAATTTAGGTGCAGGTCGCGTTGTTTATCAAGACTTCACTAAAATCACTAAAGCAATCAATGATGGTAGCTTTAATCATAATGAAGCAATTGTCAGCGCTATTGAAGCAGCGGTAGCCTCGAGCAAAGCTGTGCATATTATGGGCTTGTTATCATCCGGCGGTGTGCATTCGCATGAAGAGCATTTGATAGCAGCTGTTAAATTGGCGGCTTCTAAAGGTGCTAAAAAAATCTACTTACATGGCTTTACCGATGGCAGAGATACACCACCACGCAGCGCAGCACCATCGATACAGGCGGTTGAAGAAACGTTTAAAAAATTGGGTGTTGGTCAAATAGCCAGTTTGGTTGGTCGTTACTTTGCAATGGATCGCGACAGTCGCTGGGAACGGGTTCAGCTAGGTTATGATGTGATTGTCTCAGCAAAAGCCGAATATAGCTTTGCAACAGCTTCGGAGGCTCTTGAAGCAGCCTATGCAAGAGATGAGAATGATGAGTTCGTCAAAGCCACGGTCATTGGTGATTATGATGGCGTAGAAGACGGCGATACCGTGCTATTTATGAACTTCAGGGCGGACAGAGCAAGAGCAATGTCGCATGCGATGGTTGATGAAAATTTTGCGGGTTTCAAGCGCAGCAAGTCGCCTAAGACGCATTTTGTGATGCTAACTCAATATGAATCGAATCTAGAAGTGCCTTGCGCATATCCACCTGAGCCCTTAGTTAATGTGATGGGTGAATGGTTAGCGAAAAATAACAAAACTCAGTTACGTATTAGCGAAACTGAAAAATTTGCTCACGTAACTTTCTTTTACAGTGGTGGTAAGGAAGATGAATATGAGGGTGAAAAGCGTATTCTAATTCCGTCGCCAGATGTAGCAACCTATGATTTGCAGCCCGAAATGAATTCTGAGCAACTCACTGATGAATTAGTTGGAGCAATTAAATCGAAAGAGTTTGATGCTATTATTTGCAATTATCCAAATGGTGATATGGTAGGTCATACGGGTAAATTAGATGCCGCCATCAAAGCCTGTGAGGCGGTTGACCATTGCATTGGAAGAATCATAGAAGCCTTAAAAGAAACCGGTGGCGAGTGTTTAATTACTGCCGACCATGGCAATGCTGAGCAAATGGTAAATCCAGACACCGGTGTGTCACATACAGCGCACACAAGTGAGCCTGTGCCTTTCATCTACTTCGGCCGTGATGCAATACCAAGAACTGGTGGCACATTAAGTGATGTTGCACCGACTATGCTGCACCTTTTAGGTATGCAACAACCACCGGAAATGACGGGCAAAACAATAATGACCCTTAAATAGAGTAGAGCTCAATGCGCAATAAAAAATCTTATGCTAAATAAAATGATTAACGAATGTTGTTAAGCCACAAATCAAGTTTACAAAAAGTCAGTTGCTGTATGGCAGCTGCTTTACTTGCCTTGTTTGCGCCTTTAAGTTTGGCTCAAGATAACGACTTGGCAACGATCCAAGAAAAAATCAAACAAACTCAAGCGCAACTTAATAAGAAACTGCAGAGCTCAGAACGTTTGCAGCAAGAGCTCAAACTGGCTGAATTGGAAATAGCCAAAACAGCCACTCAGTTAAATCAAACTGATCAGTCTTTGCAGCAAACACGCACTGAAAAAGTTGAACTTGAAAGCGAGCAGCGCCGAATTAAGGAGGTTATTAAGGAGCAGCAAAAATACCTTGCTGGCCAGCTTAAGTCTGCGTTTATGGCTGGTAATTATGATTTCGCCAAAATGTTTTTCAACCAAGACGACGCTGGCAGGTTTGAACGCACGTTGACGTACTATCAATATTTAAATAAAGCGCGGCAGCAAGAGATAGGCAAATTTAAAGCCTTAGTCGCAGAGCTGCAGATCTTAGAAGTTAAACTAGCAGAAAAAACCCTAAGTTTAGAAGGTTTTCTAGTTACCCAAAAGCAACAAAGCGGGCAATTAAGAGAGCAGCAGTCATCACGACATGAGAAACTTATACAGCTTGATAAACAAATAAAAACAGACACTGTCAAAGTGGCGCAACTGCAACAAGAAGAGCGCTCGTTGATGAACGCTATTGAGCAAGCAGAGATTGATGCAAGGAAGCGAACTAAGGCGGAAGACATGGTGCTTAGTGGTTTAGCCAAATCTAAAGGCAAACTGCTTAGGCCGGCCACGGGAAAAATTCAGCAATTGTTTGGAAAAAGACGTCAAGGACAAGTGCGTTGGAAGGGCATTGTTATTAATAGCAGCGAAGGTTCCCCCGTTCGTGCAGTGCAAGATGGGAAAGTCCTTTATGCAGATTGGCTCAAAGGCTTTGGCTTAGTAACGATCGTTGATCATGGTAAAGGCTATATGACGGTATATGGACGCAATCAGGCATTATTAAGGCAAGCTGGTGATCCAGTTCTGCAAGGTGAAAGCATTGGTTTGGTCGGCAGCAGCGGCGGCCAAGTAAGTCCCGGTTTGTATTTCGAAATCAGGCATAAAGGAAAGGCGCTTAACCCGCGCAGCTGGTTGAAGAAGTAAACTCTGCTTTAAATCGGGCGCTGCAAAGATAATTTCAGTGGCAGCACCCGTGCATCTCTTAGCACCATCAAACACATTTTCAATCTGCCGTGATGTTATTGCGCGCATCAAAATAAGCTTTGCTTAATGTAAAAACAAAATACTGGATTGTTTCTTGCAAACGCCTTTTTGAGTCGTTTTACTATTTCCGATTTTGATAACGACAATTGAATTCGTTAATCAACATAAGTTTGCAAAGGGGAACACCATGAAACCAGATCTATTAATATTTAGTATCGCGCTAAACGGGTATCAATATTTGTATAGAGACTGCGTTGAATCACACCGAACTTATGCAAAGAAGCACGATTATTGTTATCAAGTTGTCAGTCGTCCTTTTATCACTGAGCTCGGATCTGAGTGCTGCTGGCTAAAACTCACTCTTAGCTTAAGCGCATTTAATGCCGGATACCAGAAAGTGCTATTTGTTGATGCTGATGCTTTCATAAATCAAGATGCCCCAGCAATTGAAAATATAATTCAAGCTGGAAAGCATGTGTATTTAGCTAAAAGTTATACAGGTAGGTTCAACTCCGGCGTAATATTTATGCTCAATCATCAAGAGACTATTACATGGCTTAAAAAGATATTAGCTAGTCGAATGACATCAGTTTCGAATGCAGACAGCGTTGGTTGGGGTGAGAATGGTCACATCATCAAGCATTCCAAAAATAGGACATTTATTGAAACAATAGATAGCCGGTGGAACAACACTTACGATCCAGATTTAGATGATTATATCCGTCATTTTTGTTACGGACCGCTGCGCCAAAATCGGTTTTTAAGCTTTTGTCACAGAATCATTTCAAAAATTACTAGGGGCATCACTAAATCGAAATGTATTGCAAGTAAATACAAATTATATACACAACAAAAGGACCCCCTTAAGACACTAACGGACCTTGTTCTCGAGCATTATCCTAGATTCAAACAATACTGATTTCATATTCTGCCCTATTTAATTTTGTATTTTTTCATTTTAAAAAATTTTCCCATTACGCATTTTCAAAATGCAAATAGGTATAAAAAAAATTCTACTTTCAACTTAATAATTTATTATTTCGTATATATATCAGTAATTTATAAATAAATAAAAACTTGGCACAAGTTACGCAATGCAAGCAGTAAGAGGATTAGCTAAACCAACAGATAAGCTGTTTGCCATGTTGATCAAACTGATTTGCGTTACCGGAGTAACTTATGCGAAAAAGAATATCTTACAATATAGAAAGCGATCAGGAAATCTTATCGTCGTCCGAAATGGATGGCAATTATCTACTTATCGATATGCCTATTAGCTTTTTTCTGTTGTTAGTATCGAGCCCCGTTTTTTTAATTAACTTACTCATTTCTAAAGCACAGAAAAAACCATTTCTAAAGTTCGTTAAAAAACAAGATTGTCTCGGCCGGCCAGTGATGTTGCATCGCTGTCAATCTGGTTTTGCTAAGGACATTGCGTTGCTTTGGAGTGTCCTCACGCAAAATATTCGATTTTGTGGTTTGCCATTACACGATACTTTTTCCGAGCTAGAAAAAGCCAAGCTACAGCGGTTTCGACATTGTTTTGCGGGTTTGTTTAGTCACGTCGGCTTACATCAGTTAAGCGGCATAGCTGTTGTTAAGCCATATGAACTTATTGAGCAGCAAGCTTCAGCAAGCAGCTTCGCTTATTTGTCATTGTTAGTTAAAGGTGGATTGTCCCATCTTCTCTTCCGTCGAACATCTAAAGGTCTTGAGCAACCAGAGAAATTTAAATTGTTTGGTATAACTATTCACAATAACAGCATGCAATCGGCGGTTAACTGGGCACTGACGCCGTCACCCACAAGAAACAATCACGCTGTGTGTAAAATTGGATATTTCATTAATGTAAATTCGGTCAACTTAGCCGCTCATAACCCTGTTCTAAGAGCGCAACTCAACCGCGCTGACCGCTGTTTTGCGGACGGTTCCGGTATGCGTCTTGCGGCTAAACATATTGGCTTACGTATAAGAGAAAATGTTAATGGCACAGATATGCTGCCTCATTTGTGCGCTGCGGCGCAACAAACAAAGCGCTCGATTTATATGCTGGGTGCTAAGCCGGGAGTCGCGGCTAAAGCTGCACATAACTTACTAAAGAAGTATCCGAACTTAAACATCGCTGGCACCCAAGATGGTTACTTCAGTCCAGAACAAACTAAACAAGTTATTTCAGATATTAATCAATCGGGTGCCGACATCTTATTGCTAGCAATGGGCACTCCGGTTCAAGAAGAGTGGCTCGCGAAACACACTCCACAACTTAAATGTATTACCGCATTAGCGGTTGGCGGTTTATTTGATTTTTATTCGGGGCATATCGCCCGTGCTCTCATGTGGATGCGGGAGCTGGGTATGGAATGGGTCTGGAGATTATTACAAGAACCGAAAGGTAAGTTTCACCGGTATGTAATCGGTAACCCAATTTTTCTAATTCAAACTTTTATTTTTAATCGTGCCAAGAGAGGATTTTAATTATGATGTATTCAAGCACATTTCACACTGTTGACAGCAAGCAAGAGAAAGCGGTTAATTCATTGGGTAAACATCGCGGTATACCTATGTTGATTCAACGTTCCGTTGCGTTGGTTGCCCTCATTGTTGTTTCTCCTATTTTATTAATAACACTATTATTGATTTGCATTGAGAGCAAAGGTAACTGCTTCTTTAGTCAAGATCGCATTGGGAAATTTGGCCGGCACTTTCGCATGTACAAGTTTCGTTCAATGTATTTAAAAACAGACGCACTTTACCGAGAGCCTGATCCAACAAAAAGTGATCGTGATGGCGTTTGCAAAAAATATAAAGTAGACCCTAGAATAACCAAAGTAGGTCGTTTTATTCGTAAATACTCAATAGATGAATTACCTCAATTGTTTAACATCGTTACGGGAGACATGGCTTTGATTGGCCCTCGTCCAGCTCTTTCAATAGAAGTTGATGCTTATCCAACAAGCGCATTAAGTCGCTTAAACGGTGTACCTGGCCTTTCAGGATTGTGGCAAGTATCAGGACGAGCAAATACAGACTTTGAGACACAGGTTGAATTGGATCAGCGTTATCTTAATCAGCAAAGCATTTGGTTAGACTTCTATATTTTATTCATGACAGTTCCATGCGTTATTTCTGCAAAGGGGGCTTACTAGTAGTGAGTTCAATTGGGCGTTCTGCAGCGGCGAAATAACTAGCTGGATGTTGATAGCATCCGGCTTTTTTATTGTTTTCGTGTTTTGCAATGCAACAATGTTCAGTTTTTTGCTTTGCAATTTGCGAAATGAAATTGAAGTTTAAAGTTAGAATCCATATAAATCATCGTGTTAAAAGTTGGCCCGTAAGATGCTATAGACCTGTATCAATATCAAAATAGTACGGTGCATCAAATGGAATTCTGGGCTAGAAGAAAATACACACCATCAGTAACTAGTAAGTTAGCGGTATTAATATCCGCATTAGTTACAACTCTTATTCTATCGGGATGCGCACAACAACAGCATAGTTTGGAAACAGTAAAAAATTCACCTAGCGAATTTTATGGGGAACTGAATGCAAATGGGAGTTTATTCACTCAGCAAAGTGTTCCTAAAAATGTCTTTTCAGCACCGCTGAATTATCGTGTCGACAAACCTATTGTGTCTTCCGCATCAAGCCAAGCTCCTCTGCCGGTAGCACTTACTCAAGGTCGTAATGCTTTGCCCTTAAGCCCCGGTGATTTAATCGAAGTTATGATGGAGTACGGAGAAGGTTTCAATGGTACTTATGTTTTGGATAATTTGGGCTTGTTAAGTTTGCCTATAATTAATCCAATCGATGCTTCAGGAATATCACCAAAAGATTTGTCTGATCGAATCGAACTAGCCTTAATTAAATCGTGAATATTTGTTACAGCTTTTTCGAAAATTTAGAAATTTTAGCGTATTTATACTGGCCAGCCCTCTTTTGGTTGGGTATGGCATTCAAGCAAATTCAAAGTAGAGGTTCATATGTTTAAACAATTTAACGCTTATCTGATGGGTTATTATGGAATGCAGAATACCGGTGATGATGCTCTACTTTATGCCACTCGTTGGGCGAGCCATCATTTATTATCTTCTGAAAACAATTTAGTTAGCAGCGCTAGCGATAGCAAAAGTTCGGAATTCGGTGATATTGAAGCTATTCCAGGTGGACGTTTTCGTGGACATCAACGACTTTTGCATTATAAGAATGCGTTGCAAAGTGAAAAAATAATCTTTGGTGGTGGTTCCGTATTGCATACAGAAACTGACATTCAATTTAAACGTCACCTCATTGCTTTGGCGGGTAGGAAAGACAGCCGTTGCGTAGGTGTTGGTTTGGGTCCATTTGCATCGGTAGGAGCAGAGAAGGCATGTGCGAAGTTTCTGTCTGAGTGTGGGTTCGTTGGTGTAAGAGACAAACAAAGCTTTGATATAGCTAAAGATTTATGCCCGAAAGCTAACGTTAAATTGACTTTTGATTTAGCGCCAATCATGCTTTGTCATCAAGAAAATAAGCTCGTTGAGATTGAGCGCAGTGGCATTATGTTTAATTTCTGCCAGCAGGCAATTGATGCATACGGCAATACCGACAATAAAATTGAGCTTAGGCGGATCCAAAGTGCGGCTGAGTCAATTGAAAGAGTCTGGGCTGAAACCGGAGAGCAAATTTACCTTGTTGATTTTAATGCAAATTCTACTTTTAGTGATAATCAAGTACATCGAAAAATCATTGACCAGTTGAGCGAAAATATTCCAGTAATACATATTGAATATGACCCAAATCCATTAAGAGTGTTACAACGGATTGCCGGATTTAAGGCTTCGGTTTGTATGCGTTTACACGCTTCAATCATGTCTTTTATGGCAAAAACACCATCAATATCAATTAATTACCATAAAAAATGTACAAGTTGGTGCGAGCAAATAGGGATGCCGAAAGAGTATCAGTTTGATGCTCTAGACGTTTGTTCGGATAATTTAACGAATACGCTAATAAGCGGGATTGGTACGGAGTTTGCAGAACCTGTTATGACAACACAAGAAGCAATAGAAGCGACTTTGTTGAATTGGAGGTAAGTTCATGAAAAAAATAGAGTTTTCAGTTGTTATTCCGCTATATAATAAAGTTGATAGCGTGAATAAAACACTCGAATCGATATCTGCGCAACGCTACACAGCGACTGAGATTATCGTCATAGATGATGGCTCTACCGATGGCAGTGCTGAGAAAGTTGAGCAACTTAACATCCCTAACTTAAAGCTTATTAAACAAACTAATCAGGGAGTATCCGCGGCCAGGAATTTAGGTGTGTCTCTCGCGAATTCTCCTTACATTGCTTTTCTTGACGCTGATGACCAATGGTCTCCTTTTTTTCTCGCTGAAATGCGTGACTTGATTTTGCGCTTTCCTCAGCAGCAGTTCTTCGCCAGTCATTATCAAAAAGTAATTGAGCAGGGGATATATATTGATCCCAAATTAGCAATACAAAATGCACCGCCAACAGGCAGTATTTTAAAGAATTACTTTGCTGTCGCTTCACAAGGAGATCTTCCATTTATGGTATCTAGTTGTGTTATTACGTCGTGCTTGTTTGAGCAATTAGGAGGATTTCCAGTTGGGGAGGCAATGGGAGAGGATCAAGAATTATTCAGTCGCGTTGCATTGGAATCACAAATTGTATTTTCTCCATTAGTACTGCTGCTATACCACACAGATACTGAAAGTCGTGCATGTGATAGGAACATCCCGCAAAGCATTTTACCTTTTGCTGCACGTTTACTTAAAAAAGCACAAGCACAATCAATTGACAGCAAACTGAAGCAGGACATATTGCGCCATTGTGGCGCCCATGTTTGTCACTTGGCCAAGCTTAATATTCAATCCGGTGATTACATGGTTGCTAAACGCTTACTCAAAACGGATGTTTGCAAGCTGAAACCTGCACACAAGCTCGTTTATTCTTTGTGGGCAGAGTTTGGTCTTTGCACATCCCAAATTAACGCATTTGTGAAATCGATGCGTGTTTCTTTCAATCTACACTCAAAGTAGTTAGAGGTAAAATCATGAAACTTAACGCTATTTGTATTATTAAAAATGAAGTAGACATTATTGCTGACACTTTGGATTACGCGCTTGTGTTTTGCGATACGATTTACATATTCGACAATGCGTCTACAGACGGAAGTTGGGAGCTAATTTGTGAAAAAGCGGCTAAAGACCCGCGTATTATTATTGCAGCACATACTGATGAGGTATATCGCAATCAGTTTAGAAATCGTGTTTATAACATGTTTAATAATACATTTTCGGCGTCCGACTGGTGGTACATTTTGGATGCAGATGAAATGCTAGTTGAAGACCCGCGCCCTATGCTTGTTAAAGCAATGCAGCGTAATAAAAATCAGATGCGTGTTTGGCAAGCTCAATTCTATTTTACAGACAACGATTTAGCCGTATATGGTGATGAAGACAAGTCATTGCCAGTACCTGAACGTCGCCGTTATTATCGAATTAATTGGCGTGAACCACGTTTTTTTCGAAATTCACCAAATCAAAAATGGCCTGAAGGTATTAGTGGAAAGGTTCCACCATTTTGTAATAATCTTTATCATCCATCGCCTATTTGTCGCCATTATGCTCATAGAACGCCCG
The DNA here is from genome assembly GCA_905479945.1 of uncultured Glaciecola sp. Taxonomy (GTDB): domain Bacteria; phylum Pseudomonadota; class Gammaproteobacteria; order Enterobacterales; family Alteromonadaceae; genus Glaciecola. Next base: position 8,411 of record CAJQOP010000130.1, on the reverse strand, counting down.
AGCAAATAAAAATGAGGCATCAAATACGTGTTAACAATCCATATAGCTTCCTTCACGTAAAGAACAAATCGGAGAATGATTGGTTGAAGAAAGCCGCTAATTGTTTCTTATATGAAGAAGGACAAAAAATGCAGTTTCCACTGCTTGATAGATTCGTATTTTACGCAAATCAGAGTAAATATTGGCTAACGTGGAGAGTTAAGAATCTTATTTCTATTAAAGATATGGTAATGGCAAAAGTGTTTGAAACTAATTAGATACGGAGAATGAAAAAGCAGCCTAGGCTGCTTTTTACTAAGTTTAATACAATCAAGTCATCATCAGTCCGAACCGTATACCTACTGCTCTATTATTTTTTCTATTCCCATTGGGTGAAAGGATGGGCATCCATTTCATAAATTCTAATCCAATCATATTGCGCACGCATGGGATAAACATTGTCCTTTTTAACGCCACCAAAGTCTGCTTCAATTTCGTCATTGGGTATCCAGAAATTCATCATTAGTAGCGTGTTATTATCTGGAATGGGTGTAGGGTATATCTGAGGTGGCACACATTCAGGCTGGCAATCAAGATCTTCTTGAGTCAAGGTTTTGGTATGCACACCGTCTACAAACCATTTAATATAGGTAGGTGTCCATTCAAATGCATAGACCCGCCATTCATCAGCTGGGGCAGTTTCAATTTTATCTTCCCACGCTCCCCATCGACGAGTAGCCGGCCAGTCCCATATGTCTTTACCATAAATCAAATTTGCTTGAAACTTGTCTGGCCTTCCACCCTCTAACTCAATATCGATTTCTTCCCATTCACGGGGTTCACCTTCGTTAGTATAGGTAAATAAAGAGGATATATATCCAGACGCAGTCTCTCTGTTGGGCGCTCTCATACGTGTTTCAAAACGGCCAAACCTTATTTTCTTATTTTCACGGGTTCTGACTTCACCACAAGAAAAGTCGTACGGACCCTTTTTCTGCTCATGGTCTTTTGACCATCCTGGCACAATGGTTTCTTCTTTTATTATAAAATTAAGTATTCCATCAATGACTTGTATAGCCTGTGGCTGAAAGCGACACACCGCTTCACTGCCTACTGCGCCGTCACCTTTTTGCCATACATCAGTGTTGAATTCATTGAATTGTTCATCAAGCACTAGACTATAGTTTTGATATACGCCGGTGTAACCCTCGTAAGCTATAGGGAGGCTGCTTGAATCACTTTGCTCGTTTGTTGGCGTTTCAGCGCAGCCACTAACGATAGTTATAGCTAAGCCCAAAACGAGGGCCAGACCAGTATTTTTCTTTAACATTTGTATACTTTTTCTCATAAATCCATTTTCTTTTGGTATCAATAAATCATAGGTTAGTCGCAGCGGCTTATACTAAATTCTACTGACAAAGACTATTAACTACAAATCAATTTACTTAGGTCTGCTTCTTCGGCAAAAACTGTCTCAACAAGTCGATGTTTCTAAGGTACCAATAACCGACATAGCTTAAATTAGCTAGCTGCACATTACGCTCACTTTGGACCACCCACGTTGACTAAATAAACCATCTACATTTTCTGTTTGGACCAGTCCCCCTGATTCAAACGGACCACGTCATTCAATCAAACACACACTATGAAAACTTCCTACATGAACAATCCCATATCAAATATTCACGAAGAAAACATAGTAACTACTTCCTTCTTGTTCCATTAGTACTATTCATAGTTGCTTATGCCTACACAAGCCTCACCGGCAGGTCTCAAAGGAATTAATGCTCTATTATACGGAACATTGAATCTACCAAGTGAATCCACGGCATTGCCAAAGTTCCCTCCGGCTTTATTGCAATAATCAATAGCCGAGTTAAAATCTTTTACTGTAAAGAGTTAAGTCAGCTGTCACTTTTCTTGTTCGCATAGCGAATAATGTAATAAATTGGCACAAAACTATAAACGATAAAGAAAAATAATGAACTCATATCTAGCGCTATGTTTCTTTCTATTTCAGTGAACAGTAACTTACCTTCGAAAAATAATTGATAATGAAAACCTACACAAAAAATGATTACTGCAATTAGTACCTTGTAGTAATTATCTGACAGATTATTACGCGCAATAGCTTTTACAACGAAGCAAATTGACACTAATACAATGAATGAAACTAAAATATAAAGTATTGTCATTAATTACCATTTACCCTGTTTAAAGTATCGAATGTTGTAAATGCTCCGGTGCCAGCATTCATCATTAAAGGGCCAGCAGCTACAGTTCTCGTATAATCAGATGGAATATGTCGGAAAAGTTTCCATGCGTCGGGTTTTAAAACCATTTTAGTTATACCATGAAAACTGGTTCCTACATCAACGACTCCATAAGCCAAATCTCCATGAACTGATGAATATCCTAATGATGTTGATAAAGCTCTATAACCTTGTCTCAATGGCCCATCGGTAGGTCTTCCTCCGATAGAGCTCACTCCCTCAATAATGTTATTTGCTCCATGCGCAATAAGAATAGAACCCGGCACACAACCAAGTCCAGTGCTGCAAAGAACACTTCCTGCAAAAACCTGTGCTCCCCCTCCAACTGTAGTAACCAGTGCACCGCCGTTATCGATCGTCCAATCTCGAACAGCCCCTGCACCTTCTTTGAATTCATCCCAAAATGACTGTTCTTTGGCCTTGAAATGAGCTTCATCATTAAACCCACGTGAGAATGCCCCAGTTATTGCTCCGTTTGCAAACTTCCCTCCCGTAAGTTGTGATGCGGTTCCGCCAACTACGGCGGCGGCAACTATTCTTTTAACCCGATTTATTGAATCAAAGTAGCCGCCCGATGTGACGTTACCAATGCGACCGCCGATTCCGTCAATTGCACCAGCGAAAGCTTGTGTAAACCCAGCACTTGCAAAACCATGACCAAATTTACCTCCACTTAACACGCTGCTTACTCCTCCAGCAATACCATGAGCCAATGTTTTACCGAATTTAGCTCCTCTTGATAAAACACCTGCTGAGTCGCCGAGCCCCTCAAAATGGGTCCCAATTCCGTGGAACATGCCAGCAGTAAAAGCACCTGTCAATGCTCCTCGTAAACTTCCAGTAGCAATCCCTCCTGCAATTGCACCTGTTCCTACGCTTGCCCAAAAACCGGTCCCCCAAGGCGCCCAAATTGTCAAACCTATAGAGACAAGAGGGGCGAAGTCTCCTAGTAATTTATTGATCGACTTAAAGAGTTTATTGAAGAAAAATCCACTAGGGTCTGTATAACTCAACGGATTATTCAACACGTAGCTATATCTGTTATAACTTTGACTATTGTTCGGAGCCTGAATATGTGGGTCAGCCTGAAGGAATCGCCCCAAAGTTGGATCATAGATCCGACCATTCATATGGATACAAAGGCTCTACGATCCGCCTGCAAAGCTGAGAAATTTAAGTCTCTATTACTACCGTATTCTCAATCAACGTTACAATTTCAGAGTACAGGTCAATTTCAACGTCTGGCGCTTCTAGAGAAATAAGTAAGCTGTACCGAACATCATTTTGCCAACGGTCTAACCCTGTCTTATATTTCCACCAACCACCTACAGGGCAAATTGCAATTGTATGCATATCAGCTAAATCTTGGGGCGATCCCGTCCATATATCGGAATGTATACTACCCCGCTTTCTGAAATCGCTACCAAACTTCCAACCAGACCCATCTCCCTCTGGTCCATCATAGTTATCGTCGGCCATTAATGCATTAACTTTTCCTTTGAAATTACTAAGTGTTTGTCCAGGCCTTATCACTTCAAATCTTAATGCGTGTGACTGATAGCTGTAACGTTGCTTAAAGCCTCTTCGACTCGGATTGGGCTCAATAAAATATGAGAGCGTCACTTTGAGTTTTACATTAATATTATTGGGTAAATCGCGCAGTACTGATGCAGGCCAAGGCAATTGGTAAAGTTGCATATTTCCAAGTTTTGGATCGCTAGAGGTGGTAGAGCCCTGCTCAAAGGGCGTAATAGTGTTTTCAGCTACCATGGTAAGTTCATTGGTTAGACTATACTTTGCACGATCAAAATTTGGAACGCCATAGCCTACACTGCGAAGCATAGTTTCCTTCGCAACAGTTTGCGTATGATCTGTTTTGAGGGCGTTAAACCTCCGCAACATTTTATCAGTCCAATTGGCTGAATGAATAAGTAATCCCCTAACGGTTTCAGGCCACAAGTCAGGGTATTCAGCCATTAATTGGGCAGCGTAATTGGATACTACTGCTGTAGCTGCACTGGAATCTATAGTTGTTTCAAATAGTCGGCCAATTGTTCTGCCAGAGGTTGTCAGCAGCGAAACTGTATCAGCTTCAGTTAGAGATTGTTTATCTGGTGATAACAGTCTGTTACCTGCTTCAGCAACTAACTCTGGTTTATAAGGTGCATGACGCTTCCACCCCCAATTGACAGAAGTACGCGCTGATGGACTTACATCCCCAGCTTCAGCAAAAGGAGACCAATCGTCAAAGCCATACTCATCGACTGTCGTTAACTCTGTATAAGCTCCTACCGTAATTGCATTCCATGCTTGCGCTGGGTCTTCAATTTGAGATAAGTGAGCTTGCTCCCAATAATCCACGTAAGGCGAGATTGCTCTATTATTACCTGTTGAAATTATAAATAATCGATTAAAATCTTCGCTAAAGTTAAATGCAGAATCGTCTAATTGAGAAGACCAAGACGAAGGTTGACCTCCTAAGTATTCTGGATCGGATGTAACAGCCAACGAGTAAACTCTGCTAATGTTTGGATTATTGATCTCTAATTTGTTCAGCGTACCTAATGTAATTTCACCATAGAGTTTTGGGTCGTTGGTTCCAGTGGGCGGTAAAATCCTTCCAGACTCTATAATATGCGTTATCTCAATATTATCATTAGACAACGCTGCTTTTTGTAAATCACCGTAAGCTGCTATACCTGCCTGTAATGAGCCATGGGGAGAGTATGGCGGGCTACCTAAAATATAATTATCGTAGTGCGGCCAAGTGGGAAGCCAACATTCCGAATAACTTGCATTGCTAAAAGATGAAAGCAAGGGATTGTTATAGTTTACACCAGTATCAAGTATTACTACCGATGTGCTTGCATCATTTGGATTGCTAATTCGTTGAAGTACGTTATTTGCCCATTCGAGCTGCTCTTGTGGCTCGCTAGATACGATTGGGACGGGAACTTCCTTTGCCCAGCGAAGTTCTTTTAAATTTGAGATAAGGTAGACAGCATTCTCTAGCTGAGATATTGAAACTTTAATCAAGTGAACAGTGCAATCAAAAAATGTTTGAGCAGAGTTTCCAAGCTCACCACCGAGCCTTTCAGCAAGTAGTGATACAAATTCTTGTGAAGTATTGCTCTCTTTGCCAAGCCAGAGTTCTAACCAGACTTGCTGGTTTCTGTCTTCTGGAAAGTAGTCCGGATTATCAGTCCAAAATGATTTGATGTCTGCTAAGCGAACAGACCGAATACTGTCAATCAGCTTATGATTTCTTGGTTCACCCTTTTCATTCAATCGCGAGTTATCAAGATATTCTTCAATTTTTTTGTGAAACACATTTCTTTTAGATTCCGGCACGAACACGACGGCATGTTCAATATTACCTTTGTTAGAAAGGCTTTTTAATCTAAAACTTTTATTGTCGATATTATCAAAAGGCAATGGCAGGTTAGGAAAGCTAGTTAACTCAATGTAAATCCCAAGCTCTTCAGATAATGGGGAATCGATTGTTTGTCTTTTTTGTTGATAGTTCCCCAGCGCGTTAGAGAACGCAGTTCTCAAGCTTGCACCGTGTTGAACTCTATCTCTTAAAGGTACAGGAGCGCCTCTAGCAGTCTGCTTTGACTCATAATTCTCATTAGTGTAAAACCCTTGAAGTTTTAAATGGTGCTTCCTTTCACTCACAGACTACCTCATTAGTAATTAAATAAAGACTTTCCTGATTTTCTTCTTTCAAATGCAGCTAATAAAATTTCTTCATCAACTAACGCATCGTTATGAAGCACAAATTCCTTGGCAGCATCTTCACAAGCTTGGGTCACTTCAGCAGCGCTTAAACCCGCTGCGGTATCTAAAATTGGACTCATGCTCACTTGCCCTAAATCGAATAACGCTAGTGTTCTTTCAATTAACTCAGCAATTTGGGGTTGGTCTGGTTTAGAAAAACTAATAAATTGATCAAAGCGACGGTTAAGCGCTCGGTCTAGCAACTCTGGATGATTAGTTGCAGCGACGATCAAACTGTCAGAATTATCCTGCTCAACAAACATTAAAAAGGAATTTAATATTCTTCTGATTTCCCCAACGTCATTTGCAGCTCCTCTTTGTGCACCTATTGCATCAAACTCATCAAATAGATAAACCGCTCGAGTTTGAGCAATATGATCGAATATTGACCTAAGTTTCGACGCAGTTTCTCCCATAAAGCGCGTGATAAGTGAATCAAGAACAATCGTATACATCGGCAGCTTTAGTTCAGTTGCAAGCATCGAGGCAGACATTGTTTTACCTGTGCCAGGGGGACCAACGAACATTAACTTTCTACTTGGCGCTAAACCAAAGCGACTCAACTTGTCTTTTTGCCTTTGTTCGAAAATTATTTTCTCAAACCTTTTTACGATTTCGGGTGAAAGAACAAGTTCGTTTAATCTAACTGAATGAGAAGTATGCTCCAACAGCCCATGCAATTCACCTGAAGTCACTTTTTTAAGTTGAACAGGTGCAGAAGAAACTGATTTCACATTTGATGCTTGTGATTTTTCGATGATATTTTTTATGTCATCCGCGAGTTTAGTGTGTCCTTTTCTCGCTTCCTTTGCAGCCAATTGCATTGCAAGTGAATAAAAGCGAGTATCATCACGATCTGCATGACTTTTTAATAGTGCTTTTATTTGTTCAGCCGTGGCCATAATGTGTCTTCCGTAATATTAATAGTCGTTAGTTTACTTTTGCTAAACCAAAATGTATTTCTTCTTGAGTAGGTGTAAGCCCTAAAAAACCACTCACCAATTTCTTAACTGGCACAATATCAACAAGCATTCCCTCTGCATTAATATCCAATGTATCAGTAATAAAACATCTTTGACTATTTATATCCAAAAATATTCGTTCATGATCATTTATTGTTCGCGGCGAGCGCACCGTGTCATAAATACATTGTGATAGTTTGGCAAATACACTGATAGATAGACCAAACTTTTTCTCAATATGTTGAACCGTCGCAAAGAACAAGAGATCACCCGTATCAAACCGACGAGCAGAGCGTGCATGAGTAGTTTGCTTACTGTATGGCGCTAGCGCATCAGTCCACGCTCGCAATTGATGTCGCTTGATATTCAGCGCTTCACAGATATCTTTTGTTTTCAAAACGGTCAAAAGTACTATTACATATTTGTCAGAAACTGCGCTTAATTTAGCACAGTTTTATTCAGGTATCTATGTGAGGTTGCTCTTTGGCAGCAGGATGCGACTTCTCATACGTCCTTTCCAATTCTGGGTTAGTAATATGCGTATAAACCATCGTAGTGGATATATCGGCATGTCCTAAATATACCTGTATTTGGCGAATATCCGCGCCGCCCTCTATCATGTGCGTTGCCGCGCTGTGCCTGAAAACGTTACAGGCAGCGTTGACATCATAACCCGCCATCAATAGGTACTTTTTGACCAATTCAGACAGCTGGGTTTCACCAAATTGATTGCCCGAATTATTCAAAAATAATGTTTGCCCCGAATGAAAGGTCTTTAATGACGGTCGGCTAAATTGCAAATATTGTGTTATCCACTCTCGTGCTCGTTTGGCAATGGGCACAAGCCTATCTTTCGAACCTTTCCCATTGTTGACTCTCAATTTTTTGGTTTTAAAATTAATGTCGCCAATCTCTAAGTTGCCTAGCTCCATTCGCCTTATTCCTGCTGCATAATAGGTTTCTAGCATAGCGCGGTCGCGCATGCCTTTTAGTCCATACATGAGGGTTTGTGCAAACACTTCCTCTATCTCGTCAAAGGTTAAATATGCCGTTGGTAAACTCCTTGGGACTTTAGGCAACTCAAAGGCTGCCAAAGGACTAGTCGCAATTACCTCTAAATACACCATTCGTGTGAACATGGTTTTAACGGCGGTTAGTCTGTTCTTGCGGGTGCCAAGTGACAATTGTTTGTTCGTCCTTGGATTGATATACGTATTCAAATGCCGCTTGTAGGCCTCTAATGCTTTTTTACTAACCGCTAACGGTGCTGCAATCTTCTCGCCTAAGCACCATTTGACAAAAAGCGTTAAATTACATCGTTTTATACGGACAGTCCGCAAGGACTGACCGCTGGCACAACAATCATCAAGGTAAAAATCAATCCATTCTGCAAATGATTCAGGCTTGATATCGCTCA
>CAJQOP010000129.1 GCA_905479945.1 uncultured Glaciecola sp. | reverse complement strand
GAGTGCCCACACAGATTGTCTTGTTATAAATTGTTAAAGAACGTGCCAGCTTCTTTCTATTTCACTGGCGGCTTGAGGGGAAGTAAACTACCGTCTCAAGCGGGATGCGTATACTACCTACATCCTGTTTTATGTCAAGCTTTTTTGCAAACTTATTTAAATAAATTTAAGAGCTTACGTAACTTACATATAATGTTTCAAAATATTTAAATAAATGTAAACTTAATTAACATTTAAGTGTCATAACATTCCTGCTTTGACGTTATTTTTGAAGCGACGCGCATTGTAGCCATTTATACGATTAGGTCAAGAGTAATACGCTTAAAAGTTGAAAGATTTTTAACTTAAGCGTAACTTGATGGCCTGTTGCAAAGTCTTGTTGTGCCGATAAGAATAAAACGGAAGAGGAAAATATATGAAACTCACATTACTAACGGTAGGTGTATTACTAATTAGCAGCACTTCTGCATTTGCTAATATAGAAGAAAACACCGTCTCGAGTTCATCTCAGCAATCCAGCCAATTCTTAAAACAACAAGTTCGTAGCAGCAACTCAGTAGGTCGCGCAATAAGAACAGTATTGGCGAGGTATCCAGAGAACACGGCTCAGTTGGTACAAATTGCTTTGGATACTTATCCAGAAAAATATCGGGAAATAGTCTCTTCTGCGGTTTCATCGCAACCAGCCTTCATCGACGATATTATTAAATTGGCCTTAGAAAGAAACCTAGCTCCTGCAACTGAGTTAGTTACCTTAGCGATTAACGCAGAACCAAGCTATGCAGAGTACGCTGCAGAAGCTGCATGTAAGTTTTCTCCTGACCAGTTCAATGAGATTGTTAGAACAGCAGTATTAATGGAGCCAGATTCGGCTGACCAAATAGCTAAGAAATTAGCTAAGAGCTACCCAAATAGAACTCTCGAAGTCTTAATTACTACAATCCAAGAAGTACCGTTGGTTGGAAAGTATGTCTTAGATGCATTGCTTGCACTATTTCCGGTTAATTCATCAGAATCTGAGTCTATGATTATAATATCGGTTGAACAACTAGCAAATCATCCTGCAGCAATGGAAAGATTAGTTCAATTAGCTAAAGAGCGTGGAATTGAGCAAGACTTGATTGGAGCCAGTGCAATGCGTGGTGGTTTAACTGACACTCAAGCAAGCGTATATATTGATAAGTTCTATGTTGATTAGAGCTAACTGTTTTTATACACTTAATTTAAGCCAATAAAAAACCCAGCATTAGCTGGGTTTTTATTTTCACTCTCAATGATGAGACTGATTTATTCTTCTGTTATTTCAACTATTTCTTCAGCTTCTACAACAGGACGGTCTACTAATTCAACGTAAGCCATTGGAGCCTTGTCACCTGTACGGAGACCACACTTCAAAATACGACTATAACCGCCTGGGCGCGCTTCATAACGCGGACCAAGCTCATTAAACAATTTACCTACCACTTCTTTATCACCCGTTCTTGCCATTGCTAGACGACGGTTAGCAACACTATCTTGCTTTGCTAATGTGATTAGCGGTTCTATTACTCGACGCAGTTCTTTCGCTTTAGGCAACGTAGTTCTAATAACTTCGTGCTTAACCAATGAGCTCGCCATGTTTTTAAACATAGCTTGTCTGTGGCTACTATTGCGATTTAACTGTCTACCACTCTTACGATGGCGCATAGCTATATCCTTCTTTACGAATCAGTTTATCTAAAATCTGATTAATCTTTTTCAGCGATTGACTCTGGTGGCCAGTTTTCTAGGCGCATACCTAGAGAAAGACCACGAGAAGCAAGTACATCTTTAATTTCTGTAAGCGACTTCTTACCTAAGTTAGGCGTTTTAAGAAGTTCTACTTCAGTACGCTGCACCAGGTCACCAATATATTGGATAGCTTCAGCTTTCAAACAGTTAGCAGAACGAACCGTTAATTCTAAATCGTCAACTGGACGAAGTAAAATTGGATCAAATTCTGGTTTCTCTTCTTTTTCAACTGGCTCAGATATGTCACGTAATTCTACGAACGCATCTAACTGCTCAGCTAAAATAGTAGCAGAACGGCGAATTGCTTCTTCTGGATCTAAAGTACCGTTAGTTTCCATATCGATAATTAGTTTGTCTAAGTCAGTACGCTGTTCAACACGTGCAGACTCAACAGAATAAGCAATTCGTTCTACTGGGCTGTATGAAGCATCAACTAATAAACGACCAATTGGACGATCATCATCTTCAGAGGAACGACGAGTTGAAGCTGGAACATAACCTCGGCCCATTTCGACTTTGATGCGCATGCTAAACTCAGCTTCGCCAGTCAAAGTACAAATTACGTGCTCTGGGTTTACGATCTCAACGTCACCATCGTGCTGGATATCACCTGCAACAACTACACCTGCACCAGATTTAACTAATGTAAGCGTTGCCTCGGTTTTACCTTCAAGACGAACAGCTAGTCCTTTAAGGTTTAGCAATATTTCAATTACGTCTTCTTGAACACCTTCTTTAGTGCTGTACTCATGTAATACACCATCGATTTCTACTTCAGTCACTGCACAACCTGGCATAGATGAAAGTAAAATACGGCGTAATGCATTACCTAGAGTATGGCCAAAGCCTCGCTCTAAAGGCTCTAGTGTTACTTTTGCACGAGTAGGTGAAACATTTTCAATTTCAACTAATCTTGGCTTTAGGAATTCGGTCACTGAACCCACAATGTATCCTCTTTAGTTAATCTTTACTTAGAGTAAAGTTCGACAATCAACTGTTCGTTAATGTCAGCAGACAAATCCGTTCTTTCTGGAACGCGTTTAAAAACACCTTCCATTTTCGTATTGTCAACTTCCAACCAAGTTGGTTTTTCGCGTTGATCTGCTAGTTCTAGTGCAGAAACAATACGAGCCTGTTTTTTCGCTTTTTCACGAACAGCAACCATGTCTTCAGCTTTTACGTTGAATGATGGAATGTTCACTACTTTACCGTTTACTACGATAGCTTTGTGGCTAACTAGTTGACGAGCTTCAGCACGAGTGCTTGCAAAACCCATACGATATACAACATTGTCTAAACGCTGTTCAAGAAGTTGCAACAAGTTTTCACCTGTGTTGCCTTTTAAGCGAGCTGCTTCTTTATAATAGTTTCTAAACTGTTTTTCCAATACGCCATACATACGACGTACTTTTTGCTTTTCACGCAATTGAATACCGTAATCAGACAAACGACCGCGACGGGCGCCATGCTGACCAGGTGGTTGATCTATCTTACACTTACTTTCAATTGCTCTTACGCCGCTTTTAAGGAACAAATCTGTTCCTTCACGACGACTTAGTTTGAGTTTTGGACCCAAATATCTAGCCATGATCTTTCTCCAACTGTCCGTCGATTAAACGCGACGTTTTTTCGGTGGACGACAACCGTTGTGAGGTATAGGTGTCACATCGGTAATATTTGTGATCTTGTAACCCGTAGCATTTAATGCACGAATTGCAGATTCACGACCTGGACCTGGGCCCTTAACGAACACTTCAATGTTCTTTAAGCCGTATTCCTGAGCAGCAAGGCCAGCTCTTTCAGCAGCAACCTGCGCAGCGAAAGGAGTAGACTTACGTGAGCCACGGAAACCAGACCCACCAGAAGTTGCCCATGATAGAGCATTACCTTGACGGTCAGTGATTGTCACAATTGTGTTGTTGAAAGAAGCATGGATATGAGCCATACCATCTGCAACTTGACGTTTTATGCGCTTGCGGGCGCGAGTAGGAGCTTTAGCCATTTTAACCCTCGCTTACTTTTTAATAGGTTTACGAGGACCTTTACGGGTACGCGCATTTGTTTTAGTGCGCTGACCACGTAGAGGTAAGCCGCGACGGTGGCGAATGCCACGGTAACAACCTAGGTCCATCAAACGTTTAATGCTCATTGATACTTCACGGCGGAGGTCACCCTCAACTGTGAATTTAGCAACTTCTTCACGAAGTTTATCAACGGTCGTTTCATCAAGATCTTTCATCTTGGTTGATTCTGATACACCTGCACCAACACATATAGCTTTCGCTCGTGTGGCGCCAATACCGAATATTGCTTGGATAGCAATTACGGCATGCTTGTGATCAGGAATGTTAATGCCAGCGATACGGGCCATTAACAGCACTCCTTTTATTTAGTGTTACCAGCCTAAAAAGCCCGATAGGATACTTACCCAGTAACAAAATTGCAAATAAAGGTTTTAAGGCTCGAGCGCTAGTACAGCTGCCCGATATTAAAAACCATCTTTTTTGGATTAACCTTGCCTTTGCTTATGCTTAGGCTCTACACAGATCACTCTAACAACGCCGTTACGTTTTATGACCTTGCAGTTACGGCAAATCCGCTTAACGGATGCACGAACTTTCATAACATCACTCCGTAAATAGCTAATTTAAAGTGTTAGGCCTAAGACCTAACCTTTAAGATTAGCTTTCTTAAGAACATCCCCATATTGATGTGACATCAAATGGGTCTGCACCTGTGCCATGAAATCCATAACCACTACACATATAATGAGTAATGATGTACCACCGAAGTAAAACGGAACGTTAAACCACAATAGTAAGAATTCAGGCACCAAACAAACAAAAGTAATATAGAGAGCACCGGCTAATGTTAAACGAGTCATCACCTTATCGATATATCGAGAGGTTTGCTCTCCTGGACGAATACCAGGAACAAAAGCGCCAGATTTCTTTAAATTATCAGCTGTATCGCGAGGATTAAATACTAATGCTGTATAAAAGAAGCAAAAGAATATAATCGTAGCAGCATAAAACATCACATATAAAGGCTGACCCGGAGACAATGCTAGGGATACATCAGTCAAGAAAGAGAAGCTCTCATTCTGACCAACCATGCCCGCTAACGTACCAGGAAAGAGAATAATACTTGACGCAAAGATGGGTGGTATAACACCCGCCATATTTACCTTGAGAGGTAAATGTGAACTTTGCGCGGCAAATACTTTTCTACCTTGTTGGCGTTTTGCATAGTTTACAACGATACGACGTTGTGCACGCTCGACAAAAACAACCAAGTAGGTCAATGCAATAATAATGACACCAATAACAATCAAGAACAAAATGTTAATCTCGCCCAATCTTGCTTGTTCAGCAGTCTGACCAATCGCTGTTGGTAATCCCGCCACGATGCCAGCGAAAATGAGTATAGAAATACCATTTCCGATGCCGCGCTCTGTAATTTGCTCACCTAACCACATTAAAAACATGGTGCCAGTAACCAAACTCACGATAGCTGTAAAATAGAAACCTATGCCAGGGTTTACTACTAAACCTTGAACTAAGTTTGGCAAACCAGTTGCAATACCGACAGACTGAAAAATAGCTAATACTAAAGTTAAATACCTTGTGTATTGACTTATCTTTCGAGTTCCTGCTTGCCCTTCTTTCTTAAGCTCCATCAATGGAGGATACATATGCGAAAGCAACTGTACGATAATCGAAGCAGTAATGTACGGCATTATCCCTAAAGCGAGTACTGAAGCACGTTCAAGAGCGCCACCGGAGAACATATTCATCATCTCTACGATAGTGCCTTTCTGTTGTTCAAATAATTGAGCCAACACATTGCCATCAATACCAGGGATAGGCACATACGAACCTAGCCTAAACACGATAATTGCTCCAAGAACAAATAGCAGGCGTGACTTAAGCTCGCTTAGTCCGCCTTTTGCTCCTGAATCTTGTCCTGGTTTTGCCATTTAGCTTATTCCTCTACTTTACCGCCAGCCGCGTTAATCGCTTCAAGTGCACCTTTACTGACTCGGATACCGCTTAAAGTAACAGAACGATTGATTTCGCCACTCTTCATAACTTTTACAAACAGAATTTCTTTTTTAATAAGACCTGCTGCTTTCAAAGTTTCAAGAGAAACGGTATCGCCTTCTACTTTAGCAATTTCGCTAAGAGTCACTTGGTCAGACACGAACGATTTACGTGACGTAAATCCGAATTTCGGTAAACGGCGTTGAAGTGGCATTTGACCACCTTCAAAGCCAGGCCTAACAGAACCGCCTGAGCGAGACTTTTGACCTTTGTGACCACGACCACCAGTTTTGCCTATTCCAGAACCGATACCACGACCTACACGTTTGCCTGAATGTTTTGCTCCCTCGGCAGGAGCAAGAGTATTAAGTCTCATAAATTACCCCTCAACTATCTCAACCATGTATTGAACACGGTTGATCATGCCACGAACTGACGGAGTATCTTCCAACTCACGTACTTGTCCGATTTTACGTAAACCTAAACCCAATAATGTTGCTTTGTGTTTTGGTAGACGCCCGATTGAGCTTTTAGTTTGCTTTACTTTAATCATCTTAGACATGTCCGATTACCCCAAAATATCTTTGACTGACAAACCACGTTTAGCAGCAATCTTCTCTGGTGAATTCATTTCCACTAGAGCATTGACTGTTGCACGAACAACGTTTATTGGGTTTGTAGAACCGTAGCATTTTGAAAGTACGTTCTGAACACCAGCTACTTCGAGAACTGCACGCATCGCACCACCGGCAATAATACCAGTACCTTCAGATGCAGGTTGCATGTAAACTTTAGAGCCCGAATGACGACCTTTAATTGGATGCTGTAATGTATTGCCGTTAAGGTCTACGTCTACTAAATTGCGACGAGCCTTTTCCATTGCTTTTTGAATTGCAGCAGGAACTTCACGTGCCTTACCGTAACCAAAACCAATGCGACCATTACCATCACCAACCACTGTCAAAGCTGTAAAACTAAAGATGCGACCACCTTTAACAACTTTTGACACACGGTTAACGGCGATTAGCTTTTCTAGCATATCACCCTGTTGTTGTACTTCTTGCTTAGCCATTTTAAACTCCTAGAACTGAAGACCCGCTTCGCGAGCGGCATCAGCCAGTGCTTTCACACGACCATGATATTTAAATCCACTTCTATCGAAGGCGACTTTCTTAATGCCTTTTTCGATAGCACGTTCTGCGATCGCTTTACCTACTGCCATTGCTGCCTCTGCGTTGCCTGTAGAAGTTAAAGAACCTTTCAATTCTTTTTCTACAGTAGAAGCTGCCGCCAATACTTCAGAACCGCTTGGAGCGATTAGCTGAGCATAGATATGGCGAGGTGTACGGTTAATAACCAAGCGATGTGCACCTAACTCACTAATTTTCTTACGCGCGCGCGTGGCGCGACGTATGCGAGCTGATTTCTTATCCATAGTTTTACCTACCTACTTTTTCTTAGCTTCTTTACGACGCACAGTTTCATCTGCGTAACGAACACCCTTGCCTTTATAAGGCTCTGGTGGACGATATGCGCGAATGTTCGCTGCAACCTGACCTACAACCTGCTTATCAGTGCCTTTAACAATGATTTCAGTTTGTGTAGGGGTTTCTACAGTAATGCCTTCAGGCATCATGTAGACGACAGGGTGAGAAAAGCCCAACGTAAGGTTAAGTTTGCTACCTTGAGCTTGCGCTCTGTAACCAACACCATTAAGTTGAAGTTTCTTTTCAAAACCATCGGTAACACCAACTACCATTTGATCTAACAATGCGCGAGCAGTTCCAGCTTGAGCCCAATGGTTAGCAAAACCTTCACGAGGAAGTGCTTTCAATTGGTTCTCTTCTTGGACTACTTCAACAGCGTTATTAAATAAACGAGTTAATGTACCTTTGCTACCTTTTACTGTGACTTCTTGGCCGGCGATTGTAATTTCAACGCCAGTTCTGATGTCGACAGGTGCTTTTGCTATTCGTGACATTTTTATTCCCCTGTTATGCTACATAACCGATGATCTCACCGCCCATACCCGCTTTACGCGCTGCACGGTCAGTCATCACACCTTTTGAGGTAGACACGATAGCAACCCCGAGTCCGCCCATCACTTTTGGTAACTCATCTTTTTTCTTATAGATGCGTAAACCAGGACGGCTAACTCGTTCGATTGTATCAATTACTTTTTTACCTTCGAAGTACTTCAGAGTAACTTCTAAAACAGGCTTTACGCCTTCAGTTACTGAAGAACTTACGACATAACCTTCAGCTTCTAGTACTTTTGCTATTGCAACACGTACTTTAGAAGAAGGCATAGAAACCGCAACTTTAGAAGCCATTTGGCCGTTACGAATTCTGGTAAACATATCTGCGATTGGATCTTGCATGCTCATAGTCTGCTCTCCTTACCAGCTGGCTTTTTTAAGGCCAGGGACTTCACCACGCATTGCAGCTTCACGAAGCTTAATACGGGAAAGACCAAATTTGCGTAGGAACCCATGTGGACGACCCGTAATGCGGCAACGATTATGTTGACGCGACGGTGACGAATCACGTGGAAGTTTTTGCAGCTTAAGAACAGCATCCCAACGCTCTTCTTCAGAAGCGTTTACGTCACTGATCACCGCTTTAAGCGCTGAACGTTTCGTTGAATACTGTTTTACCAGCTTGGCACGTTTTGCTTCGCGTGCCTTCATTGATTCTTTTGCCATAACCCTACACCTTATTTTCTAAACGGGAAGCTGAACGCACTCAAAAGAGCGTGTGCTTCATCGTTAGTATCTGCACTGGTAGTGATAGTAATATCCATACCTCGCATTTTATCCACTTTATCGAATTCGATTTCAGGGAAGATGATTTGTTCACGAACACCCATGCTGTAGTTGCCTCGACCGTCAAAAGATTTCGGGTTAAGACCACGGAAGTCACGGATACGAGGAATTGTGATTGAAATTAATCGCTCAAGGAATTCCCACATACGTTCGCCACGTAAGGTTACTTTGCAGCCAATCGGATAACCTTCACGGATTTTAAAACCCGCAACAGATTTTCTAGCAACAGTGACAATAGGTTTTTGACCGGCAATCGCTGCCATTTCAGCTTGCGCTGACTCAAGAACTTTCTTATCTGCTACCGCTTCACCCAAACCCATGTTTAAGGTGATTTTCTCAATCCGAGGGACTTGCATGACGCTTTTGTACCCGAACTGCTTAGCAAGTTCAGCTACTACTGTTTCTTTGTAGAAATCATGCAGTTTCGCCATCGTACTCTCCAATAATTATACTAAGTCGCCGTTAGATTTAAAGAAACGAACTTTCTTTTCATCTTCAAAACGGAAACCAACGCGATCAGCTTTACCCGTTGATGGGTTAACTACCGCTACATTAGACACATGAATGGTGGCTTCTTTCTCAATAATACCGCCAGGCTGCTCAATCTGTGGATTGGCTTTCTGGTGTTTCTTGATCATGTTCACACCTTCAACTACTAAACGGTCTTCAGAACTAAGTACTTTCAAGACTTTGCCTTGCTTTCCTTTGTCTCTTCCCGCTAATACGACTACTTCATCATCACGACGAATTTTATTAGCCATTATCGTGACTCCTTATAATACCTCTGGGGCCAATGAGATAATCTTCATGAATGAATCTCCACGAAGCTCACGGGTTACCGGGCCAAAGATACGCGTACCAATAGGTTGCTTATTTGCGTTAAGCAAAACAGCTGCGTTGTTATCGAAACGGATGGTAGAACCATCTGCACGACGAACGCCTTTTCTAGTACGCACCACCACTGCAGTCAGAACATCACCTTTTTTT
This sequence comes from uncultured Glaciecola sp., assembly GCA_905479945.1. GTDB lineage: Bacteria > Pseudomonadota > Gammaproteobacteria > Enterobacterales > Alteromonadaceae > Glaciecola. The sequence goes on along the minus strand of CAJQOP010000129.1, from coordinate 22,791 downwards.
ACTTTACCGCGAGGAATTGCTTCCTTGACAGTAACTTTGATGATGTCACCGATGTGTGCATAACGGCGATGCGAGCCACCAAGAACCTTAATACACTGAACCCTGCGAGCTCCCGAGTTATCGGCAACGTCCAGGTTAGTTTGCATTTGGATCATGTTTAGTGCTCCGCTGTTAAATATTATGACTCTCACGAGCCTCTTAGCTGCTATTTCCCCTTTGATTCCAAAGGAATTTCAAAGAAAAATAGACGACACCCCTAATAAAAGGGCGGCGAACTATAACAGAAAACATGAGGTACCGAAAGTTTAATTTTGAATACAATTAAGTTTATTAACTTATAATTCACAGCTCTCGCCGCAGCGTTTCATGATTCGTGAATAAGTATATGGAGTCTGTGAATAAAAACACAATGTGATTAACTTATTAAGCCCCTTTCTGGGATTGTGTCAACACAAGGTAAATTAAGCGTAAAGGAGAGTTTTAATTTGTGCAAAGACTATATGGTAGGAACGTATTTTAAACTTAGAAGGAGTTAACATACATGTTAATGTCTCGCACGAATTATTCATTAGTGACTATACTTATATTTACCATCGTATCTTGTGGATCAGGCAGCGACACTGGTACAAGCAGCCCGTTAGTTTCACCTAACGACCCATCACCAATACCCGTCACTAATATTCAAAAAAACATTCTGTTAATTATATCTGACGACCAAGGACTAGATGCTTCAGCTCAGTATACTTATAGTAATGACGTACCCAACACTCCCAACTTAAATTCACTCGCAAGCGCTGGCCTTGTATTTGCGAATGCATGGGCAACGCCAGCTTGCACGACCACTAGAGCAAGTTTAATTACTGGACTATACCCACATAATTCAAATGTGACATACGTACCTGCCATATTGACCAATGAATTCCAGACACTGCAGCAGTATCTCAATACTAGTTCAGAATCAGAAAGCTATGCTTCGGCTGTCTTTGGTAAATGGCACTTGGCTGGCGGAGGCAATAATCTAGACCACCCAAGTGAGTTAGGCATCCAGTACTATGCTGGCAACATATATAATATGGATGACTATTTTAATTGGGAGTTAACGGTGAATGGTGAAGTTGAAACAAGCACTGAATACCACACAACAAAGATCACCGACTTGGCAATTGATTGGATAGCCCAACAACAAGGCCCTTGGTTTACTTGGCTAGCGTATTCTGCACCACATAGCCCATTTCATTTGCCGCCGTCTAATTTACACAGCAGACAATTGAGTGGCACGCCCAACGATATAAACGGACAGCCGAGAAACTATTACTTGGCAGCTATTGAGGCTATGGACCATGAGATAGGACGCCTTATTGACTCCCTCGATGATGAGCAAAAAGCCAACACATTGATTATATATATTGGCGACAATGGCACACCAGAACGAGTTGTAGACCCATTAGTATATTCAGCAGGACATGCTAAAGGTTCTTTATATCAAGGTGGTATAGCAGTTCCTTTAATTATCTCTGGCGCAGATGTTACAAGGGAAAATGAAAGGGAGGCTCAACTAGTTTCGGTAAGCGATTTATTCGCTACTATTGCGCAAGCTGCTGGCGGAAGCGAGACTACGCTGAATGATAGCAATAGCTTTTACCCTTTGTTATCTGACCCTAGTTACGCAATGCCAGCGTTTATTTTTACCGAATTTGAATCTGCACAAACAACAGGCTGGACAGTCAGATCGCAAACACACAAATTAATCCGCTATGAAAACGGCATAGAGGAGTTGTTTTCATTAGTTAACAACTTTTCCGAACAGGAAAATATAATCTCATCCGAAGAGGCGTCGGTTTTGGAGAGCCTAGCGGAATTGAGAGATTATGCTGAGAGTATCTTGCAAACTACAGATGGAAACCCGATTAACATTACTGACGCAATACTAACGAATCAAAGTGATAACTGCGCAAATTATGCTGCTAGTTATAGAGCTGAAGCAACCGACGTCAACCGTTCTTTAAATTTTGAAGGGGCGCTTATAATTGATTACGACGGCTCGAGCTGCACTTTTGCCACAAACGCGATCCCTAACCATCATTTCAATGACGGCGATCAAGGTTTTCCAAATTCAGTAGCTGAGCAAGACGATACATTTGAAATTTCGGCAACACCAGCAATCGCAAATCAAACCACCCCTTTAAGTTTAGAAATAGACAACGCAATATTATTGAATGGTGTAAAAGTCGACATTCTAGCCGCTGGTTGTTTTGGTGTTGGCGATGGCAAAGTTGGTTGTAATGATATGCAGCAGCCGTGGCGATATGACCCAATGCATGCAGCAAACGGTTTTAGAATTGACTCACATAATGCCCACTCACAACCTGATGGCACCTACCATTACCACGGTTCGCCTTTTGCTTTATTTGCAGATGACAGTAGCAAAGCGTCTCCGGTTATTGGCTTTGCCGCAGATGGCTTCCCAATCTTTGGTTCATATTTTGAAGATCCTAATCAAGTCGTTCGTAAAGCAACGACTAGCTATAGATTAAAAATAGGTAATCGACCAGAAGGTAATGAAAACCCAGGTGGAAGTTATGACGGTTCATTTAGGGATGACTATGAATATGTTGAAGGACTAGGCGATTTAGATGAATGCAATGGAATGAAAACTAACGATAACTATAGATATTATATTACTGACGGTTTTCCCTATGTTTTAGGATGCTTCACAGGGACGCCACACCAGAGTTTTAACAAACGGGATTAATGGCGATAAGCGCTATAAATGGTTCTACGCCTTATGATTGGCAGGCAATTAGCAGGTAATCAGTAATATACTTAAACTGAGCGTTGTCTAACTATTTCATAAAGGCAAACACCGGTCGCAACAGACACGTTTAAGCTACTTACTGAACCTGCCATTGGTAGTTTGATGAGTTCGTCGCAGTTTTCACGTGTTAAACGACGCATGCCTTTGTCCTCTGAGCCCATCACAAGAGCAGTTGGGCCGCTGAGCTTGCATTCATATAGAGATTGTTCGGCTTCTCCCGCGGTGCCAATAATCCAAACTCCGTTATCTTTCATAGCTTTTAGAGTTCGAGAGAGGTTTGTGACTTGAATTAGCGGAATAACTTCAGCTGCACCACACGCTACTTTGCGCACAGTAGGTGACAAGGAAGCTGATTTATCTTTAGGGACCACAACCGCATGGACGCCTGCTGCATCAGCTGTTCGTAAGCATGCACCCAAGTTATGCGGGTCTGTGACGCCATCAAGTACTAGTATAAAAGGCGACGGTTCATTTTTTAGGATGCTGTCTAAATCATGTTCACTTAACACTTTGCCTGGCTTGGCTATAGCAACAATACCCTGATGTTGCTCGCCGCTGCATTTGTCATCCAGTGTTTTTCGCTGGCAAAACTGAACGCTAATGTCCAGGCGTCTTGCTTCGTTAATAATGTAAAGTAAGCGTTCTTCCTCGCGTCCTTTGAGCACAAATAATTCGATCAAGCGTTCTGGTTCATGCTCAATAACAGCCGTCATTGTATGCAAGCCATAAATCAATTCTTGTTGTGCCATGATTATTTCCGATTACTATTTTTTGATGACTTGTTGGCTTTAGACGCAGGACCAGTCCGCCTCCGGCCTACTGGTTTAGGCTTTTTGGATGGCCCTTTCTCAGAAGATGAGTTGTTTTTACTAGTGTCAGCTGGACCTTCCGATTTGGCAGCGCCTTTGCCACCTTTTGATCCTGCTTTGGTATTCTTATTAGGAGCCTTCGAGCTATGAGGAGCCTTTGCGCGGTTAGAATCTTTTCCTGCCTTATTGGATGATTTACCGCTGCGTTTACGAGGGGCATTTACCTTACCACGCGCATTAGTAATGCCATCAATAAGCAAATCGATTTTGCGCTCATCTAAGTTAACGCCAGCAACTTTTATCTTAACTTCATCACCTAATCTAAATACAAGCCCAGAACTTTCGCCAATCAAACACTGCTTTTGATCGTCGTAATGATAATAATCACTGGCTAATGACGTAATGTGGACAAGACCATCAATTTGGAATTCGGTAATTCGCACGAACAAACCAAAGTTAGTGACTGAAGCAATAACGCCAGGGAATACATCACCAACGTGATCCTGCATAAATTCGCACTTTAACCAATCCGATACATCACGGGTTGCATCATCGGCGCGACGCTCTGCCATGGAACATTGCTCACCTAATTGCTCAACTTCTTCAGCAAAGTAGGCTTTGCCACCTGTTTTTGACTTTCGATCATTTTGCTTATCAACAATAGCTTTAATTGCCCTATGAACAACTAAGTCGGGATATCGGCGTATCGGCGATGTGAAATGCGCATATGCTTCCAAAGCTAATCCAAAATGGCCGACGTTATCAGGTGAATATACCGCTTGCTTCATCGACCGCAGCAACATAGTTTGAATAAGCTCTTTATCTGGCCTATGTTGTATTTTCTTCATGACTTTGGTGAAATCTGCTGGCGTAGGTTCTTCACTTACAGTGAACGGAATGCCGATTTCAGCAAGATAGGTTTTGAATGTTGTTAATCTATCTTCATCTGGTTTGTCATGTATTCTAAATAAGGCTTCTTGTTCGTTTTTTTCTATAAACTGCGCAGCACAAACATTCGCCATAATCATGCATTCTTCGATAAGCATATGTGCTTCGTTGCGCTCTACAGCAATGATGTGTGATATTTTGCGTTGTGCATTAAATACAAACTTACTTTCTATAGTTTCAAACTCAATAGCGCCACGACCTTGTCTCGAGGTTTTCAGTGCTTTGAACAAGCTATTCAAATTTTGTAGATAAGGTACGTGCTTTTCATAGCGCTTCAATAAGGTTTCATCACCTTGCAAAATACCCCAAACTTTATTGTAGGTGAGGCGCGCATGCGAGCGCATTACTGCTTCGTAGAATTGGTATTCTCCAAGTTTGCCTTGAGCTGAAATTGTCATCTCACAAACCATACATAGTCTGTCTACATCTGGATTCAAAGAACACAAACCATTCGACAAAACTTCGGGTAACATCGGTATTACTTTCTCAGGAAAATAAACAGAAGTTGCGCGATTTTGTGCTTCGCCATCCAACGCGGTACCTGTCTTCACGTAAGAGCTTACATCTGCAATCGCTACCCATAGCTGCCATGAACCATCCTCATTAGGTTGGCAATAAACAGCATCATCGAAATCTCTGGCATCCTCGCCATCAATCGTTACTAACGGTAATTGTCGTAAATCGATACGGCCTTTCTTGGCTTGCTCTGGTACTTCTTCGGTTAAGCCATCCACTTGCTTAAGCACTGCTTTTGGCCAATTGTGTGGAATATCGAAATTGCGCAATGCCGTTTCAATTTCCATACCCGGGGCCATGTGTTCCCCGAGTACTTCAACGATTTTACCAATAGCATTTACTTGCCTGCGCGGACGCTGAGTAATATCAACAACCACAACATGGCCTTGTCGTGCACCATTGCGATTTTCAGGTGGTATCATAATTTCGTGTGTAATTCGGTTGTCATCTGGAATGACTATAGAAACGCCTTCTTCCATAAAGAATCGACCTACAATAGGTTCTTTGCGCGGCTCTATAACTCGATTAGGCCGAAACTCTGCTCGCCCTCGCCTATCAGCACCGCCCATGACACCTTCCACGATATCGTCGTGCAATAAGGTTTGCATTTGGCCTTGATGGATAAATAGATCTTTTTCAGTATCTGAGTGCTTTAAAAAACCGAAGCCATCGCGATGACCAATGACTCGACCTCTGATGAGTTCTTCAGCTTTTTGGATTTGGTATTTTTTGTCTCGAGTAAAAGCGACTTGGCCCTCACGTTCCATAGCACGCAGACGACGTTGAATACCTATTCTGGCATCCTCTTCTGAGGCGTTTACTACGTTACATATTTCTAGGAAGGAGAGTGGCTTCTCGGCACTGGAAAGTATTTCCAATAAAAATTCACGACTAGCTACAGGGTTTTCGTATTTTGCTTTTTCTCTTGAGTAATGCGGATCTTCTGACATTCATTCTTTTCGTTGTTAAATTCGACGCGATTGTATCAAGCTTTTGGTGCTAAGTCTGTGACAATATCAAATTGATGTAAATATAGGCAATTAGCGTGCTAATTAACAATAGGCTTGCGCGCATTTCTTACTGCTTTAGGATGCATTAGTGATTCTAACTCTCCCATATACATTGCTATGCGCTGATGCAAACGACTGTCATCGGTAATTGCATTATACAACCAATGATATAAATCCTCGAAATCGTAAGGGCTTCCGTAACCGTCAATGAACAGCTCAGCGAGTTGTAGCTGTGCTTTTAAATTACCTAATGCAGATGCCTCGCGCAGATAAATAACGGCACGCTTTTTGTCCTCTTGCACAAGCTTTCCATTGGCGTGATATCGGCCTAATTGCTCCAGTGCTGATGCCAAACCTTGAGCTGCAGCTTCGCGCATGTAGTAAACACCACGCTCTGGTTCAGCGTCAACACACACTCCCCAAGCAAGCATGTCGCCCCACAAAAATTGATAAGCTGGCACACGCAATACTTCAGCTCTTGCCTCTATGTCTTGGACCAATTGACAGCGATCAGCAACTACCCGTTCCAAATGCTGATTGGCAGTGATCATCTTTAAAAGTTCATCTTGACTATAAATTTGCACAGCTTCTAACTGTTGGGCTTGAGCACTGCTGGCGAAAAAAATGCTCGCGAATAAAGTGCTGGCGAATAAAGTGCTGGCGAATAAAATCGCAGTAGAAAAAGATAATCTAGTCACTAGTACTCCTGAAGATAAGATAATGTGGTTGCGTATAAGATATCGGCAAGTTCAAAAAAAAGTGAAAAACAATTTCCTTTTATAAATTGATCAATGCATACATATACCAAGTATCAACAGCGTCGCTAGGATAACAGTTAAGTTTTTACATTAATGAAAGGCTAACAATACTAGTCGCTGACTAATTGATAAACAAAAAAAGTCTAACAGGCATAATAACGTATATACAAACAAAGACATCGATAAGCAATGATTACGACAATGGATTATCCGCGTGAAGCATTTTTTGTTAAACTTTCGCCGTTAAGCTAATTTGTCATTTTAAAGACATACAAAACAGTGTCGTCATTTCAGGCTCTCACTATTAATTTTCATCAGGAGTAAAAATGAAATATAAAGATCTGCGTGACTTTATCGAGCAGCTCGAGAAAGTCGGAGAATTAAAGCGTGTATCAATGGAAATTGATACCGAACTTGAAATGACAGAAATAGCAGATAGAACATTAAGAGCCGGCGGACCCGCAATCTTGTTTGAGAACCCGAAAGGTTCAAGCATGCCTGTTTTAGCAAATCTATTTGGCACGCCCAAGCGGGTTGCGATGGGTATGGGTCAAGATTCAGTAGAAGCTCTCAGAGAAGTTGGCAAACTCCTAGCTTTCCTTAAAGAACCAGATCCACCAACAGGCATAAAAGATCTTTGGAGTAAAATCCCTGTATTCAAGCAAGTACTGAATATGCCGGTCAAGGAAGTGAAAAAAGCGCAGTGCCAACAAAATATAATTTCGGGTGACGATGTAGACCTAGGTATGCTGCCAATTCAACGCTGCTGGCCAGGTGATGCAGCCCCACTTATTACATGGGGGCTCTCTATCACTCGAGGCCCGCACAAGAAACGCCAAAACTTGGGGATTTATCGTCAGCAGGTGATTGCCAAAAATAAAGTTATTATGCGGTGGTTATCACATCGCGGCGGCGCCCTAGATTTCAAAGAATGGTGTCAAACACACCCTGGCGAAAACTATCCAGTGTCTGTAGCACTTGGTGCAGATCCAGCCACCATTTTAGGCGCGGTTACACCAGTACCAGACACATTATCGGAATATGCATTTGCGGGCCTGTTACGTGGTGAGAAGACTGAAGTGGTCAAATCTATTTCAAATGATTTGCAAGTACCAGCGAGTGCTGAGATTGTGCTTGAAGGCTATATTGCACAGGGCGAAACTGCGCCAGAGGGCCCATACGGTGATCACACCGGTTACTATAATGAAGTCGATGACTTCCCAGTGTTTACAGTGACCCACATAACACACCGAGACAAGCCAATTTATCACAGCACTTATACTGGCCGACCGCCAGATGAACCCGCAATTTTAGGCGTCGCCTTGAACGAAGTTTTCGTGCCTATCTTGCAAAAACAGTTTCCTGAAATTGTCGACTTTTATTTGCCGCCAGAAGGCTGCTCTTATCGCATGGCAGTTGTCACCATGAAGAAACAATACCCCGGACATGCAAAGCGCGTAATGATGGGGGTTTGGTCATTCCTGCGACAGTTCATGTATACTAAATTTGTGATAGTCTGTGATGATGATATCAATGCGAGAGATTGGAACGATGTTATATGGGCGATAACGACCAGAATGGATCCAGCTCGCGATATCACCTTAGTCGAAAATACGCCGATAGATTACTTAGACTTTGCATCACCAGTCTCTGGATTAGGGTCAAAAATGGGAATGGACGCAACGAATAAATTACCCGGTGAAACCAACCGTGAATGGGGTGAACCTATTGTCATGGACGATGCTGTAAAACAGCGCGTGGATGATATTTGGGATGACCTGAATCTTTTTGATAAGAAATAGATTTAAACTACCAACAATAAAAGCCTGTTAAAAATATAAAGGATATTCATGAAAGTGATAAATTGCACTGTTGAGTCAATTGAAGCACAGACCTCAATAGTGCACAAAGTAGTGTTATTACCCGAGCAGCCCGTCGAATTTAAAGCTGGCCAATATCTACAGGTAGTTATGGGGGAAAAGGATAAACGTCCTTTTTCTATTGCAAACTCGCCGAGCAGCGCTAATAAGCTTGAGTTGCATATTGGCGCCGATCCAGCAAACAGTTATGCATTTGACGTGCTGTCTAAATGTAGACAAGAAGGAAAATTAACTGTTGAAGCCCCATTGGGAAATGCGTTTTTACGAGATTCAGACTGCCCTGCAATTATTGTCGCCGGCGGAACAGGTTACTCTTACGCAAAATCAGTGGTATTGAACTGTCTTGAAGCTCAAGCGAACAGAGAACTCACTTTATATTGGGGCGCAAAGACAGCTGCTGACCTGTACGAGCTATCGGAATTAGAGGCACTAAGCTTTAGTCATCCTAATTTTACTTTTTTACCTGTGGTAGAAGAGCCACCCAGCGATTGGAAAGGCCATACTGGTTGGGTTCACAAAGCAGTTTTAAAAGATATAAGCAGCTTTTCCGGAAAACAAGTTTATGTTGCCGGCCGTTTCGAAATGTCAGCAGTGATAAGGGAAGAGTTTTGCTTAGTAGGACTGGATAGAAATCAGTTGTTTGGCGATGCCTACGCTTTTATTTAGAACTAACATAATGATTTAGCAAGCAAATAGCGTTCAAATAGCGTTATAGCGGAGAAACTAAGGTGCACAACTTGTCAACTTCAGTATTGCGGAAAACATTTACATTAAAAAAACTATGCAGTATGACATGCGCTAGTTTGTTACTTTTATCATCATTGATTATCACCGCGCCTTCAGTGACTGCAGAGCAAAAATCTGTAGCACTTGCACACACCGACCAAAAACTATTGCATGATGTAGCCAGCGATATTTCAGCACAAAGGATTGAACAAGATATTCGCACTTTGGTTAGCTTTGGAACAAGGCATACTTTATCCGAGACAGAATCTGAAACGCGCGGAATTGGTGCAGCAAGGCGATGGATTAAAGAAGAGTTCGAAAAAATTTCGGCTGATTGCAATGGTTGTTTAGAAGTATTTTTTCAATCAAGGGTGATATCAGGTGAGCCGCGCATTCCAAACGCGACCGAAGTGGTTAGCGTCATTGCAATTCAAAGAGGAACTACCGATCCAAATCGTTATGTAATGATGAGTGGTGATATCGATTCACGAGTATCAGACATTATGGACAGTACGTCAGACTCTCCAGGTGCCAACGATAACGCCTCTGGTGTTGCAGGCACATTGGAAGCCGCTAGAGTCTTAAGTAAACTCAAATTTGAAGGCAGTATTGTTTATGCAGCCTTGGCCGGAGAAGAGCAAGGATTGTTCGGAGGTCAAATACTAGCTGAATATGCAAAAGCTAATAATTGGCGCCTCAAAGCGGTGTTAAATAACGATATGATTGGCAATATTGAAGGTGTAAATGGAGTTATTAACAATACTACTGCACGCATTTTTGCTGAGGGTACAAGAAATACAGAAACAGCCGAAGAAGCAAGATACCGACGCTTCACTGGCGGAGAAGTTGACAGCCCAAGCAGGAACCTTGCGCGTTATATTGATTTAATGGCTGACCGTTATATTGAAAACTTAGATACCATGGTAGTTTATCGACTTGATCGATTCCGCAGGGGCGGACACCATCGACCATTTAATGATTTAGGTTACCCAGGTGTGCGCATCATGGAAACCAACGAAAACTACAATCGGCAACATCAGGATTTGCGCACAGAAAACGGCATTCAATATGGCGATACAATTGAAGGCGTCAACTTTGCTTATGCTGCTAAGCTTACAGCACTCAATGCGGTATCTCTTGCTGGTATGGCGAGCGCCCCTAACCCGCCTGCTGATGTAACTATATCTGGAGCCGTTCAGCCTTCAACAACACTCAGTTGGAAGCCACATGACGATTCTGCACAACCTCCAAATAACCCACATTTAAAGGGCTACAAAATATATTGGCGGTTAACTGACGCACCACAGTGGCAATTCAGCAAGTATGTTGGAAATGTCACGACAGCTACTTTAGATAATGTGGTTATCGATAACTATTTTTTTGGCGTGGCCAGTATCAGTAAAGACGGCTATGAGAGTCCGGTTGTTTATCCGGGAGCGGCGGGCGCATTTGGCGAGTAGTCTAAAACTGTCAGGTAATACGTACTAAGTATAATCGAATTATAAAGGTAGTGTAATGAACAACAAGTTGTCAGTTAGATTAGCGGTTTTCAAAAGAATGAGTAAGCTATTAAGCGTTTTTTGCAGAGGGCTTGTACTTGCAGTGCTTGCTGTGGGAGTCCCTTTGCAGGCACAGACCTTGAATTTGGTAGGCAATAAGGTGGCTACCTATATAGATGAACATGAATTACCTGCACGTCAAATGGACCTTGTATATGCCGCGTTCTCAGCTCCTAACTTGAAAGCTAATTGGCAACTACAAATTACCGCAACGACACAAGCATGGTCAGGCAGTGGTTTGAAATCTGGTAAATTCTCGGGTTATATCGATCATTACTCACTAAATCAGCCTAAGGATAACTATGTGTATTCTTTGCCGTATATACAATTGGACTTGCACGCTGTCTCTCGCTATCAATCAGTTGAGAATGTGCTGAGGTTAGAGCAACTTTACAGGGAGCGTGTAGGCATTGAGAATCGCTTTGCAAATACCGACAGATTGCGCGGTGAACGTGATGTAAGTTGGGCAAGAGCACCATCATTTTTTGATAATATGAAACAACTAGCGGAAGGACGCGTGGACTATTTGCTAGCCGACAAGGCAATGATTGCGGAGATGAATATTTTATTGAAAGGTGTCGGAGAAAAACCTGTTTACGTTTCGTCAATGCCTCTATTTAAGGTTGACCTTACACTGGCTATGAACAAACGGTTTAAAGGAGCAGAGAAAGTTATCAGTGACTTTAATGAAGCCGCAACTAGCTTGAAAAATAGCCCTGAGTACAATCAGCTGATGCAAAGTGATCTTGCCAGAGAAAGCTTGCTTGACGAAAAAATTTACACCGACATGCTGCGCAAATGGTAATGCCAGCATTCGGCTAATATAGTTGGTACTCATTCTGTGCGTGCAAAAACGCACCTACTTGCGCAAGGCTGTCCATGGTATCAACGCGATGGCCTATTTTTTCGGATAATCCAACTTTATAGGACTCAGCTAAGCCACCGGTAATAAAGATGCTAGACGAATCTACTAGCTTATTTTTCACTAAGATCGACGCTAAATACTCGAGTCCTTCATTAACTAAAGTAGTCGCTGTTATATTTCCATCTCGACATAATGCTAAAATATCAGGTGCTATTGCGGCGTAATCCTTGGCATTTTTTTGGGTAAAGTGATTTAAAACTTGATTAACGTTATTGCAATTAATTGCTTTCAAAATTGCTTCGCAGAATACATCATCTTTTAACAATCCATCGTAGCTTTTTAATAACAATTGAACTCCATTCAAGCCAAGCCAAGCGCCACTTGCATCATCACCATGAATAAAACCATGACCGCCGTATTGAGTCAGCTTTCCATGTTGAAAATGCGCTATTGATGAACCTGTGCCAGTAATGATCACAACACAGTCTTCACCCTTATTCGCCGCCAAGCAACTTGCATGTAAATCACTTGTCATGAAAAAATGTTTGTATGGGTGCTTCCAATCACGTAAAAGCTGTTCCGCTTTGCTCGTATGGCCGCCAGCGCAGCCGGCTCCAACGATAAGTTCGCTCTTTTCAATGTGAAGCAATGACGCGTTTATTCTATCGCTTTGGGTATACATTAGTTCGTTGTTCAATGCATTGGTTAAAGCATTATCGATCGCGGCATCGATTGCAATGTCGATTTGCTGCATCGCCATTGCAAAATTAGTAAAAACATTAGCTGCATTTGCGCTACCAACACCTAATGTATCGCCAGCTTGATTAAACAAAGACGCTCGACAATGAGTTCCTCCAGCATCTATACCAATAAAATAATCCACTATAAATAAACCCTGGGAACACGTTTAGAAATGCGTGTCATTAGTTCATACCCTATTGTTCCAATGTGTTTGGCAACCGTATTTATTGATAAGTTTTTACCCCAAAGCTCAACGGGTGTTCCAATATCTACTTGCTGTAAATGCGTCACATCAAATGTCAACATATCCATCGATACTCGCCCGACTAAATGCGCCCGCTCACCAGCAAATAAGGCGGGGGTGCCAATCGGTGCTTGTCTTGGATAACCATCAGCATAACCTAGTGCGACTGTTGCAATAAGCGATGGTTTTTCAGCGGTCCACGTTGCGCCATATCCAACCGATTCGCCAGCCTCGATTTGGCGCAATGCAATAACTTCACTGTGCAATTGCATAACAGGCTTAAGGTCAACAGCAAGCTCGTCATGTTCGAAAGGTGAACTGCCGTAAAGCGAAATTCCCATTCTGTTCCATGTAAGTGCGGCGGACGGCAAGCATATATTGGCAGCGGAATTTGCTATCGACAAACAACCGTGGCGGCCCTTCATGGCCCTAATAAATGTGTTTATGGCCAGCGCAGAAAGATCATTTTCTGGCTCATCCGCAGTCGCTAGATGAGTCGCAACGACCGTTTTTGAGTGGAAGATATGTCTATATTCACGATGAAAACTTTCGTAATCTTTTAGTAACAAACCTAACCTATGCATTCCCGTATCAAACTTGACCCAATGATGTAGGTTATCTATTTCATTGTTTTCAATACGCTTATTGATCCAGTTAAGCTGTTGCTCGGTGTGTAGCAGCCATATTACATTTAGTGAATTAGTGAGTTCACATTCTTGTTCACGATGAGGACCTTGCAGCACCAATATGGGCTGTTGTATACCGGCTTCTCTTAGCTCAAATACTTCATCCAAAAAAGCTACGGCGAACATGTCAGCTTTGTCTTGCAGGTGTTTTGCGGTGGCAACCGCACCATTGCCATAAGCGTCCGCTTTTACAACAACAACTTGCTTGCTATTTGGCGAAAAATCGCACATTGCCGCAAAATTATAAGATAGCGCAGCTAAATCTATAGATGCGTGGGTATACCTGGCCAAAAATAAACTTCCTATTAATAAGTGTTGCGATTCTATGCTATACGAAATGAGGTCTGCCTACCTTTATCGTCCTTTTTTGAAGCTCTTTTTATAGCACTTTTTATAGCCTTATGATAAAAATTTAAATTAAGGATGAGTAAGCAGTATGCGGATAGTCTACATCAGTCAACGCTTACCAAGTATAAATTGTTACCACTGCTTACTTGAGAGACCGCAAAATTCGTTAATCCTAGCTTATCAGACCGCAGTGGAACTTGTTTTTCATTCTGAAAAGTGGGTTAATGAGAACTTAAATCAAGCGAGTGGACAAAATTGTTCAATTTAGGCTCTTCAGTTTAAGTAGCTAAAATTAGCATACGGTCCGAATAATAATTAAAAGAGCCTTATGATTGATCAATTCTCTACTATCGACTGGCTGATATTTCTTGGCTACGGTTTGCTACTAATCTTTAGTGGCTGGATCTACAATCGACAAGCCGCAACGTCAAATGATTACTTTCTAGGTGGCAATTCGATGCCAATGTGGGTAGTTGCTATCTCTGTATTGGCAACCTCGCAAAGTGCAGCCACTTTTCTAGGTGGCCCAGATCAAGGTTATAGAGGCGATTTAAGCTATTTGGCAACTAATATAGCAGGCTTTATTGCGGCCATCTTTGTTGCTCGATATTTGCTTCCCAAATTCTATAAGCTTAAGGTTTTCACTGTTTACGAGCTTCTAGCGCAACGCTTTGGAGACCAAGCAAGGTATCAAGCAGGCACTGTCTATTTACTTGGCCGATTGTTTGCTAGCGGCGCCAGGCTTTACATGGCCGCCATTGCTATTGCCATGATCTTATTTGGTAATATTGAACCCAGTAGTGTGATTATTTCTATCTCTTTGATTGCGGTTATTGGTTTGTTTTACACAATCTATGGAGGCATAAGAACGGTCATTTATAGTGATGTGATACAGTGTATTGTTTATGTTTCAGCAGCGTTGCTTGTTTTGGGGTATCTGCTCTACAGCATTCCTGCAGACATGAGTACAATAATTAATGCACTGCAATCGCCCACTGATGGCTCGCAATCAAAGCTCACATTAATTGACTTCTCTCTGGATTTTTCACCTTCTGGTGTATTTGGGTTTTGGTCTGTAATTACTGGTTTTGTGCTGCTTAACATAGCAGCCTTCGGCATGGATCAAGATGTCACGCAGAGAATGCTAACCTGCAAAGATTCAAAAGAAGCAACAAAAGCACTTACGTCTTCCATAATAATGGGTATACCAATTGTACTCATTTTTGTGGTCATTGGTATGCTCCTTTACATTTACTATCAGCGTCCGGAATTGATGAGTCAAGCCGCTGCAAATGGTGATGTTCCTACACCAAAATTTGTAGGTCAAACGGTGACTATCTTCATGTATTACGTATTGACCGACTTACCTAACGGCATGAAGGCTGTGGTAACAATTGGTATTATCGCCGCCGCTTTGTCTACCCTAAATTCTGGACTTAATTCAATGTCTTCAGTTGCTGTGCAAGACATCTATCGCGGTATTATGCTGAAAAGAGGTAAAACCCTGTCAGAAGCTGAAACCGTGAAAGCTGGCCGGATTAGCATGGCAGTTGTGGCAATTGCTTTGAGCCTCATGGCATCATTGTGTTTTTATTGGCAACAACATACCGATATGCCGCTGCTTGCATTCGCACTCAGTGTGATGATTTTTTCTTACAGCGGATTATTAGGTATCTATTTTACGGCTTTGTTCAGCACTCGCGGTTCACCTGTATCGATTTTAGCCGCATTGATTATAGGCTTTCTCATTCCAGTGCTAATGCAGCCATATGTTATGGCGCTGTACTTGCCTGAAAACTATCATTTTAGCCTAGGTTTTTCTTGGCAACTTGTCATTGCAACTGCTGTTGCTACCTTGGTTTGTTTAATAGGGAATAATAACGCACTTAATAAAAATGATGCTATTTTGGAGCGACAATGAATAACACTCACAAAATGCTGCAAGAGTTGACTCGCATTCCTTCAGAAGGCAGGAATCCAGCGAGTGAAAACATTGATATTATGACGACGGCAGAAGTACTTAACCTTATAAATGCACAAGATAACTTGGTTGCGAGTGCGGTAAAACAGGCCATTCCACAAATCACTAAGGCTGTTGATGCAGCCGTAATCTGCTTTAACAAAGGTGGCAGGCTCATATACATTGGAGCCGGTACAAGCGGGAGGTTAGGCGTATTAGATGCCGTTGAGTGCCGACCTACCTTTAGTGTGTCAGACAATATGGTTATAGGTCTCATTGCAGGGGGCGAATCAGCGCTTATACATGCAGTTGAGGGAGCAGAGGACGACTTGCTAGCTGCACAAAAAGACCTAAACGATATTGGCTTCAATAGCAAAGATATGCTTATTGGCGTAGCAGCAAGTGGCAGAACACCCTATGTCATTGGCGCGCTGAACTATGCAAACACTATCAAGGCGAAGACCGCATGCATTGTTTGCAACCCTGAAGCACCTCTTATCCCTATTTCTAGCATTGGCATATGCACTAGCGTTGGGCCCGAAGTTTTGACCGGCTCAACCAGAATGAAATCAGGAACCGCACAAAAACTTATCCTTAACATGATAAGTACTGCAAGTATGATCAAGTTGGGGAAAACCTATAAAAATTTGATGGTAGATGTGAATGCCTCGAATGCAAAACTAGTAGCTCGGGCTATACGTATTGTTATGCAAGCAACTGAATGTTCGGAACAAGAAGCAATAAAAGCACTGTCTGATGCAAAAAATAACGCCAAGCTAGCGATACTCAAATTACTACTAAATAGTGACGTAACTACATGCGAAACGCTATTAAGTAATAACCAAGGCTTTTTGCGCAAAGCACTGCATCAAGAGCCGTAATAATCGACCAGAGGAAGAAGCTTTGAATGCGCATAGTTGGACTCAAACCAAAAGTAATAAAAAGCCTAGAAACAAGTCCCTAACAATCTTCGTGTTGTTTAGTATTTTGCCTTTGCTATTTACGTCCTCAATCACAAAAGGTGAAAACAAACATAGCCCTACAGTAGTTGCGACAATTGCGACACAAAAAGTCACATCAGGATCTGAACAATTAGCTGCTTACTTACCTTTATTGCAAGACAAGAAAGTCGGCCTACTTATTAATCAAACTTCCGTCACATCGCAGGGCCACTTACTTGATGTTTTATTACAAAAAAATGTCGATGTAACTATGCTCTTCGCGCCGGAGCATGGGGTAAGAGGAGACAAAGGAGCAGGTGAATTTGTGACGAATGGCAAGGATACAAAAACCAACACTCCTATCTTTTCTATCTACGGTTCTTACAAAAAACCACCAGCAGAAATATTCGACGACATTGATGTCATCATATTTGACATTCAGGATGTAGGTACAAGATTCTATACCTACGTCAGCTCAATGCATTACATGATGGAAGCTGCTGCAGAGAATGATGTAGAATTCATTGTTCTTGATCGTCCAAATCCCAACGGTGAATATATCGATGGTCCTGTGCTTGAACTTGAATTTCAAAGCTTCGTTGGTATGCATCAGATTCCGATATTGCATGGTTTGACAGTGGGCGAGCTCGCGCTGATGATTAAAGGTGAAAAATGGATAGAGCACGCCGATAAGCTTAAGCTGTCGGTTATTAGCGTCCTCAATTACAACAAGTCAATGTCATATTCGGTTACCATTCCTCCTAGCCCAAACTTACCAAATGACCTTGCTATACAACTTTACCCGTCGCTCTGTTTCTTTGAAGCAACGGGCATGAGTATTGGTAGAGGAACCGACCTTCCATTTCAGGTTCTCGGCCACACACAAATTACAAGTCAGTACTTCTTAAATACTGATGCTTATCCAGTTCATGGAACTGCTACTGCTACTAATACTAATACTGACAATGGCACCGTAATCTCAATGCCGCAGGGTAAGCACACATTAAATAATATCAAAGCAATCGCTTTTACGCCTATTTCGCGACCACACTCAGCACCCTCACCTAAACTCGAAAATCAGAGGCTTGACGGGCTAGATCTTAGGTCTTCGGACATTAGAGGTCTCGATCTATCACTATTGATACAAGCACAAGCAGCATTCAAGGCCAGGGGACTAGAACTTTTCTCTCGCCCCGCATTCATGGATAAACTAAGCGGCACGGACAGACTTCGAAAAGATATTCAAGCTGGCAAGTCTGAAGCCGAAATAAGAGCGAGCTGGACTCTAGATCTAGCAAACTATAAAGAACAAATAAAGCCTTACGAACTTTATGAACGTCAGGGTATACACCGTTGATTTTGAGCTTCAAACCCTTGTTGATGCGCAATACAATTTTTATCTAGCCTATTGCGTTAAAAAAAATGGCGGTCACACTGGTCTGATAGCGCTTCAATAAGTAAGGGGAGAATTGATGGACATTCTATTATCAAAAGAACTTAAAATACTGCATGAAAACAGTATTTCTGGCCTCGATCGACAACAGCTGTTCCATGAACATATCCTTGATAAAATAAATACCCTTATTGAACATAAAGATGTGGAAGTACACCTCACTGGCAAGTCGTTTTTAGGCAAGCCTATTAATTGTTTGAAATTAGGTCGTGGCCCTACGAGAATAATTATGTGGTCGCAAATGCATGGTGATGAGTCCACCGCTACAGCCGCACTATTGGATTTAACATATCTACTAACAACACCATTGTTAGCAGAAAATAGCGATGTTGGTGTAAGCCCGTATTACCATGATAAAGTCACAATTTATATCTTGCCCATGTTAAACCCTGATGGCGCTAAACTATGTGAGCGTGAAAATGCACAAGGTATTGATATCAATAGAGATGCACTGGCCTTGCAAACCCCTGAAGGCAAATTACTCAACGCGCTAGTTGACGAAATAGAGCCAGACTACGCGTTTAACTTACATGACCAACATGATTATTATAGATGCGGTAATGATGGCAAATCTGCCACTCTCGCATTTTTAGCCCCAGCCTTTGATAGTGACAAAAGGATTAATGCGCCTCGACGGCGCGCAATGGCCTTAATCACAGACATCTATGAAAAATGCGACGGCTTAATTCCGCGAGGTATTGCTCGTTATGACGATGAGTTTTCTCCGCGCTCATTCGGTGACCAAATTGCTGCAAAGGGTGTTAGCACGATACTAATTGAGTCAGGTCACTACCCTAATGATGAAAATAGGCAAGTTGCACGAACTTTGAATGTATATGCGCTTTTGCATTCAATAAGACAAATTTGTGATGAAGATGTTTATTCGAGTAAGGATGTGATTGATGCAAAGGAAAGAAAATATTGGCAGATACCTGAAAATAATGAAAACAAACTCTGCGATATGCTCATAAATAACCTGAGTTTTTCAAACAGTAGTTATCAAGCAGATATTGCTGTTTGTAAACGCTCCCGATTTGAGTCGCATTTTTATGTAAATGAAGTTGGCGATCTTTCTCAACTCCATGGTATTCAGACTATCGAGGCAGGTGGCTATACATACGAAGCTGGGCGTCCATACCAGTTAAGTGAAGAGATAGTGTTAAGTAATGATCTCTATATTATATTATTGAAAAAGGGCTTCAGCCATTTTGTGGGTAGCACAAACCTCATAAAGAATCAGTCGGATTACAAGCTTATCGAAAACCCAGAGATTTGGCATGATGAGCATAAAATGAAAAAAGGCATTTTACTCGGTGGTTTCTTCTGTATGAAAGGCGAAAGGAAATTCGCATTGTTGATCGATCAAATTGTCCAATTTTAAACAAATGGTGACTAATTGCTCCAATTGCTCTAATTGCTCTAATTGCTCTAATTGCTCTAATTGCAAAGAAAACGAATATAAATAATTTCGTATATGTATTGTAGTAAAGCAGCTGTATAAAATTGCTCGTTTATAGACTATAGTCGTTGGTATAAATGGAAAAAAGACCATAATAATTAATGGTCAACAGCGGGAATTATGAAACGCTTTCAAAACCTCATTGTTTTGCTGATTGCCACTGCCCTTTTAGGGAATGTGACTATAGCTAATGAATCGCAAAACATTACGATTATTTTTGCAGCGGAGATGCCTGACATCTCGAACCCAAATTCTGGCAAATACGCTGAATTGCAAAAACTAATCACAGACACTAAAAAGTCCAAAACCGAAGCCTTTTTTCTATTTGGTGGAGGCTCAATAGGCCCTAGTGCATTATCTAATTTAGACCGTGGTTCTCATATTGTCGATATACTAAACAGTCTTGAACCGGATGCAATGGGAATAGCAAAGCGCGAGTTTAGCTATTTTGAAGATGAATTGTCATTACGTTCCTACGAAGCAGCATTTCCATTCGTTTCTAGTAATATCATTGACACAAGAATCGATACCCTTCCCGATGGTATAGCAAGTAATGCACTTATAACCAAAGGCAAAAAAAAGCTTGGCTTTATTTCAATTGTTAGTGAACGTCTTATTGATGAATATTTACTAAAAAATATCAAAGTGATTGACCCGATCAAAGCAACTAAGGCTCAGTCAAAAATATTAAAGGAAGCCGGCGCTGATATTGTAATTGTGCACTACTTCTATCCCTATTCATTCATTTCTGAATTATTACAAAACAATGTTATTGATTTCGCTTTTATTTCAAACACTCTCTTACCCTCAAACGAGAAAGCTGAGATTGCTAAACAGGCAAGAATTTTTTCTATAGATAGCCCAGGCAATGCTCTTATAGCCGAAATATCAATCGCCGAGTCACCAAAATTAATATCCGCTGAACGGATATTACTTTCCAATATTGCTTCAGACCCAAGCGTTCGATCGCAAGTAAATGAATACCAGATGCGTTTAGACCGATTGCTCGATGATAGAATTGGCATATGGGACGGCGAGTTTTCGACAAAAAGAGACGTTGTTCGCGGGTCTGAAAATGCATTTGGAAATTACATTGTTGATACCATGCGCAGCATTGCAGATGCAGATATTGCCTTGATAAATGCCGGCAGTATTAGGGGTGACCGAACCTACAAAACGAACACTTCGATTACCAGAAAAACCATTGCAAATGAACTCCCGTTTCGGCCCACTTTGAGCATTATTTCAATTAAGGGGAGTGATTTATTAGCCGCTTTAGAAGTCGGTTTTGCGGGATTAGACGAGAGAAAGGGCAGCTTTCCTCAAGTATCGGGTATGCGTATTAGGTTCGATAGTAAGAGTCCACATGGTAAGCGTATTAAATCCGTCAAAATAAATGACCAAGATATCGATGTAGAAAAACACTATGTTTTGGCAACCACTGACTATCTGGTTAATGGTGGAGATGGCTATTCATCTTTATCTAAGGGCGAAGCTTTGAGATCATCATCTATTTCGGGAAATATACTCGTATCGGACCTAATTCAGCGAGATATCAGCTTACAAGGCAAGCTGACGAGCACCGTTGATAATCGCTTGCTTGATATATCGTCTGGTAATAGCTTGTGAGTGCTAAGCGACAGCAAACAATCCGCATGTTCAGCTATATACAGTTTGGGATCGTTTTGCTTTTCACGCTAGTTGTCATTTTTGCTATCGTCCGAATTACTGAATTAGGTAAAATACTCGATAATTTAACAGATAAAACGATCCCAAAGATGACCCAAGCATCGTCACTGATCAACCAAGTGCAAGAGCTTGCTACATTGACCACTATATTGTCGATATCGGAGAATAGTCCGAGTCTGCAGCTTTCTAATCGCAAAATCCAACAGAGTATTCAAAAAATAAATGTAGAGCTACTCAATCGTTCTTCTGATGGCCAGCTTTTAACCACGCAGTTCTCAACTATCACCAAAGAGAGCGACGAACTAAGTGACTTGGTTAAACAACGTATAGCTGGAGAGCGCGCTTTACTGGCCGTTAAAAATAAACTTAATGCGCTAATACTTCGTGATCTCAAGAATATGAGTAGCTCAGAAAGTAACGCTGAATTAGAAAATAGTTTTCTTAATTTATTATTGCTAAGCAGTAAGATAGAGCAGCAAAGTCGGCTTCATGAAATACGACAAATTGAAGACTCGTTAGCCGCTACTGTTACTAAAATTAAAATCAATCTAGCAGCCAAAAATCAAAACGAATTGGTGGATATTGCTAACTTAGAATTTTTATTGCTCGGTCAAGATGGATTAATAAACCAAAAAGTTAATTCCTTACGAATTATTGGTAGAACCCTTGGTAGGGCTAATTTTGTGAGAAATCTAATTGCGGATATAGCAAGTAATTTAGAATATCAGAACTTTGTTACCAATCGAACGAGCATACAAAAAGCGAGGGAAGTAAATGAATTAGCGGCTCAATATTCTATGCTTACCATTCTCGCTGGTGTTATTTCTATATTGCTGACGCTTGGCCTAATCTATTTTTTATACAAGCGAATTGTAGTTCGACTGCTTTCATTGTCCTTGCAAGTTAAGCAGGCATCCAAAGACAACGAAATTGAAATTACAATGCAAGGCAACGATGAAATAGCCACACTTGCAAATACATTTTCTACTTACTTAAACAAGGTGAAGGAACAAGAAAAAGCACTACTAAATATGACCTTAACAGATCCATTGACAGGCATTCCAAACCGTCGCGCATTTGAGCAAAAGCTAGCTGATACGATTGATCTAGCTGCAAGGAATCATTGGTGTGTTTCGGTCATTTTAATTGATGTCGATTTCTTTAAATTATATAACGACCATTATGGTCATTCTGATGGTGATGTTTGTCTGCGTCTTGTTGCAAAAAAACTGTTTAGCATCGTATTGCATATTCCGGTGATGGTGAACACCGAATCCGGTTTGAACGTGAACACCTAAACGTCCCCGCATTGGGCTAGTGTGTTTTGTACCCTAAGTGTTCACGTTAAGTCAACTCAGAGCGTATTTTTCTCATTGATTCTCCT
>CAJQOP010000128.1 GCA_905479945.1 uncultured Glaciecola sp. | reverse complement strand
TGCGTAAACAGCTATTAGGTCTTTAGTAACCAACAAGGATAGAAAATGAGATTGTCTGCACTATTAAAAGAAATTAGTACAATTAAAAAAATGAGCATGTTGACTATAGTGGCTATGCTTGTTTTAGCGATAAGCGGATGTTCAGTTTCAATTGATGCCCAACAGTATAAGGGTGTGACGCCTGCTTTTGAGATTGAAAAGTTTTTTGATGGCAAGGTCAAAGCATGGGGTATTGTGCAAAACAGAGATGGTGATGTTGTGCAACGCTTTATTGTCGAGATAGATGCGTACAAAAAAGATGGAAATTTGATCTTAGATGAGCGCTTTGAATATGGTTTTGGTGATGGTCCCAAAACAAGAGTCTGGACATTGACTAAGAATGCTGACGGCACCTATACCGGAAATGCTGGAGATATTGCAGGTCCAGCAACAGGCACATCATACGGCAATGCGTTTAACTTCGTGTATGAGATGGATTTGGAGGTTGGCGATTCAACTTACCGAGTAAACTTTGACGACTGGTTTTGGGCGTTTGACGAAAACACAATGATGAATCGTTCTTACATTAAAAAATTTGGAATTGTGATGGCCGAAGTTTCAATTTTCATGCAAAAACAATAGACAATAGACAGTACGCCCATCTGATGCTGGACCAGCATTGCGCCCAAATAAGTTGGGTTTTTTTTACTCAACTTGTTTATCATTCATCACCAGTCAATGTGTCTCGCCAAATAAGGCCATAATCTTAGACCTAATTGTAGGTGAGGCGCTCAAAAGAGTATTAATCTATCGACATTTAAAACAATAATGGAGGTTAATATTCATAGAGAGATGAGGAAGTTCTATAGAACGTTTTGTTAACTCCATTTAAGGTTGATTTACATTTGTGGTAACACAATTTCGCAACCTAAGCCTGACGCTTTGCCTAACGGATTATCGACAAAGTTAATACTGCCCTCATGCAGATTAACAATGGCTAAAACCAAAGACAATCCAAGACCATTTCCTTTTTTACTTCTACTCTTATCTTCCCGGTAAAAGCGCTGAGTTAGCTTCTCAAAGTCCTGTGGAGTTGCGCCGAGGCCTGAGTCATATGCCGTAAATTTGAACTGCTTAGCCTTGTCCAATGCATTTTTATTCACCGTATCTAGGCCGATAAGTATGGTGCCTTGGGCGGTATTGAACTTTATCGCATTATCAATGACATTAGCGAACGCTTGAAATATCAGGTCCTTGTCGCAAAATAGCATTGAATTGCGTGAGTTAACAGCTAGTTCCAAGTGCAGTTGGCTGTCTTCTATAATAGGGGAATATAAATCGATAACGTCTTCTAAAATTTGATTAAGGTCATGTTTTGCAAATGCACTGGTTTTGGTATCGGATTCAATATCAGCAATTCTTAGTAGTGAATTGAAAATAGATAGCAAGTTGTCAGACTCTTTCAAAAGCGCATACTTTTCATCGCCATCGGGTATGACTTCAATATGCGTTTTAAGCCGGCTAAGTGGTGTGCGCAAGTCGTGGGCAATGTTGTCAGACACTGATTTAATGCTCAGGACGGAGGATTCAAACTGATCCAGCATTTTATTAAGGGAAATGGTGAGTTTGCTCAAGTCATCCCAATTACTGTCAACAGGCAGGCGTTCGCTCAATTTGCCAGTTGTAATTATATCATCGGCCTTGTCAGAAATGAGGTTGATACGATTAACCACGTAATAAGCAACCCAAATACTAGTCGCGGAAATTAAACATAAAATCAAAATCATTGCCCAGCCAAAAGTTTTGCCCACCCATTGCACTATTTCTATATCGTCAATGTTTCGTGCAATGAGCAACTGATGGCCATTAGTGAAACTCATAACCTTTGCCATCACATCATACTTTCTTGATGATTCATCGCCAATTTTGATTGACAGTATGCCGTTTTTTATACTTTCTAAATTATCAGTAGGCCAGGACAGCATATTGCCCGCAATAAATTTGTCCTGATCATTTTTTAGGTGATAGAAGAAATCATTGCCGTTTTCAACAATACGGTCGTTAAGCGCTTTCTCGACGGCCTTGGAACCTGCCGCACGATACAGTGAGTTAAAGCCTCTAATATCAGCATTAATGGCAGCTTCGGATTCGCGGATTAACAGGTCGTCATTAGAAAGTATTAAAAAATATGTTATAAAAACAACGCCTAACATCAATAGACTGGTGAAAACGATGCTCAGAGTAAAACTCGAACTTTTTCTAAACGCTTTAATCGCTCTCACTGAAAATCTCCTAGGTCTTAGGTTCTGAAACTAGATAGCCTGCACCACGAATGGTCTCAATAATTGGGTAGTTGAAGCCCTTGTCTATCTTATTGCGCAGTCGGCTTATATGCACATCAATCACGTTTGTTTGAGGATCGAAGTTGTATTCCCATACTTTCTCCAAAAGCATTGTTCGCGTAACAATCTTCCCTTTGTTTTTGAGCAGATATTCCAGGAGCTTGAACTCTTTAGACTGCAGGTCGATGACGGTGCCATTGCGTGTAACCCTTCGATTGATAAGATCGAGCGTTAATTCACCCAATGTTATTTCCGTTGCACTAGGATTTGCCAGCGATTGTCTAGAAGCCACAATTTCAATTCGCGCTAATAATTCTTCAAAGGCAAAGGGTTTAGTCATATAGTCGTCTGCTCCAGAGCGCAGTCCTTTAACCTTATCTTCCACTTTGTTTTTGGCACTTAATATAACCGCTGGGGTGTTGTCGCCAGAAGCACGGATTGTGTTTAGTAAAGTGATACCATCGAGATGCGGCAGCATTCGATCGAGAACAATTGCATCGTACTTGTTTGACGTAGCTAAAAATAATCCTTGTTTACCATCATTCGCCACGTCTGGATTGTGCCCGGCTTCTTTCAAACCCTTATTAATATATTCTGCTACAGTTGTGTCGTCTTCTACGATAAGTATTTTCATTGTATTTGGCCACCCACGATGCTAGTTAACAATATTTACGTCCGTTATAGGATCCAATCATCTACCGATACGTAAAGAAGACCATAGATAAATAATTAGTTAACTCTTTTACGTTTCATTTTCGAATAAAGACTTAAACTTTACGATCCTTTTAAAGTTAACTAATTGAAGAATATTAAAATTTGGAGAGAGTAGTGATCACAGTAGTTATTTGTTTAGCGATAGTCGTTTTTATGCCCTTAATCGCAAAGGTGCCAATGGCATTAATGATGAACAAGATTGGTGGTTACGACAATCGATTACCAAGGCTGCAGCAAGATAAGTTGGAAGGTCTAGGAGCAAGATCAAAAGCGGCACATGACAATTGTTTTGAGGCAACCACTTATTTTGCGCCAACTGTTTTAGCAGTGCTAGCACTCAATGCTGTAAATCACACTACAGCTTACCTATGTATTGCTTTTGTTGTTTGTCGTTTAGTTTACTTGGTTTGTTACTGGACAGATTTACACGTGTTAAGAAGCGCGGTTTGGCTCATTGGAATGGGAACGGTAGCGGCTCATTACTTTATGTTGTTGGCATAATTTTGATTGAATGCTGTTTAGCAAACGCTATTCAATAAACGCTAACGGGTAAATCGAAATTGTTCAGGGTAAGGCGTGAAATTTTGAATGATACCTTGTCCTGCAATCCGCTGAGTTTCTAGCCAATAGTCAGTTGTCATTAAATCGCCGTGCAGTTCTTTCAATATATCCTTGAATACTTTTTTACCAACAATGAAATGTTCAAACTGTTCGGGAAAGACGTCAGTAGGGCCCACGGACAGTGTATCTATGGCAAAGGGATCATTATTTTTGGGTAAACTGCGAAACTGACGTTCTGACATGTAGCAAATTTCATCATAATCATAAAATATTACTCGGCCTGTTTTAGTAACCCCAAAGTTTTTATGCAGCATGTCGCCGGGAAATACATTCGCTTGCGCAATTTGTTTAATACAAAGCCCAAGTTCATCTAACACTTTGCGAATTTTTATTGGATCTGTTTGCTGTTGCAAATACAAATTGAGTGGCGTCATTTTACGTTCGATATACATATGAGAAAGTACAACTTCATCGTCGGTCACTTTAAGGCTGTTGGCACAAGTGTCCATCAAGTATTCAAGTAGCTCAGCGTTTATTCGATGCCTAGGGAATCTAAAGTTCATGTATTCGTGAGTGTCAGCCATTCTGCCAACGCGATCTGTTGTTTTAACTAAACGATAACGGTCTTTCACATACTCACGAGTTATTTTTTTACTCTCGGCAAATTCATCTTTAATTACTTTAAACACAACACCATAAGAGGGGAGGTGGAAAACAGTCATGACTAAGCCTTTAATGCCTGGTGCCAGTTCAAACTGATCCTCTTTTTCATTTGCTGTCGATACTAAGTGCTGTAAATAGTTACGATAAAAAACCGTTTTGCCGTGTTTATAGAATCCCAATGACATATAGAGTTCAAAAAGTTTCTTGTGTGGCAATAACTCTTGAAGAAATGCGACAAGTTCTCCTGGGTATTGAGTATCTGCCATAAAGTAAGAGCGGGCAAAGCTAAAAATAACACTTAAGTGATGGCGCTCAGTTAGAAGTGCATCAACCATTAGCTTACCTTGCTCCGTCATTTGCATTGCAATAACGAAAGGCAGAGTTTCATCCGGCATACATATTCTGCCAACCAAATAAGCAGCTTTACCGCGATAAAAAACAGGGCGCAGCATTTCAACAGTATGCACACTGGCTAATTGTTCTCGTGTTAAGCGTGCGCGCAAGGCTTGATCCATATTTCCTAAATCAAGCGACAAGTTGTCAAATGCCGTTTTAAAACGATAAGTATCGAATATAGCTTGGTGCATTGCCCTTACCGTGCTCGACGAATCAAAGCTGTAGATAACTTTTTGCCTGTCCTGCCCGGACAAATAGCAGCGACTGGGCAAGACAAACATCAAGCTGTCATCTATTTTACTGTGCTTGAAAATTCGACCGATGACTGAATTGTAAAACGTTTCGGCCAGCTCAAACTGAGGATGCTCATTTAGCAATGTTGAATATTGTGCTTTCGCAGTATTCCAGAATTTAGAGTCTTGATGCTTAGGATGTACTTGCTGGTATAAGTCGATCACAATGTCAGTTATGTTTTGTTCGTAAATAGCGATACGTTCTTTAATTGCCGCCTGAGATTCGTTCCATTGTTGGTTTTCAAATCGAGTTTTTGCGCCCGCTGTTATTCTGCTGAATAAGCGATATGATCTATCAAACCCAGTCATTATTTGGTAGGCAAATTGTTTAGCAATGTCGTTAAGTTGCTTATCATTGCTGGCTAGCGAGCTTGGCTTAGTCATGTTGAATATTAAGATGTGACACTGTTTTAAATGAGTAGGCTAAATATAACGTTAAACTTGTTATAAGTCGCATCACGGGAAGTTATATTAACTATTAACTTGCTTTTAGTTGCTTTGAAGTTAGTAGCTATTCTTAGCGCTTTACTTAATTTTAAGTATTCTACTTCCAGATGAAGCGAAATTCGGGCAAAGCAAAGAGAAGACGCATATGCAAAGAACCAAGTTCGCTTAGCATGGTCTATATTTTTAATCGCAGTATGCTTAAGATGGATACAGGTTAATTCGATTAGGGGAAGAAATTGATTTTTAAGACCATAGATAAACTCTTTTTTGGCGTAACTTTGGTGTTAGCTTTACAAGTTCCGCAGCTAGCCGAGCACTATCACCAATTTTTGGCAGGCATGCATGAATCAAGTCAATGGCAAATAAAGGGCTATCAAGAAACCGCTGATAAATATAGCTACGCGTCAATCAATGACATGATTGAGCATCATTTAGAAAATGAGGTGCCAAGTGTTCGTGATGACGCCATTCAAAAGCAAGAAACCCTAACTAGGCATACTGAATTAAGTGAAGGCTTATTAGTTTTTAATGAGGGTAATTTGATTCAAAAGTTGATGTTTATGATGTCGCCATCGGGATGGCAATATGTCGATAATACGGTGGAAAATTTTTCTTTCGGCTTGCCAATCACAACAGAAGGCATTTTGTTTGGAGTCGTTTTTGGCTTGTTTTTAAATTTGCTGGTGAGTGCACCGACGTCGGTTATTGCTAAAAAACGGCAAGCAAAGAAATTGAACCTCAAAAACCAGTTGTCTCCAAAAAACACTCAAACCTGATGATGAAATTTCGATTAATGGGTAATATTTAACACAATATCTCTAGTAGCGCTAAATCAAGGTTGACATATAGACGTCTATACGGCAAATTGACGGCATAAAAAAATAATAATACTAACGACAAAATAGTTAAACTGAGAGGGTTGAGCTAAGCATGGTTAAGATTGCACGACATTACGTCAATAATACTACCAATGTTTGGGTGAATTCTTTGCGCGCAGCTTTAAATGCTGCGAGTCATAATGTATCAACAACAATTGCGTTTGACATCAGTTCATTGTTAGCGCGAGTTGCAAGCGCTAGGTCTCTATGCGCAAGTCTTTATTGCTTAAACAATAAGGCTCAGTTGATGCAAACCATGACCAGTATGATGATTATTATGCCTTCAAGGGGCGGTCGTTAGCTTAAACAATATAAGCCATTAACGAAAGCCCGCCAAAAGCGGGTTTTTTTATATGTGGAAAACATAAGCTCAATCGAGCACAGGAGAGATAGATGAAGGTTTTAAAGTTTGGTGGTTCGAGCCTCGCTGACGCAACTAGATATATGCGCGTGCTTGAGATTAGCGTCGATACACACCAAGCAGAGGGCGCTGCTGTTGTTTTGTCTGCTCCTAAGGGCGTTACAAATGCCTTGTCACTTTTATGTGAACAGGCTGAATCAGGCGCAGACTATGGTGAACTATTTGCCAAGTTAAATATGACCTTGCACGGCATCGCTGACGACTTAAACAGCACACTAGATAACTTCTCCTATGCACCCTTAAGCGAATTTATTACTGAAAAACTTGCAGTCCTTGAGCAGCAATTAAGAGGCATCTCGCTATTAAAAACCTGCCCTGACCAAGTCACTGCGACTATTCTTAGCGTGGGTGAATATGTTAGCGTTCGAATTTTCAGCGAAATTTTAAATGCGAAAGGCGTGCTTAATACGATTATTGATCCTGTTGAGCATATCGTAGCGCATGGTGACTATCTCGATAGTATTGCTGACCTAAGCGCAAGCAAGGCCAGGTTTTCAGACGTAGATACTAGCGGCGCGTCACTTATCATAATGCCTGGCTTTGTCGCGGTAAATGAGCTTGGCGAAAAAGTAACACTAGGGCGCAACGGCTCTGATTATTCAGCTGCCATTCTAGCTGCTTGTATCGATGCTAGCTGCTGCGAAATTTGGACTGATGTTGATGGCGTTTACAATGCCGACCCTAATCAAGTAGATGGCGCAGTTTTACTTGATAAATTGACTTATCAAGAAGCAATGGAGTTATCCTACTTTGGCGCCAAAGTTTTGCATCCAAAGACCATCGGCCCAATTGCTCAATACAGCATTCCTTGCCTAATACGCAACACTCTAAACCCAGCAGCTCCGGGTACGCTTATTAGCCATGAAGCTAGTGAAAAATGGACTAGTGTTAAAGGTATTTCTCACCTTGAAAATGTAGTGATGTTCAATATTGCCGGCCCTGGTATGAAAGGAATGGTTGGGATGGCGAGTCGTATATTCGATGTCATTTCGACGGGTAATATATCCATTAGTTTAATTACACAAAGTTCGTCGGAATATAGCATCAGCTTTTGTATTCAGAACAAAGACACCGATCGTGCATTGGATCTTTTAGAAGACAGTTTCGCACTTGAGCTTAGTAATCAGCTATTAGAGCCGATTGAAGTGCGTCGCGAACTAGCTATAGTTACCTTGGTGGGTGACGGTATGCGTCAGTCGCAGGGTATGGCAGCTAAGTTTTTCAGTGCTCTTGCTCAAGCTCGAGTCAATAATGTAGCCATTGCTCAGGGCTCGTCAGAGCGTTCAATTAGCACGGTTATAGAGAATGCGAAAGCTAAGAAAGCGGTTAAAGTAATACATCAAAATTTCTTTACTAAGAAGCATACGATAGATGCATTTTTAGTTGGCTGCGGCAATGTTGGTGTTGAATTGTTGCGTCAAATTGCGCAACAACAAGCGGCACTAATGGCTCGAGACATACGTTTAAAAGTATTTGGCATTGCCAACAGTCGTCAGCTTTTACTTAACACAAAGGGTATTGACTTAAATGCAGATTGGAATGCAGATTTGGCAAAAGTGGATGAGGCGTTTTCCGTTGCTCGTATTCATAAGTTTGCGAATGACAATAGTCTAGTAAATCCGGTTATTATCGATTGCACCAGCAGCGACGTGATTGCTGACTTATATGTTGAAATGATGAACTCAGGCTGCCACGTAGTAACGCCAAACAAAAAAGCGAATACATCATCTATGTCCCAATACAGGATGCTGCAGCGGACAATGCAACAAACTAATCGCCAATATTTATATGAAACAACAGTGGGTGCGGGTTTGCCGGTTATTGATAATTTGCAAAAGCTGGTGGCTGCAGGTGATGAATTAGAAAGCTTTGAAGGTATATTGTCAGGTTCGCTGTCTTACGTATTTGGTAAGTTAGATGAAGGGATGAGTTTGTCTGAAGCAACCTTGATTGCTAAAAAGAATGGCTTTACTGAACCAGATCCAAGAGATGATCTATCAGGCATGGATGTGGCGCGTAAATTGTTAATTATGGCCAGGGAATCTGGTTTAGAACTAGAATTATCGGACATCGAAATTGAATCAGTTCTGCCGTCCAACTTTGATGCCAGCGGGAATGTTGATACTTTTTTAGCTAATTTACCTAGTTTAGATGAAAGCTTAAAATTGCGAGTTGAGAGTGCAAAAGAACTTGGAAAAGTGTTGCGCTACGTAGGCTCTATTAAAGAAAGTAAGTGTAAAGTGTCTATTCAAGAAGTGCCTTTAGTACACCCTTTAGCCGCAGTGAAAGACGGCGAGAATGCATTAGCAATTCATAGTAAATACTATCAGCCCATTCCGTTTGTTATTCGTGGCTATGGTGCTGGCGCAACCGTTACTGCAGCCGGTGTCTTTGCCGATGTACTTCGCACTATGCCATGGACTCAGGACTTCGCATGATGACCACTAAATCGAGCACTAAACCGACCATAAAATCAACAAAAGCATTTGCTCCTGCTTCAATAGGTAATGTTAGCCTCGGTTTTGATTTATTAGGCGCGGCCTTGCAGCCTATTGATGGAACTAAGTTAGGCGATTGGGTAGAAGTTACTGACGCTGAGGAGTTTACTTTAATAGTTGATGGTGCCTTTGCCGATAGACTACCGCCAGGTGTTGAAAATAATATAGTGACCAAGTGTTATGAATTCTTTCAGGACAAGTTGGCCGCAGCAAATAAGCCGCTATTAAGCATTAAAATGCACTTACACAAAGTTTTACCTATTGGCAGTGGGCTAGGGTCTAGCGCGAGTTCAATTGTGGCGGCATTTTATGCATTGAATGCGCATGCTGGCGATCCTTTTGTTAAAGACGAATTGCTCATCATGATGGGTGAACTCGAAGGGCAAATTAGTGGTAGCGTACATTATGATAACGTTGCCCCAAGTTATCTGGGCGGATTAGTGCTGATGACCGGAGAATCATCACCAGTTGCAGTGCAGTTGCCCTGTTTTGAAAATTGGTACTGGGTGGTATGTTATTCTGGTATTGCGGTGTCGACGGCCGAAGCGCGACGTTTGTTGCCTGTGCAATATACACTGTCAGATACTTTAGCCTTTGGGCGTCAACTGAGTGTTTTTGTGCACAGTCTGTATAGCAATAATGAAGAGCTAGCGGCTAAAATGATGACAGATGTGATTGCAGAGCAACATCGAAAAGTGTTGCTTCCGCGTTTTGATGATGCAAGGCAAGCGTGCAGCCAAAGTAATGCTCTAGCATTTGGTATTTCAGGCTCAGGCCCAACTGTTTTTGCGGTAGCTAGAGAGTTAGATGATGCGAAAGCGATGCAATCTTGGTTGGAAAAAGAGTATATTCAGAATCCAGACGGGTTTAGCCATGTCTGTTGCTTGAGTCGAGAGGGCACGATCGTTATCAATGATTAATAGTCAATGCCGAACCAGTAGCAGAATAATCTGCGCAGAAATGACTCAATAATTCAGCTGCTCGACACGTTAGCAGCAAATAAAAAATTAAAGGTTTAAGTAGTGAATTTAGTAAATTTAAAAGATTCGAGTGACAAAGTTAGTTTTTCTGAAGCCGTAAAAAAAGGCTTGGGTAAACACCAAGGCCTATATTTTCCTGAGCAAATTACGCCTTTTGAAAATATTGAGGAGATAATAGCCTTACCTTTTGTTGAGCGCAGCATTCGTGTACTAAAGCAACTTATTGGTGATGAAATGCCGGATGACTTGCTGAACAAAATTGTTAGCACTGCATTTCAGTTTGGTGCGCCCTTAGTTGAAGTCACTGACGATATTTATAGCCTTGAATTGTTTCACGGGCCAACATTAGCATTTAAAGACTTCGGTGGCCGTTTTATGGCACAAACTCTGGCTAATATTAGCGAAGGTCAGCCTATCACCATTTTGACAGCGACATCCGGTGATACCGGAGCTGCAGTAGCCCATGCATTTTATGGTATAGAAAATATCCAAGTCGTGATTTTGTATCCAAAAGGCAAAATAAGCCCGCTGCAAGCGAAGCTTTTCACAACCTTAGGTGGGAACATCCACACCGTTGCCATCGAAAGTGATTTTGATGACTGCCAGCACCTAGTCAAAGCAGCATTTGATGATCCAGATGTGCGTGAAGGATTACATTTAAATTCAGCTAACTCAATTAACATAAGTCGTTTATTTGCCCAGGTTTGCTATTACTTTGAAGCTATTGCGCAATTACCAAAGGAGCAGCATGACAAAGCAGTTTTCTCTGTACCAAGCGGTAACTTCGGGAATCTTACTGCGGGCATCATTGCAAAATCATTGGGTTTGCCAATAAAACGCTTTATTGCTGCAACTAATTCTAACGACACCGTGCCGCGTTATTTACAAACCGGTGAATGGTCGCCAAAACAAACTGTTGCGACTATTTCTAATGCGATGGACGTTAGTCAGCCGAATAACTGGCCTCGTATCGAGGCCCTTATTGAACAAGGTTATATAGATAAAACTTGCTTGATAGGTGAGGGTGTTGATGAGGAATATACGCAAGTTGCTATGCGTCAATTAGCTAGCTTAGGCTATGTTTCAG
The DNA here is from genome assembly GCA_905479945.1 of uncultured Glaciecola sp. Lineage (GTDB taxonomy): Bacteria > Pseudomonadota > Gammaproteobacteria > Enterobacterales > Alteromonadaceae > Glaciecola. The sequence goes on along the minus strand of CAJQOP010000128.1, from coordinate 6,948 downwards.
AACCTCATGCTGCGATTGGTTATCGTTCATTGTCTAGATCTTTGGAAGAAGGCGAAGTGGGTATCTTTTTGGGTACGGCTCATCCAGCTAAATTTAGAGAAACGGTTGAAAATGTGCTAGGTCAGCCTATAAGCTTGCCTCAGCCCTTAGCAGACTGCGTTGGAAAACCTGAGTTTTCAGTTGAAATTGAAAATAGTTATGTAGCACTTAAGTCACATTTGTTTTCGATTTTAAAATAGCTTGGTTTTCATCCATCTAAATGGCAGCAGAGGCAGTCAATGGCCTCAGGCTGGAAAATGGCCTCAGGCTCGTAAATGGATGCTAAGCTAAAATGACCTTAGGCATAGTAAAATGAAGGCTTGGGAAACACTACTTTTTACAGAAAAGACTGAGCTGACTCATGGCTCATATAACAGCTCACATGACAGTGTTGCCGGTAGCTTTAATGATAGCTTTAAAGATAGCTTGAGTGGCGCGTCACAAGACCAAATAAGTTCAGTGAATAAGCCATCATATCTGATCAATGCGTTAAATTATGTAGCTAACGAGCGAGAGCTTGGCAAAGTCATTTATCCACCTGACGCTGATATCTTTAACGCTTTCAAACTGACCACGCCTACTAATTTAAAAGTAGTAGTTTTGGGCCAAGATCCATATCACGGCCCAAATCAAGCCCATGGTTTGTGTTTTTCGGTTTTAAAGGGAAACAAAGTCCCGCCTTCCCTGCGCAATATTTACAAGGAGCTTTCAGCTGATATAGCTAACTTTGAAATGCCCGAGCATGGCGATTTAGCGCATTGGGCAAAGCAGGGTGTTTTGCTTCTCAATACAGTATTAACGGTTGAACAAGCGCAAGCTCATTCGCATAAAAAAATAGGCTGGGAAGAGTTTACTGACCAGGTTATCTCTACTATTAACACTAAATTTGAGGACGTTGTGTTTTTACTATGGGGAGCGCCAGCACAAAAGAAATCAGCATTGATCGATGAGAGTCGCCACCATATATTAAGCGCCGTCCATCCATCACCTTTATCTGCTTATCGTGGTTTTTTTGGTTGCCAACATTTCAGTAAAACAAATAACATTCTGACTTCTCTGGGGAAATCAGAAATAGATTGGCAAATTTGATATCCAATTGAAATAAAAGTACTTTTTGCGATTCATCTAAAGAGCATTTAAAATCAAAGATGCTCGCTGCATATAAAAACATCATTTAAGCTCACTATATCGTATAAAATGCTGTATATTCCGCCCTCAATTTTTAACTGTCGCTAGGGTTTGAAGGTCATTCTTATCCCAAGTTAGGGTTAGGGGACAGAAAACAAGCTACAGAGGATCACACATGAAATTTTCAACTTTAGGTTTAGCAGCTCCAATTCAACAGGCTATAGATGCTTGCGGATATATTGAGATGACACCTGTCCAGGAATTAAGCATTGCTAAGGCTCGTCGTGGCCAGGATTTATTAGTTCATGCGCAAACTGGAACCGGTAAAACTGCTGCATTTGCACTGCCTGTTTTGCAACAAATGTTAGATACGCCTAAAGATACTATTTCTTGTAGTCCCAGAGCGCTGATACTGACGCCTACCAGAGAGCTTGCAGAACAACTTGCCCAAGCCATTGGTGAGTATGCTCAATTTACCTCTATAAACGTCTCTGCAATGTATGGTGGCGTGAAAATGGGCGGTCAAGCCAGTAAGCTCAAAGTGGGTATTGATATTCTTATTGCTACACCAGGTAGACTGCTCGAGCATATGGCTTCGAATAACGTCACTTTAGCCAACGCAGAATATGTTGTGCTAGATGAAGCTGACCGTATGTTGGACATGGGTTTTATTACCGATGTTAGTCTCATCATGCAGCATACGGCTAAAAAACGTCAAACTCTCTTATATTCTGCAACTAGTTCTCCTGCAGTTAATGAGTTATGTCACAAAATACTCAACAACCATAAAGAAATACGAGTTTCTAAAGCGAACGCGGCGGCTGATACGGTTAATCACGTAATGTATGCGGTAGAAGAATCTCGTAAAATTGATTTATTTAAAGCCTTACTTAGAGAGCAAAATTGGTTTCAAGTATTGGTTTTCACAAGTACAAAAGAGCAAGCTGATAAGCTCATGGCCAGCTTAAAGCAGAGTAAAATAGACGCTGCAGTTTGTCATGGTGATAAAAGTCAGGGTTCTCGACGTCGTGCACTGGCTGAATTCAAATCAGCAAAATTACAAGTGCTCATCGCAACTGAAGTTGCTGCTCGCGGCTTAGATATTCAAGGTTTGGATTATGTTGTAAATTACAATCTACCCTACTTACCAGAAGACTATGTGCACAGAATTGGTCGTACGGGTCGAGCCGGTGAGTCTGGGAATGCAATTTCCTTTGTAAGCAGAGAAGAAGAGCGCACTGTCGAACGTATTGAAACCCTTATAGGTACTTCAATTAAACGAGTAGTTAAAAAAGGTTTTGAGGTTAGTGATCGTCAAAGCCTATTGAAAAGTATCTCGAAAAACCGCCGTCCAAGTAAAACCAATAAAGTTGGCAAAACGCAGATAACTGGCGACAAGGTGAAAGGTAGAAAAATCACTAAACCGAAGAAGCGTCCTGTAAAACGCTAAATAGCAGCTGTGACGGTTTTTTCAAGTTGAAGAGTAGTAGAGTTTCTTAATTGAAAAAACCGCTGTGACGCTTTGCGTCAGGTCATCCATGACCCGCTTGCTAATGGCATCCATGACCCGCTTGCTAATGGCATTTACTACCCTCTAAATTGAAACTCAAAGCCAGAAACAAAAATGCCACTCTCAAAGGAGTGGCATTTTGCGTTGTTATCGCATCATTTCGTTTATTTCGTAGTCTAGGTTCATGACCATATCTGTTAACTCTCGTTCGAGTTTATATTGATCTTGTATTGCTTCAATTTCTCGCCATTTTCGTTTTTTACTTTTAGTTTTTACCGGACGAGACTCTATATCGATTATTGACATTATTTCAGATCTTTCCACGGGGCATCTCCTTATCGAAACCGCTTGCTACATAAGGAATAGACGCTATGTACAGCATAACGTTCTACGACTTATGTATAGTTTGTACCATAGGCATTGCAAAATTAATACACCTTAATTAACTTTTAATTAGCAATACGTTTAGTCTTATGACACAAACAAGTCTTCCTTGGAGTAATAAATCTCTACTTTTCTTGGTTAAATCGTTTAATCAAGGCTGCCGTTGATGCATCAAGATGCGTATCTGCTTTCTCCCCACGGATCACATCAAGCACATCATTGCCTAACACTTTACCAAGCTCAACACCCCATTGGTCGAATGAGTTAAGATCCCAAATTGCGCCTTGAATAAGCACTTTGTGCTCATACATGGCAATCATTGCGCCTAGTGTTTTAGGATCAAGCTGTTCGAATAGTAGAGTGTTGCTAGGTTTATTGCCTGGCATTGTCTTATGGGCGGCAAGACGAGTGCGTTCTTCATCAGCTAAACCTTGGCCTGCTAAATCCTGATAACATTCTTCAAATGTTTTACCTTGCATTAAGGCCTGAGTTTGGCCAAAACAATTGGACGCCAGCATCGCGTGATGTGTGTCGTCTTGATTAGCTACTTTAAGAGGAAACATAAAGTCGGCTGGAATAGGCAAGTTGCTTTGATGTATCAATTGATGAAATGAATGTTGCCCATTTGTTCCTTCGCTGCCCCAAATAATTGGACCCGTGCCATGGTCAACAGTCGCTCCATTAAGGGTGGTCGTTTTACCATTGCTCTCCATATCCAGTTGTTGGACATAAGCAGGAAAACCTCTTAAATAATGATAATAAGGCAGCAGCACATGTGATTGAGCACCCATGAAGTTACGATACCAAACGCCCAACACAGCTAAAATAACCGGAAGATTTGAAGGGTATGGTGCGGTTCTTGTGTGCTCATCCATTTCATAAGCGCCTTGCAATACTAGCTTGAAATTATCAAAGCCAATAGCCAAGCATATCGGTAACCCGATTGCTGACCAAAGTGAATATCTTCCTCCTACCCAATCTGCCATCGGGAATACGTTGCTTGCTTCCATGCCAAATTCAGTCGCTGCTTTCACATTTGAGGACACTGCAACAAAATGTTTTGCGATATCAGTCTCATTTGCGCCTTGCTTTAAAAACCAAGCTTTTGCTGTCAATGTGTTTTGCAAGGTCTCTTGTGTGGTAAAGGATTTCGATGACATTACAAAAAGTGTTTCTTCATGGTCACATTTTGCTAAAACATCCTGAATATGGCAACCATCGACGTTTGCCACAAAGCTTACGTCGAGCGCTTTATTTTGATAAGGTTTGAGCGCTTCAGTCACTATTTTAGGGCCTAAAAATGAACCACCTATACCAATACTCACGATCTTCTTAATTGACTTACCAGTGCAGCCTTTGTGTTCGCCAGATTGGACGCGTTGCGTAAATGCCTGCATTTTTTCTAGTGTCGCTAAAACACTCGGCATTACATCTTTACCATCAACGATTACTGGTTTGCCTGAGAAATTTCTTAGTGCGGTATGCAATACAGCTCTGTTTTCTGTTGTATTGATAATGTCGCCTTCAAACATGGCGCTTATTTTGTCGCTCACATTGCGTTGTTGAGCTAGTTCAAATAAAGCCTCTAAAACAGCATTGTTAATGCGATTTTTACTATAATCCAGGCTTATTCCGCAAGCGGCTGTTGTGAATCTACTTGCACGATCTGGATCGCTAGCAAACCAATCACGCATGTGTTGACGCTTCACACTGGTTGAAAGTGTTTCTAATTTTGCCCACGCTTGAGTATGACGAATGCGTTCCAAGATTGAGTCTCCAAGATTTGTTGAAATTCACTTTTTTTGAAATCCGCTATAAGTATCTTTTGATGCGAATAGAGAAAACACGATTATGTAGAGTTTATATCAAAATTACGTCGAACTTATATCGAGATTAAGCTGCGAGAGGCAGCTTAATCTCAAAATGTGTGGCATCGTAAACGCTAATTGTCCGAGTTAGCGCCTATCTTTACATCGCAAATCCGTATTAAAAGGATTGAAATGTTAAAGCATTTCGCTTAATAAAGTTTCTAGTTTTACTTGGTCAGCTGCGAAGTTACGAATACCTTCTGCTAACTTTTCTGTTGCCATCGCGTTTTGATTCATAGCCCATCTGAATTGTGATTCACTTAACTTATCACCTATGTTTTTCGCTTTTCCGCTGTCCACTAGGTAAGGTTTTATTTCACCTTCATTATTTGATAACTCTTCAAGTAATTGCGGGCTAATTGTGAGGCGATCGCAGCCTGCTAAACAAAGGATTTCATCGATATTACGGAAACTTGCACCCATCACAACTGTTTTATAGCCATAGGATTTGTAGTAGTTATATATTTCAGTAACAGAGATGACACCAGGATCTTCAGAACCAGCGTAATGTGTTTTTCCAGTGCTGGCTTTATACCAATCTAAGATACGGCCAACGAACGGGGATATTAAGAAAACACCGGCTTCAGCACATGCTCGTGCTTGGTCAAATCCAAATAAGAGAGTCAGATTGCAGTTAATCCCTTCTTTCTCAAGTAATTCGGCCGCTTTAATCCCTTCCCAAGTTGACGCTATTTTAATTAATATACGTGACTTATCGATACCAGCATCGGCATATAATTTAATAAGTTTATGCGCCTTTGTGACTGTTGCTGCCGTGTCAAAACTCAAGCGTGCATCAACTTCCGTCGAAATACGACCCGGAATTACGCCAACAATTTCTTTGCCGATGGCAACAGCAAGCTTATCACCAGCATCTATAATTTGCTGCTCTTGATCATTTGATTGTGCTTTAGCCCATGCAACCGATTCCTTCATTAATTCAGCGTACTGAGGCAATGATGCTGCTTTTAAAAGCAAGGATGGATTAGTAGTTGCATCAACAGGTTGATATTTTTTGATAGCGTCTATATCGCCAGTATCTGCTACAACCGTTGTTAATGTGCGCAATGATTCAAGTTGTGTTGTCATTTTGTTACCTTAAAAAATAAATTATGTCTAGATTACCGCTTGTAGCGCCTGCTGGCTATAACAGTTTGTTCGTTTTTATATTATGAAAATATAGAAATTTTGAAAAACGCCCCCATGTTGTTAATTAGTAGAGAATTTAGGGCTCATATAATGATGTTAATGGTTGTTTCCCCAGCAAAAAATCTTGATTTTGAATCACCTGTGCCAACGACTGAGTTTACTCAGCCTAGAATGCTAAATGACACCAAAGATTTAGTGCTTACGTGCAAAAAATTGGCACCAAGCGATTTAGCTAGCTTAATGCATATCAGCGATAAATTATCAATATTGAACGCAGAACGCTTTTCTAGTTTTTCGACACCATTTACACCGGATAACTCTCGTCAGGCAATGTTTGCGTTCAATGGTGATGTTTACACCGGGCTTGATGCTAAATCATTAAATGCTGCAGACCTTGTGTTTGCGCAAAAGCACTTACGCATACTATCTGGGTTATATGGGCTTCTGCGTCCACTTGATCTTATGCAGCCCTACCGTTTAGAAATGGGAACAAAGCTAGAAAACTCACGCGGTAAGTCACTTTATGAGTATTGGGGAACGTCGATTACTGAGGAGTTGAACAAGAGTTTCGAATCGCAAGACAGTAGCAAAGTTCTTGTTAACTTAGCGAGTAATGAGTATTTCAGTTCAGTGAAAAAGAAAGCCCTGGCAGCGACGATTATTACACCGCATTTTAAAGATGAAAAAAATGGTAAGTATAAAATTATTAGTTTCTATGCCAAAAAAGCCCGTGGCTTAATGATGCGTTATGCTGCAGATAATAAAATAATTAAAGTGCAGGATTTAAAAGCCTTTAATTATGATGGCTACACTTATGACGAGTCAGAATCATCCGAGTTTACTTGGGTGTTCAAGCGAGCTGAGCGGTAG
>CAJQOP010000127.1 GCA_905479945.1 uncultured Glaciecola sp. | reverse complement strand
CTTTTATTGCTATTTTTTTACCGCATAAATCCGCGTTATCCATATATTGGACCGCTGCTTTAATGCCAACAAAAACGCCATATGCAGTAGCTGGAGCCGGATTACCATCAGCAATCTTGCCATCAAAGCTGTATTTAGATGAAATACCACTAACGTGTTGTGTATTTTCAGACATCATTTGAATATCAGACACTGAAATACCAGAATCTTCAGCTGTGATGTATTGCCCCTTTAACGTATCGACAAATTGTCCCATTGCTCTCATCAAAGCGGGCGTCTTGTCTTTGCGTGGATCTCCAATAATTACAGCCTTACCACCTCCTTGGGCAAGGCCTGCCATGGCAGCTTTGTATGTCATTCCCTTAGACAATCTGAGCACATCTGTCAGTGCCTCGTCAGAGTTCGCATAGTTCCACATTCTGCAACCGCCTAAACCCGGTCCCAAATTTGTGTTGTGAACCGCAATAAGGGCCCTTAAACCAGTAGCTTCATCATTGTAAAATGAAACCTGTTCGTGCTCTGCAAACTCATGGTGCTCGAAAACTGACATAAAAACCTTATTCTTATAATTATATTATTTGCTGTTCACATTTCTCTTGCGAATAATTTTGTACTCATATTATTTTTCATGCAACGAATAGTTATTTTGAGGTAACACATTGACGTCGTAATCATAAATTGTATCCGATGAGACGGAGGACGTATCTTGCGATTTACACTTAGCTAGTAAATAGTTGTTTAATAAATGTATTTATTATTTTATGTTTATAGGATATCTATCCTATAATGGGAAAGAATGAAGTGATACATCTCTTACCACGGAATAAAAATGAAGCTAGATAAATTTGATCGTGAAATACTCAGAGTTATGCAAAAGGACGCAACTGTCTCTATGGCAGAGTTGAGTCAGTATGTTGGATTGTCGCACACACCATGTTGGAGAAGAGTAAAGCGTATGGAAGCCGATGGCGTTATCCGTCAAAAGGTGACTCTGCTAGATAGTAAAAAATTGAATTTGGGTGTGTCTGTTTTTATTTACGTTACTTTGAAAAACCATGATGGTGACTCGCTAGTTGACTTTGAAACAGCGGTGCAAGAAATTGTGGAAATTGTGGAGTGCCATACTACTAGTGGAGATAAAGACTATTTGTTAAAGGTCATTGTTGAAAGCATTGAAGAGTATGAGCAACTATTAAAGAATAAATTAACCCACCTGCCATTAGTAGACCACCTAAGTTCTACTTTTGCACTTAAACAAGTAAAAAATACAACGGAATTGCCCATAAAGAATATCTGAAGGCAGCTTAAAAAGGCCGTGTATTAATTGTTCAGAAGCCTATTGACTTCAAAATCATTAATACATGGCCTTTTAACAAGGTACGACAATTGTAAACTAAGTAAACGCGAGACTTTTTTATGCAGCGTCAATTTGCGCTTCTGGGATCGCTCGTTTAAACGCCTCAAGCTCATTGCAGTTATTATAAATTTTCTGTATTAAAGGAAATTGTTGCATTTCTACATTAAAACGAATTGCATTGTAAACTTGTGGGATCAAGCATACATCTGCAAGCGTTACTTCATAGCCATAACAATATTTACCGGCTCGCGTTGCCAAACGACGTTCAATCGCTTTAAAACCGGTTTCAATCCACTTCACGCACCAAGCTTTAGTTTGCTCGTTATTAGCATCAAAATCTGATTTTAAGCTTTCTAATATACGCAAATTCGAAATTGGCTGAATGTCGCAAGCTATATCTTGAGCTAGAGCTCTTACTCTTGCTTTATCAAGGGTGTGAGACGGCAGCAATGATGGCTTATCCAAATACTTCTCATCCAAATATTCAATAATCGCTAAGGATTGATTTAGCACTATATCTTCATCGTCATCAACAAATGTAGGCACCAACATCGACGGATTAATTCCGCTGTAGGCATCCGCTTTTTGCTGCCCACCATCTTTAACTAAATGCACAGGCACGTAATCAAAATTAAGTGATTTGTAATGTAGCGCAATCCTGACTCGGTAAGAAGCCGAAGATCGCCAGTAGCCATAGAGTTTTAAGCTCATATCTGCCCTTTTAATTAAGTTCTTGTATCATTTAAGACTGCTTAACAATTTGATCAATTGCGCCAAAAATACTTTGCCCTTCGCGATCAAACATTTCAATACGAATAGAATCACCAAATGACATAAAAGGAGTACTTGGCTTGCCATCACGAATCGTTTCAATCATTCTAACTTCAGCAATGCACGAGTAACCTACTCCGCCTTCAGCAATAGAAGAACCATGATCTGTTCCTTGTTTGTTGGATACCGTTCCAGAACCAATAACTGCGCCAGCTCCCAGATTTCTAGATTTAGCTGCGTGGGCAACCAATTGCGCAAAATCAAAGGTCATATCTTCACCAGCTTCAGGCTTTCCAAATAACGCACTGTTGTAATGTGATACAAGAGGCAAGTGGACTTTGTTGTTAGTCCAAGCAGTGTTTAATTCATCGGGTGTTACGGCGACCGGTGAAAAGACTGACGCTGGTTTTGATTGAAAGAAACCAAAGCCTTTTGCTAACTCTCCAGGAATCAAGCCGCGCAATGAAACATCGTTAACTAGCATCAGTAATTTAATGTGTTGTCCGGCGTTTTGCGCAGAGACTCCCATTGGGACATCATCTGTAACAACAGCGACTTCACCTTCGAAGTCAACACCCCATTCATCACTTGGCAACAACACATCATCACGAGGCCCAATAAAGTCGTCTGACCCACCTTGATACATAAGAGGATCTGTCCAAAATGATGCAGGTATCTCAGCGCCACGCGCTTTTCGTACAAGTTCGACGTGGTTTACATAAGCGCTTCCATCAGCCCATTGATAAGCTCTTGGAAGAGGGCTTTCGCACAACGTCTCGTCGAAAACACTGCTATCAATAGTATTGGCATTTAATTCATCAGACCGGTTTTGCAGCGCTGGCCTCACCTGCGCCCAATTATCCAAAGCGTTCTGCATCGTTGCAGCAATATCGCTTACTTCGACCGCTTTTGTTAAATCACGGCTGACAAGCATCAACTTACCGTCACGCGTACTATTCTTATAAGTCGCTAATTTCATTGCTTAAACCTTTATATGAGTGTTTTTTTGTTTTTATTTAGTGCCGTGAATATATAGAGCACTTGACCTCGCCCAAGCGAGCGAGCTACTAACATAATGTATTATAGCGCCGAAAACAGATCGAGACATCCTGTATAATTTTACGATGATGTGAAAGAGGCAAAGTGACTAGCCCTATTTAAATAGGGCTACACGTGATTTTCGTAACTAATACTTTACAGTAGCTTTACTTATACCGTATTCACGAAGTTTATTAGCAATCGCGGTATGACTTAAACCCAACTTACGCGCAAGTTGACGAGTGCTTGGATATGACGGATAAAGTCGTTTGAGTAAATCTTTTTCAAATTTTTTCACTTCCTGTTCAAGAGTACCCTCAAAGTTTTCGTCAATATAATTAACCGTAGTGCTGCAACTAGGTAATTGGATAGCTTCCTTAGTTATTTCATTTCCATCCATCAGCGCAATAGCCCGATACAGTGCATTCTTTAATTGTCTAACATTTCCTGGCCACGGATAAGCCTGCAAATATTCAACGCAGGACTTACTTAGTTTTGGAGAGCGAATACCCAACTTACTGCTATGTTGTCGCACTATATTCTCAGCCAAGGGGATTACGTCAACTTTTCGTTCCCGCAACGGCGGCAATACTAGTGCTAAAACATTTAATCGATAGTATAAATCTTCTCTAAACGTACCAATCTCAACCGCTTCAGACAAATCTTTACATGTAGTACAAATAATACGTAAGTCGATGTTTATTGATTGCTTTTGACCGGCCTTTCTATAATGCCCATCCTCTATTACGCGAAGAAGTTTCGATTGCAACTGTTGCGACATCTCGGAGATTTCGTCAAGTACTAAGGTCCCACCAGACGCAAGTTCAATTAATCCTGGCTTTGTGTCCGTATCATTAAACTGACCGTGACCAATACCAAATAGTTCAGTCTCAGCAACGTCGTCAGGCAGTGAAGCGCAATTCAGAATACGGAATTCACCTTCAGCTCTAGGACTGCTATCGTGGCAAGCTTTTGCAATACTTTGCTTACCAGTACCCGATTCACCATAAATAAGCATATTTCCGTCAAGCTCTGACATGCGCTTTGCATCTCTGATGACCTTTTTCATCACAGGGCTAGATGCTTGAAACGAATCAAAGCAATTCGACATGGTTTTGTTAAACACAGTCAACTGCTGACCCAAGCGCGATTCTGATTTGAGAATTACAACCGCACCTGCAAGAACTGTCTTGTCGTTATCCGGAACGTCTACCGGCAAAATGTCGGCAATGTAATCTTGCTCAATAAACTTTACTCTGTGCGTTTGTGCGTAACTCTCTTTACCTTCAAGCCATTTTGTAATCGCAAATCCGCTCAAAACCTCATCAATATTCAACTGAAGGATTTGTTCAGGTGTAAGCTCTAGTCCGCTTATAACAGCGTCATTGAACAAAATCACTTTGCCAGATGTGTCAGTAGAAAAACATGGGTCAGGCAGCGTTTGCAGTAAAGCCCTGAGCTGATTTCGCTCGCGCTGTATCGGCATGAATGGAGTCGTCTTCACGTCCGTTATACCTACAATACGACGTATTTTAGGCATTAAATGCTGGAAGTCTGCAAATTCGATAGTTGGGAAATCGAGAAAAATTTTCCCCATCTCGTCTATTTCAATACCGCGCAAGTCAATGTCATATTCCGTTAGAATATCTAACACGTCTTGCGTAATTCCTAGCCTGTCTTGGCAGTTGATTTCCAATCGCATGATTTTTAAATTACCCTAATAATCACCCTAGGGTGAGAAAGTAGAACAGATTGTTAAGATATACGTCTCTTTGTCTAGCTAGATCAGTTTAGAATTAGCATTCAAGGACCGAGTATCTCTTAGAGTAATAGACAGACCAATCACTTTTATTATTTCAATTGCTTTCAAAGCTATTGAATATGTTTACGTTCACAGCTTGAAACATCGCAAAAAAATCTGATTTTATAAGCTGTCTAAAAAATTCATATTGAGTGCTTGAGGTCTAATCATAAGCAAAGTCCGTATCGCAAAACACAATTGATTTTATGCATAGTGATAATTCCAGTAAGCCGAACTTAGCTTGCCAATTTACTTTTGGGCTCAAATTTAGGTTCGTACAAGCCTAGTGTTTTTGCTTGTTCTACCAATGCCATGATATCCATTTCCGATATATCACAAAGGTTGTCAAAATCTCCAAGTACGTAATAAAGCGGTTGCATTATGTCTATTCTATATGGTGTTCTAAGCACATCAATTGGATTCAAAGAATGTCTTTCTGGGATCGTGCTCTCCAAAGCGTAATGAGTTTCTCCTGGAGACGATAGTATACCGCCGCCATAAATCCGCAGTCCGTCTTCGGTTTGCAACAAACCAAATTCCACTGTAAACCAATATAATCGAGCTAAATAAGCTCGGTCTTCTTTGCTCGCCGCCAATCCTAACTTGCCGTAGGTATGCGTAAATTGAGCAAAAGCAGGGTTGGTTAATAGAGGACAGTGGCCAAATATCTCATGAAAAACGTCAGGCTCTTGTAAATAGTCAAATTCTTCTTTGTTTCTTATAAACGTTGCTACCGGAAACTGCTTGTTGGCGAGTAAGGTGAAAAAGTCGGTGAAATTTATCAGTGCAGGAACTTCGGCTGTTCTCCAACCAGTTTCACGTTGCAGTACCTTATCAATATCTTTTAACTGTGGAATGCATTCTACGCTTAGGTTAAGCAATTCAAGCCCCTGCATATATTGGTCACAAGCTCGGCCCTGTAACAACTGAACTTGACGTTCATAAAGCTCTTTCCATGTATTATTTTCATCTTTAGACCAGTGAATGACACCATTTTCGTCAGATTGACGAGAAACGTACTGGGTTTTCTTTGGCGGTGTGCTAAACATAACAAGATTTCATTCAGTTAATTTCGACGCGATGATGTTAACCAATTTTTAAAGAATATAGATGTTTAGATTGTTATCCACGCACTAAAAAACAAGGTCGCTGTAACTTATTCTTTACGAAAATAGCTCAAACCCTATATTAAAGTCAATTTATTCATTTTTAGTTCTGCATTACAGTTGCTTAATCGTAGTAAATTTAAGTTAGCTGAACTAATCAAAAATTGAACGTTAAGCTACAATACTTCCCCCTTATTAATCTTTAAATTAGTGCATAAAAAAATGCCACAAAAGTGGCATCTAAACGGGGAAAGCATCTAACTTAATTTTTACAAACGGCTAATTTCTCTATTAATCTGAAACTCGCTAGAGGTAACATATCCCTCAAGCTTACGAAGTTTCAACTCCGTCACTCTAAATCTTTCTTGAATATCAAAAAACGCTTGTCTAGGCGGCTCGCCTGCTTGCCAAACCCGTGACTTAACTTCAATTTTACGCTCATCATGATTAACGGAGCTGCCAGCAGACTTCCAACTCCAAGCAGAATCACCAGAGGTCGCGCTTGTGTTGATTGTTGTAGAGTCATTTTTGACGCTTGATGCAAAATCACCTTCAGGCTTTTTGTCTAAAATAAACCAAGCTGCAACGTAAGTAACGAACATAAAAGGGCCAGCCATTAAGAAAAATGCGGTAATGGCTAAAATTCTTACCAACCAAGTTTCTAATTTAAAGTACTCTGCAATACCAGCGCAAACACCTGCTATCTTGCCATTTTTGGGGTCGCGATAAAGTGTGGTTCCAGTCTTCATGCTCTATCCCTCCATTTAGGTGCCTCTTCATCAAGAATGCTTTCTAAGGTTTGAATACGTTCTGACATAATTTCTGCTTTTTCTGCCAAGGTTGTAAGCGTTGCAAATTCTTCTTCAGATAAGCCTTGGCTAACTTGTTTTTTGCTGCGGTAATGCAAAATCAACCAAATTGGGGCTACAAATAAAGTGAATAAAATTAACGGAACGCCTGTAAAAATGACTAATAACTCGTCCACGATAGTTCTCCTAGTGACGGCTTTGCTGGTGACATCATCGCGGTACTCCATGTACCGCCGAAATGTACTTTACGATAAACTATACTGATGCTACTGAGGTTAGACCAGAATTAAGCTTTCTTTACTTTTGTTGCTGGCTTCTCAGTTTTAGCTTGCATCTTTTTCTTCAATGCTTCTAATTCACTATCAATTTTACCATCAGCTTCAAGTTCAGCAAACTCATCTTTTAAAGTCTTTTTACCAATATCATAAGCTTCTACTTGAGATTCTAAATCGTCTATTTTGCGCTCAAATTGTTCAAACTTACCCATGGCAGCATCTACAGTGTTGTTATCAAGACGCTTTTTTACTTCTAGTCTTGAACTTACTGTTTTCTGACGCATAATAATTGTTTTTTGACGCGTTTTGGCATCGGCCAGCTTCTCTTGTAACTGCCCTGTTTCGCTTTGCAGTTTAGAGAGTTCAGCCTCAATAATGCTTAATTCATGCTTCAACGATTCAGCAGCTTCTTCTGTTTTCTGCTTCTCATGTAAGGCGGCTCTTGCCAAATCTTCACGATTCTTGCTAAGCGCTAACTCTGCTTTTGCCTGCCATTCAGTAGCTTCAATCGTCATTCTATTTACTTGCTTGCTAACGTCTTTTTTATTAGCAATAGTTTTTGCCGATGCTGAACGGACCTCAACCAATGTATCTTCCATCTCCTGAATAATCAGGCGAACCATTTTTTCTGGATCTTCTGCCTTTTCTAGTATTGCGTTGATGTTAGAATTTATAATATCTGTGAAACGTGAAAATATACCCATTGTGATTTACCTCTGTTTGTTAATCTAAATAATTTCCTGTTGAACTTGGTATGTACTATTCAATATGCTTGCCAACTTAACAAACAGAATAAACCATTGATTTATATGAATAATAATATTTTTGAAGATTTTTAGTAATTTTATTTCTTTTCAAGTAGACTACATTTTAGTGAAATTGACTAATTTTAAAGGAAATCATAATGAGTCGCTTTAAGCAACAGGATAATTTACTGGGAGAAGCCAATAGCTTTTTAGAGATACTGGAACAAGTATCGCAAATAGCCCCTCTCAATAAGCCTGTGCTCGTTATTGGAGAAAGAGGCACCGGTAAGGAGTTGATAGCAGCTAGGCTGCACTTCTTATCGCAGCGCTGGGAGCAAAACTACGTCAAGCTTAATTGCGCAGCCTTAAACGACAATCTATTAGAAAGTGAACTATTTGGCTATGAAGCTGGCGCATTTACAGGGGCAGCTAAAAGACGAGAGGGCCGCTTTGAATACGCCGATAATGGTACTCTATTTTTAGATGAGTTGGCCAATACTTCGGCGCTCGTGCAAGAAAAATTGCTACGTGTTATCGAATACGGTGAATTTGAGCGGGTCGGCGGCTCGCGCACAGTAAAAGTAGACGTAAGACTTATTGCAGCTACCAATGAAGACTTGCCAACGCTGGCAGAACAAGGAGAGTTTAGAGCAGACTTACTCGACCGTTTAGCGTTTGATGTAATTACTATTCCGCCTTTGAGGCATCGTCAAGAGGATATCATGATGCTGGCTGAGCACTTTGCTATCAGCATGGCACGCGAACTTGAAATGGAATTGTTTAGTGGCTTCACTGCGAAAGCAAAGAAAACCTTACTAGAATATGAATGGCCAGGTAATGTTCGAGAACTAAAAAACGTAGTTGAAAGGGCTGTCTATAGAAACAATCCTAATTTGCCCGTGCATGATATTATCGTAAATCCTTTTTTATCTGAATTCCGGCCTCAAAGTCGCACTAAGGTAAGTACTCAGCCAGCAGCGACTTCCACCAATCATTCGGCGCCTATTGATAATAACGGTTTAGTTGACGCTATCACTCAATCGGGCGATGCCTCCAGCGAACAAAATAATTTATTGCTAGACTCACCGAGCAATAAAACATTTGAATTCCCAATCGATTTAAAAGAGCAATCGCAAGACTTTGAAGTACATATGATTAATAGCGCCCTAAAAGATGCACAATTTAATCAGAAAAAAACTGCAGAAAAGCTTTCATTGACGTATCATCAACTAAGAGGATATTTAAAGAAATACAACCTGTTAGATAAAACTGACGAATAATGAATCCAAACTCTAAATCAAGATACATAAAAAGCACACTACTTTTGAGCTTCAGTGTGATCGTGATGTTGGGGTGTTCAAAACAAAAGACAGAAATTACTCAGGCTGGTATTACATTTTGTTCTGAAAGCAGTCCTGCCTCGTTTAATCCGCAGCTCGATACCTCAAGCACCACTGCCGATGCATCCTCACATCAAGTTTATGATAGGTTGCTAGAGTTCAATACAGAGAACGGCCAAATAGAACCCGGCTTAGCAAGCAGTTGGCTGGTGAGCAATGATAGTCTGACCTACACTTTTCAGTTACGTAAAGACGTTGCGTTTCATGACACCGAGTATTTTACACCGACACGATTCTTCAATGCTGATGATGTAGTATTTAGCATCGACCGCTGGCGCGTAAACTCGCATCCTTATCATGACGTGTCGGGTGGTAACTATCCTTATTTTCAGAGTCTTGACTTAAAGAACACAATAAAAAATGTCACCCGAATTAATGGTTATCGCGTCGAAATATCCTTATTCAAACCTGATAGTTCATTCTTAGCTAATTTAGCGACTGACTTTTCAGTGATCCTATCGGCCGAATACGCAATGCAACTAATTGAGAGTGGCTCACCGAGCGACTTGGATAAGAAACCAATAGGCACTGGGCCATTTAAATTTATCTCGTATCGCAAAGACCAATTTATTCGCTATCAACGGCATCAAGATTATTTTTTAGATACCACAGGTCCTGAGAATTTAGTCTTTGATATCACTCCTAAAAGTTCGCTGCGGGTTGCAAAGTTAATTACTGGTGAGTGCGATGCAGTAGCTTTTCCATCACAAAACGATTTAGAGATCATTCGAGAGAGAGACGATTTAACACTCTTGGAGAAACCAGGATTAAACGTTGGTTTTTGGGCCTTCAATACCAGTAAACCACCTTTTGATGATCCAAAAGTAAGGCGCGCTCTTGCCTTAGCCATCGACAAAACATCCTTACTGGAAGCCGTTTATCTCGGCCAAGCAACAAGGGCTAAAAGTTTAGTTCCTTCAGCTTCGTGGGCACATCAATCGAACATGCAAGAGATTGGATACAACCCCATAACCGCTCGAAAACTATTGGACGAAGCCGGTATTCCTAATGATTTCACGATGAATATTTGGGCGATGCCGGTGCAACGTGCATACAACCCTAACGCAATGAAAATGGCACAATTAATGAGTAGTTATTTGGCAGACGTTGGCGTTACAGTCAACATCGTCAGCTATGACTGGGCGCGCTTTAGACAAAATTTAACTGCTGGAATGCATGATTCAGTGCTAATCGGATGGTCAGCAGACAACGGTGACCCTGATAATTTTTACCGCCCATTGTTAACCTGTGCAGCGATTCCTTCTGGAACCAATAGAGCAATGTGGTGCAACCCCGAATACGATGCACTTATTGAAAGTGCGCTGAACACTGAAAACTCAAATGAGCGCCGCTTGTTTTATCATCGAGCCAATCAGATTATTTTTAATGAGGCACCGCTAATTCCTATTGCTCATGCATTTCAGTATCAGGCAGTCAATAATCAAATTGAAGGAATGCTCATTAATCCATTTGGTGGCATTCGTTTTGATGATGTGGTGCGCAAACAATGATTAATTTGCTGATGCGATATGTCAATCTGTTGGTATTGACTGTTTCCGTGCTTGTGATTTTCTCTTTCAGCTTAGCTTATCTGTTTCCTGGTGACACCCTCACCAATATTTCTGGAATTGTCCCTGAAACGGACGCACAGAGAGCTGCACTCGAGGAAGCTTTTAAACTAAATAGCTCCATTTTTGCTCAATTCTGGCATTATTTGGAAAATTTAGTAAGCGGAAATTGGGGCGTCAGTTTCACCTCGCAAGTTGGTTTATTTGAACAAATAAGCATTGCATTTCCGGCATCAATGGAGCTGACAATCTATGCCTTACTAGTGTCAATTGTTGTTGGCATTCCACTAGGGTTTATTGGCGGTATTTGGCACCATAAGCCATTTGATTTCGGCGTAGTGTCATTCAGCATCGTGAGTTATTCATTCCCTGTCTTTTGGCTCGCACTTATATTCATTACCATTTTTTCCCTGCAACTAGGTTTACTGCCCTTATCTGGCAGAGTAAACCTACTATACGATGTTCCACATAGTAGTGGCTTTATTTTGTGGGACATTTGGCAATCAGATATTCCAAACAAATATGATGCTTTTATTGACGCGATTCGCCATTTGATACTGCCTACGGCGTCAATTGCTTTGGTTACCACCGCTATTTTTATTCGCTTTACACGACGCGCTATCATGGATGAAATGGAGAAAGGCTATATTGACGCGGCTAAATCTCGTGGCTTTACCACCAAACAAATATTTTTCAAACACGGTTTACGCAATGCTTTAGTGCCAATTCTTCCCTTAATGGCAATGCAAGTATCAACATTGATCACCAATGCAATGGTAGTTGAAACCATTTTTTCTTGGCCAGGTATTGGCAATTGGCTCATTCAGGCCATTTACCAACGTGACTACCCTGCTATTCGAATTGGTATGTTAGTCGTCTCTGTATTTGTTGTGACGCTTACTATTACTATTGAATTCATTAGTCGAGCGATCGACCCAGCAAGGGATAAATTCGAACGTGCCACAATTTAATCTCTATCAAGAGGAGTTTCACCCCTCCCCACTAATGCACGTTTGGCTCGAATTCAAACGCAGCCACTTTGCCTTAATTGGCTTTGCCGTTCTTTTGTTGTTTTGTGCTATTGCTATTCTTGCACCATTGCTAGCGCCTTATGATCCTAATATACAAAATACTAATACTATTTTGTTGCCCCCAGCGTGGGAAGGTAACGGCAGCATTGCACACTTATTTGGCACAGATGCATTAGGCCGAGACGTGTTTTCTCGCACTCTTTACGGCTGCAGAGTTACCTTTGGATCAAGCGTATTTTTAGTCTTGATTTCAGTGTTTTGTGGCGTCGCTTTAGGCACATTTGCTGGAATGAGTAAAGGCGTAAAATCCAGCATATTGAATCATTTGCTCGATTCACTAATGGCTATACCTACATTACTAATAGCGATAATCATAGTTGCTATATTGGGCACCGGTCTATGGAATAGTATGTGGGCAATTGTGTTAGCCCTGATCCCACAGTTTGTGCACCAAACGAGAAATTTCGTGCGTGAAGAAATGAAAAAAGACTACATATTGCTGGATAAACTCGATGGTACTAGCTCTCCGCGCATATTTTGGTCCTCTATTCTACCCAGTATGTTTGAGCTATTGGTTGTCCAAGGCACGATGGCTTTGTCTGTCGCCATTATAGATATTTCCGCATTGGGCTTTCTTAACCTAGGAGCACAAAACCCAGTAGTTGAGTTAGGCGCTAGTTTGTCGCAAAGCTTGGAGGTTGCATACTCAGCGCCATGGCTTATTGCATTGCCCGGGTTTTGCATCTTTTTAATGGTCCTGTCTATCAATATTGTAGGCGAAGGTTTGCGCTCAGCACTGCGCAATAGGCTGGTGCACTAATGGCGCTTTTGGATGTAAAAAACCTAACGCTCGAAATAGACACGGGCGGCGAATTTGTCAAAGCTCTGGATAAAGTCAGTTTAATGGTAGAAGCTGGCGAAATAAAAGCATTAGTAGGTGAATCTGGTTCAGGGAAAAGCCTAATAGTAAGAGCTATTATTGGAGCTATACCTGATCATTGGATAATAAAAGCTGATCGCTTAACTTGGAAAGGGCAAAACCTACTCGCGATGTCGAACGAGCAGCGCAGAGTTATTATGCGTCGCGAGATTGCAGTTGTTTTCCAAGACCCAACCTCATCACTTGATCCATCAGCTACATTAAGAGCTCAGCTGGAGGAGAGTATTCCAGAAGAATTACTCGATAAAGGTATGTTTTGGAAGCGAAATAAACAGCGCAGAGAAATCGCAATTGGTTTGATGCATAAAGTAGGCATTAAAAATCAAGAATCCTTTATGCAACGTTACCCACATGAAATACCTGCAGATATCGCACAAAAATTCATGATTGCCATGGCCTTAGTTTCAGAGCCTGAATTGCTAATTGCTGATGATCCTACTAGAAGTATGGAAAGCACAACCAAGAATCAAATACTTCGTCTTCTTTCTGGTTTAAATGAAACGAAAAATCTCGCAATTCTGTTCGTAAGCCACGACTTATTAGCCATTTCTAGTATGGCGCATACTATGACCGTATTATATTGCGGGCAAACCGTTGAGTCAGGCAGAGTCAAGCATCTGCACAGGCGCCCTTTACATCCTTATACAAAAGCACTACTAGATAGCGCGCCTAGTTTTCAAATTAATTTGCCACCTAAGTCGCATTTAGTTGCTTTGGAAGGCACTATTCCCACCTTGCAGCATTTGCCAATTGGTTGTCGGCTCGGGCCTCGCTGCCCTAACGCGCGCAGAGAATGTGTAAAGGTGCCAGAACAAAGATCGATACATCATCATTCCTACAGTTGCCATTTTCCCCTGCATTTGCTAGTTGAGGAAAAAATGGAGAACAAGGAATGACGCCAGTATTAGAAGTAAAAGGATTAATTTATACTCATTGCGTAAAGCGTTCGATATTTAAACCTGTGGATGAGTTTATACTCGGCCCTATCGATTTTTCGCTAAATGCTGGCGAAACCTTAGCAATAACAGGTCATAATGCATCTGGTAAAACCTTGTTAGCAAAGTCGCTTGTCGGCGCAATTACGCCGCAACAAGGCAGTATTTTGTTAGAAGGAAAAGAGGCAGAACAAAGCGATAAAAAAACCCGTAACCATGATATTCGCCTAATACTACAGCACAGCAAGTACAGCCTCAACCCAGCCGTAACTGTTGGCTCTATTCTTAATCAAACATTACGCCTAAACAGCGAATTGGATGAACAAGAACGCAAAGCCAAGACAGAAGAAACACTAGTGAAAGTGGGCTTATTACGTGAACATTACTACTTCTATCGCCATATGCTATCAGATGGACAACAACAACGCGTATCACTGGCTAGAGCAATGATATTAGATCCTAAGGTAATCGTGGCAGATGAGCCTTTTGCGGCTTTAGATCCTTCGGTACGCTCACAAACAGTCAACTTAATACTAGATATTCAACAAGAGCTTGGCATGGCATTTGTGTTTATCTCACAGAATCTTGGCATTGTTCGCCATATTAGTGACAAAGTGATGATAATGGATAAAGGCAAAGTAATTGAAGCAGGATCTAGCCAAGCTGTATTTAAAGACCCTCAGCACGAAATTACCAAGCGCTTGATTGATTCACACTTTTCTTTAGTAGATAAGCATTTCGAACAATTTTAGCCTCGTCAGCAGCATTCGCACAAGGTGTTCCCGCTAATTTACACATTCACGCTAAAAATCAAAGGCTAAGAATATCAATCTCCTATGTGGCCTTAGGTTTCTTTTAAAAACGTTTCGTGCGTTTCATAAAGCGTCTTAAGTTGCTTTTCATAATGCTTTGAGAAGCCTAACTTTGAGGTATTGATTGGCTGGCGCACTTGCGTTTCGCTGAAGGTGAAGCTTGCGACTACCTGCTTATGAAAAGATAAATACTCGTCATCCCAAGCTAGATTACAAAAGTCAAAAAGGTCTTTGAATACCTCGTTTGGCTTTACAACCAAGTCTTCATAATGGATATCTATGACTTGCTTTGGAAATTTTTCAGCCCAAAAATCCATTAGTGTATTCGCCTCATAAATAGCATGCGCAATGTTCTGTAAACTACATGAGTAAGTATGCTCTTGATTGAAGAAATTAGAGTAGATTGATAAGGCTAAATCGCCTAAGTCCCTTCTCATTTGAATAATTCGACAATTAGGGAATGTGGCAAGTATCGCGCCTACATACCTAAAATTATGCGGCATTTTATCTATGACATTTGGTAATAATGAACCGTTGATTTTACGGTAGGAATCCCGAAACTCAGCTCTTGATTGACTTAACTGTGTGACTATTTCATTTTGGCTTAGCGTTGTTTTAAGTAACATATTTTCAAACAAAGTAGCAACGCCGTTACTTTCGCCGCAGCTTTCAAAACCATCACACTGGCTGAATACTCGATTCACCAGGGTGGTGCCAGAACGCGGCATGCCAACGATGAAAAAATTGCGGCATTCCTTATCAAAATCCACATCCAAGTCTGCATCCAAACCCGCATCCTTACCCCCATTGCGTTTCATAGAGTGAACTGGGTAGGCAATGCTTTGTAGCTTTTTATAGTCGCTTTCAATTTGCTGGCGAGAGTATTGCTTTGATACGTTTGCTATTTGTGTCGATTGCAAGGCGTTCGCCCTATCAAAGTTATAAAAGGCTTGGTCGTAATCAGCTATTTGTTGATAGGCTTTAGCAAGTGTAAAGAGGTTATGTTGAAGGTCATAACTATAATTCACTGCCGAAGCGGTTAAATTCGAGAGCTCTTTGACGCAGGTTCGACATTGTTCATCATCACCAAGATCTTGTTTTACATGCCACGCAAATTCCGCTTCAGGTTTAATTTTTAGGGCGCTGTCTGCGGCTTTAATGGCCTGCGCCTTGTTACCCTCAATCCTGCAAACCTTGCACTCAACTTCATACCTCATAATCGACTCATTGTTCAATTCGATTGCAATATCAAGTTGTTGCCGCGCCAACTCTGATTCATGCACAAGTAGATATAGGTCGGCAAACTTAATGCGCAACAAGCTGTTGCTTGGAAGTAAATTAACGAGATGCTTGTAGGTTTCAACGGCCTCAGTATTTAACTGCATTTTGACTTGGCATATTGCGTGCAAACTTAATAGCTTGGGATCACTTGGATAGGCATCTACTAGGGTTTGACTGAACATAACGGATTTACTCCATTGCTCAGTTTTCATCAATGCCTGAAGTTTAGTGCCTTTGGCTTGAAGCGATAATGATTCAGAATAGCTTAACAATGTTAAGGCTTGCTCAGCAAAGCCCAGCCTCATTGCAAGACTTGCTAATTGCTCATTAACGTCCGGAAGCTTTGGCGCAATGGTCAAAATAAATTGAAATTTGGTTTTTGCTGCTTCAAGTTCACCTGAATTGACTAAACATGCAAGCGCATTGAAATTAATATCAAATGCCATTGGTTCGCAACTGAGAGCTTGTGCAAACAATTCATTTGCTTGTTGATAGCGTTTTGTTTGATGACACAGTGTTGCTAAGCCGAATAATGCATCTACATTATGCTCTCGCTCTAGCATTGCTTGATAAGCATTTTCAGCCGCAGCAAGATCGCCTTTTCTATGGGCATTCTCAGCTTGGATCAATAAATCTGGGAGTGGCGTGAGTAGCGTCATATATAAAGGGTCGATAGCAAGAACTTAGATGCTGAGGATATTACTATATTCTGGGATGCAAATTAAGGGGGTTGGCGAAAGTGCTTTGCTTTAGGCAAATAAGCCTTGCCGCGCTATCTTGCAGACATTAAAAAAGCCAGCTGTTAAGCTGGCTTTTGAATGACGTCTAGCTACGCATTTAAACGTTTAAATGCGAATTTTAGTATTCTACTGTTAAGGTATAGTTACCAACATAGGCACCATCGACATATGCAGTTGCATTGTCTGCCACTGTAGATAATACACCGCCTAAAACGAAAGCAACTTCACCGTTTACATCAGTCTGTAAATCAGTAACACCGATGGCTAGAGTGCTGCCATCGTTAGCGCCACCAACGATTTGCGTTGTCGCGTCTGCGAATAACACTGTAAAACCAGGCGCTGTAGCAGGCGCACTAGCATTTGCTAAGGTTACAGCTGTATCGTAATCAGTGATTCTTATAACTGTAAAAGGGGCAGCGTTAGTAATAGTATAATTACCTGGCGTACCTGCAACTAGAGCTGTAATTTCAGAACCGGTTTGGTTTACAACTGCATTTGGCGAACCGTCTGCATTTACAGTGTATGTAGCTGCGGTAGCGGTAGTTGTATCTGTATCTTGAGACACTCTTAACGTACCGAAATTAATGGCTGCTACTTCAGTTAGAGTAAAAGCGTTTTGAACAGTTACAGTTGCTTGTGAAGTTACGTTTTCTTGAGCCACTACTGCCGTTGAACCAACTGCAAGCGTAGCTGCAAGTACTGCTGTGGATAAATGATTGCGTTTAAACATGGAATATCTCCGATAGTGTGTAAATAAATCTGACATGGCAACGCAAGAAAACTCGCGACAACTATGTCCAATCAAAACAGTGAATCGCCACCATTAATCTAGACACTTCCTAGTTGTTGCTGGTATTGATTCTCGAAGTTTACTGGTGACAGCAAATTATTGGAACCATGTTTTCGTTTTACGTTATAAAACATTTCAATATAGTTAAAGATATCCGCTC
>CAJQOP010000126.1 GCA_905479945.1 uncultured Glaciecola sp. | reverse complement strand
TAACCTTGTTCAGTTACTAGTGCTACGGCTTCTTGCTTAAAATCATTTGGATATTGCTTGTTTACACGTTTAGTCATTTTACACCTCAATAGTTGGATATTATCCTTTATTGAAGTGTCCTGCTAATTCAACCACAACACTGTTCGTAAAAAAACTGTAAGTAATTTAAAAGCTTGGTTAGAAGAGCGCTGTTCTAGTCCAGATTACCATTGGCCTGTAAATAATCGAGGTCAAATCTATCGGCGAGTGCTGTGGGCATTTTATTTAAATACAAACCCTGTAGATATTTCCAAAACTGGGGCAGAAATGAATAACTTAACGATCCGTAGCATCATTGCACAGTTGGACGTAAAACTTGCGAACAACGAACTCAAGACAATTGACTACTCAGCGGTTTCAGCCATGGAAGAAATGTCTAATTCAATGGAATCAAAAGCAATAAACAGACTTAATCAAGAAAGTAAGCGCCTCAAAGAAAAACTTGCGGTAGCACATGAAGAAATAAGAGGTTTGAGAGCTGAACTTGATCTATATGAAGAGAGAGATAAAAACCTTCTCAGTGGCAATATAAAGGGTTCAGGAATTCATTAATGATAGCTATCGGAATCGTCTCAAAAATTCTTTTTGAAAGCGCTGAAATTCAGATTTTCCGCTTAACCTCCGGAAAGCATAATTTTCGTGTAGTAAGCAAGTTGCTTAGTATTGCAAAAGGCGAAGCTGTCGCTGTAACTGGTCTAAGAGAAAGGTCTGAGAAATATGGAGTTCAGATTATAGCTAGCGATATCAAATTCGTCGGTTTAACTGCCTCACTTATAAGGGAGTTTCTCAAATCAGGAACGGGAATTGGTGACTCAATAGCTAATCGATTGATTGCAACCTTAGGGGGGAAATTAAAAACTGCGCTCGAAGAAAATGATATCGAAACACTCACTAGTGTAGATAGAGTAACTGATGCGATAGCAATCCACCTATGTAACGCATGGCACAAAAATTACGGAAAACTAGCGCTAATAAATATGCTAGACGAATGTCTAATTGGGCAGTCAGAACAGAATCGAGACTTAGTTCAGAAATCTTCGATGCAAGCATATAAAATCTATGGCGCAGACACAGCGGATAAGCTAACGGAAGACCCATATAGACTCTGGGCGTTTTCTTCATGGAAGCATGCTGACCTACTAGCGAAAGTAATGGGAGTGGTTCCTAGTGATGAAAGAAGACTGATTTGCGCTGTTGAAGAAGCGCTTTACAGGAAAGTTGCTGACGGACATACTGCTGTTCATCCGAACACTTTTTATGGCGAATTATCGGCCTTGGTTGGAGCAGATCTCGTAGTGCCTGCTATAATTGCAGCCAATAACGCATGTAATAAAACGCCTCCGCGAATATTTGTCAGACAGACAAATACAAAGCCCCGTGCTAACACAGACTTTGCTGAAATGCTCCAAACTAATTCGCCGCATAGAGAAATCTATCATAGATTGTTCAGCCTAGCTGGAATTGCCGCAATAGAGAATTATGTAGAAATTGAGCTAAAGCAAAGACTTGCCGATAACTTACTTCCAATGCAATCAACGGGCTTAAAAATTGATGAATTAATTGAAAAAAACAGCATCTCAGAACAGCCATTATCCGCAGAACAGCGGCGCGCAGTGCACATGATTCTTAATAACTCTTTGAGTGTAGTGTGCGGCCCAGCAGGCACTGGCAAAACTAGCGTTTTAAAATGCGTCAATAGCATTCTTAAATCTTTGGGAGATAGCGTTCTGCAAGTAGCTTTATCGGGTAAAGCCGCACAACGTCTAATACAACAAACGAATGAAAATGCTCTGACTATTAGAGCTTTGTTAACTAAGATAAGTCACTATAAACAAAAAAACAAAAACCATTATCTCGACGCATATCCTTTACCTGTGCTTCATATCGATGAGGCTAGTATGGTTGATTTACAAACCATGTTTGAAGTTTTGAAAGCATTCGAAAACCGACAAGCTCGCTTTGTTTTTATTGGCGACCCTGCCCAACTTCCACCTATCGGTTTAGGATTGGTATTTCATAGGTTAGTAGAGTCATCGCAAGTGCCTAGTGTATCGTTAACTAAGAACTTTAGAAGTTCCAAGGATATATGTATTGCTGCAAATTGTGTCAGGGAGGGACGCATTCCGTTACGGTCAAAAAATGTGGTCATCGAAGAATACTATGATGACACTACTATGATGGAGCGGATAAAATACCATCATGCTGACCATGAATCTAAAGTCACAGTTCATGTTATAGCCGCTCGGAAAGCAACCGTCAGTAAGATAAACCGTTATTTACACAGCTTATTCACGAAAGAAAAAGACGCTATATCTATTGCCCCTCAATTTAGTGTCGGTGATAAAGTGATTTACAAAACAAATAATACTGACTTAGGCCTAGTGAATGGCTCGACTGGCGTAGTAACTGGGGAAACAAAAATAACTACCGAAGATGGTGAAGTTGTTGCACTGGAAGGTCTGTTCGATGAGGAGCGAAAAACGCTTGTCAAACAAGAATTGCAAGACGAAGAAACCGGTATTTACCACCTTCAACATGCGTATGGATTAACATGTCATTCTGCTCAGGGAAGCGAATTCGATATAGTGATTGTGATAGTGGAAAAATGTAACTTCGTCGAGAGAAGTTGGTTGTACACTGCGTTGACAAGAGCAAAAAGGAAAGTCGTTCTTTTGTGCAATGATAACTCATTAGAGTCCGCCATTGAATCAGGGTTCAAGGCTGACAAGATTTGCGTGAACTTAAATATATGAGCGTCTATCTGTTTCGAGCTACAGAACTAGAGTACCCAATTGTGTTTGATAAAGACACCAACTCGCCGGATATGTATCTACTTCATTACGCTATCTGCAAGAAAAACTTTCCACATCTAGTAAATAGAAAACTTACAAGAAAGTGCAAAGAGAAGGCGATTATCGATGCACTGCAGCGAATTTGTTATCTGATAAATCGACTATCAGAACAGAAGCAATTAAATGGTGAGTTAGGGGGTCACTATTTAGCAGCAACATACTCTGGCAACATGGAGCCTCTCATCCGCGCAATGAGATATGAGGGGGGCTGGAAGGGAGAAAGTATCGAACAATATGTAAAAACTTGGCGCCAGTTTTATAGTTTTTTATCACTTCAAGGAATACATCATAATATGTATATGCCAGAAACAATTGCCGTTACCATATCCGAAGACCAAAACGACAACTTCTTATCGCATACAGTGGCCCAGAACAATTTTTCAGGTGAGATCGAAACTGCAGTTGACAGTAGTTGGTTTGAAAGAAAGGACGACTACAAAGAGTCTATATTAAGTATTGAGCAATTTTGGTTGCTTTACGCAAGCCTACATGAAATAGATCCGGTTTATGCGGCAATGGCATATACGCAGTTGGTAACCTGCCTCCGTGTCACAGCATTAATAAATTGTTATCCACGAACGAAAAATAATAATAATCCTCATTGGTTAAGTTACAAGGAAATGAAAAGGGATAACATTACCAAGCAGCCACTAAACTATATTGCTAAGGGCGGTAGCATGAAGCAATTACAGGCACCAATTTCACTGATGAAGGTTGTCTACGATATCTACGATCAGCCTGAAACCGGCGCTAGCTATGGTAAAAGATTAAATAGATTTCAAAAAGAATATAGCAAAACCAAATGGGCACTCAACAAAGGGGTTACATCAGACACCAAACCAGTTTGGCTAAAAGAGAATGGCACTCCCGTTTCAGTGAGGGATTTTCAAAGCACTATGCAAAAATGCTCTGAAAATATAGGCTTTTATGCGCATCCACATGTGTTAAGACATACCGGAGTTACACAAATGCTATATCAGTACATGGTTAATAATAACTTGTTGTCAAAATTCAATCATACTAACCAATATCTGTTGGTAGATGCTCATATAATTTTACAGAGTCATTTGGGCCATGCGAAAGTGTCAACTACAAAAAGATACCTTCGAACAATAGAACGAATAATTCAGGAGTCAAACATGGATATATTGTTGAATACCACTCTATCAACTTCCAGACAACACGCAGACATGCTTAAAAATAATCCTCAACTGATGAATGGTATGAAAGTTCTAGAGGAAGCCATATTAGGAGCCACAGCGCAGACAACAAGTTACTAGCATGAAGATGACGAAGTGGCTCTGTAACTGCACCGACAGTTCCATTTGGTGGCCGCACTAGTGCACTTTAAACAACGCTTTAATTCTTTGCTGTCGTAGTGTTCGTTTTGATTGTAATTTCAAAAGTAGACCGCTAAGATCTCAGTACCCCTAATTAAATGGTTGCTACCGAGAAATTACATAAGCGTTTAGCAACTCGCAATTCTCAACAAATTCAGTCGTGAAGGTTAGATGCAAAAATCTAACAATCTTGCAATGTTGCGAGCATCATCAATGCCTCGATGATGTTATCCCCGAAATATTAAGCCAGCCGTCTCTAGTGCTTTTTGCAATCCACATCGCTTGATCCCTTGTTTTTTCGCAAACGCAGCCTTTAAATTTTGTCTGTTTACATTATCGGGCGTTTCATTATTTGCGACGAAGGCATGCTTTAGGTACTTTTGACTTCATGAATGATCTTATGGGCGGGGCTTATGATCCTATGGATGGGGATATTGATCCTATGGAGAAGGAGTAAAATAGTGTAACTTTTGGTCTGTTATTAATGTAAAAAGGCCTTCAAGCCCTTTCAAAGTCTGAGTAGTTTCATAAATTGCAGCTAAATATGAAAAATATATAACTAATACATTTGATTCCGATAAGTGAACTTAAAAGGACTTTTTTGATTGTTACATAGGATCAATATCCCCATCCATAGGATCATAAAACCCACTACTAGAACAATTTCCAAGAGTGGACTTTGGTAATTGACGAAACAGCTGGTATTAAACCATGAGCCATTCATTTATTATTGCTGCAAATCATCAAGAATAATCTTACTTTGCCCAACTATATAAGCAAAAAAGCGATAAATTTGAGGAACTACTATAATATGTAATAAAAGCAGCGTATGTTAAGAATGTGCAGGCTGTTGGTGCGTTTAGGTTACTAAGGACGATTTAATCACCACAACTTTTATCTACCTTACCATACGCCCCTTCGAGGAGCGCTAGTGCTTTTTCAGGCTGCGTTCCCATTCTGATATTAGTAATCGCTGCTGATGGAATTTCAATTGGTTTGTAACCACTGACCATGTATGTACTATTGGCTGTATTCACTAGCATACCGTCCTCGCAGTCATTGATATCTACAACATAACTAGATGCGAACCAATCACCCTCAGCGTATCTTGGGCTTACATGCATTGTTACATAACCAAATAGAAACTGAACATCAGTTCCTGTTACTGTGCAAAGTCGAACATCTCTTAAAACGCCTGTAACTATGCTATTTGTCACTTTATCACTAACCTCATTCTTTAATGACATGATTTCAAAACGATAAATTCATTATGAATCATAAGGATAAGCTGTTCTAACTATAACTCATATTTTTCCTAATGCGAATTAATACCTATGGTAACGTCATTCCTACAAAGTCGCTCGGTGATAAGGCCGACAGTTTCCCTTGGTAATTAGAGACTACGACAAAATCGCTTTGTGTTAAAATCCTAAGATAGATTAGTCATCATCAAATCTTATAGACTGCAATGAGTGAATAGCCAATATTGGACTTTTTATTCTTATAAGGTAGTCTAGCTAAAAAATGTCAGTGCGCCTAAATGGTCAAACTAATAAACTGTTGGTTGCTAGAGTTGAAATCAAGGATGAATAATGAGTCGAGGTTGGGAATCAGTATTTAGGACATGATCACAAGGCCCAAGTAATTCAGAGCAATAAAAGGCAGAAAATGCTGAGCGGCAGATTAGGAAGGCGATTCAACCAAGTCCTAAATTACGAAAACGTAATCGCGCTATTCTGTAAGAACATATAGATAAAACGTTTCGCATTTTTAGAGCTCCATTACTAAAGAAAACTTGAATAGTAGTTTTAATAATACTATCAACCTAAATCTCAAAGTAATTGGTGAAACACTTATATATTTGAGTACCACCAAGCACACTTGCTGATGGAAAATGCAATATAGGTATCAAATCGCATGGGGCGTTAACACTAGTAACAGCGCCTTCACCTTCAAGCTCGTCAATATTGAGTACACGAGCCATTACCTCGCCTTTATTTATACGCTGTCCAGGTTTTGCAACATATTCTACCATTCCTCCTAAGCGGCTATACATTATTTTATAGTCTTTTAAATAGACGGCCTGACGTGTCATATTTTTAGGTTGTTCTAGTGGGACCTCAAAATAATTTTTGTATGACAAATAAGCTAAAATACCGTCTGCATCAACTTTCCCAGCGTCAATATCGATTACCTCTTGAGAACCCATTTCAACGGTAAATGCTTCAATGCCGAAGTCCCACTTACTATCTGGAAATCGTTTTTGTAGAGAATCACTTAAGGACCACCAAGGACAAAAGGTAGCTTCATCTAAAGCGCCAGAAAATTTATTTGGTATCAGTATAACGTGAGGTATATTAAAATATTTCGCAGATTTTTTTGCATATTCTGGAACATAAATATGCCTAGTAGAAACAGGTCCGTTGTGAAGGTCTAAAACTATATCGGCCTGCAAAGCCATAAGTTGCAACTTCAAATTTAAACATTCAGCGAGCCCCAAACCCCACTCATTTTCGAGCCTTTTTTCTATAGAGGTAGTTAGTTTTTGCCGATACTCGCGCTTTATTACATCGATAGAATCATTAGCGTTTATTTTTTTTGCAAATTCTGAAATTAAGCCTTCGTTGTAATGATACGCCCTATTCCAATTTTGGCCATTCACAGGATCGAACCGACCCAGAGTATACTCACCTGACTTTAAGTTACTGCCAACGGGATTGCAGTTTGGCACTAATGTAATCTCCCCTCTTAAATCGGCACTTTGCAGAGCTTTTAAAATATGAAGTAATACGGCATTTCCTTGAACTTCTGCACCGTGAATTGAGCTTTGAATATATACTTTAGGACCAGGGATACTGCTGACAAATCGATATACAGGTACATTCAAATTTCTTCCAGAAGCGTTTTGGGCGACTACAAGATATTCTTTTGAAAATTTTACTTTGTTTGATGACATTATTTTATTAAGCATAGTAAATTAAGTTTTTTCTTTAATTTAAGATAGCATAGTAACTGGCAATGATTCATACAACTTTCACCTCTCCAAATATGCACCCCATTCAATGCAAATAACTAATAGTTTGCTAGGTACTTTTGGCGTCGCAAGCGTACTTTATTCTATATAAGATCTCTCGTCGTTATTCTAAAGCGTTTATAGCTAGCATAGAAAAATATTGCTATTTTTCAAATGTCAGAACGACAGCCATGCCCACGAGTAAAAGCGATATTGGATTTTCAAACCTCACTGCCCTAAACCGTCATTCAAAGATCGATGCCTGATTGTCGCCTGTACGGCAAAGAACTAAACCGCTACCCGCGGTAGAGCTGTTGTTGATAGCTCAAAAAGTAACCGCCATATCCTATCCTCACTTAAGGAGTGATGATATGACTCAAGTCAAAAAGCAGATTAGTCCCCTTCGCCAGTGCATGGTAGACGAAATGAACATGCGTAAACTCAGCCCTAAGCCCCAACAGTCTTATTTGCGAGCGGCAGATAGGCTGGCAACATACCTCAAGCACTCACCACAGCTAGCAACATCTGAGCAATTGCGTCAGTTGCAAATTGCATTCGTCGCGCAAAGCGCGTCAAGCGGTAAGATTAACGCAACAATATCTGGCATTCAGTTTTTGTATTGCAATACCCTTGATCAGCCCGACATTGCGAAGCGATTATGCTCGGTGCCTGCGCCTCGCAAGCTACCTAATGTACTGAGTATTGAGGAGGTTAAACGGCTTATCGATGGCTGCCTAAGCCCGAAATATCGCGCCGCCTTGTCGGTGGCCTATGGCACTGGATTGCGAATAAGCGAGGTCGTTGCATTAAAAGTCGCAAATATTGACAGTGACCGCATGGTGTTGAATGTGGAGTAAAGCAAAGGCAAGAAAGACCGTTTAGCGAAGTTATCGCCGGTGTTGTTGGACTGTTTACGCGATTGAGTCTTTCAGAAGTGCTAAGATTGGCGATCATCAACTGCATTGCTCGCAGCGTGAGACTGACGTAATCGCGTATAACTCATGTCGTAATGGGCCTTGCCGTGAAACGATTGTCTGAAGTGCCAAGCGTCATCAGCTAAGCGTTGGCTTGAAGCACGGCAAACACAGTTGTTGCCAGTCGATTACTATCATGTGGTATTTACCTTGCCCGCTGCCATTAGCCAGTTGGCCTTTTACAACAAAGCTGACATGCATGGTCTGTTGATGAAGGCTGCGGCGCGAACGCTGGCTACTATAGCGAAGGACCCTAAACATCTGGGCGCACACATTGGCACCACCATGGTACTGCACTCGTGGGGCTCAGCGAGGGTGAATCATCCGCATGCACACTACATTGTGCCAGGTGGTGGTATTAAAAACGGTGAGCAGCAGTGGCAGACCTGTAAGAAGGGCTTCTTTTTACACGTGCGGGTATTATCTAGTTTGTTTCGCCGACTGTTTGTTGAAGGCCTAAGGACGTTGTTTGCAGATGAACGCTTATTGTTCTTTGGTGAAGTAAGCGAACTTGAAGGCGCTAATACGCTCACTAAGTGGTGCACACAACAGCAAAGCCGAG
>CAJQOP010000125.1 GCA_905479945.1 uncultured Glaciecola sp. | reverse complement strand
GTTGCCGCGAAGGCGGTAATCTCCCGACTACTGCAGTAATGCTTAATAAAACCCTGTGCAGTTTTATAACTTTCTAGCTGATTTAGGAGATCATCGCCTCCGCGATGATGACGATGAGTGTTATAAATCTTAAACGAACAGCATTGTGCCTGCGCAGGAATGACGGAGGATGTAACAAGTGCGTGAGCAAGTGTATATTAATAAGCGAGTCGCTTTAAGATACTATTTTTTAACTCTGTAGAGTCTAAAGTCGGCCGGTTCCAACGCTTGTCCCTTGTGGTAAGAATACAAGTGCCCTTGCAACATGTTTGTAGTCAATTGGTGCAGGATAATCTGATTGGCAAAAGTTGCATGAGTCGTAGAGATTTGTGTAACGCCATCAACAAGAGATACATTGCTTTTATTAAAATGTGTTTTATTAACTAGGGACCTTCCATTAATCATCAATACGAATTCAGACTGTTCATCTAATTTGTAATCAAGCACGATTAGCTGCTTTTTACCTCGAATATCTGCTACCCCAATCCACAAACCAAATAGTTCATTACTAAACTTTTCGTCTAAGGCAATTAACCTTTCGCTATATCGCTCTATGAATTCTCTGACAGTCGATTTACCGTTCTTTTTATCAAGCTGATATGTTGCAGCCAGTATGGGTTTGTTTTGGTCATCAAGATGCATCTCAAGGACTTTGTATGAGTCACTAGAGTTTGGAGTTACTATTAATCTCAGGTTGGTATTTTGTTCGCTTGGGTTGGGAACAGAGAGAATGCATTCCGAATAGGTACAATTGATATCATTGTTGTCGAAAGGCATCTGCTTAACATACCTAAAAGCGCTAGCTAGATTTGCAATAAAAAGCTTATGTTCGCCACTATCATTCAACTGAAGTAGATAGTAATTCGTCCCATTTGTTTCAGAAATCCCTTCCCATAAGCCGCTTCCTAAGCTCAAACTAGGCGTGCTTTCAGCGAATGCTGTATTAATTAAAAAGGCAATGCTAAGTATTGCGCTACTCAAAAACCATCTCATTTATAAAGTTCCTTCTTTCTATCCGCCATTGCCTTATTTGCAACACATAGTACTTCCAGCTAGAGGCTCATATTTAAAAGTGTTGGCTAAAGTACACCTAAAAATCCTGTTTACAGTCTTCATTTTGAGTCCCGTAACCTTAATCTAAATGATTGGCCCATTTAAATGTTTCAGATCTTTAAGCTAAGCTATAAGTGTATGTTTCAGTTAGCAAAGCGTCAATATAAAAGAATGTGCTCTACGATATGCTATTCGCTCGAAATCCCGCCTTAATTAATTTTGACAACAGGCAGAAAACTGCCATTTTTAACAGATCAACTCGGTCTTAAATACGGCCTAAGCAGACATAGCCATAACTTAACCTAAAACATATCTTGAAGGTTTCTAACTCGATGCCTTATAAAGGTTGGTGACAATCAATCTTTTCATCGTGGTTTTATGGCCGACATTATTATGAATGCCAAAACACTTTTGCCTCTTCCCAAAACCAATGCTTACCTATCTGGTTAAAAAGAGTTTGTTGTATGCTTGCGACGAGAGAAACTCTGGACTGTGTTCATTTTGCTCTAGAACATAAATTAAAAATTGAATATTCAGAGTGCTTGAATTTGTTGATAATTTGAGTATAACTATTAGCCTTAAAATTAAACTATTATATAAAGAAATAAAAAAGCTAATGCAGAATGTAAGATTTTGGCGAACCTCTACTCAAACACGACCTTCTGTGTTTGTCATCTTTTTTAAATATTTGCTGCTTATTCCAGCGACTCCTGCAGCCACCTTTATTATGTTACTCCCGCACCGTGGTTATGACTCGAGAAGTGATCGAACATCTCGTACTGACGCGATAATCGCAGACCCTGCACTTTTTCTTATTGTCACGCTCTTAGCTGGGTTACTATTATGGCTTTGGACAGTTAAATCACTTAGTAAGCCTATATTCAAACTTGATCAAAATGGCCTGAAATACTGTGGTTATGGTTTTTTTTATAGCCAAATTTCTTTCGCGTCAGTAAAAACAATTAAACCATATAGAATTTTTCCCTTCGGTACCTTAATAGATATGAAATCTAGTATCGGAAGTAACGTCAGATTCTTCGCTTTTGTCGCAAGAGTAAAAAAGCCCGAACTTCGCGAGTTTTTGAAATCTACGAATATTAAGGTTGAATAATTAACATCCTCCTGAACCGATACTTACTAAGACTGCGGTTTTACGAACTGCGGTTTACTACCATTTTTCGCCTGATCAACTCGGTCTTAAATACGGCATTTGCCGTCACACGAGCATGAAGATATCAAATGAGCGTTTAGTGCCAAAACCGGTCGTTTCAGTTTCAATGATATTTGCTCTATTGAAGAAAGCGGACGTTTCAAAATCATCATTGAAGGGCAAGAATGGGCAGTTAGGGGTCTGTCGAATATTCTATATCTGATACATTGTTCAGTCGTTTCTTAGTTTCATTTTTGCGATACTAGTATCCACTAATAGACTTCATTGAGAGGAACAATATAGTCTGTGAATAAACAAATTTGTTTGG
>CAJQOP010000124.1 GCA_905479945.1 uncultured Glaciecola sp. | reverse complement strand
CTTCTGACGTCGTTAGAAAAACCTCAAGGTCACAGAAACACAATGCGTACCTCTCAATATTTACTTGCTACTCAAAAAGAAACACCAGCTGAAGCTGAAGTAATTAGCCATCAACTTATGTTGCGTGCTGGTATGGTTCGAAAGTTGGCATCAGGATTATATAATTGGTTGCCCACTGGCTTGAAGGTATTAAATAAAGTAACCGCTATCGTCAGGGAAGAAATGAATAAAGCGGGTGCAATAGAAATATCTATGCCTGTTGTTCAGCCTGGAGATTTGTGGGAGCAGTCGGGACGTTGGGATGATTATGGGCCAGAGCTACTGCGCATGAAAGATCGTCATAACCGCGACTTTGTGCTTGGTCCAACGCATGAAGAAGTTGTTACTAATTTAGTTAAGACGGAGTTAAGTAGTTATAAACAATTGCCGCTCAATCTATATCAAATTCAAACTAAATTTCGCGATGAAGTGCGCCCAAGATTCGGTATTATGCGCAGCAGAGAATTCATTATGAAAGACGCTTACTCTTTTCATACCGACATGCAAAGTTTAGAACAAACATACCAAGTCATGCATCAAGCCTATTGCAATATTTTCGAGCGTATTGGTTTGGCATATCGTCCAGTCATAGCTGATTCAGGGTCCATTCGCGGTGCTATTTCACACGAATTTCATGTCCTCGCCGATTCTGGTGAAGATGATATTGCTTATAGTGACACCTCAGACTATGCCGCGAATGTCGAATTAGCCGAAGCGCTTGCTCTTGGTGAATTAAGTCAAGGCTCTGAGCAACTTACCTTGGTCGACACACCTGATGCAAAAACAATTTCTGCTATAGCAACGTTACTTGGATGTGATGTAACAAAAACAGTAAAAACATTAATTGTGAACGCCGATGAGGACTCTGAACATGAGTTTGTGGCTTTAATATTACGCGGTGATCACAACCTCAATGAGCTAAAAGCCGAGAAACTTCCTTTAGTCGCATCACCTTTGCAAATGGCGGACGAAGCTGCGGTTAAGGCTAAACTCAACTGTGGCTTTGGTTCCTTGGGTCCAGTTGATTTGACGATACCAATTATTGTTGACCGCAGCGCCGAAACCGTTAGCGACTTTGTGTGTGGAGCAAACCAGGAAGCAAAGCACTTTACTGGCGCCAACTGGCAAAAGGATGTAAAGGCATACGATGTAGCTGACATTCGTGACGTTGTTGCCGGCGATCCCTCGCCTGATGGCAATGGCACATTAGCTATTACTAAGGGCATTGAAGTTGGCCATATCTTTCAACTGGGTGACAAGTATTCAAAAGCCATGAACTGCGGCGTTCTAGCAGAAACTGGTAAACATCAGTTATTGCAAATGGGTTGCTACGGAATAGGTGTGACGCGTATTGTTGCTGCAGCGATTGAACAAAACCATGACAAATATGGGATTATTTGGCCTGAGAGTATCGCGCCATTTCAGGTCGTTATTATTCCAATGAATATGCATAAATCCCCAAGTGTCCAAGAAGTTGCCGAAAAACTCTATAAAGACTTATGTGACGCTGGCATAGAGGTATTATTCGATGATAGAAAAGAGCGTCCAGGTGTCATGTTTAATGATATGGAATTAATTGGCATACCTAACAGCATTGTAATTGGCGAGCGTAATTTAGATAATCAGCAGCTTGAAGTTAAAAATAGAAAAACAGGTGAGAAAAGCTTAGTAGCGGTCGATAACCTGCTTGAGTACATCAAAAATTTAGGCTAAATCAACTATGATAATCACTTTTTGTGGAGTTCGAGGCTCTACACCTGCCCCAGGCACTGAATTTGTGCGCTATGGTGGGAATACAGCATGTGTGCATGTCGAGCTAGACGATGGCACAGATATTGTGTTGGATGCTGGAACCGGTATTCGCGAACTCGGTAAAAGGTTAGCTAGTAAAAAAACACCCGTGCATATTTTGTTGAGTCATAACCATTGGGATCATATTCAAGGCTTCCCTTTTTTCATTCCTATTTATCAAGCTAATCGAGAAATCCTCATTACTCCCGGTTTGACTGACTTAAACCAACCAGAAGCTGTACTCGATCAAATGACAGGATCATACTTCCCTGTGCATAAAAATGACTTAGCCGCGTCAATCAGAGTTGAACCTCGCCCAGTTCAAGAAGATGATGAATGGTACATAAGCAATGGTCTGGTTAGTAGGTTGAAGATGAATCACCCTGGTGGTGGCAGTTGTTACACCATCACCGAAAATGGCCGTAAGCTGGCTTATATAACTGATAATGAGCTGTATCCTCCCTATCGCAAACAAACTGACTTTATGGACTTTGTCGAATTCGCAAGAGGTGCTGATGTACTTATTCATGACGCTCAGTATCTGGTCTCTGATATGCCCGGAAAATCAGGTTGGGGTCATAGCGTTGCTGAAGAAGCGGTGAAGCTAGCGATGGCATGCCAAGTCAAGCAGCTTGCACTATACAGCCACGACCCTGAGCGAACAGATGACGATATTGATGAAATTATCGCGCATTGTAATTCCGTAATAGAAATTGGCGGAATGGATCTTGTTTGTTTTGGCGCTCGTGAAGGCCAAAGCATCGAACTAAAGTAAATTTCCGTGTATCATCTGCGCACAATCTATCGGACGAAGGAACCGGTTTGAAACTAGTTCGCACCTGCACTTTATGTATTTTAGCTTACTGTCATTTTTATATCGATTCTGCTATCGCACAAGAAGCAACGCCACCCTTGCCAGAAGCAGACATTATAAGGTCAATGAAGAAAGTCGTCGAAGAAGCTAATGATGGAAAACAGACAACAGAGTCTATTCTCGACAAACGCACGGAGGGCTTAAAGGAAGCCAACGTCAACCCCTTTTCGATTTCTCAATATCGACAAAATTACTTGCTACCAGTTACGTATATTACATCTCCGAACCCTCTTAGTGTTGACGGTTTAACAGAGGAGAATATAGACAGATTTGAAGCTAAATACCAAATTAGTGTCAACATGCCCGTATTTTTAAAAGATGATGGCGCTAGCGGTGTCTTTTTTGCAATGACTTTAAAGTCTTACTGGCAGGTTTATAACAGCGAATCATCTAAACCGTTCCGAGAAAACAACTACGAGCCTGAAGTATATTATCAGTGGCAAACTGATTGGGATGTGCTTGGCTACCGGATCAATCGATTCGATATTGGAATAAACCACCAATCGAATGGTCAAAACGGGTTAAAGTCAAGAAGCTGGAATCGCATTTATGCTACAGCCTTATTTAGCGATGTTAACTCACTTTACTATGTAAAAGCTTGGTATCGTTTACCTGAAGAATAAAAAACCTTTCCGCTTGACCCTATAGGCGATGATAATCCAGATATTACTGACTTTATTGGTCGTGCAGAATTTGGTTATGGATTTAAATGGGGCAAGGTAGAGTTTCTAAGTAAGCTAACAAACAATCTGTCTTTTGATGATAATCGGGGCAGTATTGAAGTAAACGTTACTTATCCAATTAATAATCGATACGACCTTTTGCTTCAGTACTTCAATGGTTATGGCGACTCGCTAATAGATTACAATAGACATCAACAGCGCATCGGTCTTGGGATTCAATTAAAGTTGCTCTAACGACAACTCTTGAGCTCTAAATTAAGGTCGATTTTTTACATTCATGTAAGCCTCAGCTTGTCGTCAATGCAACTGAAGGAACAGCAAAAGTAAACATATGAAATATTCTAATTCCATAAATTTAGTTGACCAAGAAGAAAGTAACGCTGACTTTAAGCGATGGTCGGGCCATGGTTTAGTAAGTTTAGGTTTGGTTAATCCAAAATCAGCGACTAACGTTGCCTCTATACTAAGAGCTTGCGGTTGCTATGGTGCAAGTGCCGTTTTTTATACAGGCCAACGCTTTGGCTATGCGAAAGACTTTAATGCCGACACAAAAAAAATGCGGCATATTATTCCAACTATTGGCGTTGATAGCCTACTAACTATTGCACCAAAAGGCTCGAGTAAAGTAGTCATAGAACTTGTGGAGGGCGCCATCCCCTTACCTGAATTTGAACACCCTGAAAATGCTTTCTACATTTTTGGCCCTGAGGATGCTTCAGTACCAGAAGAAATCCTCAATGCTTGCGACCATGTAGTTTATATCCCAACTCGCAATAGTATGAACCTAGCAGCCACGGCTAATGTTGTGCTGTATGATCGCATGGCCAAAAGCGATTACAACGCCAGCGACGAACTCATTAAGAAAAGCCGCGACAACAATAACAATATGAAAGTCGACATTACTGCAAAATAGACGCATCCCGAAACCAGATATTTAAGCTGAAAACCCTGAGTTAGTTTAAGCTCAAGAAACCATGCGAACACTCGCATGCTTATTGACTCATCCGCCCTTATTCACACCCTTGTATCTGAATCAATACTGACATTTCGACTGGCTCGTTCTATTCTTAAATCAGGTTAGCAGACAACTATTTTGGAGAAAGTTTTGACAGCCATGTCGACCCCGATAGACAGTAAATTCAGATTGGTCACACGAAGTGATTTTGATGGGCTTGTATGCGCAGTTTTACTCAAAGAAATTGGACTAATAGATGATATTAAGTTCGTTCACCCAAAAGACATGCAAGATGGTTTAATTGATATATCACCAAATGATATTACGACAAACCTACCCTATGTTTCAGGTTGTTACCTTGCGTTTGATCACCACTTAAGCGAAATTTCACGAGCCGGCAACGCAACTAAAACCAACCATATCATTGATGCAAAGGCACCATCAGCAGCTCGAGTGGTATATGATTATTATGGCGGCAAAGAGATTTTCCCAGACGCCTGGAATGAGATGATGGAAGCTGTTGACAAGGCCGATGCAGCGCAGTTCAGTCGCGAAGAGATCCTCAAGCCAGAAGGCTGGGTTTTACTTAACTATCTGATGGATAGTCGGACTGGATTGGGTCGGTTCCGTGAGTTTAGAATTTCAAACTATCAACTAATGATGGAATTAATTGATTACTGCCGAAACCATAATATCGAAGAGATTATTGCTCTGCCTGATATTCAGGAGCGCGTAGAGTTATATTTTGAACATGCCGATTTATTCGAACAACAAATTAGAGATTGTTCTACCGTTTATGACAATCTAGTGTTGCTAGATTTGAGAGCCCAGGAAGTAATTTATTCGGGCAACCGCTTTATGATCTATGCACTGTTCCCCGAATGCAACATATCTATTCATTTGATGTGGGGTTTCAAGCAACAAAACACCGTATTTGCAGTAGGTAAATCGATTGTAGATAGAAGCTCACAAACCAACGTTGGGGAACTTTGCTTACAATTTGGTGGTGGTGGTCATATGGCTGCGGGTACATGCCAAGTAAGTAATAATAAAATTGAAGAAACAAAAGCACAATTGGTTCAACAAATTAATCTAGATGGCTAATACTCGAGTCAAGCTG
This sequence comes from uncultured Glaciecola sp., assembly GCA_905479945.1. Classification (GTDB taxonomy): domain Bacteria; phylum Pseudomonadota; class Gammaproteobacteria; order Enterobacterales; family Alteromonadaceae; genus Glaciecola. Next base: position 31,531 of record CAJQOP010000124.1, on the reverse strand, counting down.
AAATCAGTATTAAAAAACAGCGTTAATTTTATTGAACAAGTACGCTAGTTAAACAGCGTTAGCTGGCGCACTTGTTCAACGCTTTATCAACAAATCAATGGCTCAGAAGACTTCAGGATTTGTAAAATCCTGCCGTCAAAAGCGAATAGTATATTCACCGAGTCACCTGCTACAACATTCAAATCAATACGACTCAGTTCATTTAACATAGCCAACACATTATCACTCACTTTTACTAGCTCATTATCGCAGGTTGCTAACTCCCAACCTTGTTCTGACATCAAGAGCTTAGCTTTTGATTGATGGTGGGCTGCAAGTGCTCCTTGCTGATTCAAATAATCTTTATAAGCTGAATCATATTTCAACCTGAGTGCCTCGCTCACAAGTTGGCTTTCAGATTCCAGTTGATGCGATTGAATCCGAGTATATTGAACGTTAGCCAAGCCTTCACGCGATTTTTGGTACATTAATCCAGACTGCCCAAGCCAGACAAAGGCCACCAGCATGCTCAGAGCTGTTATAGCGCTTAGGCCCTTTGATACACTCAACCAGTTTTTGATACTTTTCGATAGGCTGTATTTTTTTAACTCTTCTTTTTTAGCTGCCATGAATATATCGCGACGCATGCCGATCGCTGGTTTTATTTGTTTTTTGCCTCGTTCATAAAGCAAGGCGAGCTCATTCTCTTGCTCATTCTCTTGCTCATTCTTTTCAAACTCAGTCACGATGATTCTCCAATGCTTTACGCAACGCTGTCTTTGCATAACGCAGACGACTCTTTACTGTCTCGGGTTCAGCGTTTGTCATCGCTGAAATTTCAACAAGTGAGAAGCCTTCTTGCTGTAAGCAAAAAGCTTCTTTTTGTAGTAGTGGCAATTTAACAAGTGCTATATTAAAAACCTTATTAAAGAGCGCCTCGCTTTGTTCTTGGGACACTTTAACCTCAGGTAAGCCCTCACTTGCTATTGGCAGGCTGTCTTCGTGCAGCTCATCGAAACGCTTAAGTTTTCGAAACTCATCAATAAGTGTGCGCCGTGCGAGGGTGAATAACCAACTTTTGAAGCTTCCTGATTGTCGATACAAGTGACTTTTTTCAATAACCTTTAACCAACTGCGCTGAGCAATTTCTTTCGCCAGTTCCTCGTCACTTAATGTGACTAAAAAGTGGTACAAATCGTCCGCACAGTTATCGTAGAGTTGCACTAACACTTTGCTGTCTTTTTTTGCGGCATAATGCACCATCAGAGATTCATTACTTGTCTCGCTGATGGTGATTGAACCAAAAAGTGATTTCAAACTCAGAGAAATACTCACTCAATACTCGCTATATTATATTGCCAGTTAATACCAAACACATTTGACTTCGTGCTATTGAGATATCTTAAAATCAAGCATAACACTCAAACCATGTTGAACAATAGCTCTGCCCTGTTCAATTTTGGCTTGGTACTTCCAGCGTTTTAGTGCTCGCTTAGCTGCTTTGTCAAAAATACGTTTGGGGTCTGAATTTAATACTTCGACGTTAATAACGGCCCCACTTGCGTCAATACTAAAACTTAGTTCAACCCAACCTTCTACCCCATCTCGCGCGGCAACTGGCGGGTATTCAGGATTAAATCTGACTAGAGGCCTTGCTTCAGTTTGCATTTTCATGTCACCAATATCAGTTTTAACATCTGTTGGTGGTATTTCTACAAAAATACGATCATCAAAGGTGTCATTAGGGGTCACACTAGCAGGTATGTCTTCTCGAGCGACCTTCGGTTGCACAACTAATGGCGGTGGTGGTTTCATTCTCGTAATTTTATTTATTTTCTCTTCATGTTCTTGGTATATAGAGGTCTCCGCATAAATCGGAAGCATCGTTACTATTACAGCGTCGTCTGTTTTGATTAACTCATGCATTAACACAAATAAACCGAAGGTAGCAATGCCACCAACAACAATCGAGCCTGCTACACGCGCAGTCGTATAGGCTGCACCATGCCTCAATGCGTCATGCGTCAATGCGCCATGCATCAAAGCATTATGTGTCGATGCATTTAAAGCGGACTTTGTAACCAGCGCTGTTTGAGCCTGGTTCGCTTGATTTAACTGAACTGTATTCATGACTATTCTCCTGTTTTAGTCGCCTTTCAAAACACTAACGCGAGAGAAGTAAAGAAGGGGTTATTTTTTTGAAAGAATTCTAAGGTTTACGGAACGTTAACAAGCAAAGCTTTATCTGCGAAGCGGTTTTATCGATATTAGAAAATTCGACCATAAAAAAACCCGTTTGCTTTTCAACCAACGGGCTTTACAAGTCAAGCAGCCAATTTTAACTCTTTATCAGCTACTAATAGCGCTCATTAACAGAGCTTATTCCCACTCAATAGTAGATGCAGCTAAATATAAAAATAAGTCCTTTTAAATCAATAACTTACATTTATTTAAAATAAGTTTGTAACTCGTTTGTAACTTCCCCAAGTTCCCAAAATTATGTGTAAAAAAGGAATTGCCAATATATTCATGCAGTTAGGTATTTATAGCTACAAAGTTTGTAACTGATTTGTGCTACCGTTAAAACATCATATTGATGAGGCATTTATATCATATTTAGTTTAGAGTTTTGGTATCTTTTTAAGTTGGATTAAGAAGTCACGTGCTTTTTTGTATTTGTAAGATGCCCTTATCTCAGCTGAAGATCCAAACGACGCAATGCCTCTCACATCATGCATTTTGGCTTTTTGTGCTATTCCAGTAATTAAGCTCTTATTTTTGAGAACTTTTAACAACCAGCGCCAATCTTCTGTCTTCATAACCTTTTTAAATTTATAGTCATTGCCTATAAAAATAATTTTGTTAACTACATCACTTAGTGTAAAGAAGTAGATGTCATCCTTTATAGCTTGATAAATACGCATTTTTGCAAATCCCTTTGTAATAGCTATATTTATCTTAACTCTCTGATTTTTATTCTTTTGAAAGGCATACGTTTTACACAAAAAAACCTGTACGGTCTGCAATGCTGCTTTTTAGTGAGATCTTTTCGTTTAACTACTTTTATTCGCGCGGCTAGCTAATAGAGTAAGGTTACTAACCCACCTTTTTTAAAACAGTCCGTGTAACAGCTTACCAAATGCATGAGCAGTTGGTTATTGTGAGCATCCTTACTAGGTTTGTCATCTTCTTTAGATTTGCTGTAGACGCAAGCAGTGCTTTTCTAAGTGCTTCATGTTTGTTATGTCTTACTTTTCATATTCAGCAGCAACAAGCGTATCTAGCGTGCTCTTGCAGAGCACGATAGCCTCTCTATTGTCTCAGTAAGCGACAATAGAGAGGAAAAATAACATAGTATTGTTAAATCACTCTCTAATTCGCTAAGTGAAATTGACATTTGCGTCCTTTGTATTTAATGCCCTAATGGAAATATGCCTTTTTCAACTGCACTTATATTCGCTTTCGCTTTTTTAATCATTCTGCTAGCTTTAACATTGAGATAGTTTTTCTTAGCGGTTCTCTCCTTACCTTCATCTAAATATCCATAATCACCTCTGTCTGCTGAAACATCAAATTCTTCCACTGGAATCTTTTTTGCCTCAACTATCCTTTGTATAGCCTCTGCAGCATAACTTTTACCATTTTTTCTAGCGTCTCTTTTTAGCTCTTTAACAGTTGTTTTACCAAACGCAAACTCAGCACCTATTTGAAGGTTGGATTTACCGCTTTCGCGTGCATCATAAGCTGCCAAGCAATTGCCTAAGCTCACACAATCAACTTTCAGACTAGCAGGATGATAAAGGGCTTTAATTTCATCACTTGGAGTCACTTCAAGTTGCTTGAGCAATTTAGCAACTTTATGCCTGATACTGTTTTTAGTTAGATTCGTTGGTATTGCAATGACTTTGTAGTCCCCTTTATGTATTTGAGTTTCAATCTCACAAACGTCATCAAAAGATAAAAAGTCAGACATTTGCTGTACAGGATTAATCCCAAATAAGTGGATGCCTCGCTTCCAATTAGTATTCGTGTCTTCATTCCACCAACGCCAAAAGTCAGTCAATTCATCTTGCGTATCTGAACTTTTAAAAATATTGCCAAAATCACTTAATAATCGCTCTCCGTATTCACTGTACCAAGCCTCGTATTCAATTTTTCTATTCTCTGAAAAATTCACAGACAGACCACACGCTGCTTTATAAAATTCGCTTCTTTTCAAATACTGTAACCACCAATAATACAAACTATCAGCGGTTGGCACGCCTTTCACTAAGCGTTCTCTGCCCTTCTGTTTGATATACCAACTTTCATTATCACTATTGTAGCGCGCTCTTGTATTAGGACTCAGTGGAGCAGGTTTTGGGAAGTAAATGTCAGCCATATATCAGTATTCTACTTTGTTTGTTAAAAAAAATGATACATCAACCTTTTCATAACGCCAATTCTTTTATTATCTGACAAAATAAATATCAAGTATAAAGCGAAGAAGAATGTGATGTAGATACGCAGAATAACAAACATATAATATACGTGTCGATTAAGACAACAACTATTTTATTTGGAGACTATTATGATTATCAATAAATTACAGAATGAAAAAAATGCTGCTGAACAAAAAACTTTAGTTACTGTAGCTAGAAGCAATGTGCGAAACATCATTGCTAAATTAAACTGCGCAGTTGAATTAAAAAACTATAGCGACAAAATCTATAGATTAAGTAAGCAACATCCCAAAGCTAACCCAATTCAACGCGAAGCTGAATTGGCACTACAAAAAGCTATTTCAATTGAAAGTCAGCCTGAATATATTGCTAAGCAAGTTTTTGTTGATGGTCATCAATATTTTAGAGCAAACGGCAAAAGAACTGGGTACGGTAGAATTTGTCAAATGTTTACCCGCTATGGCAGTTGGACAGCAGTACATGTGAAAATTGTTAATGAACGTTGCGATAGTGATAGCTTCCAGTTGCTAAAGAGCTCTAATAACCTAGCTTTAACGAGCGAATGGTTCATTGCTCGCCATGCTCGTAGTTCAGTTTCTAAAGAAAAACTTGCTGTAATTGACAATTTACTTGCCGCTGAAGATAAAGCGGCATAAGGAGCTATAGCATGAAAAACAGACACGAAAACCACCCTTGTGTTGTGCGACCTGTCATTAACAAGCTGCCACATAAGTACGAAGTTTACTGCTTGCAGTGCAACAAGCATGTGCAGTGGGCTAAACCCAACATTTACCAAGCGTATATTGCACTTGAGAGCATTAAAAACAATGTCGCTTGATGAGACAAAGGCACTTAAAAGCAGGGGCTTGATGCTTTTGAGGCAGATGTTTACCTAGCTATGTAGTAAATATTTTCACTTCCAGCAAAATACTTCTATCTATTTCAAAAAGCTGCTTTTTAAGCAGCTTTTTGCATTATCTAAATTGCTCCTTTTTTACACTTTTAACTATAGCGTAAACCAAGTCTCACAAAGCGTCTTTCTTATGTCATAACAACCTATTTTAGAGTCTACCCACCTAAAACATATCAAGTATTAAGTTGCTAGGTATGTGACGATGATATGCGGTTTTATAGTGAGATAATGTGCGTGTTGGTTAGGGAGAGCAATCATTTTAAACAGCAATTACGCAACACGCTTTTTAAATAACGTTCACCATAATCACAAAAACGACAATTATGTCAAAACAAATAAATGAGGAAATAACTATGAACGATTTAAACACTACAACATTTAACTTAAGCAATAACTTAGACAACTTCGTGCGTGTTACTAACCCAATAGACACTATCCATTTCCAAAACTCAAATGCAGTACTCAAAAATAGAGGTAACAAAATGAACTTCAAACAGAAACAATCTTCTGCTAAAAAAGTACAGCAGGCTATTGTATGCACTGATAATGGCATTGATATTGAGCAGTCATTACACAATGTCCGCAAAAATGCTGTTACTTGGCATAAGCAAAGTACAGCTAGATTATATAACGTGCTAGGCGAATGTTATGAGCTGTACTACTTAATTGAGACAGCAGATAAAAAGCAACGTGACCTTTACAGGGATAGTGTAAAAAACGCCTATGAAACACTTAATGGAGCACAACGCGCAAATAAGCTAATAACACGTATTATTAGCATCGTATTTGACTTTGCTGATTTGGACAGAAAACAGCGCAGCCGTTACGGCAGCGTTATCACTAATGCGTTTAGTGTTGAACCTAAACTAACAAATGCTACTGACTTCACTCAATGGATCACAAGCATTGGCGGCATTGTTGCAGCAACTCAATCACTGAAAAAAATCAACGCAGTACCTGTTGAGCAAAGCGAAATCAACGAAACTGTTTCCAAAATACCTGCTAAAGCAACAATCAAGTTGCCTAACAGTGGAAACAAGTTTGTTGTTATCCTAGCGTCGCCTACTGACAACAACACGGTTGACATTATTCATCAATTTGAAGACGACACTTTGGGCGACTTACTCGCTAAAAAAGTCTACAAATTGGTTGAGAAGGAACTGCAAGAGGCTCAAAGCGATATCACTGCTGCGTCAATCGCTGACAGCATCAGCAAAAAGGAGGCTAAGTAAATGTTACCAAATAGCTTTAACGATATTGTATTTACGAACATAGGCGAAAAACGATACTTGAAGCGCATTGTGGGAGGGGACATAGCGTTCCCCTCCCACGCTAAAAGTGGCGTTCTTTTACATGGAAAATATGGCGCAGGAAAGACAACCTTTGCGCATTTACTAGCCGCTATTTTGGAATACGAAGCAGCAAATGAAGCAGAAAAGACTTGTAATGATTGGGCATATAAATATCGCAGTGAAGTTACCAGTATCACACCACAAAATATTGGTAAGCCTATTATCCAACCAGCGAACTTCGAGTTGGTAGATTGTGGCGAAATTCACAGCAATAGTATCAAAACCTTTATACAGCGTATCAGCATGTTTATGAAAATGGACACAAGCGGTTTGTTTCAGGCAGCTACCTTTAATCATTTTGTGTTTGATGAGTTAGATAATTGGAGCGATGGGGCACAAGCTAATTTGAAAGGGCTTATGTCTCACTCACCTTTATGCAACGTATTTTATATTACTACTAATAACTTGCACAAAATTGATAAAGGGATAATTGACAGGAGTATTTGCGTTGAAATGAATGGAGGCGATGGACAAGAGTATTTGATGGCGTTACGGAATCATTTTACCCATCTAAGTAATTACTCTGACCAACAATTATTGGATGTGATACGCGCAGCTAGCGGAAGTTGGAGAAACATGGAGGATGCAGCTTACCGCATGTAGCACAATCGCTAATTTTCAATGTTTCCCACCCCAAAAAAAGGAGCTTAAATGCTCCTTTCCTTTAACCTGTATTAGTTCACACCTGACCTTACATTTTTCAATTAAAGAACACGACCAGAGTGTGTAATTGATGACATTCTTTAGACGATTTCAACAGCTCTGATAGGCAGTTTCCTGCCGTTGCGGTTTTCTTGTATTTAGAAAAAGGTGATACCTCATTGACACTTAACACTTGTTTATGCGGTGAACGCAGTGAATCCTGCAAGCTCTGCTTGCGAACATGAAACACTTGTTATGTTGCGTCTTTGCAACGAAGAAATGCATGTTAATTGTCTACCATGCCATACTCTCAACCCAGAAAAACATAAACAAGAAAGCCGCCGCTAACAGGAAAAAATAGAGTATGTGCAAGCACATTCCTATTCTAATTAGTTTTGGAACACTCTTAGGGGTTGAGTCTTCAGCTTTGTAACTGAAATAGAAAACCATGTTTGTAAAACTCTGTGATGGATTGAATATGCTTGCAGTGTTCTTCCCAATTACCTCTGCATCTTTTCCTAGAACGGATTTAAGGTTTCTAACAATTCGGTTTTCAACACTAGTCAAAACGAAAACAGATACTATTACGAAGAGAAACAGCTCAAATGTTGGTATTGTTTCAAAATATTCCATTACTCATCCTTTGCAACGTAACGCTTTAGTATTCCTTTTAATTAGGGTACCTTTTTATTGATGACAATTTCAACAACTTTTTCTGTGTTTACTATGAATTCATTGTAAACATGCGCACTGGATTCAAATAAAAGCAATTAAAACATGTGTTTAAGCTTTATTCTATCGTAAGTTAATACATTAACCTCTACCAAACAATTTATTGATTGCTTTTTCTGAAAGTGATTTGTAGAACTCAGAAAGTTCAGTACATTTATGTGTTTGCTCTTGTTGTAAAGCATAGACTGATGCTTGCTCCCATTTACTAGCTGCGTTAGCTAGCTCTATGCAGAGTCTTATCAAAACACTATCACTCACATCTCGTTTTACATTTCGCCTATTAGATAAATAGCTTCGACTTGTTCTTAGGTATTTCGTTGTAAATTGATTTTCAGTCAATGTTCGTTCAATTGTTCTTAATTCATTAAATATATCATCAGTAATCATACAAATTCCTTTTTATTGATTAAACTATAAATTTTATTCAGCACTAAGCATACGCTTCGCGTAAGGTGATAAATACAATGTAAGGTTAAGTTTTAGCGTCTAATGCTATGCTTACGTCTAAAACTTGCTCTCAGGCAGAGCACATCTTCATTGTTGCTATTCGCTTTTACAATGTCTTTATTGCTATATAAAGACACTGCTTTACTACAGTTAACTAAATGGTTCTTTGGTTGAAACAGACAGTTGTTATTAAGTTCAGCAGGGCAGCCTTGTATCTCTAGCCAAATTCTTTTTACTTGTGCTAATAATTCTTTGTCGTCTTCAGAGCCATAACGTTTCATCAGAACATTAGCGTGATAGTAATTTGCTTTTTCAATACATACCATTCGCTCAATACGGCAATTTATTGGTCCTTTACGAGTTCTACGCCTTTTATGCTCCCCCCATTCTATGCACTCCAATCTCGTAAATAAGTGTTTAACTTGCTTACTAAGTTGCTCAAAGGTCAATTCAGTGCGGTTAGGTGTTTGCTGGTAGTTTAGAACAAAGTAGAAGTCTGGTTGCATGTCTTCACACCAATCTGCGTATGCTTTTGTTATTTGTTTCTTATCCATACACTTATTTATCTCATGTGCATACTTTGGTAAGCACTTTATGAAATATATGAAAACATACAGATCCATATATTTAAGTGATTTCTCCAGTCTTATTATGAGGTTACGTCTTTCTTTGAAATTGGTCGCTCTTTGAAATATATGGATTTATAATAAAACACAACAAAAACATATATTTATGAGATTTATGAAGAGCAAGTGGATACTAAATGAGCAACAACTGAAAGAGCTACTTCTTGTATCTAAAGTTGTTATTGGCGCTCCTATTGAACAAGGTGAAGATAATGAAACAAGCACGTGTATTAAACGAAAAAGAACTGCGTTTGCTAATAAGCAGCACAAAACTAACACGCTACCCACAGAGAAATAAGCTTATTGTTATGTTGAGCTTTTGTGCTGGCTTGAGAGCTTGTGAAATTGCCAGTTTGCGTATTAAGGATGTCGTAACTTGCGACAATAAATATAAAAAGACAATTTTATTGGAACAGTGGCAAACAAAAGGTAAACATCGCCAACAAGCTGTAGTGAGCGAAAAACTAGGTAAGGAGATTGTAAAGTACGTATCTGAGGTTAGAGATTGCACTTCTTTTGATGCCCCTCTAATTGCAAGTCAAAAAGGAGGCTCATTCAGTAGCCAAACAGTTCAACAAGTATTTAGAGGGTTGTATGCAAGCTTAAGCTTAGAAGGAGCAAGCAGTCACAGCGGACGCAGAACGATGCTAACAAAACTTGCTGAGAAAGGTGTTCATGCTCGTGTAATACAGCAAATTGCCAGACATAGCAGCCTGGCAACAACTCAGCGTTACATAGATGTTTCCCCACACTTACTGCACAATGCAGTTGAGATGCTTTAGTCTAAATTAACAACTTCGTTAAAACTGCCGTCGTAGCGAAGTAACGCGGCTCGTTCTTGCTCTTTTAATTCTGCGTGGTAATAAGTTTCCGTAAGATGTTTTAAGCTCGTACCACAGGCTTTACTTAGGGTGAGTGGGTCTGCATTGCTTTGTAGTCTTTTTGTAATACCGTAATGGCGCGTGCTGTAGAAGGTAAGCTTGCGTTCTTTGTAATCAAATATCTCTGCAAGCTCCATTATCTTCGCATAATGCTCATAAAGCGCGTCGCGCGTGATACGTTCGCCGTTCATCCCAGTAAATACGTAATCATTTGCTTTAGTATGTTTACTGATGCTTTTAAGACGATCAAAGTGACTGCCACCTTTGACCGCAATAATTCTCGTTTGGCGTACTTTACTGGTTTCTGCTAACACATTTATTTCTACAAGGCGCTGTGATTCAGTCGTGTAAGTTTTAACATTTCCCCACTTCAACTGATACAGCTCGCCAAAACGCATCATTGTATTAGAGCCAAGTAAGAAAAAATGTCGCATTAAGAGACGACTAAATCTTTCTTCATCGCTTATTCGCTCTGCTTTTGCTGTCTTTTTTGATGTATAACTTATTAGTGCTTTGGTAATACGCTTATATTCAACATCTGTGTAAGTGCTACGTCTCAGTAAATCAACGTCCACACCTCTACGTGATATTTTTGGAAATTTGTATTGTAATATATCATGCAAGCCTTCTTCGTATGCCCATTTGCAAAAAGCGTTAATGATAGCCTGCTCATTTCTTATAGTTACGTCTTTCGCGCCTTTTGCTTGTCTGTACTGTTGATAACCTTGCACACTGCCTTTTTCTAAATCAGACAGTCTAGTCACTGCACTTTGCTCATTACGTCCAATGATGCCGCAATATAAAACATAGTGCTTTAACTGAGTTTTAATCGTTTTCCATCGTCCTTCTGTTATTGCACCACGCTTAACGTCGCTGTCGTAGCGACATTGCAAATAATCACTTACCGCTTGCTGTACCGTAGGACTAAAAATTCTTTTTCCAACCCTTAAATTACCTTTGATTCTAAAAAACTCGTATTCCGCTCTTTCAATAGCTGTATCTAAATGGGTAGTTTTAAGCGTTTTACGGACATATTTTTTTTCATCAACGATCCACATTCTAAAGTGCCAAAAACCACCGCTTTGCTTTGTTTTAACTATTTCTGCTTGTCCACCGTAAATTGGATGTTTAGCCGTTAGAAATGCTTCTTGTGAAAAGTTTAGATTGGTTATTTTTGGTACGTTATTAACCACTAATTTAACGCTTGCGACTGTATTCATGCTTACCTCTATTGCTAGCTTTTAAGCTAACTATTGTAAGCTGAATATTGCGCATATCATGTTCATGTATTGATTGCATATATACATGATATATGTGATATGTAGTAGTCGCAACCGTTTGTAACTATCTATGTAAATCTTGCTAAATTAATGGTGGTTTGCAACTACTTTGTAAAAATAAAACACTTTAAAATCAATGACTTAGGTTGCAACCACTACTCCCACTCAATCGTAGCAGGCGGTTTACCTGAAATATCATAAACAACGCGTGAGATACCATCTACTTCGTTAATAATACGATTTGAAACTTTGCCTAAGAAGTCATATGGCAGATGTGCCCAGTGCGCTGTCATAAAATCGATAGTTTCCACGGCTCGCAGAGAAACAACCCAATCATACTTACGCATGTCTCCCATCACACCTACTGATTTTACAGGTAAAAATACAGTAAATGCTTGACTGACCTTGTTGTATAAGTCAGCTTTGTGCAGCTCTTCAATGAAAATCGCATCAGCACGACGCAGTAAGTCACAGTACTCTTTTTTAACTTCGCCAAGAACTCGCACACCTAAGCCAGGCCCTGGGAATGGATGTCTAAATAACATATCGTGGGGCAGGCCAAGTTCCAAGCCAATTTTACGGACTTCATCCTTAAACAATTCGCGCAAAGGCTCAACTAAACCCATTTTCATATCGTCTGGCAAGCCGCCCACGTTATGATGTGACTTAATAACATGTGCTTTACCAGTAGCAGAACCGGCAGACTCAATGACGTCTGGATAAATAGTCCCTTGCGCTAGCCATAGTGCATTAACTAACTTATGTGACTCTTCATCAAACACCTTAACAAATTGGCCACCAATGACTTTGCGTTTTGCTTCTGGTTCTTCCACCCCAGCAAGCGCAGTTAAGAATCGCTCCTCCGCATCTACTTTGATGATATTTAAACCAAAGTCATCACCAAACATCTCCATCACCTGCTCACCTTCATTTAAACGGAGCAAACCGTTATCAACAAATACACAGGTAAGATTTTTTCCGATAGCACGATGCAATAACATGGCTGTGACTGACGAGTCTACGCCACCAGATAAACCGAGTATTACTTCGTCATCACCCACTTTCTCTTTGATGCGTTCAATCGCATCTTCAATAATAGATGCAGGCGTCCACAAAGCTTCTAACTTACAAATATCAAAGGCAAATCGACGTAGTAATTCTAAACCCTGCTTAGTATGAGTCACTTCTGGGTGAAATTGTACGCCATAAAAATGCTTATCAAGATTCACCATCGCGGCGTGCGGGCAACTTTCTGTTTGTGCAATCGTGGTAAAACTATCTGGAACTTTGCTGACTTTATCGCCATGGCTCATCCAAACATCTAATAAGGCATTTCCGTTGTGATTAGTTGCATCAATAATGCCATCAAAAATAGTTGCAGCGGATAACACTTCGACTTGTGCATAACCAAATTCACGTATATCTGAGCCTTGCACCCTGCCGCCTAGCTGATGCGCCATAGTTTGCATACCGTAGCAAATACCCAATATAGGTACGCCTGCATTAAACACATACTGTGGTGCACGAGGAGAGCCCATTTCGGTCACAGACTCAGGTCCACCAGATAAAATAATACCATCGGGTGCAAAGTTACGAATTTGATCTTCCGTAACATCCCATGCCCATAGTTCACAATAAACGCCAATTTCACGAATACGTCTAGCGATCAATTGCGTGTACTGAGAACCAAAATCAAGAATAAGGATCTTTTGACTGTGTATGTTTGCAGACATTGTTTTACCTAAATATAAAATGATAAAGGACTAACACGATAAATTTCGTACTAGCCCTTTGGGATCGTTTTTGGATTACCCTAAACGGTAGTTGGGTGCTTCTTTCGTAATGCTGACGTCATGCACATGAGATTCGCCCATTCCTGCAGCGGTTACTTTCACGAACTGAGGTTTTGTGCGTAATTCTTCAATAGTTGCGCAACCAGTCAAGCCCATTGCTGAGCGCAATCCGCCTAACTGTTGGTGAATGATTGTTGAAATTGGACCTTTGTAGGCAACACGACCTTCGATACCTTCTGGTACCAGCTTCTCGGCATTACTACTATCTTGGAAATATCTGTCGGATGAACCATTACTTTGATTCATCGCGCCGATGGAGCCCATACCACGATATGATTTGTAATAGCGACCTTGATACAGTTCAACTTCGCCAGGGGCTTCTTCAGTCCCTGCCAACAAGCTACCTACCATGACGCAACTTGCACCCGCTGCCAATGCTTTAGCAATATCACCAGAAAAACGAATGCCACCATCAGCAATCACGGGAATATCGGTGCCCTTTAAAGCATCAACGGCATCAGAAACAGCCGTAATTTGCGGCACGCCGCAGCCGGTAACGATACGCGTAGTGCAAATTGAACCTGGGCCTATGCCGACTTTAACAGCATCAGCACCTGCATCAGCGAGCGCTTTTGCGCCCTCGCCCGTTGCCACGTTACCCGCAATAATTTGAATGTTTGGATATTCAGTACGTACTTTCTTAACGCGATCTAAAACGCCTTGAGAATGTCCATGAGAAGTATCGATTAACAATACATCCACTCCAGCATTCACCAATAACTCAATGCGCTCATCAGTGCCAGGTCCGACACTCACAGCAGCACCTACACGCAAACGACCTAAGGCGTCTTTACATGCATTTGGTTTGCTCTTAGCTTTTTGGAAATCTTTTACGGTAATCAAGCCCGTGAGTTTAAACGCGTTGTCGACTACAAGAATTTTTTCAATGCGGTGTTCATGCATTAAATCCATGACCACATCTGGGTTGGTATCTTCTTTTACCGTCACTAACTTTTCTTTCGGAGTCATGACTTTGCTAATCGGCTGATCCAAGCGATTTTCAAAGCGTAAATCACGCCCTGTTACCAAACCAATTAGATTATTCTCTTCATCAACAACCGGGAATCCAGAATAGCCTAATTGCTTACTCAAGGCTTTGGTATTCCCAATAGTGGCATCTTTGCTCACAGTAACAGGATCAGAAACAACCCCACTTTCATACTTCTTAACTTGAAGCACGTGAGCGGCTTGATTTTCAGCTGTCATATTTTTGTGAATAAACCCGATGCCACCTTCTTGCGCTAAAGCAATAGCCAAACGCGCTTCAGTTACCGTATCCATAGCGGCTGAAATGAGCGGCATATTTAGAGTAACGCCGCGGGTTAAGCGAGTTTTTAAGTCGGCTGTGTGGGGTAAAATAGTCGAGTGACCGGGAACAAGTAAAACGTCGTCAAAAGTTAACGCTTCTTTAGTAATTCGTAACATGCAAATAACACCTTAAGGCAGTGGCTAATTGCGGCGAGATTATAGTGTTTTTTTAGATTTAGGTAAACTACAATTCGCAAACAATTTAACAATAATTCAAATTAATGTTTTCTAACGCACCAAAACAACCAAGTATTATATCCGTTACACGATTAAATCGTCTTGCTCGGCAAGTTTTAGAGTCAGAAATTGGTCAAGTATGGGTGTCGGGTGAACTCTCGAATTTTGTTGCTGCGGCATCTGGTCATTGGTATTTCACCTTAAAAGATAGTAAAGCTCAAATTAAATCAGCTATGTTTAAAGGTGCTAACAGAAGCGTTAAATTTTCACCTAAAGCCGGTGACAAAGTTGTAGTGTGCGGAAGCCTTAGCTTATATGAGGCTAGAGGCGATTATCAGCTCATTGCTGAGCATATGGAACCCGAAGGACTAGGTCAGCTAAAGCAGGCTTATGAGGCACTAAAGGCAAAGCTCTCAGCCGAAGGTTTGTTTGCCATGGATGCAAAGCAGCCCTTGCCAAAAAATTTGAAGCGTCTAGGCGTGGTTACATCCCCTACAGGTGCAGCCATTCACGATATACTGCACGTTCTCAAGCGTCGGAACCCAAGTATAGAAGTAATTATTTATCCCAGTTTAGTGCAGGGTGAAAAGGCTGCTCAAAGCATTGCTAATCAAATTCACATTGCAAATAAACGCGATGAAGTTGATTTATTAATTATTGGGCGTGGCGGAGGTTCATTGGAGGACTTGTGGGCGTTTAATGAAGAAATTGTTGCCTATGCTATTTCTGAATCGACACTACCCATTGTTTCTGCTGTTGGGCATGAAGTGGATGTGACTATTGCCGATTATGTTGCAGATATGCGCGCACCAACACCGTCCGCTGCCGCGGAATTAGTTAGCACAGATAAGAGCCAACTCGAAAAGCACATTCAACAGCAACAGCAAAGGCTAATGCACGTATTCATGCAGCAGCTTACGCAGCATGAATATACAATGCAGTTGCTGTCATCCCGTCTGGCAAACGTACACCCAGCAGTGCAAATACGACAATCTAATCAGCATGCTGATAACTTGATAATGCGCTTAACGCAGTCAATCAACGATAAATTGAATAGAACATCCGGCAATCAGGAAAACTTGCGCTTGCGCTTGGAGCACATATCACCCAGCAACAAAATTACGAGCAATCAGCAGCGTTTGGCTCAACTCACTCAACAATTGCAAGCATCGCAGCAGCGCCAGCTATCAGATAAACGATATCAACTGCAGCGTATTGCGGACATTTTGAATTCAGTGAGCCCACTTTCTACTTTATCGCGCGGTTACAGCATCGCATTTAAAAACGATAAAGTTATTCGTTCAATTACTCAACTAGAAATAGGAGACGTAGTTGAAACTCGTGTGAGCGACGGAAAAGTAATAACAAAAGTTGAAAAAATCACCGCTGCAGGTAGCTAAATCAGTACATATCTAGACGACATATGCGACACACAATACATACTCAGGCACTTGATTTCTTTATATTTTATTTACTTTTTATCTTCTTATCTATCTGTTAACCTAGGGAAATATAGACACACTCAAATATCGCAACAATGAACAAAATAGCGTTTTTGAAGAGGTCATTTTAAGTATTCAATTAAATAACAGGGAATAGAAATGCCAAGGATGACCGAAAATCAAGCTGGCTATTTTAATGCAAAGAAAGCAGTAATTACAAAACAATTAAAACTCTTAAGTTATGTCGACCTTTGTTTTTACTTCCTTGCGTTCTTTGTCCTTATTATAATGCCCGTAAACGTTAATGCTGACACCATATCATCAGTTGACTCTGAAACCGGTAAGACAAACTTATCATCAAGCATTAATATATATGCCGCTGAGCTTAGTGATGAATTAAAGTCTTCTTGCAAAACTAATAACGCTCTATCTTGTGCGCTTAATGTTGTTTCACAAAAAGAACTGTTGAATTCCATAATTACAGCCGATACCTCTGGCGCAATAAGCGTCGCACTTGATGATAATGACTATGAAGTTCTTATCGGTAGCGCAATGCTCAGAACAACTGTGAACAGCACTCCTAAGCGAGAACTTATACTAGAGGTATCAACGCAATGGCGTGGAATAAGTATTGACGATGTAAAGCTATCGCTTGTGTTAAGTGCCACACAAAGTAGAGAAGATATTTCTCACGCTACTATTAGCTTATTGAGCCAATGGACAAAGAAAGCATTAACGGCGGAATTATTCGATGCTAAGTATTTATATCAATTTTTAGGCGCCAGCGATTACCAAAAAGAACTAAAAGTACCAAGTCGCATTGGTGACTTTGAACTGTCTCGCCAGCATTTATACAAGGACCCAATGAAGGGTATGCTATCGCGCTATATTCACAAAGACTTTGAGCTCGCCGTTTTTGACATCTATGTTTACCCACTTAAAACTAGTGATTCAATTGCTGCCGAAAGTCGAAATGAGCTTTTACGTGAACAGAACGACATCCAAACGATTAGTCAATCACTTGGCGAAGCTGCATTAACTATGACTGATATTTACGAATTGGAAAGCATAAATGGTACTCAAATATTTGCTTTCGAAGCAAGTTTACAAACTAAATCAGATCCAATGTTTGCAACTCAATATATTTTTGTAAAAAATGACAAAGTAGTTAAATTCAGCGCCAATGTACCTGCAAGAATTACTGACACTTTGATAGCTCAAGCTATTGTAGCAATTCAAGTTCCTGCCGCATCTTCATTAATGCAACAAATGAGAGAGCCCGTTTCTGCGGCAAAAAATGCCGCATGGGTAAGCAAAGTAGCTCCATAAAAAACAGATGGAATATTCGGTATAAGCTATTTTTCAAAGCCATACAAAACCGCTTGTTTGGCATGCACAATGGCAAATAGAATCACAAACAATAAGAATGTTTGGAAGGAAGGATTACTAACAACATGAACACCTAGAACAAACCAATCGTGAATAACATCAGCTAGAATCAAGAAACTAACAAACGCGATAAATAGATGTGCTTTACCCTTCAAAACTTCAAACATATTACTTCCCTGTATTTAGTTATTTTTTAAATACGCCAATCAGACCAGATTGACGCACCAAGACCTACCACATATGATTCTGATTAGTATTTCCATATTGTTGATAAATTGCATCGTTTACATTAGCTTGCGTTGCAAAAAATTCACCAACACGATACCAAAAACCCTCATCAACATGATCGCTTCCATTGCCATCATCATGCCCACCTGATACAAATTTAATTTCGCTTTCATCGAGGTTTTTCATTTTAGCCCTCTACTCTGTGGTCTTTGTAACCTTGATAAATCTCATCTGCAAAATACATGAGAGACGCAACCGTGGCGACGTTAGTTAGAAAAATAAAAACTCCGCCAGACACTTGATTAACTTCCTTTTCACTAAGTAATTTGATTTCCATATCAATTTCCTTGTTCTTAATTGAGATACATTATTGCTCTCATGTTCAGAATAAGTGCTTTGGCAAGAAAGCTAAACTGTACTTCCAGCTAGTTTTGTAAATTACGGCGCAAATATTACAGTTCGATGATCAATATATTCGCTTCAAAAACGAACTAATGTCCATGAGTTTTTACATTCCTAGAGAATGGCGCTAGAGTGTCTGCCTTTGTTAAAGCAGTGTTAACCATAGAAGAATAATAATATGAATAGAATAAAACACTCAATTTTAGTTGCTGTTGCCATCGGGCTTTGTGCTAGCTGTTCACCAGGCGACAGCGGCTTAGCCGACAAGCAAGCAGCAATATTAACTGCACAAGATGCGAAATCATTTTTACAAAAAGTAGAGGCTGATATAGAAAAGCTTGGCAAGCCTGCTTCACATGCTTCGTGGGCATATGCTACCAATATTAATTACGACAACGCTCAAGTGGATGCTTATCTAAGTGAGCAGTTGTCGGTCATGTGGGCGAAATATGCGGTTGAAGCAGCTAAGTTTAACAAGGTCAGCGTAGACGATGATACACGCAGGCAGTTAGAACTTTTAAAGTCAGGACTGGAAGTGGCACCTCCTGCTGATCCAGCCAAAGCTGAGCGTCTTGCAACCATAGGCTCGGACTTAGCAGGAATGTACGGTGCGGGAAAATACTGTCGCAATGAAAACGAGTGTTTTTCATTAACCGAAATGAGTGCTGAAATGGCAGTTAGCCGTGACCCCGAAACAATGCTCGAGTTTTGGAAAGGTTGGCGTGAAGTGTCGGTGCCGATGAAAGAGATGTTTGTTGAGCAAGTGAGCATTGCCAATGAAGGTGCCGTGGAATTGGGCTACGCGAATACCTCTGAGCTATGGCGCACCAAGTATGACATGCCAGCCGACGAATTCCCTAAAGAGTTAGACCGCCTATGGGGACAAGTTCAACCCTTCTATGAATCTCTGCACTGCCATGTGCGTGCTGAATTATCTGAGCATTATGGTGAAGATGTTGTGCCGCTCGATAAACCTATTCCTGCGCATTTGTTAGGCAACATGTGGGCACAGAGCTGGGGTAATGTTTATGACCTTGTGAAACCCGAACAAGAAATGAATGTGCCTGATGTGACGCTAGCGCTTGCGGAGCAAAATTTTGATGAAATTCGCATGGTAAAGCAAGCTGAAAGTTTCTTTTCATCACTAGGTTTTGCAGAGCTTCCTGATACTTTTTGGGAACGTTCCATGTTTCAAAAACCACAAGGGAGAGAGGCGCAGTGTCATGCATCGGCTTGGAACTTAGATGAAAAAGACGATTTACGCATCAAGATGTGTATTCAGAAGACCGGTGAGGAATTCAATGTTATTCATCACGAACTCGGCCACAATTATTATCAACGAGCATATAAAGATCTACCATTGCTTTATAGAGGGTCTGCCAATAGTGGATTCCACGAAGCAATAGGCGATACGATTGCCTTGTCTATTACGCCAACCTATTTGCAACAAATAGGATTAATTGACGAAATACCTGACGAGTCTAATGACATTGGTATGTTGTTAAAAGTCGCTCTAGATAAAATTGCTTTTATACCATTTGGTCTCATGGTTGATCAATGGCGCTGGCAAGTGTTAGCTGGCGAAATAACGCCTGAAAAATACAATCAGCTTTGGTGGGATTTACGTAAAAAATATCAAGGTGTCGCCTCTCCTATTGAACGCAGTACGAACGCATTTGATCCTGGTGCCAAATATCATGTTCCAGCGAATGTATCCTATACGCGCTATTTCTTAGCACATATTCTGCAATTTCAATTTCACCAAGCTTTGTGCGATATTGCTGGAAGTGAAGAAGCATTGCATCGCTGCTCAATTTTTGGCAGCAAAGAAGCAGGGACTGCTTTAAACGATATGCTTGAGATGGGTAAAAGTCGTCCTTGGCAGGAAGCAATGACCACATTGACAGGCTCACCTGATATGGACGCGTCAGCCATAGAGGCTTACTTTGCACCATTAAAAGTATGGCTTGATAAACAAAATGAAAGTCGTCAATGCGGTTGGTAGTTATGTAAAACTTGCGAACATAAAAAAGGGTTACCACTTTTAAAGTTGGTAACCCTTTTTTGTTAAGGGAAAGAATCCCTTAATCGCTTTGCATAAACGCAATCATATTTAACCTAAATTCAGGTTATTTACTTCTTTTTATGAAAAGTCATCAATCGTTTACGCTTACGCTCCTGCGAGACCGTAAGCTTATTTGGTTTTCCTTCAAACGGGTTGGAGCTTTCTTTAAATTCGATTCGAATTGGCGTGCCCATAGTTTTTAACGCTTTACGGAAATAATTCATTAAGTAGCGTTTGTAGGACTCTTGTAAGTCTTTAAGTTGGTTGCCATGAATAACGATAACAGGCGGATTATACCCCCCTGCATGGGCATACTTCATTTTGACACGACGCCCGTTAATAAGCGGCGGTTGATGGTCGTCTTGCGCCATTTCCATAATCTGTGTAAGCATCGATGTATTGATCCGCACAGTAGCTGATCTATAAGCCTCTTGAACTGACTCAAACAAATGACCTACACCGGTACCATGTAGCGCTGAAATAAAGTGTAAACGAGCAAAGTCAACAAAACCTAAACGTCTATCTAACTCTCGCTTGATTTCTTCTTTGACATGGGTTTTGAGCCCATCCCATTTGTTGACTGCAATAACAAGAGAACGCCCTGAATTTAATATGAAACCGAGTAAGGATAAATCTTGGTCACTTATCCCTTCTCTGGCGTCAATCACCAATAGCACAACGTTAGATTCCTCTATCGCTTGAAGTGTTTTTACTATGGAAAATTTTTCAACTGTCTCTGATATATTTTTACGCCTTCTGACGCCTGCAGTATCAATCAGTATGTATTCACGACCATCACGCTCCATAGGAACGAAAATACTGTCTCTTGTTGTGCCCGGAGAGTCGAAAACGACTACGCGTTCTTCGCCTAAAATGCGGTTGGTTAGTGTCGACTTACCCACATTGGGTTTGCCAACGATGGCCAATTTAATTGGCGAATTCTGCAAACGTTCAAGCTTAGCGTCGGCATCTTCCTCTTCAAGGTATTCTTCCTCAACTATTTCCATATCAGGGAATAATTTTTCTAATGGAGACAATACATGCGCCATTAATTGAGAAACACCACGACCATGTGCAGCGGCTATTTGTAAAACTTCAGCAAACCCTAATTTGAAGAAGTCGGCAGTTTCACTATCACCATCAATGCCGTCTACTTTATTCGCAACCAAATACATGGCTTTATTCTTTTTACGCAAATGTTCTGATATTCCAATATCAGTCGGTGTAAGCCCCGCTCGAGCATCAACAAGAAACAAAACCACATCTGCTTCGTCAATAGCCAACAGCGACTGCTCCGCCATAACAGCGTCTATGCCTTCTTCATCGCCAGTAATACCGCCAGTATCTACTACAATGAAATTGCGATTTTCAAACTTCGCAGGACCATATTTACGATCCCGGGTTAGCCCAGGAAAATCCGCGACCAATGCATCTCGCGTATTCGTAAGTCGATTAAATAATGTTGATTTACCAACATTGGGTCGGCCAACTAAGGCCACTACAGGTAACATTTTTCGCCCTTAATAAAAAAACGCCAATGGCTATACATTGGCGTGTATTACGTTCTTTGCTTTCGAATCACATCAGGGCCAGCTAGGGCTGTGTGATTGCAGCAATTTTACCTTCTCTGGTTTTGACATATAGGATGTTGTCAGCACTTATCGGATTAGTATAGATGGCTTCATCTTCGTCATCATCACCCACTTCTAGTTGTGCGACCAACTTACCTTCATCTTTCGTAAACCAATGTACAAAACCGTATTTATCGCCGACTACTACGTAATCACCATGTGGTGTAGCAGAAGTAATATTTCTACCTTTTAATGAAACATTAGACCATAATTCAACGCCACTACGACGGTCTATCGCGAATAAACTACTGTTAGCATCAACCACAAAAACACGATTTCCATCAAGGCTTAAGTTGCGGTATGAACCATACTCACGCGTCCATACAACTTGCCCTGTGCGAAGCTCTACTGCCGAAAGTGTACCATTATATGAAATAACAAACACGTTGCCGGCAAACACCAGTGGCTTAACATCAATATCAACAATTCGTTCTAGTTCTGTAGCGCCAGAGGGTTTAGCAATTTGCGTTTCCCAAGCAACCATGCCTGTTTCAAGAATACTTACTTGCAACTTGCCAGAAGGAGTCCCTATTAGCGCACCGCCACTGTCGGCTGCTGGTGCTGAAACACCACGTAAACTCAGTGGTGGGACATCTGATACACTCATCCACTTTTGCTCGCCCGTTTCTGGACTTAAAGCTATTAAATGACCTGACGTTGTATTCACTAAAACGAAACCAGCATCAACAGCAGGAGCTGAAATCACTTCTCCTAAGACCCCTACTTTCCATTTAAGCTCGCCCGTTGCTTCATCTAAGGCATAGACGTAACCGTCTTCAGTACCGAAATAGATAGTCTCGTAAGCTACGGTTAACCCACCAGAAATTTTGGCTGAAACAGCTCGATTCGAATACCAAAGTAAGGTTTTCTTCCAGCTGAAATTATCGTAATTTGCAAAGTCTTGTTCCCATAGCTGTTTGCCTGTTTCAGGGTCAAGTGCAACCACTAGACCGTCGCGACTTGCAGCGAAAACTTTACCATAAGCAACTGCGGGAGTAAGACGTGAATAGTAATCTTGCACACCATCACCGACATCTGTTTCCCACTTAATTTGTGGTTCAAAAGTCGCTTCAATTGGCTTTAAGCGTCGAACTTCAAGCTCTTCATCTTCAGCAAACCAATCCGATACGGTTGCACAGCCACTCAGTGAAAGGGCAAGCAACGCAACTACTAGCTTATTATTCACTGGCTTACCCCAGCAACTTCTGATGCAGCATAATTAAGATTACTTAGCTTCATTTCAACCACTCTATTCTGAGGTTGCTCTGCCATAACTGCTTCATAAGAAGCCTTTGCTTTATCAAACTCTTTGATGGCAACGTAAATATCGCCTTTGATCTCTTGTACTTGATCAGAGTAAGCGTCATTTTCTACCAAATCTAAGGTAGTAAGTGCACCGGCAGTATCGCCTAATTGATTTTCAACTCTGGCAAGACGAATTCTCGCTAAATCACCGATAGCTTTGCTTGGTGAATTGCTTACAGCCATACTCAAGTGCATCTTAGCCGCTTCAAAGTTGCTTTGCTCTACCGCTTTTTGCGCAGCAACTAAACTAGCTAAAACCGCGTAAGCCGAGTCCGCATTATCCTTAACGAAGGTTTCTGCTGCCGAAACACCATTTTCAGCATCTAAGCCTTCGACGGCGCTTTGAAAAGCCAAAGACTGAGTTTCTTTTTTAGTAATGGCGCTCTCGTTGTAATATTGCCAACCGAATAATCCAGCCAAGCCAATACCGATGCCGACCAAAATCGCCGTTCCATTTTCTTTCCAAAAGCTTTTGATTGCTTCTACTTGTTGTTCTTCGGTTTCGTAACGTTCCATTGAATTCCTCTACTCGCACTACTTTTAACGGTTTAATAGCGGGTTAATAATTAATTGTTTTCTGTTTTATTCTTACTACAGTAAATCTGCTAATGCTGACAATGCTTCCAATGAAAGCTTTGCTTGCGGTTTATCTTGTTTTAAATACTTTACCGAGACGTTTGCATTTTTCAGCTCACCATCTTCGATAATAAGTGCAATCGGCGCGTCTGAAGCAATTGCCTTCTTCATTTGTTTCTTAAAGTTGCCACCGCCAAAGTGTTGTTGCACTTTAAGTGAAGGTAACTCACTACGAATTTTTTCCGCAATCTGCATTGCTTGCGACTCTGCTTCGTCACCGATCGCCATTATATAGACATCGACGGGGCTGTGCGCACAAAGTGAATCGTCAAGGCTCTCAACAAGCAACACTAGACGCTCTAAACCCATTGCAAAACCAACCGCAGGAGTCGTTTTACCGCCCAACTGCTCGACTAAACCATCGTATCGGCCACCAGCGCAGATAGTGCCTTGAGCACCGAGTAAATCGGTTACCCATTCAAAAACAGTACGATTATAATAATCTAAACCGCGCACCAAACTTGGATTAACTGTGTATTTGATGCCTAAATTGTCTAAACGTTCACATAAAAGTGAAAAATGCACTTGAGAAGCTTCATCTAAATGGTCAATTAATTTAGGTGCATCCTTTACAATCGCCTGTACCGCAGGATTCTTACTGTCTAAAACACGCAATGGATTAGACAATAACCTTCGCTGACTGTCTTCATCCAACTTGTTATAATGCTCTTGAAGAAAGGCTACTAATAGTTCTTTGTAGGCAGCTCTAGCGTCGGCCGAACCTAGCGAGTTAATTTGTAATTCAACTTTGTCGGCAATACCAAACGCTTGCCACAAACGTGCACCAATTAAAATCATTTCAATATCTACGTCAGGCCCGTTTAAGCCATAGACTTCAACACCGAACTGATGAAACTGGCGGTAACGCCCTTTTTGCGGTCGCTCATGTCGAAACATTGGCCCCATATACCAGAGACGTTGTTGTTGATTGTACAATAGGCCGTGTTCATTACCAGCCCTAACAACACAAGCTGTGCCTTCTGGGCGCAAGCTTAAACTGTCACCATTGCGATCGTCGAAAGTGTACATTTCTTTTTCAACGATATCAGTGACCTCACCGATAGAACGCTTGAATAACTCCGTACTCTCTACAATTGGAGTGCGGATCTCTTGGTAACCATAATTGGCAACAACACGACGGATATTCGACTCAACAAACTGCCAAATGCCAGTTTGAGATGGTAAACAGTCGTTCATACCTCTGATCGCTTGAATAGTCTTTGCCACTGTTGTCTCTAATTAATTAATTAAGGCGCGACATTATAAGGATTTTGTCACGCGGGGTAAAATCTAGGAGGCCTGTTTTTGCCTGTTTTCTTGATTTATTTTCGCTTGACACCTAAATATCAGTTTTACTCGCTAATATCCGTCACTTTTATACGGTTTTTTGCATCAAGCACAGCTGCTTTTGCGCGAATGCGTTTTTCAAGTTGATCAACTAAATCATCATTTGACAACCTTTCTCGCTGGCGCTTGCCATCTAAATAAAAGCCACTCATGTTACGGGCACCGGTTAAGCCTAAATCGGATACTTCTGCTTCACCTGGTCCATTAACCACACAACCAATTATAGATACGTCCATTGGTGTTAAAATATCTTCAATACGCTCTTCAAGCGCGTTAACGGTAGCAATTACATCAAACTCTTGACGTGAGCAACTAGGACAAGCGATCAGGTTAATTCCACGAGACCTTATTCGAAGTGATTTCAAAATATCGAAACCCACTTTAATTTCTTCAATGGGGTCAGCGGCTAAGGAAATCCTAATTGTATCACCAATACCCTCAGCCAAAAGCATGCCTAAACCAACGGCGCTTTTTACCGCGCCCGAACGAAAACCGCCCGCTTCAGTTATACCCAAATGCAATGGCTGATCAATTTGTGCTGCCAACAAGCGATATGCGCCTACTGCCAAAAATACATCCGAGGCTTTAACACTAACTTTGAATTGATCAAAATTCAGCTTATCGAGAATATCAACGTGGCGCATGGCTGATTCAACCAGAGCCGCAGCGTTGGGTTCCTTGTATTTTTCTTGAATTTCTTTTTCCAACGAGCCGCCATTAACGCCAATTCGGATAGGTATATTATTATCCTTAGCACAATCAACTACTGCTCTTACTCGCTCCATACTGCCGATATTGCCAGGGTTTATTCTTAAGCAGTCTACGCCATATTCTGCAACTTTTAATGCAATTCGATAATCAAAATGAATGTCGGCAATTAACGGAATATCAACTTGTTGCTTAATTAGCTTAAAGGCTTCGGCAGCGTCCATGGTCGGCACTGAAACCCGAACAATGTCCCCACCCACATCTTGAATACGCTTTATCTGTGCAACAGTAGCATCGACATCATTGGTATCAGTATTTGTCATAGACTGCACAGCGATGGGTGCACCATCACCTATGGGTACATTACCAACGTTTATTCGAGTAGATTTACGACGTTTAATCGGAGAATCTGAAAACATTATTCACCTGTAACCGCTAGTGCAAATTTAACAGGAATGCCACGAGGATAAGATGACAAGTCTACTGGCGCACCTGCGAAATTTATAGCCACTTGATCTGGTGGACACATATTTACTGAAATAGGTGGTACACCATTTACTGACATGACACGACCTTTAACTTTAACACCTACAGCTAAAACATCTTCATTAACATCGGTGACGCTTAACCAACAATCTTCACTAAAGGTAAAAATAACGTCAACCGTACCGTCACTTTTAACTGTATAACCGTCTTTGATAGCGATACTCGCAGCTTCAAGAGGAGTTTCCCCTAAAAACGGATTACTGCTTTGTGCATCCGTCTTAAGTCCTTCTCCAGCATTGTCGGCTGCTTGATTCAGACTATCCTTAGCATTGACCATATCTGAATTGCTTATATTTTCATTATCTTGCAGCGGATCGTTAGGCGAGTCATTAAGTGGATCTTGCTGCTTTATTTCTTCTTCAGGTATGGCCAGCTCATCAGGCAAACTTTGACTGTTGCCAATTGCATTAACCGCCTCTCCTTCGCTTATAGCGTTGGTGTTTGATTGCTGCTCAGTCGTGGTGTCACTGAAAAGGTTAAGCCTGTTCATGATCGACTTATCAGACTGCTGATACCACCATATAACCAAAGATGCGAGAACCAGGAATACGATTAAATACGTTACCATCATCCAACGATCATCATTAGCTTGTTTCGCTACTCTTTGCGAAAAGCTTTGAAGTTGTGCAGGTTGCTTGTCACCTTGATGCAAAATATCAAAAGCCTCTAACAAGGGTTCAACCGGCATGTTCAATAATTTTGCATAAATTCTAACGTAACCTTTAGTGAAAGTAATAGAAACATCAGGTTTGTGTGTATCAGACTCGATATCTTGGATGTTGCCCAAGCGCAAATGTAAGCGATCAGCAACTTGCTGCTGACTCAAGCCTTTCGCCTCTCTGGCTTTTTTTAATTGTTGACCGGGAGTTGTCTGTGTCGACTCTGTTGTCGATTCTTTTGTCTTTTTATTTTCTTCAGTCATTATTTTTCGGGTCCTTTACCCGCAACTTCATCCCTATTGTGATAGCGGGATCATCAAGATTGTTCCATTGCATCAGGTACTTCATTTGAATATTATACAGTAGTGAAATTCGATATAAATTTTCTTTTGGTAAAACCACATGATAGCTAGGGCCTTCATCAGAATTAAGAACATCATCTGCATCAATCGCCAATTCATCAGCACTATTTTCAGCTTTATCTATCGTTGGCTCAACAAGCTTGTCCGCTTGTGCAAGTTCACTTTTGACCTTTGCAACAGCGCCATCAATCGTCGCCTCGTTAGCGCTCGCATCAACGGAAAGCACATCTGTTGACATAAAATCAGATGCTAGCGCAGCCTCTAGCTCAGCCTCTCGTTTAGCTGCATCTTCGATATTCAACTTATCGTCGAGCAATACGGTGTCGAGCAATGCCGAGCTTTTTTGAACTGCCGGATCAGAAAGATTCTCCTGAACTTGGTCCACATCCTGCTTAAGGCTCTCTTGGCTCTGTTCAGCATTTTCAGTTACGGTCTTTGATGATTGTTGAAGCTTGTCGTTTGCTGCAGCAGCAACCGAGTTATCATCACTGGGTGGGCTTAGGCTTATTGTTTTTTTATTAACCCTTTCTAATTCAGGTTTTTGCGCAGTATCTTCAACTATAGCTTGTCCAGATGCTGCTGAAGTAAGTTCTGTCGGACCAATCGCTTCCGTCACGAGCGTTTCTGGAACAACGAGCTTACGCTTATTCGTTACCTTAGCCATTGGTTGAAACTTGCCCATTTGTTTCTTAAACAGCGCCGTATTCGGGTGTTCTGGAAACATGCTCTTCATGAGTTCACCATAGCCAAGGGCGGCTTTAGTATCACCTAAGCCTTGAGCAATTTCGTAAGACAACCAAAGAGACTGTGGAGTCACTCTTGCAACACGATCATATTTCCACAAAGTTTTTTTAGCTTCACCAAAATTGCCTTCTTGCGCTTGTAACTGAGCCAATAAAAACAAACTTTTACCGCGCGTAGGTTGATGATTTAACGCTAATTCAAAGTACTCAATCGCTTCATCAGTTTTACCCTGATCGACAGCACATATAGCTAAATTTTCGTACGTTTCCGCTGTGGACACGTAGCTTTTGCTAGTCGCTGCTTTCAAAAAGTACGACTTGGCCTTTTGATATTTGCCTTGCTCACATAAAAAAGCACCGTAACTATTTATGATATCTGGATTTTTAGGCTCAATTTTTAATGCTGCTTCGTAATATTCATCAGCTAGACTGAGTTCGTCAACTTGCTGATAATAATAGGCCATAGCGAAATGCGCATCGGCCGATTTGGGTGCGAAACTTAGTGCTCTATCGAGATTAGCCTTTGCTTGAGAAAAATTACCGTTGCTAAGATAGGTTAAACCTAAACTGATTCTATTTTTTGCTGCAGCATCTGGATTAATAGCTGAAGCACCAGCAAAGGCTGGATCTCTCGGCTCTGAAATACATCCGCCAAGGATCGTGCACAGAGCAATAGTAGCTAAGGATTTTTTCAACATGGCATTTCTCTTATGTTTATTATTGTGTCATCTTTACCGAAATTGGTAAGCCATTCATCTGTTTTTTCAATAATCTTTTTGTTCGATCAACAACATCGCCGACTAATTGACCACAAGCAGCATCAATATCATCGCCTCGAGTCTTTCTAATAACAACAGTAAACCCATAATCCATCAATACTTTTGAAAACCTGTCCATTCTGGAATTACTTGAACACGTATACGGAGAACCCGGATAAGGGTTAAACGGAATTAAATTAATCTTGCACGGTGTTTCTTCCAACACTTTCGCTAGTGCATGAGCTTGATCAGTGCTGTCATTTATATGATTCAACATAACATACTCGACAGTCACTTTTCCTTGATTTGCCTTTGATTTACTTAAATAGCGTCTAACACTAGCCAGAAACACTTCTATTGGATATTTTTTGTTCACCGGAACAATCTCATCACGCAATTTATCATCCGGTGCATGAAGTGAAATAGCCAATGCAACGTCAATTTGATCGCCTAACATATCCAAAGCAGGAACAACACCTGATGTACTCAAGGTGACTCTGCGTTTGGACAATCCAAAACCGAAGTCATCTAGCATAAGACGCATCGCTGGCACTACATTTTTGAGGTTTAACAAAGGCTCGCCCATTCCCATCATAACAACGTTAGTAATCGGCCGTTGTGAGGTATCTTTTGATAATCCGATAAAAGTTGCAACTCGCCAAACTTGACCAATAATTTCAGATACTGACAAATTTCGGTTAAAACCTTGTTGTCCTGTTGAACAAAAAGTACATTCTAAGGCGCAACCGACTTGTGACGATACGCACAAAGTGGCGCGATCAGTTTCTGGTATCCATACCGACTCAACTTCCTGCCCACCGTCTAACAACATTGCAAATTTTATAGTGCCATCAGTGGCCTGTTGATGCTGTGAAATAACCGGTGCTTCGATGACACAATTATTCTTTAATTTGGCACGCAAACCTTTATTTATATTAGTCATCTTGTCGAAATCAGATTCACCGTCTTGGTAAATCCACTTCATTAACTGCTCGGCACGAAATGGCTTTTCATTGATAGAGGTAAAATAGTCACGCAAGCCCTGACGATCTAAGTTCATTAAATTGACTTTTTTCATCTCTTTTTGCAGTTCTATATTCACTTTGCTTACAGACATTTTTTTACCTTCATAACAATTTATAACTACTAACGTGGCACACTTAACTACTAACGTGGCACCCTTTATAGTGAACTACCTATAATGAGCAACTTATAGCCAAAGACGTTACCCTGATACAGTATACGTGATTCAACTGAATTAAGAGCGATTTAACTTAGGCTTACCGCCACTATATAATATAACTAAAAAAGGGAGCCGAAGCTCCCTTGATATAATACTTCGTTTGCTTAGCGTGTGCGTGGGCAAATTTCTTCATCAGAGAAGAAGTAAGCAATTTCACGGGCAGCAGACTCAGATGCATCTGAACCGTGACAAGCGTTCTCATCAATCGACTCAGCGTAGTCAGCTCGTAATGTGCCAGCAGCTGCATCAGCTGGGTTAGTAGCACCCATGATTTCTCTGTTTTTGACAACCGCGTTATCACCTTCAAGCACTTGAACCATAACAGGGCCAGATGTCATGAAACTAACTAAAGCACCAAAGAAAGGACGCTCACTGTGTTCAGCATAGAAACCTTCAGCCTGTTCTTTGCTCATATGAACCATTTTTGAAGCAACAATGCGCAAGCCTGCGCTCTCAAAACGGTTGTAAATTGCGCCAATAACGTTTTTCGCTACTGCGTCTGGTTTGATGATCGAAAAAGTACGTTCTAAAGCCATGGTTAATTCTTCCAGTTTGCTGATTTTTAAAAATTCGCGCGATTATAAAGAAGATAAGCCCAGATGAATACCCCTAATTACAAAATTCATTCTTTTCAGTCTGGGTAGATTATCGAATTATGCATAATCCATGCACTGCACGGCTGACATTTAATAATTTATCCAATTGAAATTTATAAATTAGAAAATATTACATTATAGAAAGCTTGCCTAACATTTGATTTTAATTGCATAACTATTCAGCACTAATTTCTAGAATAATTAAAGTATGAAGTGCTGAACTTGTACTTATTGCCTATTTTTATAAGTGCAAGAAATAAGGTTTGCTACAATCTAGTGCTCTTCACTGGCATGATTGATTGTGTACTTTGGAATTTCAACCACTAAATCTTGATCACGAATAACAGCCTGACAACCCAAGCGTGACTCTGCTTCAAGCCCCCAAGCTTTATCTAACAAGTCGTCTTCCAACTCATCAGATTCACCTAGCGAGTCAAAACCTTCTCTAACAATTATGTGACATGTGGTGCAAGCACATACTTTTTCACAGGCATGTTCAATGCCAATGCCGTTTTTTAATGCAAGATCCAGAACTGAAGTACCTGTATTGCCTTCCAATACAGCGCCATCTGGACAAAGCTCGGCATGAGGTAAAAATATAACTTGTGGCATACTTCGATCCTATTTTAAATATCGTTTACCGAATGACCTGCCAATGCCTTTTGAATAGATTTATCCATTCTTCTGGCGGCGAAGTCTTGGCTTAATTTATCAACAACATCGATAGCGTGCTTTATTGCATCAACATTATCATTTTTTGCGTTTTTATCGAGAGTAATTAATGCTTCATCGATACTTTTTCTTTCATCTTTCGACAACAACTCTTCGCCATCTTCAGC
>CAJQOP010000123.1 GCA_905479945.1 uncultured Glaciecola sp. | reverse complement strand
CCACTTGCCAATATTCATGACTTTAAAGGGTAGGCCTACCTCGAACAGCGTAATGTTGTAACGAGCAGCCAATGTTTTAGCTTTATTTACATTAAAGCTTGCTCCCATTGGGTCAGAGAAGTAGACGATTATCGACACACCATGTTGATGCAGCATATCGCAGCTTAACTCTGACATTTCATCTTCAAGCTCCGCATAGCCATTTTGATAGCCGTATTTATCTAAAGCAATCACATCTAAGGGGTGATTACACCGAATAGCTACAGCGCCTAAACTTTGTAAAGTAAATATAGGGTATACTCCAAAGTAACTGTGTTTTGTTGGCGAAGCACCACGCCTAGGGCGGTCATAACGCAAGCCAAATAGGGCTACTGGCTGATTATCATCAACAATCGGCAGGGTGATACAGCCTCTCATGCTTTCATGGCCAGTAGTATTCAATATCGACAGCCGTTTCAAAGAGCCGCGTAGTTTCTTGCCATCTATCGCTTTTGGCTTTGGTAGCTGAAGGCTTAATGAACGATCTGCAAACCCAATACTATGAGTGCGAATTTGCGCGAGCGAAATGCCCAATGTATTTGTGACAAATGCCAATGGTTTTGGACTATCAAGTAAACATTGGTGATAATGCTCAATCAATAACGGTATTTCTTGCGTAATAACGAACTTATCCCGTTTTAATAAGGGATGGGTAAACAAGCGTGGCGTGGAGTCCAATAGTAAAGTATGCAACATTATTTATCCCCCTTTGAGCTTGTTTTAGCAGCTTGCTTATTGGTTGCTTTCGCTAAGGCAGCGCCCTTTCTGCGCCGATAGGAGTCTGTATCCCAATCCAACAAAATTGCATATGACACAATTCTGTCTAGCACAGAATCGGCTACCACCTTGTCTTGAAAGGCATCATGCCAAACATCGGTTGGATATTGAGACGTAATTATTAACGATGAGTTTTGGTCACGCATTTCAATTAATTCAAATAACAAATGGCGCTCTTCGCTCGATAAGTGCTGAATGCCCCAATCGTCAATGAGTAACACGCGCACTTTTGATAATTGCCTGCGCAGCTTGGTAAGCTCATCATTCCCTGCACGCTCTGCCATTTTTAAACGGCGAATAAGGGCAGGAAAATGGATATACAATGCCGTGTAACCTTGCTCAATCACAGACTGAACTAATGCGCACGCCAAGTGGGTTTTGCCTGCGCCTGTGGGGCCGGTAATAATGATATGTTGGAAATTAGCTATCCAATGGCACTTAGTGAGTTGCGTCAATACAGAGAAATCGACGGCTCGATGACTGGCCTCTTTAAAATCTTCCAGTGTCGCACTGCTCCAGCGTAACTTAGCCGCTTTGCGCAATCGCCCAACCTTTAGCATATGGTCGTTGTCGATTTGCAGTTGTAGCATGGCGTGAAAACATTCATAAATATCGATTATTTCGGCTGATTGCGACATGTGCTCTACAAATGCACGATACATAGGCATTAAGCGTTTTTGCTCACATAGCGATTTAATATTACTCAGAAGAACTTCATTATTAATTGCTGCCATAGTATTGCGCTCCTCTAATATTTTTATGCTGAGGCAGCACCAGTGTTGCTTGCGTTTCATTGTTATCTGAATGTATCTCTGTTTGTAGTACCAACTCAAGCTCTTGCACTTGGGTAATAACATGGGTGTCTGCGTATTTACATGCACTTATAAGTGCTTCGTCTCCATAGCGTTTATGCAGCTTTTGAATATAAATACACGCCTTGCCAGCAGGGCGGGAGTTCTCAGAATTAACCCGCTCATATTGCCGCTGAACCAAGTTAGCGATGCTTGTGTCAATAGCACTTGCCCACTGCATGAAATGCGCTTTATTCTTGTGAGATTGCGCAAGGTGAGCGGGCGATTTATGTGCATCAAGCATGCGTCGCTGATTGACACCAGAAAGTACTTCGTGCGATGCAATCACGTCATAGTTGTGAAACACCGTTAGCGTATTGCCGGCTATTTCAATCGTTACTGGTAAGTTTCGTTTTTTGTAAGGTATGCTGTATAGATTGTTTGCGTAAGTCACTGTGCAACCAATCGACGACGTTTGCGTGAAGCGTTTATCAAAGGGCTTGTAAGCATAAGTTGGCAAAGCCTTTGAGGCTGGCTTTTCATGCTCCTCGAATAAGGCATTTCGTGAGGTTTTTATTTTTTGCAAAGGCTCATCATTTAGCTTTTCTACCTCTGCCAACAAATGTGCATTTACTTCATCAATTGTCGTAAAATGCAGCTTACGCATGAGCACTAATACTCTATTTGATATATGTTGCACGCCTTTTTCTGCTTTTGCGTTCTGTCGTGGGCTCCCTATTTCTGAAGTATCCACCATTAAATCATAATGCGCCGCCATGCATTGTGCTTGCTCGGTGAGCGTTGCCACCAATCCAGACTTTTTAACCATTTCACCATTGTCGAATTGCACGACGCATGGACATGCATCGAAGTGGGTAAACGCTTTGACAAACCCTCTTACCCAGTCATTGGTAGTATGTCTTTTACTCGCAACTGCGAACATGCGATTTGAATATCCCCATACAGCCACAAACACATCTAACAATTCTGGCTTTTGTGGGGACTCAGGGTAATAAATAAGCTTTATACCTGCATAGTCCGCACAAATTAGCTCTCCTGGCTTGTACTCGAACAAGTACTCCAATTTTGACTGTTTGATTTCTTGCCGTACTAAAAAATAGAAATGAGAGATACTCAGTGCCGTGGATGGATCTTGTGCACGATAACTCAAATAAATGGTTTTTATTTTGAGCCCTAATTTTTTTGGCCGCTTTGCTGCTTCGTTTATTATTAGTGCAATAGGCGGTCTGCGTTTCGGCATCGTCTTGTTCATCATTTTTGGATAGAACAAAGACATAAGTTCGTTATCAGATAAGTTAAGTAAATCAATATCTGGCGATTTTTTATAGATGGCGAGTAAACTAGATGCGGTGCGGTTAACCGTTTGGTGTGAGCAATCAACAAATTCGCCAATTTTTCGGCTTGATATTGATTCGAGTAGTGTGCACTTATTCAGCAAATCACCGGCGTGACCTGCCTGAATGGCTTTTTCCCGTAAGCGCTCTATCACGCGCACTAAGTTTCTAAATGTTTGTGGATTAATCATAATGTACCTTTGTGTTAATAAAATAAAACAAAGGCGCAGATGCAAAAGCGAAGATTTTGACAAATCAAAATAATCGTCTATTCTATAGACATCGGACTCAATTCGATGCTTACTCAAAGCCCTGCGGTCGCGAAAACTTAGCAGGGCTTTGTGTTTCTGCGCCACCTTAAATTTACTTTTCGATAAAACCTCCTGAATCAACGTTATTTATTTTTTGTGTCGCCAGCCACTTTGCAACATCGTGCGACAAAGCGAATTTGCCTCGACGATTTTTGATATTGAAAACATCAATAGTAATGTGCTTACGCGCAGTTGCCTGTCTAAACGCTTCCGCGCTCGGGAATCCCAACGCTTTATATAAGCTCTGTCCAAACAATAAAGGACCAAACTCTTTGTAGAGTGTTTGTTCAATCCTAAAAGCAAGGTCATTTATTTCTTCATCCATCTTCGTTACGTCTTGTTAGGCCAATGACTATTTACAAAGCTAGTACTAGCGGCAAAGATTTGCAATGAGTCACGCTTTGTCACGCATGACTCATGGATTTTTGCTATATTTACGATTAAAGCCGCAGATAATAAAGAGATATTTTTAACAAACGCGACATAACTTATTATAAATGCGTTAAATCAACGCTGCGGATCAGGTAAATTTTCAGTAAATTTATTTTTAAAAATGACCAAATCAATCGTTTTTTTCGCTTTTGAGTGGACCATATAAACATGCATACGAACATTGCGCCCAAATCAATACGTCACTTGGCAACGATTGCGGCATACGGGCATGCCTGTAATAAAGTAGGTATTTGCTTTAATGGCAATCAAATGGAACGTTATTTTAGTAATGGGGCGCATGTCAGAACTGGGCTGTTTAATAAACATATTACAAAAGGGATTAGACCTTCTTTCGATACCGTATCGATTATCGAAGATAAAGCGAGCGGCACCATGAATATATTTTGTTCACCGATTTGGGATGCTCTTGAGCTTCTTGAACACGATGACCATGAAATATTCGACGTACTCGAATTGCAAGATATAGATGTAATGTCAGTATTATTTGAAAGAGAGCGAAACTACGATCGGACAATGCAATTGAAGCCGGTTTCGAAAAAAATAATTTGGGACTTAAGACGGATTGCATCACCCAGTGCTCTTGCAGCCCTTATTCTATTAAGGCAACAAAAGCATAAATCATCGTCATCAGTAAGTATGTCTAAACATGAGCTTGATGAAACCCTATTGCTGTTTTTAGTAAACACTTTTGCTTGCGATCTTTTACCTTACCGATATTGTGGTGATTATATTTTGTCTTTTCTTGAAAATAAGTTTTGTTGGCAACAGCC
The DNA here is from genome assembly GCA_905479945.1 of uncultured Glaciecola sp. Taxonomy (GTDB): domain Bacteria; phylum Pseudomonadota; class Gammaproteobacteria; order Enterobacterales; family Alteromonadaceae; genus Glaciecola. Next base: position 25,503 of record CAJQOP010000123.1, on the reverse strand, counting down.
CGTCAGCAACAAGAGAGGTTTAGACCACAGTAGCGCCTTAATCGAAATGAAAGAACGAATTAAAATTAGCTCATTAATGAGGCGATTACGCCGCTCTTGGACAGAGCATGAATTTATGGTGTTTTTCAGTAGGATGGATGAGGGTGTTTCGCACTTTATTAAAGACGAACTAGAAGACCTGTCTGCTGACTTTGATAATCACGATGCATTTGAATTGAAGGGGCCAAGTTTTAAATGCCTCTATTGGGTGATGAAAAAAGTAAACAACATTAGCCCTGACATAGATAAATTTTGCCTTATTGAGCAAAAGAATCGATACTTTTTGAGGAAGCTTGCTCATTTTGACCTATGAGGGATTTGAGCAAGGTCACTGGTCCAAAAAGATCGGCTTATTGGTCCATACAAATAATGTAGGTGCGCCCATCAAATCGATGTGACAGTCCATTTAACCGTAATTAGCACTAGCTTATTAAACGATATTGAAAATAGGTTTAATACCATTCGGTTATTGCTAAAATGTGTACTTTGTTTCTAATCTAAAACGAACGCTCTGTTCAGGCTGCCCGACTAAACGCTGTGTTTTTGCTAAGCGACCGCCCAGCCATAAGTTCTCAAACAATTTATGACGAATGCGCAAGTCCCATCCTTTAAAATTGCTGGTAGCAAAGCGACTTGAAGCATTCTGAGCAAATTCAGTCACAACTGCAAAACGTTCCACATGCAAATATTTAAGCTGTATCAAATAATGGCCAATATTTTTTAATCCACCATGTTTAATCTCAAAAGTATAACTTGTATTTTGACTAGAAAACTCATCACGAAACTCCGACGGTGCATCCTTTGTAGACCAGCCAATATCTGCACCAAACTGCCATTTCCCATGTTTTAGTGCGCCAGAAAATCGTATGAATTGATTGTCAAACTGTGTGTCTTTTTTCGCGAACCTTGCATCTGACTCGCCCTTATAATCAACAAACCAAGGCGCCAGTGTGAGTTGACCAAAACTTGTTTGAAGATCTACTTGGTATTGAAAAATCGACATATGACCCACCGTATTGCTTGCGCCATCCAGTGGTTTAAAAGTCGCCAGTTTTAAGGAGCTATTTTCTGTTACAGCATAGTCTAAATGGATACCAATAGGGTTTAAGTGCCGATCCCAAAATAAGTCCGTTATTTGCTTGGTTTTCCAAGGAATTTTCCCAGCAAAAAACGTGACTTTATCAAATTTTGCCTTTGTATAAAGTGTAGATAAAAAGATATCTTTGTCGCCTTCCGCTTGGTCGGTAATTTGATATAAGGTAATAGCGGGCACGTTCTGCTTATTTTTTAAGCCTGTTCTGGCCTCAGCTATAAATGACCACTGCTCATTTAATTTACTTGTTATTCCGACCGAAGCAATCATTCGGACGCGTTTGCGTGGAGCAAGGTTGACTTGGTTTGTTTCGTTTTCGTACCTCAACAATACATTAGCGGAAATATCGGCGGCGTGGCTGCTTTGAATGAGCAATGTGCTCAACGCGATAACTGCAAAAAGTTGATTCATTTTATATCCCACTTAAGTTACGGCCTGCTATTTTTATATTGTGTCTCGACATTCTACCAAAAATTTATAAACAAACTGCGGTTCAAGTGTTGACGAATTTTAGAGACACAAAATCAATAAATGTCATGTTTGTCATGTATTATAACTTAGTCATGTATGTCTTACTTGCTTAATGTGATATAAATGTACAACTTAATTTAGGAAATTGGGCTATGACTAAAGCTAAAACGCTAACGACGGGCGATATTGCGCAGTATTGTGATGTTAATCTCAGAACCGTTATCCGCTGGATTGATAATGGCAGTTTGAAAGGTTATAAGTTACCTGGAGGAGGAAATAATCGAGTTACCGTAAAAGACTTTGTCGCTTTCTTAAATGAAAACAAAATGCCCATGCCAAATGAATTTGTGAGCTCAAACAAAACAATATTGATTGTCGAAGATGACAAGGATATGGCTAATGCCATAAAACGCGTGTTAAAAAAGGGCGGGGCCGAATGCGATATAGCCACTAACGGTTTTTTAGCGGGTAGCAAACTGATGCAACACAAGCCTGCTTTAATGACCCTTGACTTGAGTATGCCAGGATTGAACGGTTTTGAGCTGCTAGAACATATTAGAAAGCAAGATGAATTCCAAGATTTAAAAATTTTGGTCATCTCAGCCCTAAATCAAGACAGTTTAGATAAAGCGTTGGCAATGGGTGCAAATGCAGCACTCTCAAAACCATTTGATAATGACCAGTTACTAAAACTAGTGGATCAACTCACGCAGTAGTCATCTAATAAAACAAGGTATAAGTATGTGCAGAATAATGTTTTTTATTGGCTTATTAATGAGTTTTTCTCCTATTAGCCTTGCTCAAACCAAAACGCTAACGTTTGGCATTGTGCCCCAGCAATCAGCGAAACGTTTGGCCACGTTATGGACACCTATACTGCAGCAGCTTAGCGAGCAAAGCGACCTCAATATCGTATTTAGTACTGCTAAAGATATTCCAACGTTTGAACTAAGATTGGCAAAAGGTGAATACGATATTGCTTACATGAACCCCTATCATTATGTTGTTTTTGGTAAAAGTGTCGGCTACAAAGCAATCGCCAAACAAAAGGACAAGACCATCAAAGGGGTAATCGTCGCTAAGATAAATAGTGGCATTAAAAGTATTAATGATTTGGAAGGATCGCGCTTGGCCTTTCCTGCTCCTGCCGCGTTCGCTGCGAGTATTCTGCCTAGAGCAGAGCTTAAAAAAAATGGCATATCATTTACGCCTGTTTACGTGTCATCCCATGATTCGGTCTATCTAAATGTTTCAAGAGGATTCTTTCCTGCTGGCGGCGGCATACAACGCACACTCAACAATATGCAGGATAAGGTGAGATCAGAATTAACGACTATTTGGCAGACAGCTGGATATACGCCCCATGCTTTTGCGACGCATCCTAGAGTAGATAAAACGACTCGAGATAAAATATTAGCAGCTCTTTTGAATTTGAATACAAATGATCAGGGCCAAGCTTTATTGCAATCGATTAATTTTAAGGGCATTGAGTCGGCAGTTGACAATGATTGGGACGATGCAAGAGCTCTAGAGCTTGAAACCCTTTCGGGCTCTAGCAAACAACAAAAGTAGGTCAAATCATGCATATTTCATTGCGTAACAAAACTATCCTAGGGATTGCTGCCATTGAAGCGGCTTTATTGATTTTATTGATAGTTACCGCAGTCAATTTTATGCGTAATACTTTAAGTGATGGACTCGTTAAGCGCGCTTCTACAGTTGCCACTCTTTTTGCAACTGCGACTAAAGGCTCGGTTTTGTCCTATGACTTAGCCTCATTAGAAGCCTATTGTGCAGAACTAATGAAAAATCCTGATATAGCCTATATAAGAGTTCTCAATAGCGAAGCTCAGGTGCTGGCAGAAGCAGGCCGTGAGGATTTGCTATCGGTTCAATTTATCGCAGATGAGCAATTAGAATCAGTCACTGACGGGGTATTTGACAGTTTTGCCGTTATTAGTGAATCTGATCATATATATGGTCAAGTGCAGATAGGTATTGATATTACCAATATTGAAAAATCCATCATGAAAATTCAAAGTTGGACCAGCGGAATAGCTTTGATAGAGATGTTGTTGGTGGCCCTTTTTTCATTTGTACTGGGAACATATCTTACTCGTCAGTTACAAGGTTTAACTAATGCTGCAAAAGAAATATCTAAAAATGTCGCTAGCGATGAGTTTACCCATACTGAAATAGTAGTAAATGGAAAGGACGAATTGGCCGAAGTGGCGCAAGCATTCAACAAATTAAACACAACCTTAGAAATCGAACATGATCGCAAAGAAAGTTATCAAAAGGAGTTAGAAGTATTCAACCGTACCTTGGAAGATAAAGTTATCCAGCGCACAGCTTTGTTGAACAATCAAAATGATCAACTGGAACGGGCTAATTATGAACTACAAGAAGCCCAACAGCAGCTTGTCCATGCAGAAAAAATGGTCTCATTAGGTCAACTTGCAGCAGGTGTTGCACATGAAATTAACACCCCTATTGGCTTTGTTACTAGTAATTTAAACTCACTCAAACAGTATACAGACGCTTATCGCCAGTTAAGCAAACAAGTAGCTGAGCTCCTTTCCAGCGGGTCTCCTGAAAGCGAAAGTTTATCAAAGCAGGCGCTCTTAAAATTTGTTCAAAGTGAAGATTTAACATTCATCAATAGAGATACGAAGGACTTACTTGATGAATCCATTGAAGGCCTGGAGCGAGTTAAAGATATAGTCAAAGACCTCAAACAATTTTCTCGTGCTGATTCAGATGAAAAGCAATTGTTTGATATAAACGATTGTGTGACCACCACTTTGAATATGGTTAGTAATGAACTCAAGTATCATTGCAATATAGAGACGCATCTCAACCCTCTACCAAAGATATTAATTAACGTTGGAAAAATTAGTCAAGTTCTAACAAATCTATTGATCAATGCTGGTCAAGCAATAAGTAAAAATGGGCAGATCACCATTAGGACTGAGCAACAAGGGAATAATGTCGTGGTGTCTATTGCGGATAACGGTTCAGGTATTAATCCTGAAAACCGGAGTAAACTGTTTGACCCATTCTTCACCACTAAAGAAGAGGGCGGCACTGGCTTAGGACTGTCCATATCTTATGGTATTATTCAGAGTCACCATGGGGATATCACAGTAACCAGCGAACCAAATAAAGGAAGCTGTTTTAATATAATCTTGCCTGTTGGCGAGAATAGCAATCAGGTCAAGGTAGTATCAAATGAGTGTTGAAAACGAAGCGACAAAAATACCGCTGACAGTGCTTTGTGTAGATGATGAAATAAACATTCTCAAATCCTTAAAACGCTTGTTGTACAAGCAAGATTATCAATTGTTATTGGCTGAAAGTGGCGCGTTGGCGCTAGAGCTGATGCAGCAGCATGACGTTCATTTAATTATCTCTGATATGAAAATGCCAGCTATGTCTGGGGCTCAGCTACTGGAAAAAGTGGCCACGTCTTATCCTGATACGTATCGTATTATGCTAACGGGTTATTCTGATATGGAATCGACAATTGATGCGATTAATAAAGGGAAAATCCATCGTTATTTACATAAGCCCTGGGACAACCAAGAAATTATTAATGCGATAGCCGAAGGTTTGGAAAAATCAGGCTGAAGCAACTTTTAATGCACAAAAAAGCACGAATTAACGGCTTTGATGTTAATCGCGCACCTTCCTTACTATTAACCATTTCTGTCGGTCGACAATAAAGACGCTAACAAAACAATAAAGTTGAATGCCAAACATATTTTCACTGAAGCCGCTCTCGATAGCGCCGGACAAAACCATTATTGGACAGATTGTTCCGGAATATGCAAATAGACGAGGATGGCAAACTTAGATCCTAAACAGCGTACTGTATTGCATGCTTAACAAAATAATAATGGCGGAAATCATGCAATAGCGGGGAATTCCCGTATATCCAAAGTATACTGTGATATTTATTTTAATACGGACAACCATCTAATCTGACGTAAGATAACGGGCATCACTTGAAATCAAATAAGATAAACATATGTATTACAAACAAACTGGTTTCACACTTATTGAATTAATTATTGTGATCGTAATTTTAGGTATTCTGGCAGTAACGGCAGCACCCAAGTTTATCGACTTGTCAGGAGATGCAACAGGCGCAACGGTGAAGGCAAGAGCGGCCACACTAAAAGCAGACATAAACCTAGTTCATGCTAAAGCGGTTATTGAAAATAAACTACTTGGAAGTCAATCCATTAGCACCACCAATGGAAACGTAAATATTAGAGATGGCTATCCATTTGAACATATCGTTAGTCTGAATTATTTTGTTGGCGACTACACGACTCAAGTAAGCCTCTCTAGTTCAGATGCATGTCCTCATGAATATTGTTATCAGTCCTCAGTTACGAATACGCCTATAGACGGGGCAGTGCATAGTGAAAGAGCTACTATATTTTATCCGGAAGGATATACATACAACGATCGATGTAAAATCGTTTTCAGCAATGGGCAGCCACCCAAAATATCAGTTGCGACAAGTGAATGTTAGTGTTGAAAGTGCTTCGCATGTTGTCCTTAAGACGGCGTCCCTTAAGAAAGAGGTTGTAGCTATTTTATAGATTTTAGTTGTCAATTTTTGCCAGAAATGAGATTTTTATCTATGGCGTTGACAGACAAGTTAACGGCAAAACCGGACGGTCAGCCAGTCGTAAATTAGCACTCTGTTTGCCACACTAGTCTACAAAGCATTCAAGGAAGAATATATTTGCTGGCAACGCAACAAAGTGTACCATATAAGCGCCATCGACCAGAAAAAACGTTACTCTATCAATTGGTTGAACGTTACTACCCAGAGTTTACCGCCAACTTAGCTGAGCAAGGTAAGTATTTACCCAAATATGTTGAGCGTGAGTTTGATGAGTTCTTGCGTTGTGGGTGGCTTGAGCACGGCTTTTTACGTGTAGTATGTGGTGACTGCAAACATGAAAAATTAGTTGCTTTTAGCTGCAAGATGCGAGGCTTCTGCCCTAGTTGTGGTGCAAGAAGAATGGCCGAGAGTGCAGCCTTGTTGGTTGATGACGTGCTTCAAGCCTACCCAGTTCGCCAATGGGTGTTGAGTTTGCCCATTCCCCTTAGGTTGCTACTAGCAACGTACCCAAGTGAATTAAGTAAAGTGATGCAAATTATTCACCGCGCTATTTCCACGCACATTGTGAACAAAGCAGGCTTTACCAACAAACAAGCCAAAACTGGAGCAGTCACGCTTATTCAGCGATTTGGTAGTGCGCTTAACTTAAACATCCACTTCCATATGCTTTTTTTAGAAGGCGCCATTTCCGAAAATCCATGGGATGGGTCCGCCTTTACACGCATCAAAGCGCCATCGCATGATGACATGGTCGAACTCGCGCACACTATCAGCCAGCGTATTGCCAGATATTTAGACAGACTAATGGAATGGTCGCCTCCCTTCCCAAACTAGAAACGTAATGGCAAAGTGGTGAGGCAGTTTCTCATCAACTTAAAGAGGCGTAGGCAATGACTATCACAACTATTGGTATCGATTTAGCTAAAAATATTTTTCAGATCCACGGCGTAGACGGATCTGGTAAAGCAGTCTTGAAGAAACAACTTAGACGTAATCAAGTTCTCACTTACTTTATAAAGTTAACGACGTGCACTATTGGAATAGAAGCCTGTGGTGGTGCACATTATTGGGCGAGGAAACTGACAGCAATGGGACATACAGTCAAGCTGATGGCTCCACAGTTTGTGAAACCCTACGTCAAAGCGAATAAAACCGATGCAGCAGATGCGGAGGCAATCTGTGAAGCGGTAACGCGGCCAAACATGCGGTTCGTCGCTATTAAAAATGCAGAGCAACAAGCTATTTTATCTCTGCATAGGGCACGACAAGGTTTTGTTAAAGCAAGAACGGCACAAGCGGATCAGATACGAGGATTGCTCGGTGAATATGGCATCATTATTCCTCAAGGAATTAAATACGTGATTAAGGATATGCTGACGTTACTTGATTCACCAGAGCATGACTTGCCAGGTGCGTTTACTGATTTACTTAAACGCCTTCACGCTCACTTATTAGTGCTTGAAGAGCAAGTAAGTGATTTAGAGACACAAATCAATAGTTGGCATAGTCACAATGAGTATAGTCAGAGGCTAAGTAAAATCCCCGGCATCGGTCCATTGACTGCAACGGCTCTCGTTGCCTCTATTGCCGATGCAAATTGCTTTCGCAATGGCAGAGAGTTGACGGCATGGTTGGGACTTGTTCCTCGACAACACTCAAGCGGAGGAAGACCTAGGTTATTGGGTATCAGTAAACGCGGCGATACGTATCTCAGGACATTGTTAATACATGGCGCACGTTCGGTAGTGCGTGTAGCCAAAAATAAAAGTAGTCCGACTGATAAGTGGACAAATGAAATGCTAAATCGCCGACACCAAAACGTAGCATCGGTAGCGAGAGCCAATAAAAATGCTCGGATTGTGTGGGCGCTACTCGCCCACGGAAGAGATTACAATGCGGAATATAAAATAGCGGCTTAAGTAGTTAAAAGTAGTAGAAAACAGTTAGTACAATTTCACGATTGCTCCGGCAATTATAGCGTGATGGAAAAACAGGTCAGACCGTGGCAAGTTAACCCTATTTTACACAGGGAGCTTCGAGCTCGACAAACTGTTAAGGGACTTGCCCGCAAATTCCATCAGGGACAGAGGTGATTACCTTGATTAAAAGTCCGGATCTATGGCTGCAATCTTATCCTGTTAAACATCATAAAATAATTGCTTGGCAAATGGGAGGCGACCATCTATGGCTGCCATTTTTTTATCCTTAAGACCTCAAAAGAACTGTAGAATATGTAAGGCCTAAGTATGCAATTTCCTAAGATAGGCGCATAATAAACTTATTAGATGACATAAGCCGAAAGTTAGTCATTCAGACATGTTAATTTAGTCATTAGAGCAAAAACTTTGCACACAAAAATACAACAGACCAAACAAGATCTTAGAAAAAACAAAACCACTCGAGAAGACTACCTAACACAACCTAAAATCCATTAGTATTGGTTTTAGATCATGTCACTAACAGCCACAACATTGGATCTTTTATTCGCTTAGCTGACGCCTTTGCTATCGAAAAAGTCATAGTATGTGGTGAGCTAACAATATCAGACAAAAAATTAAATAAAGCCTCTAGAAACGAGGCTAAATGGGTTCGTGTTGAATACAGTGATAGCACCACAACTAGCTTACATTCCCTATTAAATAATGGGTATACTGTTTACAGCGTTGAGCTATGTCATCAGTCTGTTGATTATAGTGATGTGACTTATCCGACCCATTGTGCATTAGTATTAGGCAATGAGCGTAAAGGTTTAAGTGAAGTGGCCTTGCAGTTAAGCCACCAGCATATACATATTCCAATGTTTGGTATGGGCAATTTTAACTTGATGCGTTTAGTCAAAACTTTGTGGTTTGAAGCTTACAAGTAGTTAGTCTATTTCATTTCCAAAATACCAGAGTGTTAAATCCAAGGTGTTTACGCACCTGATAAACGCCCATTAGATTTTGAGAGGCTACCGCGGTTGCAGTTGCAACGGCAGCACCCAACAAACCGTAGCTTGGTATGAGTATCACACCAAGAGCAATTGCCACAACGGCGCTAATAAGTGTGTTATTGAGTACTTCTCGCTCACGCCCAGTCATGCTCAGTAAATATCCAACTGAACCTGTCGCTATATTGATGAATTGACCTATCGCAAGAATCATCAATGCTGTTGATGCAGCCCGGAAATCATCACCAAAAAAACTCATAAACCAGTCTGGGAAAAGCAACATCACCATTAGTGTAGGGGCTGCAACTAACATCATCAGTCGTACAGACCAGATAGCAATGCGTTTCAAACCGTCGATATCGCCCTTTTCATGTAGAGCCGCAAATTTGGGAGCAGCGATTGCATTTACGGCAAACAACACAAAACTGGTCAACATCGCTGTGCGTTGAGCCGTAGCAAAAAACGCAACATTTTCAGCGGTACTCCAGGCGCCTAGCATCAACTGTGAGGACCATTGCACCAATTGTGATAATATAACAACTGCCCAAAGAGGGGTGCTGGTTCTCCATAGTTGAGAGGATGAAAAGCTTTCTATTTTTTCTGTTTTCGGGACAGACTGATGCCAAAAATATAGGCCTGAGCATAAAGCAAAGAGGCTTGCTAATATGAAATGTCCAGCGGCTGCCTCAGCGGTGTAGACTGGGTCGAGCAACATTAATAAGAGTAATGCTATTGGCATTAGTACGTTAAGAGTCAACAAAGATTTAGCTATCTTTTTGAGGCCCTGCATTGCCTGTGCAAGCATTGTATATAAGGCGATTAACGGAATCGCTATCAGAAATGAACGCAACACAGGCTCAAACCCTGGTTGTGGAAAATAGTTTTCGACTAGCCAAGTGACGTTAGTCGACGCAAGAACAGCGAGACAGATACTTGCGATGGCTACCCAGCTAATCGACTTTCGATAGACTCCGTGAAGCCTATCAATTTCATTGTTTTCTCGTGCTGCTGCTACGAAACGAATAATGCTTTGATCAAGACCGAGTCGCCCCACGGCTGCGATGATGGTAACCAGAGTGAAAGCAAGAAAAAAAAGCCCGGTTTCGTTTGCACCAAGAAACCGTGCAACTACAATATTCATAAAGAGAATACTGACTGCCGACAGCACCTTAACGCTCATACCTATAGCGCTTCCGACAATCATTTCGCGAAGATGAGGATCATCTGAAAGTGAAGATAACTTTAAAATTTGTTTCATTTTCTGGCAGTCCTTAGGCGTTTCTTACAATAAAATTTTCGATGGTTTCGAGTAGATCCTGATTGGCGTAAGGAGAAATTGATCCCCCATGCAGTGAACGTAAATCGCCGAGATGTGAATAAAGTTGCTCGGGCTCAGAAGCAATGTAACAACCATCGAGATGACTTAGCTTGTTGCAAGTAGCTAACTGGTGTTCATTACGATGCTCACCAAGTGAGGCTTTGCGAGGGTATATAACGATAGGTTTAGATGCCATCAATGAACTGATTACTGAACCCATTGCGGCATGGGCTAGGATAACTTCTGACTTATTAAATACTTCCGAGTATTGCTGTTCGGTCAGATAGTCAATGTATTCCATATGCTTTGGAATGTAACTTCCTTCGGCTATTTGAGCAAAGACTTCCTCTTCAGGATGATTGTAAGCCCATGCGTCAACGATTTTTACAAATCGGTCAAAAGGTAATTGTGTGCCTACGGTTAAAAATATCATAAAACACTCCCTCCATACTGAGGACCATTTTTATTTGAAAGCTCTTGCCATTGTGTCAACCAGAGATCGGCAAATTTACCTGCACGTTTGCCAGATAGCGATAATTCTTGTGCATTAGCGATACTATCAACCCAAATGGTCTTAGCCCCTAGTAGCTTTCCGCACATAATCGCAAAGAATCCTGGTGCCGCACCACTCGATATAACAACGTCGGGCCTCTCGCGAATGATGATCCAAAGGATGTGAAAAAACAGAAAAATGAGACGAATCTTAGCGTTCCTATTGGCATCAATAATCTTGGTAAATCGATTCATTCCCGTGCGACGTTGGGTGGACACATAGGTTGTTTCATATCGATCAAAAATGGGTTTCAAACGCATTAGTTGAACTGAGTGCCCCCCTTGGGATGCGACTGCAAGTAATCTTTTCATACTCGTTTTATCTCCGTCATTATTTTACCCACGTGAATACTTTATGGGTAATACTCGTTAGTTAGAACAGCAAAACTCATGAGACTAATTCGATTAACTTACGACTGATTCGCTGACTAGCAAAAGTCACCATAACGCCTTAATCGAATATACACCCAATGTATATCTAACAAAGCAATTAGCTTGCCAAAAATAATTTATGTTATTTTTCAGTAGCTTGTGATGCATGAGCAAGCATTTTTCGCATTTTGCTTTGCAAAATTGATATCCAGCAGACGGGCTTTGCATAATGAAATTTTCAGGCAGTGGTTCTAATCACCGATCCTTCGTACTCACTGTCGTCTATTGAAGTCGGCTTTGTTAACGTAGCTCTGGAAGTCGAAGTTTGTAGCCTTAGTGTGGCTAGATGATTATCGATTGTGGTTAGCGTTAGAGGGGCAGTATCTCCTATGCCTGCCTTTGCTTGTTTACATGCGCGAGACTTCAAACTTCATTTTTCACAATATTGCATTGTGCAAACGTCGATTAGTTAAATCATCAATAAGAAGAGTACGAATGATTTCAAGTTTGGCTGTCAATCGTCGCTATTTTCGATCAGTAGTCGCTTTTTTCAATAAGTAGTTGCGTACAGGAGGGAACAACGGCATTTCAAGTGCGTCTTCTAAAGCTCTAAATCCAGCCCATATAACTTCTCGGCCATCTGGTTGGGGACTGGGAAGCGCTTTTAGATTAACCTCGAATAGAAATATGTGATCTTTCTTGAACTCAGTGTGATTGATAGTTTCGAAGACCTGATTGAAAGCTTCGATCGAAAAATCTAAACCAACTTCTTCAAATAGCTCTCTAGACGCTGCCTCAACTGGCGCTTCCCCTCGATCAATTCCACCACAAGGTATCGTGTAGGTAGATTTATAGCTGTTACGAATCAAAAGTATTCGGCCTTCGTGCCAGATTGCTACATACGCTCCTTGAGTTTTTGAACGAAGGAAATAGTTTACTACCAAGTGTCCTTTGTAAGCGATTTTGTAAAGTGCACGCAAAATATAATCGAATACACTCGTTGAATTCGATTCATAATCACCTGTCGAGAATGACGTCGACCTATCAGAGCTTTCTATTCGACTTTTGGATTGAGAATTCGAATGCATTAGTAAATCTCCATGTTGTATGATCTAAACGGTACAAGTAACGAGCGAAGCCTTCATGATTAAAAAAACATCATTACGAAAAGTAAAAATCCGAGGGTTTACTAGACGCTTTCTAGCGCTACCATATCAACGCTCGACATTTAGATATTGGTCAAGGCCCAATGGTTTGCGTTTCATTATCAGGGCTTCGATTGCACCGGCCGCAACCATCAAACAGGTTGTGATAAAATAAACTTTGAGTACGAAATTATCTTCGAAGGGTAATTGGTCCTGCTTCCACTTCCAGACCAATAAGGGTAGAACAACTAGCATACCCGGCAGTGACGCATAACAGAGATTTCGTACAAGTCGATAGATTCTCAGGCTGAGCTTGGTCCCTATAGCGTTCCGCAGATAACCAAGAAACAAAAAATAGACAAAACTATGACAGGCACCAAAACCTGCAACGATGCTGAATACAACATCCAACCTATATGTTTCATAGAAAATCTCTCCCATTATAGATTCAAGACCTACCGCCAAAAACAATATAGACGCTAAACGGATCAAGAGTTCAACCAGCATTACAATACTTAACGGTTGTTTTGATAGTTCACCTTGTCGTGTGCGTTCGGAAACAGTAAGGTCGATAGAACGCGGTGGTGCTATCAGTAATACATATCCAAGTAAGTGTAAAAAACTGTTGAACCTAGGCATTGCTTACTCCAGTTAGGGGTGTTTGAATAGTTATTTATCGATCCATTCTTCACGTTTAAGATTAGAGGGTGTTATATCGGGTTTTGGGTCGTACTTGTCAGCGTAAGCTTTAAGATCACGACGTAGTGCCGATATCATGGCTATTGCGATCACTACGGTAAAACCAAGAATAACCAGCCCAATCAGCGTAAACGCAGTCCACTTTTTTCTGGGTGGATAGGATTCAAATAATGGGTCAGTAGCAGGTTGAATCATTTCTAATGGGTAGTTATCTCGGGCAAAGATCAACGACTCAACGGCCAGCTGCGCTTCAAGAAGCCGATAGATTGAACGATGTACCTCGGTATTTTGTAGTTCACTTAATCTAAGTTCCAAATAGATGCGTCGGTTTTTCAACTCTTCGGAATCAAGTTCGCGGACATAGAGGTTAAATGCTTTCACAATCTCGTTCGCAAGATGTGCAGCGCGAGTGGGTGATTCTGCGGTTATCCGGATATCAAGAAGGTCCGTTTTCTTGTCTACTTTGATATACAAGGCTTTCGACTTAAACGCTTTTACAGCCTCGCGCATGTCATGTGTAAAACCTTCTTTCCATTTCTTGGTTGCCTTATTCCACTCCTTCGGATATAGCCATTGCAGTAGGCTCTGATCGAGTATAAAAGAACTGATAAACCCAAACGATTCCATTCGAGCCAGATGTCGTTCACGCTCATTGCTTTGTGTAGCATCGATTATGAAGTCATATTCAATGACCCCCATAGTATTTGCGCCACGGTAATCAGTTGGCTTTACACCTCCAGGCGTCTCACTTATGTTAATAGCAACGGTCGCCTTGGCAGAAAAACGGTCATCGATTAACCACGACAGTCCAAAGACCATACCTGCACCCAATATTGCTATGATAACAATCCGGTATTTATACCGCAGTAACATATGCATATATTTAAGCAGGAGTTGGTACTCTGCAAATTCTGTAGTTTCGCCTTTGTTCTGACTATTCTCTTCAGTTGCCATATCGATTAACCAGGTTGACCACGCCGAGTACAGCAAGTGTGTTTTTGTAGAATATGTCTACTAGGTTTGTATAAGATTCTCTACCGTTAATACGGTCGACACTTAATGGCACATAAATAGTGGATCCTGGTGTAACCTTGACGTTGGATGGCTTGAACAAGCGCCCCCAACTGCTTCCTCTCGAACGTATCGACATGACCTCACCATTTGCCTGTACAATGTATGTATGTTCATTTTGAGCAAGTTCCTTGGTGCCACCGCTTAAAGCAATATAGTCGAGTGCAGCACGATCGGAGCGGAATTTATGTGATGTGGAGAAGTAGACCTGACCGACCACACTCACTTCATCTTGATACTTTGGAACAATAATACGATCGCCATCTTCCAGTACTATATCGGCGAGTTCATCGCATCGTGTAACGGCTCTCTCCATGTCAATTACCATGCGCCCCAACGCTTTTTCTGGCGAAAGTTGCTTGATGACACTGAAAACATCTTTAGCACTTGGGTCTTGTGTCATCTTTTCATCCTTTGCAACACCTGGCGATATGTGTACGTCAGCCAGCAGGCGGTCGAGTTGATCGGACATACGGTCTAGGGCCTTTTGTTCCTTCTTTCGTATGCTATCGCGCAAAAATACCGTACCGAACAGGTAGGCGTCCTCAGTAAAACCTCCCACTTTTTGAATCAATGCGCAAAGTGTTTCTCGTTTATCCACTGTGTAGCGACCGGGATAAATGACTTCGCCTTCTATTAATACTTGTTTTGGTTTGTAGGCCCATTCCGGCTTTGGTCGTAAAAAAAGTTGGTCATTGGGATGTAGTATCGAATCTGCTGTCGCGAATGAAGAATTTTTCTTGGCCAAACTGATCGAAAGTGTTTCGCTTCGACTAAACTCGTTATCTATAAGCACTTGGCGTGTTAAACTTGCAGATGTTCCAAACGCCTCTTCTTTCATTCCTCCGGCCGCTATTATCAAGTCTTCAACCCGCATGCCGGGAACCATAGGATAAGCTCCAGGATGAAAGGCAAAACCGGATATCTGCACAATGGGTGCAATATCACCGTAGTTAGTTTCACGTTTGAGGCGTTCAATGGGTGCCTTGATTAGTGCCGCACGATCGATGTCTTTGTCGAACAAATACACTTTATCCTTGGGTTGCAATAGCGGATTATGGTCTCCAGTCTTGTCGCGAAGTGCTGTACGCAGATTGACCTGTACAAAGTAGAGGCGGTCATTCGCCAGATCTGTTCTTGCTAGCAGGGCATAATCAAGATCGAGACCCGCCTGCAGTCCTCCGGTATTGTTGATCATATCCAGCAAGCGCGTACCCGGCTGCATTGGATAGGTGCCGGGATGGCGCAGGAACCCTTTGAATTCTATCGTTTTACCCGGAGAGTTTGCAGTTGCCTCTCGTTTCAACTTCAGAACAGTGCGAGACAATTGCTCCGCGCGAGGGGAGTGTGTATTGAAGATGATCACTTGGTCACGAGGCTGTAAAAGGATATTGCTGCCAGCTTCTCGATTTGCGAGTGCTTCTCCGAGGTTGAAATAAATGACCTCGGTACGTTTATCACGCCTGTTCTCGCGTTGTACCATCGCAACATCAAACTCTGCACCCTGGCGCAGGATCATGGTAGAAACAAACAGGTCTGCGATGCGCATTCCGTGTTTCCACTGATAGCCGCCTGGCGTTAATACATGTCCGGATAAAAGCACAACACCATCCATCTTGTCGAGAACGGGTAAAACCCGGATGAGATCACCACTTTGTACCTCGATACCTTTGCCGCTTTTTCCCAAATCGGCCTGAAGTAGGGTGTATAGGCCAGAGTCAGACACTCGCTCTATTTGTGTTTGGGCCTTGTTGGCTGTTGGAAGCAGTCCGCCTGCTAGGCTTAAAACCTGCCTCACTGACTTTTCGCTCTCGAGTTCGTAAATCGCAGGCCGTAACACCTCACCTGCAATCCCAATCGTTGGGCCGATCGGCGGCACAAAAATCAGGTCTCCCTGGCGCAAATATATATTGGCACTGTCATTCCCTTTCAGCAGCAACTTGTAGAGATCCATCGTCGCCACCGTCTGTCCACCACGCTTAACCTTAATTTTACGAAGCGAACCCGTGCGTTTGATTCCTCCACTGGACGCCAACGTATTAACAAGTGTCGAAAACCCGCTCACAGTGTAAGAACCGGGATGAGTCACTTCGCCAACCAACATCACCTGAATTGAGCGCAGTTCTGAAAGCGTTACCACTGTCTTAAGGCCTATCCGCTGTTTTTCTATGGATTCGGAAATATGTTGCTTTGCTTCCTTGAAAGTCAATCCGCTGACTGAAATTGCACCAGACTCAGGGACTAGAATCATGCCTTCACGAGTTACCGTAAGCGTGTATTGGACGTCGGCCGCACTAAAAGCCTGCACAGTAAAAGTGTCGCCCGGACCCACTACATAATCGAGGGGCACCGGTGCACCGCTAACAGCAGGAAATGTTGTAGCCCCTCCAGAGAACATCTCATAACCAAACAGCTCCAAACTACTCTGCACGGTTTGTTGTTGAATTTCCTCTTCTAAACTCACCGGAGCGAGAGAGTTAGATACATTTTTTTCGATCTGTGATGGATTGTTATCAATCAGGTTGGTTGGAGCTTTGACAACCATCATCTGATCGGGAAGCAATGACTCATCGTTTTGATCGGCTGCCGCAATGGCTTCTCGGCGTTGCTTATCCTCTAGTGTCGGAACACCTAAACGTTCATCGGCTGCCATGAGTTGTCCAGCAAGAAGGCAAAGTAAAAAGCCACTAATTGCTCTTTTAGTTTTATTCATTAGACGCTCCCAAATTATTGTTGGCGAAGCGAGGACAACCGGAATAATCGACTATTCTGCCCGCGTGTGTATTTAAACAACGGTCTCGGTAATCATATATACCGTCACCATCAGTATCAGCCGGACCTTTGTACAGAATGTTCTGTACGAAATGAGCCATGTCTCTCGGCTGCGCAACCTTGTCAGCTGCTACCGAATGCCCACAACTATCGACAGTATCAAGTCGGGTTCTCGAAAGCCTATTACCCACTCCGACTGTGTATAAACAAACGCCTGATCGTTGTTCCTGCGAAGTCGTCAATATTGAAGGCGAGTTAATTACAGCGGTACTTTCTACAAAACTATTACTTTGGCGCATTTGCATAACAGCACGTTCCAAGGATTTATCAATTTCGGACCAGGAAGTCACCAAAATCACGGCAGAGTGCCCACTGACCTGGTTGATTAGGTGAGAGAGTTGAATAATAACTTCTTCTAACGGAGTCTCTGTTGTATTTCTCTGAGACGCCGCTCTAACAAGGGCCTGTTCTATATCATCGGAGGTGAAGTTTATTAGACTGAGCCTTTGACCGTATGAACTCGGTTTCTGTGTATTTGTGAGGATTGCACCGCTATAAGTTTGCTCGGGCAACGTGCGGACAAAACGACGGACTATCTCACGGGCATATAAGCGCATATCAACACCGTTTAAATCCTTAGATAGTGAGGAGCTTTGATCAATAACAAAAAACAAATGATCAGCCCGTGGTTCAAGACGGAGTTTCGTCACGCGACTATCCAAACGGATTGGGTCAAAGTAATCGAGGGACTCTTTATGCAGCGCAGTGTTGTAAGCTTTAACATTGGTTAGTCCTTTTTCTACGGGAACAGTGATAAGATTTTCCAATGATCCACACCCTGTCAGTAACAATAGAAACAGTGGAAAAAAACCGCTTTTGAGGTGCGGTAAAAAATCGTTATTTATTAACATGTGGTGCTCCGTCTGCTATATGCATGCTATTACCTGCAAGCGACAACTCGAATGGCAACAAGTCCGGTGTATGGAAGTTGGGAAATAAATCGATACCCATCAGTTGCTTTAATTTGTAGGCAGCAATAAATGCCAATCCGAGCACAACTAAGGAGATAGCAAAAGAAACCATGTAATGGAACCCCATTCTTATTGGCGAAGGTATAAGTGCCCAGCGCTCATTTTCCAGAATATACCTTGATGCCCTCCGATCACGTCCTGCAAAAAAAACGAAGTAATAGCTATGGAAGAACAAAGGTATGGTTAGCCTGATGTCAATGCTGTGGCGAGAATCTATATCCCGTGCAATTAAAGATATGCGTATTGCTTGATATTGTTCATCAGTCAATGATTCTCTTATCACCCGAGGTACGCGACTCAATGTATAGTCGGCAAATGTCTCGCTACTGGCGCGTTGTCCTACTTTCATACAGTATCTCGGTTCGTTTTCGATTTAGCTTTTTAATCGAATAATTATGTGCATGTACTTGCACAAGCAATAAGCGAGCCATGGTGATATTTTGAGAACAATTAGCCGATTTGTTATACGAAAGAAAGCCGCGATAGGCTCTGATATGTGGGATGGGGGGGACCTTGGGACTTTAATTACTAGTACCTTAGGGCGCGCAGCAACTGATAACAACAAAAAGAACACGCTTTAATCTATTCTTAATGTGCGTTGCAATATGCAAAAAAAATCAACAAGGATTTGTTTGTTTTTACCGTGCATTGCAATATGCAAAAAACAACAAAAGTCTTCAATCTATTGTCAATGTGCTATGCAATATGCAAAAAAACGTGTCCAGATAGCCTTTATACACATGTGTGCGTAAGTAATTCCATAATCACTGCAACTCGTGCAGGGCCTCTGGGACCACTAAAATATTTTTTTGCAGCTTGGCACGCTATCTGCAAACCCATATTGCGAATCAGCGTTTTCAGTTTTGAAAGTCGCTCAACGTCCAATTAGTTAATCGAACAGATAGAAAATCAGGGAGACATTTAATGCCAGACGTATTTATTCTCGGATTTACAAAGTGCGCTACGACCAGCATGTACAACCAGTTAATGAAACACGATGCAGTTTCCAATACCAAGCGTAAGGAACCGCATTTTCATTTCTCGAAGATCATGGGTAATCGTTTCGAGGGGCCTGCAGATAATGACACAGTAAAACAAATGTTTGTGACTGACCCAGAGCAATATAAAGTACTTTATGAACCAGGAAAACTAAGCATCGATGGTTCTGCGATGTCCATAGAGGATCCAAGGATACTAGAGGAAATGAATTCTCAGTTCCCTGATGCGAAGTACATAATAATGCTTCGGGATCCGGTAGAGAGAGCCTTTTCTGCTTACTCTCACCTTATTCGAGATGCACGGGAAACGCGTACCTTCCGCGAAGCAATTGAGCATGAATTGAAGGGCGCTCGCGCTGACTACATGCCGATATGGCATAACATTAAGTCAAGTCGTTATGTAGGCCCAGTGCAGGAGGCACGTGAATTATTGGGTAGTCGTCTAAAAGTCGTATCGTATCGAGACTATGCTAGGAACAATCACCAAACTATGGATGACATTGTTCGTTTCATTGGTTTAAAGCCCATTGATTGGCAGAGTGATTACGCCAATCGCTCAGGCGTACCTCGTTCAAAATTGTTTCAGAAAGTGTTGATGAGACAATCGGCGGTAAAGAGTCTATTTATCAAAACTTTGCCAGAAAAATATGTAACATCAATCAAGCGCTACTTGGTTGAGCGCAATACAGGAGCCAAGCCTGTGCTAAACGTAGACGATCGTCTCTACTTTGAATCCTGTATTGCCGATGAACTCTGCAAGATAAATCCGAACACACCGGACAGTGCATTGTTGACCATGCTTTACAGATCATGATTGAAAAAAAGAAAGCGACATTGGTTCCTTCCGTACTCTTTGGGATGTTCTTTTTGGAGTTGCTTTTCGTGTTCGTAAAAAAAATCGATGGCACTCTTTATGGTGTCTTTGATGCATTCGAAAAACTCTACCCAATCATAGCCATTATGCTATTGATAGCATTCATGAAGCCGAAGCTTAACATTCATTGGTGGCTGGCCCTCGGTTTCTATACCCTATATTTACTATATGGCATTCTAATTTCATTGGCTCAACAGAAGGGCTTCAAAATTATTCTAGTTCAACTTTATCATGAGCTTAAGTTTTTCCCTATGATGATGTTATTTTCATTGGTGCGTTGTGATGAGCGATGGATCAAACTAACGATCAATATAATTAAACCGATAATTATCATTACTGTACTGCTTATATTATTTCAACTCGCGGTACCGGGGTTATACGACTCTATTTTCAAAAATGGTGGCCACTTCGAAAAAGGACACGTCGCAGGAATGCTAGTTCCCAGATTAGTTGGCTGGTTCTGGCATCCTGGGCAAATCGCCTTATTCTTCACAATCACAACGGTATTTTTAATATCTGAACACAAAAGACAGAAAGTAAAATTAATTTTTCCAATGGTACTTATCAGTGTGCTTTTTGTGGAGATGGCCATTCAGCGGTTTGAGTTATTTATCCTGCTGATGGTTTTGACGATATTTTGGATTTGCCGCTATATCAATATTGATTATCGGCGATATCTTGCTTTGATTATATTGCTTCTCTTCGGCTGCGGTATTCTTTATGTCATATCAGACAAAGCGCATTTCTGGTGGCTTCTCGAAAAATTTGACTCACCGAGAATTATCTTTTTGGTTGAGGGACTTTTCTCCTTAGTCGAGAGCAACTATTGGGGAGCGGGATGGGGAACGATTGGTAGTCATGCAGCAGCGGACGTGGCAAATGTCTATGAATACAATGAGATGAAAGATTTCTGGTGGGTTAAGTTGGGGCAATATTTTTATGACACCTATTGGCCCCATGTAATTGGTGAGACAGGTCTCCCAGGGTTCTTCTTTCTGCTGTTCTCAATGTTCTTCATGATTCTGGGCCTTGAGCGGCCTGGAGCAAGTATGTTGATGTTCATTTTGATAATGACAAGCGCATTGTCGTCGAACGCACAGGCGCTTTATCACCTGTCGGTCTTCGGCTGGTTCATTATGCTGCTGGAAAGCACTCACAGCATAAAGAATCCCACATTTATCAGTGCAGAAAAGTGTACTGGTGCTGGTTAACAAATTAGGAGTTTAGCTATGAAACAAAAAAATGAACTATCTGGAGTAGCCATAGTTGGCACACGCGAACGAGGCGGCATTCGAGCGGTCATTGAAAACCATATACAAGCTGGCGTGTACGACGGCTATAGGCACTATTTTATTGCATCTCATGACGAAGTCAGTATGGCAAAAAGATTTCTTCTGGCATTTACTTCGTTGTTGACGCTCCTAGGCTTGATCATTCGAGGCAAAGTGTCATTGTGTCATCTTCATGGGTCTATGAAAGGCAGCATCTACCGTAAGGCGGTTTTTGTGTTTGTTTGCCGCTTACTGAAATGTAGAGTTATCTTTCATCTCCATGGCTCAGAATTTGCGATGACATATAAAAATGCGGGCGCCACCTACAGAAGCATGGTTCACTACGTTCTTAATCACTCTGACTGTGTCTTTGTACTTTCCGATTATTGGAAGTCGTACGTTGAATCGATATCGAAAAACCCCAACATTCGGGTGATAAACAACTTCCCATCACCCGTGTTCGAACCTATCTTTGAAGAGAGGGATTTCTCAAAGAAACCAATCACAGAAATGCTTTTCCTAGGTCACATCGGCCAACGCAAAGGCATCTACGACCTTGTTGACGCAGTCGATTTACTTAGATCGCAGAGCGTCGGCAATTTTCGTATTAATGTTGGCGGCAACGGTGAAGTGGACAAACTAAGGGAATTAGCAGCGAATAGACACCTCGACGAATACTTCAACATCATTGGTTGGGTCACCGGCGAGCAGAAACATCAACTACTGGAAACGTCTGATATTTTACTATTGCCATCTCACAATGAGGGACTACCCATCGCAATTTTGGAGGCTCTTTCTGCTGGTTTGGCTGTATTAAGCACTAGCGTGGGCGGTATCCCCGACGCTATCAGTGAAGAACGCTACGGTTTGTTAGTAGAACCTGGGCAGCCTAAAGCGCTCGCCAATGCAATAATGCGGTACCTCGGCACCGAGGGGCTAGTTGAATCAGTTGCACGTAAGGCCCATGAGCTCTACAGCAGCGACTATTCATCAACAGTCAACGTAGGGAGGATCAGAAACGTGATTGATCACTTAGCTTAGGTGTTGTAGATTTGGGGTGGCTGTTGTTTTGTGAATGAAATCAATCTTGATTCATTAGGTTTCATCGGGTAGAGACGAAACAGACGGGTCGCCCTTGTTATAACCCGATTTTAAAACCATTACTGACTTCACAAGGATAACGGCAAAGGTATTAGGAACACCTGTCGTCAGGGGGTAGCGTTGTGTCGTCAAATGAACATGTTTAGTGATGGGGTGTTCGCCATTGATGGCAGTAAATTCAAGGCGGTAAACAACAAGTTTAAAAACTACACACCGAAAAAAGTGAAGTTCCACATTGAGCATGTTGAAAAAAGTATTCAACAATATCTGAGCCAGATGGATACGCAAGATAATGATGAAAAAGCCGATAGCAATGAAGTAACAGCGTCTAAGTTGGCCTGGTTAAAGATAAGCGTCCGGCCATGCCACCTATGAATTAGCTTCATGCCATGGTAACAGTTTCTCGATATCACCATCAGCTTGGCTGATTTGCTCTAGCGTATTCATTACGTAGTCGAACGGCGTTAGCCCGTTCGCTTTTGCGGTCTCAATCATACTATAGAGTATTGCGCTGGCATCAGCGCCTTTGGCGGTGTTGCTAAATAACCAATTTTTTCTACCAATCACAAAGGGTTTAATTGCGCGCTTTGCACGATTACTATCGATGTTCAGTGCGCCGTCATTAGGATAAACCGTTAGTTTTCCCCACTGGTTTAAACAATACGTGATGGCCTCGCCGAGTTTTGTTTTTGGCAGTACCGATTGCTCGGATTTAATCAGCCATTGTTTAAGCTGCTCCAGCAGCGGCAGTGCTTTTTCTTGGCGTTTGGTTTTCCGCTCATCTACGGTCTTATCTTTAATTAGTGCTTCTATTCGGCAGAGCTTTTGAATATGGTTGAGCGCCCAATCTGCTTTACCGCTTGGCTTTTTACCTTGCGCGGTTTTCGCTTCCATGAACTTACGCCGTGTATGTGCCCAGCACCCAACTAATGTCGCTTGGGTTTGTTCATAGCCCACATATCCGTCTACTTGCAGATAACCCGAGTAGCCTTGTAGGTAGTCCACCGCGCATTTGCCTGCGCGGCTAATGTTGTAGTCATACAATACGATGTTGGGGATATTGGTGCCCACGAGTTTATTATCAGGCGAGTCAGTGCCTGTGCAATATAACCACATATAGCACTTGGCTTTATCTTCTTTCACCACTTTCAAGGTGGTTTCATCAGCCGCTATCACCGGCTGTTCGAGTATTAACTCATGCAGCCTATCGTAAAGTGGTTTCAGCAGCTCAGCACACTTCATCATCCAATCTGACATCGTTTTACGACTCAGCTCAATGCCATATTGTTTGAACATCGCCTCTTGTCGATATAGCGGTAATCCATATTGGTATTTACTGGTGATAATTTGGCTTAACAGGCTTGGCGTTGCATAGCCTTTGGGGATAATACTCTTTGGCACGGGCGCTTGTTTGATCGTATTTGATGTGCCGTTTTTCTCACATGCTCTGCAAGCGTATTTAGGACGTACATGCTCAATCACTTTCACCTGTGCTGGAATGAACTCAAGCTTCTCGCTGGTATCTTCGCCTATGCAATGTAGTTCATGGGCGCAAGTATCACACACTTTTTCCGCATCATTGAGATCATGCACAACGCGTTCACGTGGGATATCCGCTGAGATTTTAGAGCGCTTCGCTTTGTTGCGGGTATAGGTGATGATTTATTGTGTATCTTCTTCAACCGTTACTTGAAGCTCTTCCGCTTCGTTAAACAGCTAGCCTTGACCTGGATGGCCTTCAGCACTTTTACCAAACTATTTTTGTTGCGCCAGGCGAAACTGCTCCTCCAGAAATTGGTTCCGGTTTTCTAGCTTGTTGACTTGCTTTTCAAGCTCAAGAATACGTTGTTTATAATCGTGTTCGTTCATGGCATTACTATGCCATATTAAGCCTATGATTTTGCTACTTTATTTAGATTAAAAGGTGATCGTTAATCGCTGCTTATGATCATAAGTTATAACCCAGAGTGCCTGTAATTAAGCGTGTTGTGTCCAATGACATCGTACCCACCCAAGAGCCATGTGAGTTGCTGTTCGCTTAATCTGGCGTGTTTTAGATCGTTCATTTTAGGCCACTTGAACTTGTGTTTTTCGAGGCGTTTGTACCAGAGTGCAAAGCCGGTATGCAAATAGATATCGTCAGGCTCGACGAACATCTTCATTGTGCTAACTCTTTTATCAATGCAGCTACCCAGCTTGGGTTTGTTGATTGATGGCAGCTCACTTCTACGCCTTGATAGCGCAAGCTAATATCACAAGCAACTCGGGTTGGTTTTTGTTTTTCTTGCTGTACTTTTATAAGTTTACTTTTCGTGGGTACCCGCGGCGTGGCGATATCACTTCGTCTGGCGTAAAAGGTCTTAAGATGAATGTTGTTCTGCTCGCAATAGGCAGTTGGCTTAAGGCCACTGCTTACTTGTGCGTCAAAAATGGTTTTCCATTGATCTTTCGTTCGCCGTTTAGCAGGCATAATATCCTCGATAGATAATCAAAAATATTATTGTGCAGTGCTTAGCTCAGTTGGAAAATACGGGGTTTAGCGGACGCTTACCTACTAATGGCGATTTCTAAGTGTTTTAATTGTTGGTCTGTGAATGATATGGCCATCTCATTGCAAGCGATTCCAGGCTGGCGTAAAGTGAGCGGGGCAATATAGACAGTAATGCGCACACATAGGTCGCTATTGTTCGCTTAGGTTCTTCAAATAAAATTCTGGGCTGTTCAAATAAAGCTCTGTGAATCAATTGTATGGCTTGATAGCTGTCCCCTGAACGAATTGCTCGACGAGCTAGATATCGCAATTGATAAGCCCTTGCCAATGGCAGCAGACGTCTGAATAATTGTGTGTTAGTTTGCTCATTTTTACACATAGCTAAGGTCCAACTTGCAAACTGCTTTTCTAAATTTGCCGATAGACCACCATCGTTTACTCGGTAGAAAGTAAGAGGAGTAGGAATACCTTCAAACTTCCACTTGCTTAATAATGCGATGCGCACCCAAAGCTCAATATCTTCCGATTGTCTGAGTGCTTCATCAAAATAATATTTTCTATTTTGTTCTTCGTTGGTAGTTGAAATATCCGCGAAAACTCTTCTTCGAATAACCGGAGCAGAACCATTACCAAC
>CAJQOP010000122.1 GCA_905479945.1 uncultured Glaciecola sp. | reverse complement strand
CTCTAAAGTGCCGTTTTAAGGCGATGAAATCGTCGACATAGCATAGATGACACAACAAGCCCAATTATTTATGGATTTTGTGTGTCCCCTGCCGATAAAGTTTATAGATCCGGTATCTACTCGCTCGCACTTCGCATTCTATATAGTAGCAAGTGCAGTAAGAATGTATCCATAAAAGGGAATTTAATCGTGCAAATCCTAAGTAAATTTAAAATATCATCGATAATAGCAGCGGTTGCGGCAGTGCCGACATTGGCATATATCGTCATATCATTGTCATACATGGGTACGCTAAGTGAACAGATCGATCGTGCCAACCTTACTATGGAGGCAGTTGAGCTCTCCGCTTATTTAGACGAAGTCGCACACACACATGCGGTTGAGCGCGGTGTAACAGCAGGCTTTCTAGCATCAAAGGGTGAAAATGGTGCCGATGCATTAGTAAAGGCCCGCGCCGCGTCCGACAAAGCAACAGATGCCTTGATGCAACTAAATAGTAGTGATTTCACATTGGTGTCACCCGCTATATATGACAATCTAACGTCACCTGTACTGGATATTATCAAGCAAAAAACAGCTGTGAGAAAGGATGTTGACGCGTTTGACAAATCAGTCAAGCCCTTTGGCTATTATTCATCAATAAATAGAGTTGCCCTTGAAAACATACAGAGACTGTTAATGATGCTAGAAGACACAGAAGTGGCGTCGCTAATGGACAATCGCATTCAGCTTTTATGGATAAAAGAGCGAGCTGGACAGGTTAGAGGGGCGTTGAACGGTATTTTCAAGGCGGATAGAAGCTCTAAATCACAAAGAGCAAACATATCTGAATTTTTGAAAGAAGAGCAAGAAAGAGAAAAGTTATTTACGCTTTTCGCACTAAAAAAAGATGCTGATGCACTAAGCAACCTGGAGTCTGAGTCACATTGGCGCCAGATCGCTAAAGTTACTGACGATTTTGTGAACTCAAATCAACTTGAGGGATTAAATGGACCCGATGATTGGTTTACTTTGGCTACGCAGCGTATCAAAGATATAAAAAGTTTAAGTGATTCTATCGGTCATTCATTGATCGATCTATCACAAAATCATCTAAGTTCAGCAAAGAATAGGCTCTGGGGTGTTTTCGGAACTATGGTACTTATGTTGGTTGTCATTGTGATGTTTTCCTTGATTGTTCGCCGGACAATGTCCCGTCGAGTTCGTGAAATAAATGAATATATTGAAAATATTAGTGATAATAAGGACTTTACTAGCAAAATGAGTGATGCCGGCAGCGATGAATTGGGGGACATATGTGCAGGTTTAAACAATCATGTTGCTTCGATTGATTCATGTTTTATCGGTCAAAAGGAACTTCTCAATGCTGCTTTTGAAAACATTCATAAAGTAGAGATAAAAAGCAAACAGTGCGCGGCTTCTGCAAGCACTCAGCGAGACGAAACCACTCAGATCGCATGTGCTATAGAGGAAATGTCGCAAGCCGGATTAGTAACAGCTGAAGAGTTGCAGATAGCCTCAGATAAGGTTGATGAAATTAAAAGAGTGTCATCTGATTGCCATCAAAGAATCGCTAAATTAACAGTAACCATAGATGGCGTTGATCACAAAATAGAATTGTCCCATTTGGTTATTTCCCAAGTTGCTGAAAATACACAAAATATTACTGGTATTCTACAAACAATAGAGAGTATTG
This sequence comes from uncultured Glaciecola sp., assembly GCA_905479945.1. Lineage (GTDB taxonomy): Bacteria > Pseudomonadota > Gammaproteobacteria > Enterobacterales > Alteromonadaceae > Glaciecola. The sequence continues at coordinate 30,883 of CAJQOP010000122.1, read as the reverse complement.
CTGAGCAGACCAACTTACTCGCCCTTAATGCAGCCATAGAAGCTGCGCGAGCAGGCGAACAGGGCAGAGGGTTTGCCGTCGTGGCTGATGAAGTGCGCAATCTCGCTAAGCGAACACAAGCTGCGACCTTCGAAATTAATGATATGATTAGTGGTCTATTGAGCAGCAGTAGCGAAGCTCATAGCAAAATGAATGAATGTTTAAGCGCAATTCGAGACTCAAAAGATCAGTTTCATTTATGCGATGAAATGCTTCTTCAGATGAATACTATAGTGAGTGATTTACACGCTACAATGATGACCGTTGCCAGCGCATCAGAGGAGCAGATGCAGGTTAAGCGAAGCATCAGTCAAAATGCTCAGGTTGTCGATACAGGTGCCAGCGAGATTGCTTGCGCAGTGATGGATACACAACAAGCTATTGATGAGATGACGGCGGGTTTTGTTAAGGTGTTAAATGACATCAAGCAGTACCGCTTATCATGCTGATAAGGCAAGATAATCAAACACGTCCATTCAATCCGCTTTATGAGGATGTGAAATCGACCTCGGTGATGTAATATCCATTTTGAACAATAGGTATAGTTAGCCTTTCGGTCTTAGGTCCTCCCGAATCATTACCAATGCTGGAATAAGAAACAGAATGATAACGCTTGCAAACACAATACCGGTCGCTAGGCTGACGGCCATAGGGATCAAAAATTGAGCTTGTGTGCTGGTTTCGAATAGCATCGGTGTTAGGCCAAGCGCAGTAGTTGCGGTGGTTAGAAAAATAGCACGAAATCTTCTTCGTGCAGCTTCGACGATAGCTTTAGCATTGTCCCAGCCTTCGTTAACTAGCTTGTTGTAGCGATCCAGAAGCACTAGTGAATCGTTGACGACTACACCGCTGAGCGCGACTATACCAAAGATAGAAATGAATGAAAGGTTGTACCCAAGCAGATAGTGTCCAATTAATGCGCCGCCTGCACCAAAAGGTACCCCAGCAAGAATAATGAGTGGTTGCGTATAACTTTTTAATTGAGATGCCATGAGCGCAAAAATAATGAGAAGCGCGACTACGGTAAGCCGTCCCAATGCCGAGAGGCCTTCAGCTTGCTCGCGGCCATCCCCTGCTTGCCGCACTTGTAAGCTCGGAAATTGTTGTTTAAGTGCTGGTACAATTTTTTCCAATACCAATGCATTAGCCACATTTGGGGTGGTCACGTCTTCATCAACCTGACCTGAGACTGAAACAATTTTAAGGCCGTCAATTCGATTGATAGCGGACAAGCTTCTTGACTCTGTCACATCAGCAACACTTGAAAGCGCAGCCTCGCTGCCATCAGCAAGTCGAATACGCGCATTAAACAAATCTGCTGTTGAACTTCGGCTAGTTTCTGGATAGCGAACCATCACTTTTAATTCTTCGCGGCCGCGCTGAATACGCTGTACTTCCTCGCCGAAAAAGTTTCTGCGAAGCTGCCGCGCGATATCGGTTGGTGTTAAGCCCGCAGCTTCTCCAGCGGGCGTTAGACTAATATCAAGCTGTCTTTTACCAATACTGTTGGAATCCTGAATTTCGTAGACTCCATCAATGCTTTCATAACTTTTCCTCAGACTCAATACCGCTTGTTCTAGAACTAGGTTGTCTTGATGGGCGAGTTCAAATTCCAAATCAGCTTGTCCACCAAAAAAGTCAGCGATGTAGGAGAGTCGCTCAACACCCGGAATTTCACCAACTTCAGTTCGCCATAATCGTTCTAATTCTTTTGCGGAGCGTGTCCTCGGAGGTTCAGGCCCTAACGTTATTTGCACAGATGCCAGATGGCTGGCTACAGTTAACCCACTGCCGCCACCGGGGCCACCTCCTGCTCTTGCCTGACCGCCTATAGTGACGCTAATAGATTCAAAGGCCGCTCCGTCGAGGCGCGCATTGACCACATTCGCTGCTTCAACCATACGCAGAGTTGCGATCTGAGTTGACTCAAACGGAGTACCAATTGGGAATTCAACTGTGGCACGAATAGAATTTGATTCCAATGCCGGAAAGAATATGAATCGGACTGCACCGGTGCTAACCAAGGCTCCGGAGAGCGCCAGTAAGCCGATGCCGCCTAAAAGGGTGAAGTAACGATAGCGCACAGCTTTGGCTACTGCGGGGGCCAGAATTAAGGTGCGGAATTGGTCAATTTTTGCGGCCACTGCGTCTTGTATTAAATCCAGAGGCCATCGACTCCATTTTCCACCGTGAGCAAGGTGTGAAGGTAAAATAAGGAAGGCTTCAATCAATGACATAGCCAACACCAAAATAACCACCACTGGCACCAATCCAAGGATCTGACCAAATGTGCCGGTGACGAAAAGCAGTGGCGCAAATGCAGCCATTGTTGTTAAAACACCAACCATAACGGGGCCAATTACCGCATTAACGCCATCCATTGCAGCTTCAATACCACTTTTACCATGTTCCTGTTCGGAAATAATACTCTCGCCAACCACTACGGCATCGTCAACAACAATACCCAGCACGATGATTAAGGCGAACAGGGATATCATGTTGATATTTACATCAAAGGCATCGAAAAAGAGGAATGCACCAAGGAATGATATGGGAACTCCCATAGCTACCCAAAGCGCAAGCCTTAAATCTAGCATTATCACAAGGAACAAAAAGACTAAGGCAAAGCCAAGCACACCATTTCGTACTAATAAGCCAATACGTTCCTGCAGAGTCTCTGTTTGGTCATCCCATACGGAAACATCGATGTCACGCGGTGGAGTATAGTCCTGCAGAAATGTTTTAATGGTTCCGGCAATGGCAAGTACATCTTCTGCTTCAGACTTTTGCACTTTGACCAGAATACTCTCGCGACCATTAAATTGATTAACCAAGTCGACATCGACAAACCCGTCCCGAACGGTCGCCACATCTGACACTCGCAATACACCTCCATCTGAATCAGCACGAAGTACGATATTTTCGAATGCGTCACCAGAATTACCTTTGGTGTTGGTGCGAAGCAATATGTCGCCACCCTGAGTTTGAATCTGACCTGATGAAAGGTTAATCGAGGAGCGACGGATCGTACTTGCTACTTCCGACATAGTGAGATCGTAGCGGCGTAGCGCATCCTCACTGATTTCAATAGCGATTTCGTAATCCTTCGCACCCAGCATTGAGACTAAGGACACGCCTGGTAATGCGAGTAATTCTTCTTCGACCCGCTCAGCGCCACGTCGAAGTTCGCTCTCGCCTAATTCTGAGCTGACTACAATTGTTAATACATCTGACAAGGTCTCAGCACGGACGACTTTGGGTTGTTCGGCATCTTCTGGCGGAAAGTCGACTAGTTGCTGAACTGCAGCCTCTGCATCGTCACGGACCTTGCCAGCATCGACAAAATCTTTAAGCTCGAGCGTTACCGAACCGAGGTTTTCTGAGGCTCGTGAGGTTACACGTTCAACCCCATCAATACCAAAAACGGCTTCTTCCACTCGCCTAGTTATACCTTCTTCAACTTCCGTGGGCGTGGCTCCAGGGTATGCAACGGTAATACTCACAGTGCCTGGGTCGATCGTTGGAAAAACTTGCGCCGTTAAATCAACTACTGACAGCAGGCCACCGATGAGCAGAATGACCATAAGAAGATTACCCGCTACCGGGTTCTTAGCAAAATACGCAATCAGACCACGATGATTGTCAGACTGTGTCGTACTATCGAGCAATTCTTTGTTATCAGCCATTATTCTGTATCAGCCAAACGAACCGCTAGTCCATCTCGAGCTCCTGGCACAGAGCCTATGATAATACCTTCGCCATATTCGAAGGCTTCAACCAAATATTTGCCATTGCTGCGACCCAGGATATTTGCTGAGACTTCGACGATAGTGTTATTTCTCACAACCCATAAAACCTCTCCAACCTTCAGAGCACTCTCAGGAAGCATAAAGGTGTTCTCTATTGTTGGCCCGCTCAATGTTACGGATACGAAGGTCCCTGGCGTTAATGACTGGCTATTATCTGTAGTAAGAAAAACTTGGGAAAACTGAGTGCGCGGGTCCCTTTCGGCCGCAACCCTTTCGATGCGGCCTTCAAAAGTGACGCCATCAGCTGTAATCATTGCAACACGGTTTTCTGCGGGTGCTATTTTTGCGAGCTCTTGCGGTGAAAGTGAGATTGCAATTTCGACTGCATCCAGCGCATAAACTCGACCAAAGGACTGACCTGCATTTAATATTTGGCCTTCATCGGCAGAGCTTTCAACAACTCTGCCTGAAAAAGGGAGGGAGTAGACGCTTCGTTCAAGGTTTACTTGCTGAATATCACGACGAGCAATAGCTGCTTGGAGTTGTGCCTTGGCCTGAGCTATCTGTGGTTCTTTGGCGATTAGTGGTGGTACTTTTTTGCCTGGGCTCAGTCGTTGGTAACTGGATATGTCAACTGACGCTTCAGCTTTACTCAACTGCAGCGATGCTTGCGCTGATGTGACGTCGGCCTGCACTTGGGCAAGGGCCAAAGTAAAGTCGCGCTGTTCGAGCGTGACTAGTGTTTCCCCTGCGGCGAATCTGCCACCACTGCGCAATGCTCCAGAAGTTGCGACAACTCGCCCAGAAACCTGCGATGTTAATGTAACGTAACTGCGAACGGTTACAGAACCGGTTGATTTGACCGAAAGCTGCTCTGAAGAAACAGAGGGCCGCATAACAGAGACGAGAGGAGCAGGTTTGCTCTTTTCTGATGAAACACTCGATGTTGTTATTGCTTCAGCTCGCTCAGGCTCTCTAGAAAAAAGGAACGCCAATACCATCAGAACAACGACGCCTGCCACTTGAAGCACGCCGATAATCGGTTTTTTTCTTGCCGTTTCAGTCATTTGATGTTCTCTGTTTTAGTCGCGCTGCACAAAATAGTAGAGTGTATACGAAACTGTGTACGGAACCCAAGTGTTTATAGACCATACAAAAATTCTGTTTTATTTAACTATCAGGCTTGAGGGCAAGAAGGAGCACTTGTAGATGTTTTTAGAACCCATCACACCAAAAATCGTCGCCGCCGGCTGCTTTACAATGTTTTGGAAATCCAAATTCTCGCCAATATTCTGGTAAACCCAATTCAATCATCAAACGCTTGCGATGGGGGGACTCTTGCCAAACTTTAGGATATGTCATCCAATGATAGTTCATGCCTCGGTTAGATATAACATTTTCATAATCACGAAACCAAAAAGCGAACTGGGTTCTATATGTATATGATGTTTCTCTGATTTTGAAGTTACTAGTTTCAAAAATTTTAAACAGGCTTTCCTTATGTTCTTCCAAATTGAAGTTGGGGTCAGTGAACAATTTGTATAATAGTTGACGAGAAGAAGTAGGTGCATCCCTACTTTGCTCATAAACCACGATATAAGCCAACAATGCATCAAAATCTTTATCTAGCGTGTACACGTAAAGAGTATCAAGGATGTACTGATCGTAACCGTCCATAACTAGGTTTTTAATGCTATTTGCGGCTAGGCTTATTTTGTTTTGATACACAAAAGTACGATTTAAGTGTGGACGACAATTCCAATAAGCTGGATCGATGGATAAACAAGTTTCAAAGTCGGCTTCGGCATTTTCGAAATCGCCTACCGCTCTATGGTAAATTCCTCGCCACAACAATGCGGTAGTTTCATTTGGTTCACGCTCTAAAGCACGATTAATTTGCAAGAAGGCTTGCACAAAATCAGGTTTCTTTGCCTTGTAAGCCAGCTGGGCAAGTGCCGCATACGGTAGGCTCAGGTTTGGATTAATTGTTATAGCTCGTTGAGCAGCAGCTTTACCTAAAGTATCCCAGTCGCGCCTAGTGCGCAGATAGTCATCGGCTATTGCGTAGGTTACTGATAGCGTAGCCCACGCTCTCGCAAAATCAGGATCTATTCGAACCGCTTCTTCCAAATATTTAATGGCTTTGTCTAATGAACTGCGCTTAGCAAATAACTGCTGCGCTCTTAAATACAATTCGTAAGCGTCCAAGCTATTGGTAGAGGCAACAACCTCAACCTCATCTGGCTCAGGAAGAACATCCATTACAACGCCAAGCTTTGCCACAATGGCAGTCGCTATCTCATCCTGGATCTCAAAAATATTGTTAGTAGATAAGACCTTGTCGAAAGTATCTGACCATAATTGAACGTCGTTCTCGGCATCGATTAACTTTGCAGAAATACGGATACTGTCACCGGCCTTGCGAACTGAACCCTCTAGCACATGACGCACGGATAGTTTTTCAGCAATACCAGGAATGCCTATCGAATTATTCTGTTTGAATTGAAAGGATGAAGTTCGAGACGCAACTTTTAAGCCCTTAACTTTCGCAAGCACATTCAAAATTTCCTCAGCCATACCATCTGAAAAATATTCTTGATCATTATTTGGCGACAAATCTGAAAAAGGCAGAACTGCAATGCTAGCCGGGTTTATGGCGATAATTAACGTGCTATTGGGGGGCAAACCTTGATCCGCAACATTTACCTTCTGCTCAACATCGCTTGACTTAGTACTCGCGTTTTTTTGTTTATCATTGTCGTTGAAGTAAGCAACTTCTGCGCCTGCAAAAACAATAATGATAAGAGTGGCAATGATCAATAAAACATCGCTTAAATTATGTCGGTTTTTGGTAATATCGTCTTCGTTTGCGTTTTCGGTTGGCTTGATCCCTTCTGGGGTCATTTCAAAAGCCCAGGTGAGCAAAAGTGCTACCGGAAAAATCAATGCCAACAAGGCAACGACTAGACCATCGAACCAACTAGGAAGACCAATTGCGCCTTCAAGTGCTGCTGCAATTTGAACTAAAACCCAGCCTACAATTGCGTAAACCGCAGCAACACGGTATATATTTCTGCGTTTGAATTCGTTGAAGATACTAAGCATGGTGACTATTCAATCTTAAAGGTGAAAAAAGGTTTTAGCTGAATGAAAAATTACAAAATGCAGCCCCACATTAGTAAGACGAAATAAACATGTACTTTCATTTAGCCTTACTTGTGACAATTTAGGAGAAGCCAACATGTTTTTCCTTACTCAAGGTATTGAAGTTAGAGTAGCATGAACGTTCAAAAAATCAACACGTTAACTTCTTATTACCCCCTAAATATGAGTCGATATTGTTAGCTCATCAAAGGCAGATAACAATACCAATTTTAAACATAAAAGCTAAAACTGAATTCCATTTATCGTCATTTAACTCGAACATTTCGTTCAGACATCCTTAGTCAAGCAAATTAGCAAGTGTTGAATAGTTCCGGCACATTGTTTACTCTTCCTATCTTCAAATATGATGTAAGTATTCGTTACACTTTTTTCGCTGAAAGTGAGGCATGTTAGAATATTGACTCGTAAATACACATTCAGCTAACTGTTTTTCTGTCAATAAATTGAGTAATTCCCATCTATGAATAATCACGATTCTAGTGAAGCTAAGTCAGACGAAATTGAGTTAATTGTTGGTAATTCAAATTCAAATTTTTCAGGTGTAACATCTACTATGTTGCAGGTCATGTCGTATCAAAAAGATCTGATTAATTTACGTATTATGGGCACCCATTTTTTGCCTGATCAATCCTTGGCTATTACATTTTGGCAAACTGCAAAAATGTGTCGAACCCCTCTTAAAAACGGTAAGTACCGTATTTTTCATGCGCGCCGAGTCGATGAAATGATCCAAGGCGTGTTGCTTAAATATCTGTTCAGAGCAAAAATCAAGCTAGTGTTTAGTTCTGCGGCACAGCGCAAACGCTCCGGATCAACGGTATGGTTAACGCGAAGAATGGACGCCGTGATTGCGGTAAGTAAAAGGTCAGCAGGATTTTTGTGTGATCCGCCAAATTTGGTCAACCCTCACGGTGTGCAAGTTAATGATTATTTACCTGCTAAGGATAAACAGCAAGCATGGGCTGATTTAGGCTTTGGAGGTAAATATGGGGTTGGAATTTTAGGACGTGTCAGAAAACAAAAAGGAGTGCACCTGTTTGTTGAGGCCTGCATTCAACTGTTTAACAAATACCCTGATTACCACTGTGTGGTTGTCGGCGCGATTTCATCTAGCAACAAAGAGTTTGTCGAACAGTTAAAAAGCAAAGCTGCGGAAGCCAATATGGCTGACCGTATTACCTTTACAGGTGAACTGCCATTTGAGCAAATACCAAAAATATTTAGCGCCTTAACCTTAGTTTCAGCGCTAAGTGATAACGAGGGTTTTGGTTTAACGGTTTTGGAAGCAATGAGCAGTGGTGCAGCGGTATTGGCAACTGAAGCAGGCGCTTGGGAAGAAATCGTCCGCCCAGCAATAGACGGTTATATTGTGCCCGTAAATGACCAAGAAGCTGTTACCGAAAAAATGAACTTATTGTTATCTGACCCTGAAAAATTGACCGAAATGGGCATAGAAGGGCGAAAGAGAGTGGAAACAAGTTATCGTGTGGAAGACGAAGCGACACGTTTAATCGAATTTTTTCGGAGCTTACAATAGAGTGAATAATTCGCCCAAGTAATTTGCAGTTTGCCATACCGAATGTAACTAACTAAAATTTAGGAGCACCAACATTGTGAAATTATTTATTTCATATAAAGGCCTTTTTACAGCATTCTTACTTTGCTTTACCTTAACAAGTCATGCATTTTCTGCGCACGATCCTAAGCAAGACATCGTGCTAACAATCTCTGAAGATGAGCGCATTAATCAGTTTTTTGAAGATACATTTAGTACAAGGCTTGCTGATAGCCCTGAATTTCAGACTTACTTAGGACTGAAAACCAAAGACTATGGCAAGTGGGATGATAACTCTGATGACTATTATCTCACCACCAAGCTCGATAAAGTTAGAGCAAACTTATCGAAACTTAGAACAAATTTTGATTATAACAAGCTAAGCGATAGCGCAAAGTTAAGTTACGACTTATTTGTATTTAATGCGCAGAGCCAACTTAATAATTCAAGTTGGTATCGTCATTTATATGTAGTTGATCAGTTCAATGGTCAAGTTTCTAATAAAATAGCCTTTTTGCAAAACAATCATAAGGTGAGCTCTAAAGCAGATGCTGAGGCTTATATACAAAGACTCATTGGCCTCGAATCAGTGTTCAAAGAAATGAGTAAGCAATTGGCAGACAGATCGACCATTGATGTCATCACACCTGAATTTTCGTTTAAAGATATGATTGAAGACATCAGCAGCTTAACTGAAGGCTCTTTCTCTGTTGATGCAAAAGGTATTAACGCACTCTATGCTGATTTTTTGAAAAAGCTTGATGGTCTTCAACTATCTGATGAGCTTACTGAATCAACTAAAGCTTCCATGAAAGCGCAAGCAGCTAAGGCAATTTCTGGGCCCTTCAAGCGTGGGGTAGATGCTGTGCTTGAACAATTAACGCGTATTCAGAAACAAGCAAAGGGTAACAATGGTGTCTGGGCTTTGCCAGACGGTGCCGAATTTTACAAAAACCGCATAAAGTACCACACAACGCTTAATCTTAGCGCCGATGAGATCCATCAAATGGGTCTGGATGATGTTAAGCGCATCCATAATGAAATGCGCGGCATTATGCAGCAGGTTAATTTCAAAGGTGATTTACGAGAGTTTTTTGCATTTGTGCGTAACGATCCTAATAATTTTTATGAAGACAGTGATGCTGGACGAGAAACCTTTTTAGCTGAGGCGCGCCAAATGACTGCGGATATCTTCGCTATCGCTGACCAGTATTTTAATAAGTTACCTAAAGCTGAATTAGAAGTTAGAAGAGTTGAACCTTGGCGCGAAAATAGTACCAGCATTGCCTTCTATAACCGCCCTTCTCAGGATGGAACGCGACCGGGTATTTATTATGCCAACATGAAAGATATGACCAACTTCCAAAAGTATGTTTTTACTGCTATTACCTATCATGAAGGGGTTCCTGGTCATCATTTTCAGATTGCATTGGCTCAAGAGCTTGAAGGTATACCCAAATTTCGAAAATATAGCGGATATGGTGCTTATACCGAAGGCTGGGCTCTATACGCAGAGCAGCTAGCTAAGGAAATGGGTTTTTATAAAGAGCCTATGCATAATTTTGGTCGCTTGCAGGATGAAATCTGGCGCTCAGTGCGTTTAGTGGTTGATACCGGCATACATTCAAAGAAATGGACGCGTGAGCAAGCTATTCAATACTTTCAAGAAAATACGCCCATCAGTGAAGGTGATATCGTGACTGAAGTTGAGCGTTACTTTGTTAACCCCGGTCAAGCACTCGGCTATAAAGTGGGCATGATAAAAATACTTGAACTCAGAGAGCGCGCAAGCGAAGCACTAGGCAATAAATACAACATTCGCGATTTCCATGATGTTGTTATCGGCACAGGGCCGCTGCCCTTGCCAGTGCTAGAGCAGCAGGTAGATAAATATATTGCTAAAATGCTCAAATAGCATCAAACGAGCTTACAATTTACCCTGTGGCACCTCAACAATTGCTTGTTGCTGCAGTTGCTGCTCGTTTACAGATAAGCTGTTCTCACCGTCTGAAATAGACCAGCACCAGAATTGCTCTTTGCCTACCTGTTCGGTCTGAGGCGATAAGGTAATGGTCAGCTCACGCGACGGATCAACAGAAAATGGCTCAGGTAAAGGGAACAAAATTTGATCCCAATGCGTGGGTATATCGTTCGGCCCAGTGCCAAATTGCACTCCGGCACTTAGTTGCGCGCTAAACCAGCCACACAAAGCAAATATCTCAGCTTTTTCGCTGGGTATTAGCGTAGTGGTAAAGACTCTTGGCGTATCGGTTTTAGTGATAGTGTGCATATTTAGCGCACCCATATCGGCAATACTTTCCAACAAACTCTCAGGCTCAAGTGCGACCAAATCTGATTGTTGAAAAGGCACATGAGCTATGGGAGAGAAGTCTAAACCGTAGGGACGATCGCGTAAAAAGCACAAATCTTCCAATACATATTCATCAACGACTAGGCCCATATGCAGACTCAGTTGAGCGGGGATCATTATTCCTCCCTTTGCCAAATGACGATCTCTAACCGCCAGCAGTGGTTCTAACATAGCCTCGTAAAACAAGCAGTGTCCCATCCATTCTGAGACGATAACATCGACCTTCTCATCTAATTGCAGCGAATCGTGATCATCATGATAAAAAGCAATATTCTGAAAACCGTTGGCCTGAGCAATAGCTTGTGCGTTCTTGATAAAAGGCGAGCGGTCTACAGCAATCACTTTCGCTGCCTTCGCGCGGGCGGCGAACATCGACAACACACCGCTACCGCATCCAAAATCGAGAACGCTGTGAGCTGGCTTTACTACTTCACTTATTGATTTCTCGTAAGCCTCAGTGCGAACCATATCCTGAAGCATGACTTTGTGCATAGCTACATCACGATAGGACATGCGATGAAGACCGCCGCTGCCATCTGTTTCATTGGCGCTTATATCACCGCTGGTATTTCCGTCATTAGTCTTACTCATAACCATCTCGTATTGGTATTTTGGCCATATTCTAACAGGCTGCTAGTTAGCCGGGGCTACATTTTTATTACTATCTATAGTTTTTTCAATATATACCGATGTTGATCGATAGTTATCGTTGTAGAATTCAATTATCTGGAGTATTTAGACAGTCAACGAGAGGATAATAAATTCTAAAGGCGGGTTATTTAGTTTCTTTTGCTTTTTCAATCGCATCTATAACTAAAGGAGCTTCTTTTACACTCACGTTTAATGTGTTTGCAGACAAAAATTCGGGCGTTTTATATAGTTCTCTTAATGTTGCGTCAACCGTTTCCAAGAACGTCGTTGATGCTTTATTTTTATTGCACATCATATGTATCGTGGAGATAGGTTCAACGCCCTCCATACGATAAGACAATAGTTCAAGAGGATAGAATTCATTTTCGAATTCAGTAACTGCAGACGGAATCATGATCGCAAAGTCTGCTCTTGACCTGCTAATCATCTTTGCTAAACCAGCATATGAAGCTAGGCCTTTAATAAGAATTTTATTTTTTTCAGGGATATCATTCATCGCTTTATCAATTAACTCACCTTGGCTAATTTTGTCCCAAAGCATTAATTTGGCGTCTGGATAAGTTTCAAACAAATCGGAAATCTGTTTCACCTCTCCTTGCTCATTCAAAAGTGCAGGCGACAAAGGCCCCATTCCTGAGCGTACGTAAAGCCGATGAGTTTGTATGAAGCCTACAGGTAATGAAAACTCATACTGTAATACACGTTCTGAATTCTTGAATTTAAACAAAGCGCATATAGCAGTATCTGTAATTTCTTCGAACTTAGTTAATAATCGAGCGCTTGGCAAAAACTTTGTATTTATTTGACTTGAAAGCTTGTTCACCAAAATTAGGTTGGAGGCTGAAACAGCCGTCATGGGATCTTGGTGATTTTCATATGCGTCGATAAAGGGCACATGCTCGTAGTAAACAATAGTGGGCGTATCAGATATTGTTTCACTTGCATTTGATTCATTGAAGAAAATGACCATGCTAAATACAGCAAAACATAGCATCAATTTAAAAAGCCTAAAAATCATTACACGTCCTATATTTCGGGTAAATGTTCATTTACATTTTATTTATTGGCGCTTTTTAAGTTTAGGAAGAATAAACGAGGTTTCTCGACTAATCAACAAACCTTTGGCTTTAACGTTTTACAGAGCGGAATTTTGACAATTCATTCATTAGACATTGCTGACTTCTTATTGCAGGCTCATTGGTGCAATGTATTTTATACGATTTTCCAGACATCGTACTCTTAGTTTCTGAGCATGTTTACCTTGGTCGACCTTCAGGATCCACGACACCATGCCCACTGTTGCTAAAGTTTAAGTAAGGTACATCTTGCCCTACAGCCTTGAGTTTCTCGAGCATTTTTTCAGCATTAATCAGAACCCAAAGATACAATCTGTCCACTGGCAGGATCGGCCTTGCCGGCCAATATCAATTGGTAGGCCTGCGTAACGGCATCAGCGCCAAAACTGCGTTCCACCGTCATCCAGTCATCGCAAAATTGGCGAAAGCCTGCGAACGCGGCCCACATCCTTTGGGTCAAAACTTCCACTCCCAGCTCTGCGCTGCGACTTTCACGATGAGACGGCGCGAAAAAGAACACAGGCTTAGCTCCTGGCAAGTTTTTGGATGAACCCATTGCGCTGAAGTGGGTAGCACCGATGCGGCAGGAATATTTCATATTGTCGCCATAGTGATGATGCAGGGCACTGATCACCTTCGCATTTCCGGCCATATCAACCATAACAGCCGGCTGTGAAGCATCCAAGTTGGTCACTTCATCGTAAGTTACTACTTGGTCGTAGCAGCCGAGACTTTCGCAGAAGGCGACATTGCCCGGCGAGGTTATACCAATACTAGCAAGCTTGCCACGCGCTTTAACGCAGTAGGCTAGCGCGATACTGGTTTTACTAGACGCACTAGTGATCAGGCAGTTCTTAGAGCCGAAGCTATCATTCACATCAATAAGATCTTCAACCAGCCATGAGGTTAAAAACAGTCCACGCAATAAGCTGTCCTGATCTTCTCTCGCAGGTTCGTAGATAGGATTGGCAGATGCGCGGTCAAACTGCGAGTAAATGGGTGCATGTTTGGCACGATGTGGCGACACGTCTGAAAATGCTCCGCCACCTGCTTTGCCCGCAAGAATTTTGTGGTGTGTTGAATACGGATAGAAACCCCAGGTTCGCTCTCCCACTGCAACATTAGGGTGCGCAGAGGCGATCACTTCACCCCAGCCCATTCCTGGAATACGTCCCCAACCCTCATCGGTAGGAAAGAAGCCCCAGTAATCGAGCATATCGCCGGCAGAGGCATAAGAAATATTGTTGGCAGTCAAGGCTTGACGATCAACTTTGAATAGCACTTCGTTTTCCTTCAGATCGCCAGCCAGCGTTTCGGTTTTGATGCGCGTATCAGCCCAATCGTCTTTGCGCACTTCTAGGGTGCTTACAGAAATATTTGCAGACATTTTTTATCTCCTTAGTTGTCGATGTAAGTGGTGACCAAATCTAGGAATACCCACGTTCCTTGAATAATACCGGATCTTGATTGATATATCCGCACCACTTAAAACCAACATTCGGGTAATGTTAAGCTCGCACAGTGGCTAACATCTGCAACAATAGAACTATGCCTGCACAATAGATTAACCACACCCAAGAAGCTTCGTCGTTTATTTCCAGACTTCGTGTTTCACCCAGTCTACTTCCATGGTCCAGTTCTGCGTCATTGGAGAATCATTGATTTTTGCAAAGTTTAAAATAGCGAACAAAGGCTCTGGGAATTGATCTTCGTCTTTACTGTTGCGATAGACCTCGACTCCATCCAAGCGAAAAATAATGTCATTGCCAATTAATTCAACTGAATACTCATGGTACTCATCAAGCTTAGCTGCTTGAACTAACATTAGAGCCTGCCAATCACCACCATCACAATACCCCAAACTGGTAATCGCTCTGGCAGCATAATGATCGGGACCGCCATCACTATGGTGTTCAAAAATATCGATTTCACCTGAACCTGTCATTGGCCAGCATACGGTTTCATCAGCTTCTTGCACTGGTGCTTCATTATTATAAGCACCTAACAACCACCAAGCTGGAAACATACCCGATTGACCACTGTCTTCAACTTTTAATCTTGCTGTCCATTTACCTTTAACGAATTCTTTGAGGTTTTTTGAGGCTATACGTCCAGCTACATATTGGGTGTCGTGATGTTTTTCACCTGTTTTACTCATGTTGTCACAGGGACGCTTTTCGCCAAGATCAATGACTCTGAGTTTAAGTGTGCCGTCGCTAACTTCACGAGTATCAAACTGATTATCAGGCACATAACACTGGTCTTCACTATTGACCCATATCATCTGGTCTTGCCAATTCTCTGGATTGAAGCTGTCAAAGTTGTCTAAGAAGTCTACATGCCAGCCACCAGTGGCCGCTGTTTCTTCTTGCGCGGGTTGGGAACAGCCAGATAATAAGACAGCTAATGTGATGATGGACGAAATATACTTCATGTGATCTCCAAAGGTTACGTGTGTCAATTATAAAAACCTTATGGTTAATCCAGTCAAATACGTCAGCAGAAAATTAAATATCACTGAAAACTAGTCTATTATCCACAAGTAACATTTTTATAACATACACCAAGCATACCACCTCTTAGATCAAGCTAGTCGGGACTTAACTTGCGGTAAACTGGAATCATGGGAGCTGCTGCAATTCGCTATAAATCCGCGTTTGCTTGATATTCAGAGTCCGCAAGCTTAATGAAGCCGTCTTTATCAATTGGACATTAATAATAACCAACGTTGATCTGTTTTACATACCTAGCTTTCAGACGCAGATATTGAGCATGAACCCTGCTGTTATTCAATTTGTAGCCGTCATCGCTCCGAATCTAGTGATTAAGAGTCATTTTTTAGATCTTATTTTGGCATCATGCGCTCAGCATATTTGCCATACCAATTCGCCCCTAATGAGGCTGTTATTCCGTGTAAAAGTGCGCTAATCCATACCGCGTTAATTGCAACCACTAAGACAGCGTTAGCATAATCACCCAGTATTTGTTCGGACACTATCAAGGCAAACAAAGCGGTAGCTAGGCCTCTTGGGCCAAACCAACCCAAAAATAGTCGGGTAACAGGTTTGGATTTAGTGCCTATTAAGGATATGTAAATCGCGATGGGCCGCACTAAAAACAAACTGGCTAGAATGTAGCCAGCTACCGGCAGCGTTAAGTGTTCCAGTGCTCCTGGCAATAAACCTAGGCCGACCACTATAAATGCTGCCCATACCAACATTTGGCCTTCGCTTTCGGCAAATTGATAGATGAACCTACAGTGCCCTTTCACAATGTTGCCAAACGCTAAACCAGACACAAAGGCAGAAATAAACCCGTTACCACCTAAAAGGCTAGCCATCAAATAAGATGTACCTGTGAGTGCTAGCACCCCAATACCTTGATATATGTGCGAAGTTAGCTCGCGTGATTCACCAAATAGAAATAAGCGACCGCTGCTCCAACCCATGAAAAATCCAACCGCTATTCCCATTAGAACTTGGCTTGCGCCAAACATTAGCCAGTCTAAATTGTCCTCTTGGGGGGCATTAGACATAGCCACCAAGCTTGCCAGAAATAGTATTATGGGTAACGCTAAGCCGTCATTTAAACCACTTTCAACGGTTAAAGTTTGACGTTCGTTTTCGGGGACTGCTTTATTGCTAACAACCGCTTCGCCAAGAGCCGCATCGGTGGGAGCCATAATTGCAGCAACTAACGCTATCATTGCCAAGGGCCAGTGTGGAAAAAATATATATCCAGCCAATGTCCCCAACGCAATTGATAAGGGTAGGCCTATTAATAACATGCGCAGAGGCCAAGCGTTCTGCTTTTTTAGCTGTCTTAAATCGATTTGCGAGGCATCTAAAAACAGTATAATAATCAGAGCAATTTCAGCGATTAAATACAATACTTCTTTTGAGTCATGCACTTCTAGTATGCCTGATTGTGACATGACTAAACCAAGAACAATGAAGAACATGGGAGCCGTAATGACCGTTTTTGAGAGGCTTTTCGCGAGCATGGTATATCCGCTAACGCAAAATAATATTAGTACAATACCTATTTCCAATTTAGACACTCCATTGCAGTTGGTCTTTCATCAATTATTATTTTTCTATCATCTATTTTTGCGCTTCAAGTGAACTGTTTATTTGTACAAAAATAATGAAAAACACAATTTGCTTGGGCAAAATAAGATCACAGGTTCTGATTTTAGTTACTTCTAAAAGACCTATGTTTTTACAAAAATCTTTCAATAGCAAAAAAATCAAAATAGCTTGAATTGGCCAGATCAGGATATGAAGAACGTTAAGAAGCTCTTTTGCCGCTTTAGGTAGGTTTACTTGTGGTGATTGGTATTAGTACACTTTAGTCACAACCGTATTTCTTCCGCTATTTTTAGCGTCATACAAAGCCTCATCAACTCGTTTAAATAAACTTTCCTTGTCGTCAGAGTCATGTCTAATTGTCACGCCAAAAGATGCTGAGCTTGTTAGGCCTGTTGATAAGACGTCAGCAGAAATAAGCACTCTAAGATCCTCTGCAAGGGTCCATGTTTCCTCTAAACCAACACCTATCAAGATGAGCATAAATTCTTCCCCACCCCAACGGATGAAGTAATCATGGGAGCGCAAACGAGTTTGACAACGCAGCACGATGTCTTGCAAGGTTTTGTCTCCCATGTCATGCCCATGTACATCGTTCACACGTTTAAACTGGTCAATATCAAACAAAACGAGGCCGAATGAACGGTCTCTTTGTTTAATTGTTTTTTTCAGTATTTCTTGCCCAGCACGACGATTCAATAAACCGGTGAGTACATCTTGCTCTGAGATTATTTTTAAATCACTCTTCTCATCGTAAAGTTGTAATACTTCCTGCTTTAAACTTCGACTGACTAATAGCATCGTAATAACGAAGAGCATAATCGGCCCAAGCGTCACTGCAATTTCAATTCCCCGAGGACTGTTTAGTTCCGACGAGTGGGTCATTAAATAAGCGAGAATGGGAGCACTGAACATGATCCAAGTAAGCAGAAACGTGCGGATAGCAAGGGAAGGTTTTAAAAATGTCACTATCACCATTGCCAACGGAAATATTATTGGTGTAATGGGGGGCAGAACCTCCAGCAAAGTGAGCTGATCAGAGCCAAAAGCAAGCAGTGAAAAATACCATGCAGGTACACACAAACCGAAAATACCGACGAATATCAAGGATTGAATAACGCTACTGACCTTACTCGGATATTTGACGATATAGGCTAGAGTTCCCAGCAGGTATATCGCCACCGCAGGCGGTATGATTAAATCAAGTATAAATGGAGACCCTTGGGAATAATGGTGAACCGAAAGACCAGTAGCGGTAAAAAACATACCCACCAACAAGAACAAGAGACCGCTATGGGTATATTTAGTATTAAGTTTGATTTAAGTACCTTAAAAATCTGTATATATCTGATGTCTTAACTCATCATCATAATACAAGCATAGGTAAAACAAAACGTCATTTCTCATCAAATGACAATACATGAGGCCTCCTATTTTCAACCATTGCGGACAGTCGAGTACTCATAATGCCAGCAGCTGCGACAAAGCTGACCTAAGTGGAAGCGATTTTCAACATTTCTAAAGAAACCGCCGATGGTTGGACGACTATTATTTAAATTGACTTAGTGTTTCGTCCGACGTAGGGTCCCAAACGTTCAGATGAAAATAAATCAAATTCTACTAAGGTTATTGAAAATTAAAATTAAAGTTAAAATTAAAATCATTGTCGGACTTGCCTTGCTTTTGCTGATCCGTCAGGGAAATTGCGGCCAAATAGATAACGGAGTAGGTTTCGGTGTTCAATATGGTGGCGTATTAGGTTACCAATTATCTTATACACAATCGCAAAGCAAATATAGAGCTTCAGTTGGCCTTATCGGAGCCAGTTTGGGATACGATTATTATTTGTCGGATACTTTTTCGATGGGTGCAACGTACACCATATCTGGTAGAAATGTTTCATCACTGAATATCAATTACGTACCTTCAGGATATACAAATAATGGCTGGATTTTCGGCATTGACTTAGCACGTATCGACGGTCAAAGTGCGGGCGGAAGTAGCTTCTTTTTGAGACAAGAAAAGAAGAGTAAAAACATAATATTTTTTAGTGCTGGCTATAAGTTTTAAACCGATAGAAATACTCAACCCGAGTTGCGCAGAAATCGTTACCCTTTCAGGTAAAAAGTGAGACGTTCAAGGTGCTATAAAACTGATTTTGAAGCATCTATTGCAAAACTTTTGATGCAAGTTGCTAATGTTTATTTCTTGAGTCTTCAATCTCTTGTTCTATTATCTCTTCACGCTGATGTATAGGCAAAAGCTGCTGTGTAACTTCTGGAAGCCTGTCTCGGACATAAGGTGATACAAGGGATGCAAGGGGGGCGACACTGCATTCAATACCACTATCTATAAGGTCTAAACAAACGTCATTATTCTTTGAAGTTTGATAAGCAATATCGTGTTGGTTTGCACAGGCTGTGAGTAGCATAAAACATATTATCGACAATGCTGCTCTTCTTACGCTAAATCTTGCAGTATGCATAATTCTCATTATATAGGCCTTGCGTATTGTGATGATAAAAATCAAATTTTTGCATGTGTATTTCTTGAAGCCATTTACGACAGCAGTTCAAAAGTAATACATATACCCGTTTTATTCAACTACTCTTGGCCAAACAGTGCAAGTGGTTCTCCTCATAGCGTACTTTTCCATGATCAGTTATGGTTAAGCGTTGTTCGCCAATGACAGGACAGCTGATGTAGTGGCATAGCCTTTCTAATTTATCAAGCTCATCTGCGTTAGCAAAGACTCCCGCATGTAACGAAAATCCACTTGTGTTTATCTTACAAACCATATCAAGTCTATGCTGCATTATCAGCAATATTTATTGTGTCGCATCACAAACAAGGTGATTGAACCTTATACTTTCATGCTATGTTAATGAGATGCATTTATTTGTTGCATTTATGTAACATTTGCATTCGAAGTCCAATCTTGGATATTACTGCTATTTTGTAGATGTTTTAAAGGAACGTCGAAAGGTATAACAATGAAAAAAATACTACACCTAATTTCTATCACACAAGCATTTAAGTTTATTCGTTTCAAGCGTGCGTCACTCATTGTGGCGACGACTTTTCTCATGCTATTGCATTCAGCATCACATGCCGCCCCTATAACTAGTTTTAACGTATTTGGCGACTCACTGTCTGATTCGGGCGCGCTCGGTGTGTTGGCGGACGGGTTCTTTTGTCCACCGTCTCCCTATGACGGCTGCCGTTTGTCAAATGGTCCAGTATGGGCCGAGTTAGTCGCTGACGAACTTGGACTTGCCGCTGATACAGCGTATTCGGGCGGCACCAATTGGGCCATCGGCGGAGCGCGTAGCGATGAGATTTTAAACTTTCAAGTGGCCAGTTACTTATTTAGTACAGGTGGTGTTGCCGATAGTACTGGACTTTACACAGTTTGGGGCGGGGCAAACGATAACTTTCAAAACGTTCCCGATGGTACTTATGATCCAAACGATGCAGCCCAGAATATCATAAATAGTGTTTTGGCACTGGCAGGTGCAGGTGCAACAAATTTTCTAATGCCAAATTTGCCGATTGCTGACCTTTGGGCTTTTAATTTTAATTTAGCTCTTGCAAGCGGTCTTGCAGCGTTGGATCCGAGTTTGAATATTATCGCGTTTGATGCCCTAGGGTTATTTGCTGATGTAGCCATGAATCCAGATACCTATGGTTTTACAAACGTGACTGACTCATGCTTCAACGGCGTGTCAGTTTGTGCTAACCCAGACGAATATTCGTTATGGGATAATGTACATCCTACAGCTGCGGGCCATCGTGTTATAGCGAGATCAGTGCTAAACCTAATTGATGTGCCAACACCAAGCACTATTGCATTATTTAGCCTCGCGCTTGTAGTATTCCTAAGAGTAAGAAAAACTAAATAATAGTCGTTGTGGACACGACAAATATATAAAGAAAAGTTGCTTCCCTTATCAATCTGCTTCATCAGCTTGATAAGGGTTTGTGCCTGTGGCCATTGTTATTGAGTTAATATCTTGTTTGAGTAGTCATATGTTAAGGACTCACGTTTTCTTGCCAAGCTGCGTCTGGCTTCCAATTTTTTATCCAAATTGGTATATCATTCGAGGGCATAGGTCGAGCTATCGCATAACCTTGAGCGAGTTCACAGCCAATTGCTAAAAGTGCTGTTCCTTGCTCAATACTTTCTACGCCTTCTGCAATAGCTTTACATTTAAATGCTTTAGCTAGCCCTATGACACCTTCAACTATGGCTCGAGCGCTTGGGTCAGTTAACATCTTTCCGATAAATCGCTGGTCAATTTTAATTGAGGTTGCGGGCAGAAGTCGCAGATAAGTAAGTGATGAGTAGCCTGTACCAAAATCGTCTAAAGTAAAATGAATACCCATGTCAAGACAGTCTTGTATCACACTGGTAACCTGGTCTAAATCAGTAAAAACACCGTTTTCCATCACTTCAAGTTCCAGGTAGCCAGCTTCCACGTCGGGGTGCGAAGATATTATTTCTGCGAGCCTGGTGGGAAAGTTTTCCTGCTGCAATTGACGTGCACCAATATTTACACTTACATTCAAATTTAGGCCAATACTCTGCCATTGCTTGATTTGTGTTAACGCTGAACTAATTACCCACTCCCCCAGTTGTATTGACACAGGGTTATCTTCAAGCAAAGCTGGAATTTCAGTGGGCGGTAATAAACCACGTTCTGGATGTTGCCAGCGTAACAATGCTTCTACGCCAATGACCTTGCCTATTTTCATATCTACTATTGGTTGGTAAAAAAGTACAAACTGTTTTTGAAGCAAGCCTATGCGTACCGCTTCTAAATCTTCACGATTAGTTTTTAGAGCGATATCTTTTGCTATATCAAACATGTGATAGCGGTTTTTACCCATTCCTTTTGCAATGTACATAGCTTGATCAGCATGACGCAAAAGAATATCAGCATTGACGTTATCTTCGGGGTAAGTAGTGACACCTAAACTTGCCGTTACATTAAGCCGGATATTGTCGACAAATACGGGGGCAGAAGCAGCTAAAAGAAGGCGCTCCAATAAAGGTTCACAATCATCTATTTTGTCTAAGTCTGCTAGCACTGCAACAAATTCATCTCCGCCAATACGCGCCAAGGTATCTTCTTCTCGCAGGGTATCTTTCATACGATTGGACATTGTAACCAGTAATCTATCTCCTATGGCGTGGCCATGGGCATCATTCACAGCTTTAAAACCATCTAAATCTAGAAAAACGATGGCGACTGATTTTTCATGTCGCTGACATTGAAGCAAGGTTTGGGCGAGTCGATCTGACAGTAATACTCTATTAGGTAATAAAGTAAGTGGATCGTAATGTGCCATTTTTTCTAGTTGGCTTTGATAATTTTTTAGGCTAGTAATATCGGAAAATAGGGAAACATAATTTTGGACTTTTCCATCTGCATCGTTCACGCTGCTAATATTCTGAATTTCGGGATAGACTTCACCATTCTTTCGGCGATTCCAGATTTCTCCAACCCAATAACCATTCCTTGTTATTTCATTCCACATGTCAGTATAAAAATCATTTGATTGTCTGTCGGACTTCAAAAAACGCGGATTTTGACCGACGGATTCTTCTCGGCTATATCCGGTGATGTTAGTAAAAGCGTCATTAACATCAATGATAATGCCTGCCGAATCTGTAATCATAATGCCTTCATGGGAGTAACTGAAAACCTTAGCGGATAAATTGTGTTTTTCTTCAGTTAATTTAAATTCAGTTATATCTTCGTGAGATAGCATTAGGTATCCACTATCATTTTGAAAGCGTGTCACACGAATATTGAACCAACACTTTTTAGTAGGACTATGGCAGGGGTATTGCGTGCTAAATTCATCAAGTTCGCCATGAACGACCTGTAAAGCTCCCTTTAATACTAGCTCCGCCTCATTGTTGCCAGTCATTTTCGATTGCTTACAAATCTGGAAGTAATTAGTGCCAATAAAATAGTCACTTACATTGGGTGCGCAGCTGTTAGCGTCGTAAAAATTTCGCCAAGCTTGATTAACTAACAATATGTCACCAGCGTTGTTAAGTATGCAAACATTGGGCGAAAATGCGTCAATTGCAGCCTGTGTAAAAGACTCTTTGGCGCCGATTAATTTTGACTGTAATTGTTTGGTATCAACACGTTTTATTGGTTCTGGCATAACACGCTCCCTTCAAAATTCATTAGCGTAAATGCTCTATCATGTATATAAAATATAAACATGATATGAACGAAAAACGCAATGCCAGAGCAGTTTAGTAAGCTAAGCGGCAAGACAATTGTCTATTGCAATAGTACCTACATGGGTCACTTTAACTGAAGTTCGACCTCTGGCACTAATGGTACGCGAGTGTAAATTTGATGATAAATAAGTGTATGCGCTTCTTCATTAATAAAGTTGATTAGAATCAATTAAATATTAGAAAGATATATGCAGCCTTGATCGAGAACCTTGCCAACTGGCCGCATACGATCTTTTGATCGAGAATGACTGCTTACATCGGACGAGATTTGTTTCATCGCTGCTGCCAAAGCATTGTTTAATCTTTTTCTTTGCAAAACAAGTCATCAAGCTTAGAAACATAGTCAGGGTTTTTTAAGTGTGTTTCCACTTCAATAACTAACAATTTTTGCGCTTCAAATTCCCCTAGTTCATGACGATTGCGCAACCATTCCTTCAACAATCCCTCATCTTGCAACATAAGTAGTGAAGCGTTCATATAATGCTCAGATTCTGAAACTTGGAACAGTGACTGCTGTTTTTCATCTGCTGCTTTGAAAGCTCCCTCGTTACTCTCCGATTCAAATACCATTAGCTGAATTGAGAGTCCTATCGATTGAACGAGTATGTCCTTACCTCGTCTTTCCATCTCGGCTCCCAGCGTTAAGCAAGCTTGTGATTTATCGATATTACTAACTCCTTCACTACACCATCCTACGATACTTGCTGTTCCCCAAGCCTTTGCTGCTTCAATACCCATTGCAGATAGTGTATTACTGGCCAAGTTACCAATATCTACACTCTCTAAAGCTTCAGTATATAGCTCAATAGAAGGAACATAATTGTCCGTCAAATAGGTAGTTTGGACGAGCTCCTGAATGGCACTCATTACCTGTTTGTCATCACCATGTTTAGCAAAATAATTAATGGCTTGTAACCATATCTCTCCATTATTTGGTGAGGTTTGAATCGCATTTTGGACTGTATTCAAGTCGCAGCTGCTGTGATCATCTAACACTGAGCACAAACGGACTATTTCTATAGGGGACGTTAATTCTTCTGGGAATTTTTCGTGAAAAGCTAATAATCGATCCAAACGGGATTCACTATCGGAAAGTTCCGAAAATAGTGCGAATACCAATTGTCCATCTATTGAATTAGATGTCGACAATGATTGAAAATATGAGGCTTGGGCTTGCCGTAGCTCGAGAGGAACGTTGGGAGCGTTTTCCAATTTCTCCATGCAGTCTGGGAGATCGATGACGTCTATGGGTATTGAGTTTAAATTGTTAGCGGCGTTTTTACTTATCGTCTCTGATGTATTTTTTGTTACTTCCCCAATAATGACATTAGCAGGCCGCAGTTGAATTTGATTCAGTGGTGCTGCAGATTGACCTTTATCAGCAGCAAGACTGCTTTCTTGCCATAGCTGAAGCGATAGACCTATCGCTATTAACAGGACGATGCAAAACAACCAAATAACTCGCTTCATTTACAACTCTTTGTATCAAAAAAAGTATGTTGTTAAACAAACTAACAAATGAAATTTATTTTGTAAATTCGAAGGGCTGCATTTAGACAAACTTGGCTCACCCATAACTGGCAAAAATACCAGAGCACCGCCACTTGAGGCTCAGAGCAAAGGGCTATGTATGATGATTTCACCATCCAAAGAGATTTTGATTTTGGCCCATGACACACGAAAAACACAATGATGTTTGAACATGCCATATGTTGAGGCAAGCCCCTTCGCATCTCACTATCTAGATTTCAGAACCAACGGCCAGTTTACTTACGCTACTCAGCGACAAACATTCCTCAAATTTCTCTAATACCACAAATGACCAACCACAAAACAAACCTCGAATACAGCTGACACAGAGGCTAGTCGATAGTATTAATGTGTCCTATCCTCCTTCGAGTGTCCGCTTTATCATAGTATAGCTTTGCATTGACAGATTGAACTCACACCATTTACTTGTCATTGCCAAACTGAACGCATTACCTCTTGAGAGCATTAAAAGTAATTCTTGAGTTACAACTTTCTTTCCACTATTTTTCTAATTTGGAAAATCTTATCAATAAAAAAACAAAACCCGCTCAAAAGCGGGTCATCAAATAAAGGATGCAGCACCTGACCTTCTAATCGTTCCCTACCATCTTCAAAGGAAGGTGGACTTTTATCCAATAGTTCAATGAGTCGTGACCGGCTTACCTTCAATTTTAACGCAAGAAACACGTGTAACGTGCGCTGCAGATGAACCTGAAGAAGACGACGTAAGCCCGTTTTGTGAACTACCTGAAGTTGACCCATTCACACAGGGATATGGTGCCGGAATTGGTGCTGCTAAGCGTTCATTACTTTTGGAGGTATTCAAGTTTGCATTAAGCTGCTTCTTCGTTTCACGCCAGTTCGGTTCTGGAAGAACCAAAGCTCCTGCATTAATTTTTTTACGTACTTCTGCGACCTGCGCTTTGGTAATTATATTATCGGACCCTGTTAGACCACCAATACAATGATAGTCTGGATTATTAGCAGCGAAAACCATACACACTTCCCAGCCCATTTCGCCATAACTGCCGGTGGTCCAGTTAACGAGTAATGCGGCATTGGCAGGAATAGAGGTAATTGTTGCAGATAGCAAAGCTAGTCCTAATATTGTTTTCTTCATCATTTCTCTCTTTGTGCTTAAGTCCGAGCCCGAGTGGCACGTTTGTACTTTTTCTTGTATGTGAAAATTAAACTAAAAAACATACATAAGCAACAAGGACCATGGGGTCAGATAATTAGAACGTTTTTATTTACAGGTTTAGCTTATGCAAAAAATATTATTAATTATAATAATTCTTCTTTTACTCCAATCTTGTGCAACGGTAGGGATGGTTCCAAGTAATGTATCTGAGATTGATTTTTATGCTCCAGAGGGTAAAACAGGCTGGTCAGAGTATCAGCACGTAGAAACATTTCATGGTTACAATGCAAATCAAATTTATGAAGCAGCGAAAGTTGCCCTTGGTAATGCAGGTTTTTCTCTCCGTACAGCAGATAAATCCAAAAGTACTGTGATTGGTGAACATGGAATAACTTTGCATGATTGGAACGTTGTAGCAGGAGTCTACTTTAAAGAAAACAACGACAAAACGATTGTAAAACTTATAGTTGAAGGGTCAAAAGACATTGGATTTAGCGGTGATGTAACTTCAGATGGTTGGACTGGAAAAATCTTAAAAGAAATGCGAGATTATCTTAGTTCAACATATCAAGCCGTTCTAAAAGTTGATAAATCAGATTAATTAAAAGGAATTAAATTTGAAAATTGTAATAACTACTAAGGGATTTAATGTATATAGTGGCAAACATATTGAAGGCCCAACAAAAATGGTCGCCAGAAAAGTCTCGCATGAAGAAGCAATGAGATTACTTGACGCAATTCCAACGATTAAAGGAAATGAGCCATATGCTATGAGTTGCAAGAGCTTTGGTGGATTGTTTCCAAAGATAGATCGCAACGGAAATTTCATTGGATTTCATCCAAATCGAGAGGATGAGCATTTACCTTTTAAAGTTTAAAGATTACAATTATGGCTTGTTAATCTTAGAACCCATAAAGTTTTTATCCAGCCTAACTGAATGTCTGGCAGAAGATCCTATACTCATCAAGAGTGCTGAAATAAAGCATGCAAAAGTCTTATATACTGACGATGAATTGATAATTGAAGAAGATGATACTTTATTGTCACTCTACTCAACGCTGTGGTAGCCAAATAATGTTGGAAAGTAGGGTTGGATCATTTCAGTCATTTTTTACAAATAAAGTTAGCTCTTTCAAAATATAGTTGGAAAGGATATCTTTTTTTTTCGTAACTCGGCATAAATTTTTACGAATAATGTTGGAAAAACTTATACTGGAATTTATATTTATTTAGCCTAATGCAAATTTTTACGTTGATCACTATTAGCCGATAATTCGTGAGCGTACGGCAATGCCACCTATGACTGAGCTTGCTCCCATGGCAGCAGGCTTTCAATATCAACATCACCTTGGCTGATTAGCTCCAACGTATTCATAATGTAGTCGAACGGGATTAGTCACAACTGCTCGCACCGCTTGTTCAGTAGACACCTTCCTTCGTTTTTTAACAGCGCAAGGATATTGTAAATTCACTGCGGCACACTCTGGCGAGCAATAAGTCCATGTCCAATAATGAACTGCACAGGCTGTTGAGTGCTATCGACCGCAGTTACTTCGGCGGCAAGCGAGATTATGCCATCACGCGATGTTTATCTGATTTAAGCATTCGAACAAGTGAAGTCGCCAGTTTAACCATAGATAATATTGATTGGCGTAACAAAAGCATAGAAATTAACCTTATTAAAATGCACATTACGGTCACTCTGGACCACGCAAGTTAACGAATAGAACCAATAACACGTTTTGATTGGACCAATATTCTGACTCAAATGGATCAAGCCCCACCACGCAGAGGCAACGCAACACAGCGCTTAACAGGGTCGTCATAACGATGCACTAAAACCTGCTGACTGCCCACAAAACTAATAAAAACGCCGATTTACGCTATTTGATCAGATAATATACAAAACATCATAACTGAATTCGTTAAAAAACATCCATTAGGTTGAGCTATTTATGCTAAAAATTACTTACTTTTTCAACAACCGCCATTTTTTCGTTGGGCGATAATATTTTATAGCGCGTAGCTTCTTCGAGCTCGTTAATTCGCAACTTTCTTTTCAATTCAGAATTATATGGGAAACTTTCTATTTTACTATTGTCATATGAATTACAGTCAAACGTCAATTGAGAATAAAGGATATATTCATTCTGGATTTTTATAATTCTTTCAAAGCACCGTTCGACATATTCTGACTTCCAACCAACGACAAAAAGGCTATTCTTTCGTTGGAACTTTACCTCTTTGTTTGCGTTGTATTTTAAACGGTTGAGATTCGCAGACAAAATTTTATAAAGTTGGGAGTCACTGTACGTTAAATTGTTGATGTAACTTTCTAATTGTTCAGCAATGATTGGTTTTTTGTAGCCGTTTATTATTAAAAGCTCACTTTCATTTAATAAGTTTAAAATAAATTCACTTTCGCTGATATTAACAGAATCTATTACATCAAAGCGGTCTGCTCTAAATTGATACAAACTAACTGGGGCTCCTAAAGTACGCTGAGAATATATTTCTATTGCCTCGGCTGGTTTTTCAGAAAAACACATAGGCGAGTAATGCAGACTAATGAAAATTATGAGTGAATTACAAATTTTCGTCATTTTATTATATCCTTAGCGAAATTTACGTCACTAAATTTGGTGTAACCTTGCTGAAACCATTTTGGTGTCCCTGCAACTAGACTTGTGACTATCGGAGATACATAAAGAGCCTGCTGGCTATACTTTACAGCATTGGCTGCTAGGCCTAGTTGAGTTCTGAATGTATCAATATCATCGTAATACATAATTCCTTCAATAACGTACTCAGGGTGATTGTAAAAGTTCGATATTCCTGTGCCAGCTAGGGCTGGATTCCTTGCAAGTATCCCTAACTGCTCGGTCGATAAAGATCTTAGTGTTTTTTCTAAATCCTGAGATTCTTGTATGTTAGCACCCATATCAGCTATCGTCTTTAATAACTTACCGAACTGCTTTCCTCTAGCTTTCGACCATTTCAACTTTTCTGCAACAGCATCAATTCTTCTAGAGTTAGCCGCTTCAGCATTAAATAATTGTGCCATAGCTGCGGTTTGAGCACCATTAGCAAATTTACCACCAGATATTACTGAAGCGGTTCCACCGACCATTGCCGCAATAGCAACTCTTCCTGCAACAGCATCAGTTGACTGATTACTATAATCAAAACCAGCATTGCCCATTGCAAACTTGGTAAAACCTGCTGAGAAAAATCCATGACCAAATTTCCCACCAGATAAACTCGAACCTATTCCGCCAACTAACGCCTGACTGCCGGCCCATTGTGCTTGTTGATCGAATGTTGCATCAGCAAATTTACCAAATTTGTCCCCAAAATGAGAGCCTATCTGATGGAATGCAGCGCCAGAAAATGCACCAATTAATGCCCCTTTCAAGCTACCAGTTGAGACTCCCCCAACACCAAATCCAACCGCAGCTGCATGCCATAAGCTTTGAGCAGCCCATGCCTGCATACCTGGAATGAACATCAAGGCAATACCAAATACTGGTGCAAATTTCCCTAACGCCTTATTTATACCTTTAAATAGCTTATTGAAAAAATAACCACTAGGGTCGGTATAGCTCATCGGATTATTCAGCACATAAGAATAACGGTTGTAACTCTGTGAATTCTTAGGCGCCTGAATATGCGGATCAGCCTGCAAGAACCTACCCAAAGTCGGATCATAAATTCGACCATTCATATGTACTAGTTGTGTTAAATAATCCTACAGATTAACAATACCATGGTATTTGGCTGAATCGTATTTTGTTAAAAATGAAGGTACGGTCAAAAAAGGCTCATATCACCCACAGCTAGATGTGCCAATCCGGCACATCCACTTGAATTCTATTTACATAAGAGTATACTTCACTAACTACTAGAGGAAATATAAACTATGGCCATCACATCAGCACCACGTATTACTGCGCGTGTAGATACCGATACGCAAGCACTGCTTACTCAAGCTGCTGCGATATCAGGTATGTCGAGTATCAACTCGTTTGTACTTAGTGCAGCTGTAGAAAAAGCTAAGTACCTTATTGAGCAAGAGCAGCGTATTGAACTTACCGCTCGAGATACAAAGAAGTTAATAACGGTACTGGATAAGCCCGCAAGTGCCAATGAGCGTCTAGCGCGAGCGTTTAACAAGCATAATGATTGAATATGCACACGATATTATTGGATAAGCGTGTTCATAACAGACAAAATTTCGATTGTGGTGAAAAAGCCCTTAACAACTATCTTAAATCAATAGCGAGTCAACAAGGGGCGAAGGATAATGCAAGAACCTATGTGCTTATTGATACCAGCAAGATAAATGAGGGATCCACAATCATAGGTTTTTATACGTTAACAATGTCAACGTTAACACTATATGGATTACCTTCGAAACTGCAAAAAAAGCATCAATCAGCGCAAACCGCAGGCTTAATAGCGCGTATGGCTGTCGATAAGAAGTATCAAGGTAAAGGATTGGGTGAGTGGCTGCTTGTAGATGCACTTAAAAGACTATTAAGTGCTAGTAATGAAGTTGGATTTCCGTTGGTTATTGTCGATGCAAAGCACAGCGCAATGGCGTTTTACGAAAAATATGGATTTTCTGAATTTTTAGACCAAGACAATAAATTATTTATGACGGTAGCAGACATTCGTCTCAGCTCAGATAAATAATACTGACCATATACTTATAAAAACCATATATTTCGCATGTGGATAATTCCAAAAGAATAAAGGATTGTTGGATCGTAGCTGTGTCATTGCCAAACTAACTACTTGCCCATATGGTGAGTTATTGCTAATTTTGAGGAATATTTAACACAACTAGTCCATATGAACGGTCGGATTTACGATCCGACTTTGGGTAGGTTCTTACAGGCTGATCCGCATATTCAAGCGCCTAAGAACAGTCAAAACTATAACCGTTACAGCTATGTTTTAAATAACCCGATGAGTTATACCGATCCTAGTGGTTTCTTTTTTAAGAAGTTACTCGGCGGATTATTTGGAACTAAAGTATTGGGCGCATTAGCAAAAGTTCCCTTATTAAATGCTGCAGTACAAATTGGTGTCGGAATAGGTTGCGGTGTTGCAGCTGCCGCTTGCCTTGCTGCATACAATGGCTTACAAACTTATGCTGTAACAGGCAGTTTGGGAGCTAGTTTAAGGTCCGCTGCTATAAGTTATGCGACTGCATATGCATTTTCTGAAATAGGTTCTCATTTCGATGG
>CAJQOP010000121.1 GCA_905479945.1 uncultured Glaciecola sp. | reverse complement strand
CTTGGGTATCAAAGCCCAAATCAATATGAGCAAAATATGGCAATATTACAAAAAGCTGCTTAACTGAGGTGTCCGAATAATGTTGACCACGTCATACTTAGTAATAAAGAGTGTATTATCAAACAAAGAGCCATAAAGCAGCCTAAAACTTGAAGGAGAATGTGTGTTTACTCATGCAATAGTACGAAAACCCAGTGAATCGATGCTCAGTGGCTTAACAGAGGCTAATTTAGGCAAGCCAAACTACAAACTTGCCTGTAAACAGCATCAAGATTATATAGCCGCGCTCCATGAGTGCGGTATTAAGGTAACGGAGCTAGAAACTTTAGAGCAATACCCTGACGCTTGCTTTGTAGAAGATGTTGCCTTGCTCACACCTAAATGCGCAATACTAACTCACCCAGGTGCGTCTACTCGTAAGGGTGAAGTTATTTATATAGAGCAAGCAGTGCGTGATTTTTTCTCAAATGCAGAAAAGATTGAGGCACCAGGAACGCTAGAAGCGGGTGATATCATGATGGTTGGTAATCATTACTATATCGGCTTATCGAAGCGCACTAATGCTCAAGGCGCTAAGCAATTGATTAATATTCTCGAGCGCTACGGCTTATCTGGTTCTATCGTCGAAATGTCAGGGCTTCTGCATTTGAAAACAGGCCTTTCCTATTTGGAAAACAATAATCTTCTTACTTTTGGTGACATGCATTTACACCCTGATTTTCGTCAATTTAATCGTATTAAAGTAGAAAATGAAGAAGCTTATGCTGCTAACAGTGTTTGGATTAATGGCACCGTGCTAGTTCCTAAAGGATTTCCTAAAATATTGAAGGCCATTAAAAACCTTGGCTATAAAACTCGAGAGGTCGACATGTCTGAATTTCAAAAACTAGATGGTGGCTTGAGTTGTTTATCTCTTAGGTTTTAAACGTAGGCCAAATTTGAAGCAAAAAAACGCTCATATTAAATGGGCGGTATTACCTTTTATCAGCAGGCTTTTTATTTGCTTAGAATATAACGCTATGCACTTTTAATTCTGTTTTTACCAGCAGATTTGGCTTCATACATGGCCTTATCAGCGTATTCGATCATGTCATCTAACGACTCCTTTAAGTCCCGAGATATATACAAGCCGAAGCTGCCCGTCAGAGTTATTCGATAGTCATTGTGTTCAATGAACAAAGTCTCCAGCGTCTTTCTCGCGCTTTGCGCCAATTGTTCTGTTTGTTCTGCGGTTGAGTCAGTCAAAATAAGCACAAATTCTTCACCACCCCAACGAACAACCAGATCACGACTGCCTGCCAATGCAGTAAACGTATCTGCTACTAAACGCAATACCTTATCGCCAGCGGCATGACCGTGCACATCATTAATTTTCTTAAAATCGTCCAAATCACACAATATAACTGACATCTGACGATACTCTTTTCTCATACGGTTGAAAAAAGAACGGCCATATTTACGATTAGCTAGGTTCGTCAAGTCGTCTTTATTTATAAGGCTACTCACTTGATAAATATATTTTCCAATGACGTAGTAGAGTAGTTTATAAACAATAAATGAAATGAGAATGCCAATAGCTATATACAGACCGTATGAGCGATTAACCTCTTGCTGTCGGAAGCTCAGAGGCGTAACAACATACAAATTCCAACTCAGACTTTCCAACTGTAAACGAGATATCAATAAGTCACCAAGTTTGCCTTCAACTATCACACTAGGCTCTGCACTATCTGCAGCTTTTTCTTCAAACTCTGCATGCCAGTATATTTCTGAGAATGTCTTAATGCCAATTCTTGACTTGTTATCTAGGGCTTGTGTAGGAGATAAATCAGGTATGGATGAAAGTACAATATCATCACGGTTATTAACAAATATGAATTCGTGACCATACTCTTCACGAAATGCATTAAACGATTTTAAAAAGGGTGGAAGCGATTTTCCTAAACCGGCAAATCCTCTAAAATTACCTTGTTCATCATATTGTCTAACATCGATAAAAAGATGCACATCTTCACGCTTACCTAGCACTGCTTGCACTTGTGAATCAAACTCATCTCTCAAGATAAAGTACCAAATAACCTCGCCTTCAACTAGGTCAAATACCCGGCCGTCTGAATTGTATTGCTTGCGAGATGCTTCATGTGCTAAATAAAATGCATGTCCGAATTTATCCTCCAATGAAGCGAGTAAGCTTACTACTTCATCTGCGTTTGGCTCATTGCTAGCAAAAAACGGCTCATACAAGCCAATATCGGCGATGACCTTAGCGGTATGTAAAGGCTGCAATAACTCCTTCTCGATAAGTGCAAAAACCGGAGAGATAGACTGCTGTTGCTGTTGGCTTTGCTCGCCAGCCAAGTCTTTTATGGCGAAGTATCCAGAAACAACGACCACACACAGCACTGCAAAAGCAATGCCTTTAAAGAGCGAACTTTGGGCTTTATGACCCATGAGCAACGCATCCTATTATCAAACTTTTCATAAGTAATGAGCCTTTCATTTAAGAAGGTTACCTAATTAAAAAATTTTTGCAAAGATAATGCAGAATTAAAATGCTAATCAATTTCAGGCGTGCGCATCTGCAAGCGAACGATTTTTTGTAGAGCTTCATTTTGGTTATTTAGTTTCATCAAGCGATTAAATTGAGTCAAAGAGCCCAACATGGCGTAAATTGGCACAAGCAAATTACGCTTGAAGAAGGTCAAAATAGTGTCTTGGTCTAATTTAGCAAGCGCTTCTTCATCAATGGTATAAAGGCCCTTAACACGTTTTACCTGGTCATCTTGAAAGCCAACTATCATTTCAATTTCTTTGAGTAATTTCTTTTCCAACATCAGGTTGATGAAATCCCGAGTAAACACTTGGTTTTGATAATGTTCAGCTAGCTTTGTCTGCATTGATTTCAAATATGCAGTTTCGCCTTCACTATCAAACAATGCGCGCCCTTCACTTTCCTGCACCAGTGGGCTTTGCTCTTTAATATGCAAAGTTAATGTGTTTGCTTCTTCCGCGCTAGCACCAAGCAGAAAAGGTTCGCACTGAACTTCATTCGGCAAATGAACTGCATCCCAATTATTATTGTCGCTATTAAGGAGTAAGTTTTGACCATTCTCAAAGCCCCATAGAGCGACACTTACAAAGGTTCCTGAGTTTCCATCCTTTAGCATCACTATAGGGTAGCTGCTAGCCGCTTGGGCAAATTCCACTGCCGTTAAAGCCGCAAACTGACGTTTGCCAAGTGTTTCAAAGTCGATTTGATCTTTTATTTTAAGTTTACCGTGCTGATCTGGATGAACAGGTGTTGTTTTAGACATGCAGCCCTCTATTTAATAGTGTAATAAGCTAAAGCTTTGCAAAGCCTTGCTGTTTAATTTGGTTAATAAGCTCTCGGTGCTTAGGCAATCTTAGCGCCATTTGTTGCGCTGCTTTAGCCGTTACATCAAATTGCTTCTTTGCCCTGTCACCGTGAGTTAAGGTGTGAGCCAGCAAACTGAAATCGGGTTTAAATCCGGCGCCATATAAAACGTATTGATAGCTAGCTGCGTTAAAAGCCTCGTAACTTTGCAAGAAGTCGTATTCACTGGGCGCTCTGTGTTGCCAAAGCATCAGCATTTCTTGCAAGCTGTCAGGAATACTTGTTGTGTCTTTGTTGTCTTGCCAATAAGGTTCTTGGCGCTCGCTAAGCACATAGTGTAATTTTAAAAAGTCGATTACGCCACGCCATTTTGCGGTAAATACTTGATTGAAACGTTTCTCCATAGGCTTCATTTCAGCTTTAGTCAGAGGCAGTTGGTCTGCAATGAAGTTCGCTGATGTTTCGACCAACATAAGAGCTGAGGCTTCAAGTGGTTCTAAGAAGCCTGAAGACAAACCAACTGCAACACAGTTGTGACGCCAGAAACATTCCCGATGGCCGGTTTTGAACTCAATTTTTCGAATAGGTAAGTCTTCGGCTTGAGCGCCAACATAGTTTTTTAGTATTTGTTGCGCATCTTCTAAGGATTGATGTTTACTTGAAAATACATAGCCAACACCTCTTCTATGCTGCAAACCAATATCCCAGATCCAGCCGGCAGATTGCGCAGTAGATATCGTATGGCATGCAATAGGATCGTTTTCATCGAGATAGGGTACCTGCATAGCTAATGCAGTGTCGTTGAAAAGAATATCGCTTTTGTCGATAAACGGGACACCTAAGGTTTGCCCTAGCAGCAGTGATGAAAAGCCAGTGCAATCAATGAAAAACTCAGCACTAAGTATGCCTGAAGAATCTGTTTCAAGGTTGGAAATACTGCCATCCGGGTGCTGATTAACTTGTGTGATATTTGCCACAACATGCTTAACATTAAGCTTACTAATGCTATGACTTTTTAATAATTGCGCGAACTTTCCTGCGTCTAAATGATAGCCGTAGTTGGCTACCGTCTCATATTCTTTATGCGTAATATTTTTCGGGGCTAAGCCCATTTTACACATATGCGATTGAAAGGTGACTGAGTCACAAAAAGTAGGTGCCGATGATGATCCTGATAAAAGCGATTCCCAGTAAGGGGCAATATCGAATTTGCCATAACCGGCAGGTTGAGTAAATGGATGAAAATACTCCTCAGATGATGAAGAAATCCAATCAACAAATTTACTAGCTTGTTTAAAAGTAGCTGAACATTGAGTAATAAATTCAGATTCTGAAATACCAATTTTTTGCAAGGTGGTGCGCATTGATGGCCAAGTACCTTCACCCACACCAACCGTTGGAATGTCTGATGATTCAACCAAACAAATTTCTATCGACTGACCATGCTTTTTAGCCAGCAGTGCTGCGGTGAGCCAACCTGCAGTGCCTCCGCCAACAACCAAGATACGTTTAGTTATCGTATTCATGTAAAACTCCATTCACCAATACTATTTGAAATAGTCCATTTTTGCTAAGCGGCTTTAACTGCAACTTGGTATAGATTATCTCAAAAGCTTGGTTAATTACACAAAATATACTGCTATAAAAAAAGGGGGACAAGCCCCCTTATTTAAAACGTTCTTTACTCAGTTCTCTCTAAGAGAGAACTTTAGATAGAGTTGTAGAAAGAGTCTTAAAAAGAACCTCTAACACCAATTGAGTAACGTGTACCTGTTCTAACTTGTTCAGTGAAGTGCGACGATATACGACCAAACTTCTCTGTATATTCGTCGGTAATGTTTACGCCTTCAAATAATACAGTGAAATTTTCATTGATATCGTAACTAGCACTAATATCCCATTGACCATAATCATCTACGAACTCTGGTTCGCCAGTATCGCCATTGCTTAAGGTTTGTAAGAAACTATTACGATTGTTAAACGCAACACGTGCTTGGAAACCATCATTTTGATAGAACAATATAGCATTCTGAGAATCACCCAAGCCTTCAAGAGCAAAGGTTTGTGAAGTGTTAGCAACATCAATTTCAGCATCACTGTTAACGATAGTTGCATTTATTTGGAAACCAAATCCACTTTCATGAGTGTGTGTCCACGCTAATTCTAAGCCATCTACTTTAGCTGTTTCACCATTTCTAGGACGGTTAACTGCAAAAGTATAAGAGCCGCTTTGCAATGAAAACTCTTCGTCAGCAGTAATGTTAGTAATAAACCCTTCTACTTCTTTACTGAAGATACCAATAGATACTGCACTAGCATCAGCATAATACCACTCGTAAGACACATCCCAGTTGGTTGACAAGAATGGTTGTAAGTTAGGGTTACCACCAGCTGCTAGTAAAATACCTGGGCGCGTAGTACCTATGTTAGTTACAGGACGCATAGATGACATAGTCGGTCTAGTTAATGTTTCAGAGTATGCGAAGCGCAATAACATATCGTCTTCAACTTCAAACTTAACGTTCAAGCTTGGTAGCAAGTTCGTATAGCTATTTTTAATTGAAATCGGGCTAGAAATTCGCTGACCATTAGTATCTACAGCATAGACTTGGTCTAAAATAGTGCCGTCAGTAGGGTTGTCTTGAATATCAAGCAAGGTTGCTTGTAAACCAGAAGCAGAAGAATCAGTCTCACTGTATCTGAAACCTAAGTTAACTGTCCAAGGCACGTCACCTAAATCACCTTGAAACACAAAGTCGGCATAAAGTGCCATAATTTCTTCATCAATTTCGAAGCTAGTACCAAGCTCAACTGGCGTGTAGTAATCCAAAGCAGCGAATGCGGCTATGTTATCAGCAGGGTCTTCACCCAAACCGAATGTATTTCTTAAGTCCGTTTGAGCTGTTATTGCCGCGTCAGAACTTAAGTAATCCAAATAAGCATCTACGTTATAGCCGAAAAATGCACTAGGAATACCTTGGAACCAATCATTTGGAGATACCAATGTCGCTAAACCAGCAGGCACTGGAATACCGTAACCACAATAGAAACAGTTAGGTAAACTAGGTGACTGGAATATTTTACTAGACTTGGTTCTGTCTTGAGTATAGAGACCAAACTTTAATCGAGTGAAATTTTCGCTATCCGGCATGTAGGTAAAGTCGGCACGCATTTCTGTAATTTCATCAGTACTCTCCGAACCACCACGTTCTACATAGTGAGCGCGTAATTTGTCAGCGTCAGCATCTGTAAATGGGCCTGAGATACCGTCACTCATTAAGCTAGGTAGGTCGCCACCTTGAGTGAAGTCATATGTATAGCCATTTGGATAGCCCATAACGGTAAACACACGGCTCTGGTCGCCGCTTAAGTCTTCTGCTTCAGATGTTGAAATATCAAAGTTAGCTTTGAAGGCATCTGTAATATCCCAATCAGCATTAAAACCGAAGCCTTTAATTTCTACGTTTCTGTCCAAGCCTTGTTGAACAAAATCAGTTGCACCAGCACCGCCACCATTTGGATCAGTAGCTGAGTTATGCGACCAATAAACAACAGTTTCGGTTGCTTCGTCTACTTCAAAGTCACGGAAGTTGCCTGGCGTAAACCAGTTTGCATAGTTGCTAACCTGAGAATCTACTTCAAACTTCGAATATAAGCCGTCAAAGGTTAATTCAAGAGAATCAGTTGCAGCAAACTGAGCAACTAATGTTCCGCTTGTACGAGTGCGTTCTTCTACATTCGATACCAAATCAAGGTTACGAGGCACGTATACGTTAAACGCTTCTTTACCCGTATTGGTCGCAGCATCGAAATCGTTTGTTGCTATGCGGTCTACGCGATAATAACCGCGAGTATCGGCTTGGTTAATTTGTGCATCACGTTGTTGTGATGAAAGTGAAAGCAATATGCCTAAACGGTTATCCATGAAGGTATTACTAACTAAGCCTGAAAATGAAGGCGTTGTATTTTCTGACAAGCTGTCATTCGTTGCTTTAATACTGCCAACAGCTTTAAAACCATCTAAGTCGAACGGCTTTGCTGTCTTCAGATTAATAACGGAACCAATACCACCGGTTTGATTCTCGGCTAAAGACGTTTTATAGATATCAGCGCCAGAAATTAATTCTGCGGCCAAAGTATCAAAACTAAACTCACGTCCTGAACGTTCGGAAGCCATTTGACGACCGTTTACCGTTACCAGGTTAAATTGAGGACCAAAACCCCTTACGGAAATTAATTGCCCTTCACCACCGTTACGATCGATTGAAACACCTGTAATACGCTGCAATGATTCCGCAACGTTTTGATCAGGAAATTTACCTAAATCTTCAGCAGAAATTCCGTCTGAAACAATTAGCGCTTCTTTTTTATCAGAAAATGACCTTTTAAGGCTGCTGATTAAGCCACGTACTTCAATGACTTCAACAGTATCTTCGTTGGCAGTTGACTCTTGTGCCATAACTGGCAACGCAGCCAATGTAACGGCTCCTGGAATTAACAAAGCTGCTCTAATCGCAGTTCCTAAATAGCTCCTTTTCATAAGAAAGGCCCCTTGAGTGTTGTGTGAATTGTGTGAGTTGTGTGTTTATTTAATTATTTTTGTACACATTTGCAAAATATAAACGGCTTAATAAAGCCCGAGTAATAACTACTAATTGTCAGTATGCACTATTTGTATGTTAAATAGTATTTATACTACCTGTCAACATATCATTAACATGTTTTGTAATTAAATATTTCGTCTAGGCCAATAAGCTCGGTGTGTGCAGGCCCGAATAATATTTAATGATACGCGTTGTAAATAAATTAAAATAATCATAATACATTCAAATTTGTAACACTTGGACTCACTGGTAGACTTTGCAGCTAGTAGTAGATTTGTTTGAAATTCATGCTAAATTTATTTTTAACCATATTTTTCATATGGTTAAGCTAATTCAGAATAAATTTAATTTGTATTATAAATATGTTTATAATAGGTTGAACATCACTTACAGAATTAACAAATGCAAACAATTAACTTATTTTGCATTTATTAGTTAGCAAATTAGCGTTGCATAAAAATAAGAAGAACAAATATGTCAGACAGCAACATCCAAATTGGCGTTTTTTTAATTGTTACGGCACTCATTGGTTTCCTTACTTATCTGCATTGCAGAAATAAGGGGCATAGCCAAGCCAATCAAACCAAAGAATATTTTTTGGCTGGAGGCGGATTAGCTTGGTATTTTGTTGCAGGCTCGATAACGCTTACAAATTTGAGTACCGATCAACTTGTAGGTATGAACGGCAATCAAATGGCTTTGCTTTCCTTGTGGGAGTTTTCGGCGGTTATTGGTTTAATTATCTTAGCTAAAGTTTTCTTACCTATTTATTACCGTTTCAATTGCACTACCACTACTGAACTACTCGAAATTCGATATGGTAACAAACACATTCGTGCTGTTATCAGTATGTTGTTCTTCTTGGGTAGCGCTCTTATCTTCTGTCCAGCCGTTATATATAGCGGCGCTCTGTTTATGCAGAAAATGTTCAATATAGAGACTCAATTTGTCACCTTAAGCATTGGCTCAAGTGAGTATGTTGTTGATATGATGATACTCTACATTTCTGCAGTATTTGGCATCATTGGCGCGCTTTATGCTATTTTTGGTGGCTTACGTGCTGTAGCAGTTTCTGACACCTATTCAGGCGTGATTCTTTTGATCATGGCTTTAGTCGTAGTCTTTTTAGCACTCGATAAAATTGATTATGACTTTTCAGGCATTCCACCAGAGCGTTTAACCTTAATTGGTGATGACGAGTCGCCGATCCCATGGCATACGCTATTTACTGGCATGATATTTATTCAGATGTTTTACTGGGGCACCAACCAAGTTATTACACAAAGAGCGATGGCTGCACCTAATATTAAAGAAGCACAGAAAGGTGTTTTTGCCGCAGCTGGTATTCGCTTAATGATTGTGCCCGCCATTATTGTAATTCCAGGTATCGTAGCATTCAAATTATATGGTGATATCGGTGACGCCACTTACGGAACGATTGTTGGTGATTTACTACCAACCTATTTAAGTGGTTTATTTGCCGCAGCTATGGCAGCAGCGGTATTAACCACTTTTAACAGTAACCTGAATTCTGCCACTGCATTGTATGTGTGTGATATTCACGAAGCCTACTTTGATAAGGCACCAAATGTGCAAAAGTTAAGTGGGATCGTTACTGCTGTTATGACTATTCTAGCCTTAGCGTTAGTCATGGTATATGCGCAAGCTGAGAGCATTATAAATCTGATTCAACAGCTTTATGGTTTGCTCAGTATGCCTATTTTATCGGTATTTATTTTAGGCTTAGCGTTTAAGAATGTGCATGCTACTGCTGGACTCTTTTCGGTGATCTTTGGGGTAATACTTTACTTCCTTCTTTCTTTTGAAATTTCACCGTTCTTCCAGCCCTTCGGTCTTCACTTTATCCATTTGATGTTTATTACTTTATTGTCTTGTTTAACACTGGCGTTATTGCTGAACTGGGCATTAACTGGTCAGAGACCAGAGTTTCATTGGGTGGGTAACGAGCCTTTGCCAGAATTAGCAAAATAGGCGTTTCAAAAGTTTAAAAAAATGCTCACTATGTGGGCATTTTTCATTTTTGGTTTACACAAAGATAAATACAGCTAAGCTCCACCTCAGGTGTATTCAAATTCGATGCATGTTTTGCGTTGAGAAAATTCTGAAGGGAACACACAATGGAGAGAAAACGTATTCTTAGCTTCGCTTACCTGCTGCTCGGGACATATGTGATAGCAGTATTATTGCTTTTTGTTTTTCAGCGATCTTTCATTTACCTACCTACACCAAAATATGAACATGGTTTTGAACAAATAAGCGTACAAAACGAAAATGAAAGCATTGAAGTAATTGTGCTTAATAAAGGCAATGAGAACGCGTTTGTCTATTTTGGTGGCAACGCTGAGGCAGTTGTTGCAAATGCTTCTGAGTTTTCAAGATCCTTTCCAACAACCACCGTTTATTTAATAAATTACCGTGGGTATGGAGGCAGCACTGGCAAGCCAACCGAGTCAGCTTTGTTCTTTGATGCTGAGCTTATCTTTGACCACTTCTCACCTCAACATAGAAATCTAGCAGCAGTTGGAAGGAGCTTGGGTTCTGGGGTGGCGATGCACCTTGCTGCGAATCGTCCAGTTAGCAAAATTGTGCTTATAACACCCTACGACAGTATATTAGCGCTCGCTAAAAAACAGTTTCCCATCTTTCCAATTTCATTATTGTTAAAGGATAAATACGATTCAATATCCCTTGCTAACACGGTTTCTGTTCCGACATTAGTTTTAGCTGGCAGCAGAGATACATTGATACCGTTGAATCATTCACAAAATTTGATTGATGCTATTGGCAAAGATCAGGCAGAGATGATTATTATTGAGCAAGCTGGCCATAACAATATCTCTCAATTTCCCGAATTTTATGCAAATATGATCAAGTTTCTTGAATACAATTAATTGAAAAATAATCAAGATTATCAATTACCAAGTATTAACTACCAAGTATTAACGATTGAATTAGGAAAAAATCAATATGACTATAAGTACTCCCCTTGCATTTGAGGTGCTATTGCGCGTTCGTTACGGCGAATGCGATGCTCAAGAGGTAGTGTTTAATGCTCGCTATGCGGATTATGCAGACTTGGCCGCAACTGAATTTATGCGAGAGTTGATTGGTGGATACCAGAGTATGTTGAGCCAAGGTAAAGATAATCAGGTAGTGAATTTAAACATTAGTTGGCAAAACTCAGCTAGATTCGATGATGTCGTTTGTTTATCTGTGCGCGTTAGTAAGGTAGGAAATACCTCATTTACCTTGCAAATCGACATGACGGATTGGTATACGAAAAATGCGATAGCGTCTGCCGAGGTTGTGTATGTGATGGTAGAAACTAAACACTACACAAAGACTCCAGTGACTGCGGATTTTAGGGCTAAGTTAAATGCAGGTGTCGTTGGCAAAAGAACTAACTTTGCAGGGATTAATATTATTGAACAAGGCTAATAAACAAAACTAATAAACAAAACTATTTAATTGCTGCATATCACCCAGACAACTATTGCCTGATACTAGAGTATCTTCGATAGGCAGAGAGCTAGAACATTTTTCAATTGAATACTCAGTTTTTAGTTTTTTTTACGAGCATAAAAAAACGCCGCTTTGCAACGACGTTTCATTTTTCTTGTATGCACAAGAGTTAACTTAGTAACACACCTAAACTCAAAGAAAGTCTGACTATAGCAGCGTAACTACAAAGTTTAGCTGCGAAACTACGCCTCTGGGTGACGTAATTCTCACGCTTACTGTGGCGTCTATTGCAGCATCGCCAGCCAGTAAATTATTGGTAATACTGAATGTACGTGTTCTGCTACCCGCAGCTGTTGTTTGCGGCATAGTATCTTCAATACTCCCTGCGGCAAGACCGAAAGTTGTGCTGATTGCGATATCGGAACTACTGGCTATCGGCTGAATAGCGGTGTCTGAATAACTGTATTCGAATTGTGTACTTTCACCTCTCACAATATCAAGCAATGAATCGCCTGTTCCGGCTGATTGGTTACTGGCTATTTCAACCCCACCGTTGCTAACGTTAATTAAGGCCGCGCTGCTAGAGGTAATGAGTATTTGCGCTCTGCGAACGTGTGTACTTGTTAGTCCGCACGATGAGCCGGTGCATTGGGGTCCATCAAATAAACCATTTTGTGGGTTAAAGCTGCCTGACGAATCGAAGTCCAAAAAGATTTCGTTAGCATCT
This sequence comes from uncultured Glaciecola sp., assembly GCA_905479945.1. Taxonomy (GTDB): domain Bacteria; phylum Pseudomonadota; class Gammaproteobacteria; order Enterobacterales; family Alteromonadaceae; genus Glaciecola. The sequence continues at coordinate 30,249 of CAJQOP010000121.1, read as the reverse complement.
TTTACACGATTTTCATTATCATCACGCCAAGCTTCGCTTAAGTCGACAAAACCTGAAGTGCTCGGCAAAGTTACGTCAAAGCCACTGCCATCGTTGGTTGTTATTGCAGGGCCATCAGCATCGTCATATTGGTTATTACCATTGCTATCAACCAAGGTTTCATGACCAATAGCAGTCGCTAAAATCGTCACGCGGTGGTCTGAAACGCTGGGGTTAGAGCTTGTCCAAGTAACGCTGCATGCTCCATTAAATGTATTACAACTAGGCTGAATACGTCCACCTTCTGAGGTAAAAGCAATAGCGGTGCCATCAGGAACTGGGTTGTTAAATGTATCTGCCATACTGGCTAATATACTTACTTCAACATTGTCTACGTTGAAGGCTTCTGGGTTCAAGTTAGAAGCTGAAAGCGTCATGCTGTTTTGATCGGGCAAGCCTGTGTTAACTGACAGTAAATCAGACTGGGTTTGTATCGATTGCGTGTCGCTAACAGCAACTTCTGCGGTTACTCGCACTGCTGTTGGCACATTACCCGCGGTAACCTTTACGCTAACTTGGCCTTGAGAGTTTGTAATCCCCGTTGCTGGAGATAATGTAAGGCCTCCTGTAGTGGTATTTAAACTGAAATCAACCGTCTGTTGCGCTAGGGCGTTGCCTTGCGCACCTTTGACTTGAAAGGTAACTGTCGAAACTGATTGGCTGCCTTGCCCGCCGGTTCCTTGCAGCACAATATTCTCTGGTGTTGCAGCAATAAACTCAATTGCGCCAACTGATTCTGGCGCTAGTGTTACTTCACGGCTGATTGTAATGCTTGTTGAATTCACATTAATAGTTGCCGTTATCGTGTCTTCGTTACCTGTGCCGCCCGCACAGCTAAGATCTTCATAGGTCGCATTCGCCACTCCATTAATCGTATTTACTTGAACGTCGACTATGGCCTCGAGGTTTTGTACGCATCGAGAAGTAAAGGTAACCGGTGTGCTAGTGGTTATAGGCTGATCGTTTTCGTCGGCTAATCCTACTAAAATACCCAAGGTTGCGCCTGAGCTAATAGTCACTTCGTCTGTTGCAGTAGCATTGACGAAGCCGATGATGCCTTCAACAAAGGTAGCGCCGTCAAAGTAACCAAAACGCACCGCGCTGTCGTTAACGGTGTCAACTGACTGTACTTCAAAGTTAAGTGAGCTAGTTATAGGGGCGTTTATATTGTCACTAAAACTGGCTGAAATCGTTGCTGCGCCCAATTGAGTATCGCTTGGTGTTAGGGCGGCCCGCGCGATACCTTCGGCATTGCTTAGCGCTTGGCTAACTGAAAGCGTACCAGCTGAGCTTTGAAAGGTAATTATTTCACTATCAATAGGGCTGCCATCGCCGTTTAATAGTGTTGCCTGAACTTGCACTTCTTGATTTGCCCTAAAGCGCGTAATTGGGTCGCCGCTCTCGTCGAACAAATTAACGCTAATTGTTGAGCCAACAGACGCTTCAGTAGGATCGGCTAAAAATTCATAATTCGCCGAGCCCGAGTCTTGACCAACACTTGCTGTCAGCGCACCAGCACCAATATTTGCATTGGTAGAATCTAAAGTGATTTGCGCAACACCATTCGTATCAGTTAACTTGGTGGCTGCTGATAGTGCGCCAATGTCGGCGGTGAAATTGATAATTTCACCACTAATATTTCTGCCGTCTTGCACTAAAGTTGCTTGCACACAAACTGATTGGCCCAGCACAAAAGCATTACCAGCAACGGCTTCACAATTGGCGTCTAAGACTTCAACTGTGATACTGGTTACTGGTGCAAGATCTTCTAGCGGGTCAGTTAAATCATTGTCGCCGGAAGCGCCATTGCATGCTGCTAAAGAGAGTGCAAATAATAGCACTCCACACTTTCTAATTAATCTTTGGGTCATGAAAACTACTCTTCAATGTTTTGTTTTAAATACTGAAAAATTTCGCGTGCAGATTTTGGTGGTTTTTCAGTTTCTTTCTGTTTAACGGCCTGACGTTGCAATTGCCTTAGCTTTTGTCGGTCTAAATTAGGATATTTATCCAAAAGAGTCTGAATAGCGGAGTCACCTTGGGTCACAATATCGTCTCGAAGCTGCTCGAGTTCGTGGAAGTGATTGTTTGATCTGAGGTGATGCGCTCTTAGCTTGTGTAAGCCGTCTTCAATATGTTCAATGTCGCTTCTGCGCAATATCTTACCTATAAGTTGAAGCTGACGACGGTAGCCGTCTTTCTTCTTATTGATGCGGTTTGCTAGCTGGATGGCTTCTCTCAATTCTTCGAGCATTGGAACTTCAGCCAATTGCGCGTTTGAGAGCTCAACTAATTCGGCGCCAAGCTTTTTTAATACTTCGGCTTCGAGCTTTAATTGAGTTTTACTTTTTATTAAATCGCCATTTTCATCAAAAGTTGGCTCGTTGGTGTAATCAGCATTCATATAAAGTTTTTTGATATCTTTAGTGATAGAATTGCCGCAGATTGTAACCGTCTCACTATTGTTTGGACAGTAAAAAAAAATATGGAATCTGAAAAGCAGTTAGCAGAAATTCAAAATGTCGTTGATGACGCATTGCGCTTGGCTATTCAAAAGGGCGCAACTTCCGCCGAAGCAAGTATGTCAAAAATCCAGGGTATAGCGGTATCGTCGAGATTAAAGGAAGTGGAGACGGTAGAATTTACAAATGACGGCGGCCTAGGGATTGCGGTCTATGTAGGCAAGAATAAGGGTAGTGCATCAACTGCAGACTTGAGCCCTGCTGCGCTAAAATTGACCGTAGAAAAAGCCGTGGAAATTGCTAAATATACCAACGAAGATGACTGTGCAGGCCTTGCAGACAAGGCTTTTATTGCCACTGAAATACCTGATTTAGACTTATACCACCCGATAGAATTAGATACCCAAGCGGGTATTAAAATGGCAATTGAAGCAGAAACTGCTGGAATGGACTTCGATCCTAAAATCGTTAACTCCGATGGTGCATCATATAACGCCAATCTAGGCGTAAGAGTTTATGGCAATACCCATGGCATTAATGCCGGTTATGCGAGCAGTCGTTATAACCTAAGTTGTGTATTGATCGGCCAAGATGGCGATGATATGCAACGCAACTATAGCTATACAATGGACCGCGAAGCGCACAAACTCGATTCCGCCTATAAGGTTGGCGTTGATGCAGCAAAAGAAACACTAAGTCGCTTAGGTGCTAGAAAAATAAACACATCAAAAGTGCCAGTTTTATTTCATCGAGACATTGCTTCAGGCATATTCGGGCATTTTGTTAGCGCTATTAGCGGTGGCAGCTTATTTAGACAATCTTCATTCTTATTGGATAGTTTAGGGACGAAAGTATTCCCTGATTGGCTCACAATTAACGAAAAACCACATTTGATGAAAGGCTTGGCTAGCTCTCCTTTCGATGATGAAGGTGTGCGCACCCAAGATATGACAATAGTCGAGTCAGGCGTATTACAACATTATTTATTAAGTAGCTATTCTGCTCGCAAATTGAAAATGCAAACCAATGGCCATTCTGGCGGAATTCACAATTGGTTAATGAATTCTACTGGAGAGTCGGATAAGCAGTTGCTAGAGAAAATGGGTACTGGCTTGATTGTAACTGAGCTTATGGGTCAAGGCGTTAATATTGTCAATGGCGACTACTCGCGCGGTGCGGCAGGTTTTTGGGTTGAGAATGGCGTTATACAATATCCTGTGCACGAAATTACTATCGCTGGAAATTTACAAGATATGTTCCAAAATATCGTGGCTATTGGCGCAGAAGTCGAGCACAGAAGTAGCATTCAAACGGGTTCTATTTTGATTGAGTCGATGCAGGTAGCTGGAGCTTAGTCTAAGTCGAATCTATTCGGCAACAAGTCCCCAAGGGTACTTTTCCAGTTTTTGCTCAGTGTTTTGTTCACACAAAGTACCGGAGCACTTGGGTCTTGCATAAATTCGGTGACCACCTGACGACAGGCACCGCACGGCGATATAGGGTCCGCTTGGTTGGACATCACATACAAGGCCTTGATGGATTGCATTCCGTCGGTTACCGCAGTAGAAATTGCCGAACGTTCAGCGCATACGGTTAAGCCATAAGATACATTCTCTACGTTTACCCCATAGGCAGTGCGTTCTATGCCATTTATGTCGTAAACTACAGCCGCGACAACTTGTACGCCCGAATAGGGACTGTGCGAGTGAACTAAATGTTGTGTAAGGCCCTCAATAATCTCTTGTTTATCTGCCATATCGATTTTTTAACTGACCTTTTTTGAAAGAATTAATTCAAAGCAACTGAAATTACCGTAACGTTTTCTTTAATGCGAATTAGAAAGAACGATGCGTTCGCTATAACCAACATATAACGGATTTGCTAGTTTTAAAGTTATCAAAGATAGAGTATCCGTCAAGGACTAAATCCATTAACAGTGTTCTTTTTGGTGAACTTGGGCCAGTGGAAGCCAATAGCTTTTTATCACGAAAACATCTTGGATGAGCTTATGTCTGACTTATGCTCAGGATCAAAAAAGCCAATCAAAAGATTGGCTTTTTTAGTTCGTTTTAAGTGCAGTTGTTAATCGACAGCACCACAAAAACGGTAGCCTTCACCGTGAATGGTGACGATCAATTCTGCATCATTTGGCTGTGATTCGAAATGCTTACGAATACGGCGAATCGTTACATCTACCGTTCTGTCATTAGGACGTAATTCACGACCTGTCATTTCCATAATCAACTGTTCGCGAGTCAATATTTTACCTGGGTTGCTGAGGAACAAATGAAGTGCTCTAAACTCACTGCGCGGTAATCTAAACTCTTTGTTTACCGGTGAAATCAAGCTGCGACTGTCGCCGTCTAATACCCAACCGTTGAAGCTTACCTTGCTTGGTAAGTCGTCATCTTCTGATGCATTGCTTGTGCGAGACAGCAAGTTGCGAGCGCGAATGGTTAATTCACGAGGGTTGAATGGCTTCGTTAGATAGTCATCAGCACCTATTTCAAGGCCAAGAATACGGTCGACATCATTATCGCGACCAGTAAGGAAAATGAGGCCTACGTTTTTTCTATCGCGCACTTCGCGAGCTAAAAGCAAGCCGTTTTTGCCGGGTAGGTTAATATCCATGATTACTAGGTTAATCTGGTTATTTTGAAAAAAGTCATGCATTTCTTGGCCATTTTCAGCTTCAAATACATTGTAGCCTTCGGCTTCGAATAAGCTCTTGAGCGTAGTACGGGTAACTACTTCGTCTTCGACGATAAGGATATTTGGCGTTTGCATTATTTACACTCTGTTAACATAACTATTGTGAGTTTATCAGAATATTGATAAAAATCGGTTGTTTTATACGAAATTTTTAAACTATCTTTCGTTATATATGGTTTGACGCTGAATAGCTTGTGACTGCTAACTACACTTTTATCTCTCGGTACTTCTGAAGACCCGCCGTAAACCATAACTTGTAATAAGCTTCTATATTTGTAATAAAATTACAGTTTCAACTCTAGTATATTCATAATATGAGCAAATTGAAAACTAGAATTGGTTAAACTTTCAAAAAAACGGCTAAATAGTCGTTTTTTTGCTAACTCTTTTCCTTGTTATATATCTTCACATATTTTTCGGCTGCTTGTTTCCATGTGAATTTTTGCTGCATTCCACGTTTTATTACTGCATGAAACTTCTTACTGTCTTCTAGCCGGACTAATAATGCTTTGCGAATAACACTTAGCAAGGCTACGGGCGTTGGCTGTTGGAATATAAATCCGGTGCCCTCGGCTTCATCAATATCAACAATAGTATCTTTTAAACCACCAATGCCACGTACAATTGGAATAGTGCCATAAGCTAGACTATACATTTGGTTTAATCCGCAGGGTTCAAACTCTGATGGCATTAAGAAAAAATCAGCGCCAGCTTCTACTTTATGAGCGTAGTCGGTTTTAAAATCTTCTATGAAAACGAATTGCTTCGGATGATTCTTCGCAATGCTATGCAGTTTTTCAGTAATGTCTTTTTGACCAGTACCAACTAAAGCAATTTGCACATTGTGTTTCAATATATCTTCAAGAATTGGCATTAAATAGCCAAAGCCTTTTTGCAAGGTAGTTCTGCAAACCATTCCCAGTACAGGCACTTTTGCATTTAAAATCAAACCAAAGGTCTTTTGCAGGTCTTTTTTACAAGCTGCTTTACCAGACATATTATCAACTGAAAAATGCGCAGCAATGAACTCGTCGGTGCTAGGGTCCCACTGCTCATAATCGCAACCATTTAAGATACCTTCAACAGCGTTGATGCGATGACGAATAACGTCATCTATGCCGTGACTACCCAATGGTGTAGCAATTTCTTGAGCATAAGTGGTGCTTACGGGGCAAATATGGTCGGCGTACAACAAGCCTGTTTTCAGCATGTTTAGGTGATCATTTTCAACATACATACCCGGAGACGAAGGATCTATGCTGTGAATACAATTTAGGTGATCAGTGCCCTGAAATGCCGCATTATGTATGGTTAATACCGACTTGGTATGCGCAAAATATTCGTAAACCAATGGCGAATGCTTAGCAAAATAGCAAGCCATAGAAGTATGCCAGTCGTTAGTATGCAATATGTCCGGTTTGAAACCCACTGCCTCCGCTACTTTTAGAGCGGCAAGTGAGAAGAAAGTGAATTTTTCCGCGTTGCTAACGCTTGTGTCATCACTGTATAACTGGTCGTTGTTGAAATAATCAGGATAATCAACAAAATATACTGGAATTCCATTGAAGTTGAGTTCTTTTACATCGAAGGCGTAATTACGACCATTGGTATAAATAATTTGCTGGCTTACTGTATTAGAAAGTTGCAGTGAATCGGCGGCAGCCTTGTAATAAGGAAGAACAATATTGACCTCATGTCCAAGTTCAGACAAGGCGATAGGCAGGGCTTTGCCAACATCAGCCAAGCCTCCCGTTTTTATTATGTCTTCTACTTCAGATATTAAAAAAAGTATTTTCATAAATGATTTCCATAAGCTAGCCCGATGAGGTACCGGGTCTTCTTCTTGTTAGCGGCATGCCTTTATTAGATATTAGTCAGTCAGTTGATCGCCAGCTATATAGCTTAAAACCACTGCTTCTTGCATCCTTATTGAGCGATCATTACTTGATCATTTAGCCGCTTCGTAAATGTTATATTTATTCGTGCTTACTATTGTTTTAGAACGAAAATACAGTGATTCCATAATGTCACTGTATGGTAAAAACTTATTTGCTACAACGTCTAGCGAGCCACGTGGGCGAGTTTGTTTATGAGCTTGTGCGATAAATTGCTGAGTAATGGTGTAATCGTTGCGAATACCTGTATGAAAAGGTGGGTTACTGATTACGTGGTCAAAATATCCATTCACCTGCTTCAAGCCATCGCTGGCAATAACAAAGCCTTCTACATCGTTCAGCGCAAGAGTTTGCTCGCTGCAATAAACTGCAAGAGCTGACACGTCGCTCATTGTTACTTTAACCTTGAGGTTCAGTTTGGCCAAATAAGTGCCAATGATGCCAGTGCCGCACGCAAAGTCTAAGACCTGACCTTTGAGGTTAATAAGCTTGGCGCTTCTTGGTTCAAATTGCTGCAGTAATAACTCTGTCCCTGGGTCGAATTGCTTGTGCCCAAATACGCCAGGCAAAGAGAATACTTTCAATTCCTCACCATTTACGGAGTAAGTTCTTTCAACCCCGTAACGCTTAATATCAAATGGCGTTTGGTTGGGTATTTCAATTTCTACGCAAACTAAACCGCAGTGCTTTGCACCATCAATTTTGTTAGCGTTTGAACCGAGGCGGTCGAGTAGCTTGGCAACACTTTTAATACCGGCTTTATTTTCGCCTACGATTAATAGCTTGCCTCCCACTTTGATTAGATCGGCTAGGTTTGCAATAAGCATTTCTAAATGTTGCTTAGCTTTGGGTAAATAAATGACCGCGCCGTCGAGTTGTTGCTTATCTTTTAAGTCTTCAACACTAAAGCTTGCTGCAAAAACCTGAGGGAACTTGCTGGTATTTTCGCTTTGAAAATACACATCGTGAAATTGATGAAGGCCTGTAATGTCGCAATTAATATTCGAATCGCGTAACTCATTGAAAACCTCAGCATCGGACGGGTTTACAATAGCCCATTTCCCATTTTCGAATAGGTCGGTATTGCGCAACAATAATTGGCTAGGTAATGACAGCATTTAGTTTATTCTCTTAAATATGATGTCCCAAACGCCATGGCCTAACTTCTGGCCACGCACTTCAAACTTGGTAATTGGACGATAATCAGGACGAGGTATATAACCATTCGGACCATCAGGTGAGATGTTTTCGAAGCCTTGTGCTTGTGTCATGACTTCCATCATGTGTTCTGCGTAGGGCTCCCAATCAGTGGCCATATGGAAGGTGCCGCCAACCGCCAACTTTTGACGCAGGCTTTGGACGAAATCTGGCTGCACTATACGACGCTTATGGTGGCGAGTTTTGTGCCAAGGATCAGGGAAGTACAATTGCAATCTGTGCAGTGAACCATCAGGAATAGACTGCGCTAGGACTTCAACAGCATCATGTTCAAACACTCTAATGTTTTCAATACTAGCCTCTTCAGCATCAGCCAAGCAAGCGCCAACGCCGGGGCGATGAACTTCAATACCGATGAAGTCATGTTCGGGGGCCGCGGCCGCCATTTCAACTAGTGACTTGCCCATGCCGAAACCAATTTCGAGCACAGTAGGGGCGCTGCGGGTGAATACTTCTTCAAAATTCAGCATGCCTTGCTCTACAGAAAGGCCTTTGTTTGACCAATTTTGCTCGATAGCGCGCGCTTGTCCATTAGTTAAACGACCTTCGCGTTTCACAAAGCTTTTTACTTTGCTGATATAAACACCTGCTGCGCGGGCTTCTTCTTCACTCTTGAATGACTTCATGTATAACGGGTTCTTTATAAAATATATGGCAAACAAATAGACTGGCCGAAATTTTACGACAGATTGGTCTATTGATACAAAAGTCCGGTATTATAATCCATTCTCTAACAGATGTGCGGTTAATGTGACTTATAGCAACTTTTCTTTTTCAAATGCGCTTCTTGCTTGGTTTGATCAGCATGGACGTAAAAATTTGCCATGGCAAAAAAACAAATCACCCTATTCCGTGTGGATATCAGAAATTATGCTGCAACAAACTCAAGTTGCCACTGTTATTCCGTACTATGAAACTTTCATGCTGCGTTTCCCTTCGGTTACCGCGTTAGCTAATTCACCCGTGGATGAAGTGCTGCATTTATGGACTGGATTGGGCTACTACGCACGGGCTAGAAATCTGCACAAAGCCGCTCAACAAATTCGTGATGTGCATTCAGGCGAGTTTCCAACTACATTTGATGAGGTGATTGCTTTACCGGGAATAGGGCGTTCGACTGCAGCCGCTGTTTTATCACTTTCATTGAATCAAGCCTACGCCATTATGGACGGAAACGTGAAGCGAGTGCTTACTCGCTATATGGCTATTGAAGGCTGGCCAGGCAGTAAAAAGATAGAAGATAGGCTATGGGTTGATGCGCAGGAGTTGAAACCGCTATGTGAGAGTGAAGGCAAAGTGTCGTTGGTCAATGGACAAGCAAGGTACGGTGACTATACGCAAGCTATTATGGATTTGGGTGCGACCGTTTGTACCCGCTCAAAACCTAAATGCGATCACTGCCCGATGCAGTCGCGCTGCTTAGCGTTCGCGCAAGGCAAGCAAGCCGAGTTTCCGTTCAAGAAACCCAAAAAGCAAATCCCGACAAAGTACACCACAATGCTAATTCCATCATATGCCGGGCAGGTGTTAATGCAACAACGACCGCCAACAGGAATTTGGGGTGGCCTTTGGGGGTTCTTAGAAACTGGTTTTGATCCGCAATTTAAGAAAACCACTGATGAAGCCCTAGCTATCCTTTGTGATAGTTTGGGCTCAGTTAACACTGCAGATGCTCAAATACGCGAGTTAGACACTTTTAAGCATACCTTTAGTCATTTTCATTTAATGATTAAGGCAGTGCTTATTGAGTTGAAAGAGCCGCCTGTTAATGTCGTGGCGGAAGCTGTTAATGCAGACTTTGACGATGTAACAACAAACCAAATTTGGTTTGATTCTTACAACCCGAGCAAAATTGGCTTGTCGGCTCCGACCATGAAAATACTGGATATATTGAAGAACGATTTTTAGAACTCGGCTTTTCAGTTAGGCGGTCAGTGAGAGGCTCAGTGCATTAGTGTCATTACCGAATAATCGACAATGATGCTGAAGTTATGAGGTGTATTGGGCTATAATCTCGGCAATTCGTATTTATTATAGTGTTTTATGCAGTAGGTGAAGGCTGAAACGGCCGCTGAGGCATCGAGCAAAGATTACTAAAGGATTTTTTAGCATGGCAAGAACAGTTAATTGCGTAAATTTAAACAAAGAAGCTGACGGCTTGGACTTTCAATTGTATCCAGGTGAAATAGGTAAGCGCATTTTCGATACTATTTCCAAAGAAGCTTTTAGTTTGTGGCAGAAAAAGCAAACCATGTTAATTAACGAGAATAAGTTAAACATGATGGAAGCCAACGACCGTAAATTTCTTGAAGACAAAATGGTCGCTTTCTTGTTTGAAGGCATCGAACCTACAATTGAAGGTTATGTTCCGCCTACAAAATAACCGTTTGAAGCGTGTTGCCAAGATAAAGTCACAAAAACATCAAAAATCAGTTGACTTGGGAGGGCAAAATCCGTTTAATACGCACCCACAGCGATTTACAGCGTGAAAACGTTTTCGCAATGCCTCGATAGCTCAGTTGGTAGAGCAGCGGATTGAAAATCCGCGTGTCCCTGGTTCAATCCCGGGTCGAGGCACCATATTCTAAAGGGCTCAACGTTTGTTGGGCCTTTTTTAGTTTTAGGGGCCTCCTAAACCTTCTCACCAATATCGTCAATATTAAATGATGGATCATCCACGCATCCTTCTAACATATCGAATGCTTCTTGAAAGTATTGAGCCATAGGTTCAAGGCTAGTGATTTTACTATTGCAACATACCAGACCAATTTGAGCGATGCCATTATACGTGACCATTGTAATATTGACCCCGCCGCCTGGCGTCATCGCTGAAATCGGATAGGTGGCTAGTAATTTCGCATCTTTAAAATACAATGTATTTGGCGGACCGGGCATGTTTGAAATTAGAATGTTGGCTATTGGCCTGACCCATTCCGACATATGCAATACTTCAAAAAGAGTTGAAAAAGCTTGTATTAGCAAAGTGTAATAACTAAAAGCCGCGGGGTGCGAAACCTTTGCTGCCCGCTTAACAACACGATGATTTTCGATAATTTGGCGCAATCGCAAGTACGGGTCCTTTTCGCCGTAGGCTAATTCAACGGGTACAATGGCAATTTTGTTACCCGCAGTGGTTTCCCCTGGCTTGCGCAGGTTAATTGGCATATTGGTATAAAGCGGTTTTTCAAATGTATGGTCATAATCTTTTAAAAATCGGTGCACTCCAATATCTATTGCACATAGCATAATTTCATTAGCTGATGCTCGTAAACGCCTACTTAGTGTTTTTACTCTTGTAAAATCAATATCTAAAGTAGATACCACTCGGCCTTTCTTAACCTGGCCTGTAAGCATCGTTTTTGTTCCCGAAAATGGGATTGGCATATAGACTTGGTTGATCCTTAGTAGCTTCACTAACAAACGAACCCAAATCCAAATAATATCTTTTAAAGTAAGTATTACGTCCCACAATCCGTTGATTGTTTGCTTAAAAATATTGACTTTCTTTGGGTCTCGAAGAATAAGATCTGCAGCCCAAACAGGAACAAAGTTCTCACTATTTTTTTGCTCTGAATACCCCTTCTGAAACATACGAATAAGGCTCGCTCCATCGCCGCACATATGGTGCACCTTGACATAAATTGCGAAGCCCTTGTTTGCTTTGTCTTTAATCAAATGATATTGCCAAAGCGGCTTGTCTCTATCCAGCCAAGTTTCATGTAATTTTGCGACAAACTTGTGTAGCTCTGGTTTGTTACTAATATCATCAAGCACATGCATCTGCACATGGTAGTCCATATTTAGTTGGTCTACTGGAGTCAATTTCATTGGATAAGCTAAAAAGGTACTTACTGTGCAATTGAAGGGGGGAGTCGCTTTTTTAAAGCTCTGCAATTCGACGAAAAGCTGCTCAACATAATCTGGCGGAGCATCTTCTGGCATCTCTAAAAGTTGCAATCCTGCCACGTGTTTAGGGTTTGCTTCTGATTCAGTAATCCAAAAGGTCTTGTCGAGAAATGAAATCTTTTTGGTCACACGCTAATCCCTTCTAATTTATTCACTAAGTTTAGTATGTCAGGAATATCTAAATTTTGTCTGAATGTTTGCATTTAGAGTAGTATCATTCCATATTGCAAGCGTACAGTGCAAGCAATTGAAAATATAGCTAACGCCCTCAAATGGCGAGAACGGAGAACAAAGCGTGATAAGAGTATTGTTTAATAAGAAAGGAGGGGTCGGTAAATCGAGCCTAACGGTAAATTTAGCCGCAATCTCAGCCAGTCAGGGCTATCGTACCTTAATTTTGGATTTAGATACTCAATGCAATAGCACTGCATATTTAGATGCACTGGATGCTCCAGCACAAAGTACTATTGCCGACCTCTTTGAACAAACCATCACTTTTCATCTTTACCGTCGACCTGCCATTGAATATTGCCAGGCCACACAAATGGAAAATTTATTCATTATTCCAGGGTCTGAACGTTTAGTTGAGCTGGAAAGCGAATTACATAGTCGCCATAAAATATATAAGCTGCGCGAAGCCCTTGAATCACTCAGTGAGGAGTTTGATCACATTTATATTGATACAGCCCCTGCTTTGAACTTCTATAGTCTGTCAGCATTAATTGCGGCTGATCGCTGTCTAATACCTATTGATTGTGACGACTTTGCTCGACAAGGGCTATATAGCCTGCAACAAAAAATTGCCGAAATTAAGGAAGATCACAATCCCAAATTGGAAATTGAAGGCATCATAGCGAATCAGTTCATGGCGAACGCCAATTTGCCTAAACAAATTATTGATGAACTAATTGAAGAAGGTTATCCGGTATTGTCGGAATACATTGGTCAATCGGTGAAGATGCGCGAATCACACCAAGCCAAAAAACCACTAATTACACTTGCACCAAAACATAAGTTGACGCTATCAATGGTAGCGATATTTAATCTATTGGATCACGATAAAGGTGCTTAATCACTTTTCGGGATAAGCAAATGGACTTGATTTTGATTCGAAGGGCGTCACTTGTGGTTTACTTAAATTAGATAAAGTTCACTGTATTTATCGTTTTTTTACTTACATAAACACTAAGTATAACTGCATAAAACCTGCTCCCATGCCTAGCAAGGCACCGGTAAGAATAAGCTTCCATTCATCGGCTTCATATGCAGGACGCAGCACTCCTTCGAACTCCTCAGGAGACAAAGCTTTCATGCGCTCACACAAGTCATCACCAATACGCATAGCCTTGTTAGTGTATTCAAAGGCATACGGCAAATACTTTTCTGAATCCTCAAACATTCGTCTGGTAGCGGTCTCTTTCATTCTGAAATAAGACTCCGAGCCAATGCCCAAACCAAAATAGGGTTGCGCAAAAGCGATATAGCGTTCAATAGCATCGTTCACATGCAATTCTATCAGTTCTAACATCTTATCCGATCCCGAACCATGCAAGGCTATTTCTATAATATTTTCTGAAGTCATTAGTTTCGATTCTATGATGTCTGAATAGACTCGAGATACCTCATTTTGACGCTTTAAAAACATTCCTTGTATAGTAAAACCCAGAAATTTTATTGGATGCTTAGGTTCAAAAATTATTTTTAACGCGATCCAATTTGTTAAGTAACCAACGATTAAACCGCCCAAGGGCAATATCCACCAAACTGGTAAGTACATCCAAACAACCATTGTTGGCAAACCAAACAGCAGCCCAAACCAAAAGCCAGAGCGCTCGATAAATGGGTATTCCTTGGCCCCTGACTTGAGGAATATTTCGTTGATGAGCTCTGGTGATTCAACTAGCTTACTAACTACCAGCTCTTTGATATCAACAATTTCTTCAATATTGTGTTTGAAATCGTTAACCATATTGTTAACAACATTAGGTATATCCGCTTCTATACGAGCATATACTAGGTTTTTACCATGCACAGGCAAGGCTGCCCAAAGTTGGGGGGCACAATCGCTCATCACATCATTAACTATTCTTCGCAAAACTTGTTTTAAACGGCGCTGCATGGCTTTTGTGAGTTCTTTTGGATCAATTCTAGAAGCAAGTTCTTGAACGCTAAGTAATTTACCTAAAACCAATTCTACTTCGATTTCCGCCATTTCTTGACGTTTTGCAGGGATTAAGCCCTGCCAACCGAAAAATGGTTTTATGCCGATGAACTCAATAGGATAAAACATCATTTTAAGCGCAAGGAAATTTGTAGACCACCCGACAATCGCACTGATTAGCGGAATAGACAATAAGCTGAGAGTTGCAAAACTAAAACCAAAATCCATAAAATAGGGTCGCGCCGTTTATAAATATTATTCGTGGGCCGAAATACTTCTTATCAGGCTACCATCGGAATAAGAATGGTCAATACAAAAAATTAATTATTATTTGATACTGAATTTTTTTTTAAAAAAACTCCGTATTAACAGCAATATACTCGTTTTAGCTAATTCAATTCTATAAGAGTAATGTTAATAGGATATTTAATTTAGGTAGCGCTTTCTAACTATTTACGATTAACTTTAAGTATTGTAGTAAAAAGAGAGCAGTAGTATGTCAAATAAAAGACTTTCTGAACTAGAGAACGTCATGAAAACGGCTGAATGTTATGCAGAATATAAAGAAGCTGCAGAGGCACATGACGAATTATCTGGCGCGCTCGAATGGAAGGCCAAAGATGCCTGCAAAGATTATGATTACCGAGCAATTCGCGAACGCGTAAAAAGAATAAAAAAAGCAAAGTCGATCAATGATGCTGCTGGTCTTATGTACATTCTGCATGAAGGTTTGCATGGTAATTTGGGCAATATCGCAGCTTCTTCTATAAATCGTCACGCAAAAATTGGTACCAAGCATTTAATCGAAGAGTTTATTAAGCAAGTTTGCGAAGCTTTGGACTTTATTTATAAGGCCGACGAAAACGAAATCGATTTCTATGAGAAGTTATCATTTTTTGATGAAACTGCTCACGCCTTTGGAAGAAGTTGTATGATGCTGAGTGGCGGTGCGGGTTTAGGCTTTTTTCACGGCGGTGTAGTTAAATCTCTGGTTAAACATGACTTACTACCTGACGTCATATCGGGCGCAAGTGCGGGTTCTATTATTGCGGCTTTGGTTGGAACTAGAACTAGCGAAGAGTTAGAGAATATTTTAACGCCCGAGGTCATCTATGCAAAATTTCGTGAATGGCGTATATGGACAGGCTTTAGCAAAGACAGCCTGCTTGACAGCACCAATCTTGAAAATGCGCTAATTGAATTATTTGATCTGACCACCTTTGAAGAAGCCTATAAAAAGACTGGCAAACATATGATTATTACGGTTTCGCCAGCTGATCTGCACCAGTTCTCGCGTTTACTTAATGCTAAAACCTCGCCAAATGCGATTATCTCTCAAGCCGTCAGGGCATCATGTGCTATTCCAATTGTTTTTTCGGCGGTTCAATTAAAAGCCAAAAATCGGGCCGGTGATATTGTTCCTTATATCCCTAGCCGTCGATTCGCTGATGGCTCTATAATGGCTGATTTACCTTATAAGCGCTTAGCTCGTTTATATGGCGTTAACCACAGTATTGTTAGCCAAACTAACCCGATATCTACCTTATTTCAGAGTCGTGATAAACTCGACGCGACCGGTTTGATGGGTTTGACCTTACGATATGCGGGCAAGATGGCCAAAATTAATAGCCTTTATGCCTTTGACGTGTTGGAAAGTGCTATCAGCCACAGAGCGACTAAATTGGGAATTCACAAAGTTCGCTCTATTATTGACCAGCAGTATATGGGAGATATTAATATTTTGCCTGATCCTACATTGGCCAATTTAATGCACATAATGTCCAATCCAAGCAAACAGAGTCTGGCTGAATTATTTAAACAGGGTGAGCGTGCCACATGGCCGCAGCTAGATTTGATTAAACGAAATACTATTATCAGTAAGACGCTGCGTAAATATTTGAAACTCTTGAAAGAAAGAGAAGCTCGAATACTTGGTAAACACAATGGATTAAAAGTCGTCAACGGCTAAACCATTTGGTTCAGCAATAAGGTTGTTCTGATGTGTTGGTCAGAACAGCCTCTGAGTTCACGTATTTTAGAGGCGACTTATCTCGAGTCGTTTTCTGTTAAGCTGATTGCAAGATATAAAATGAGCATCCTTTATGACTGACAAAATATTAAAAATTTCTGATGATTTTTGGAATATTCGCGGCGAATTTAGAGTTTTCGGTTTATTAAATATTGGAACTCAGGCTTCTTTGGTCAAGCGCGGCAACGGTAAGTTTGTCTTATTGGATGCATATACTTTACAAAATGATATTAAACAGCAAGTAGACTCGCTAACCAACAATGGAGCAGACATTGAAGCGATCATTAACTTGCACCCCTTCCATACGATTCATGTGGAGCAGGCACATGCTGATTATCCAAACGCAAAACTGTATGGTACAAAACGCCATCTTGATAAGTTCCCAAACCTGCCATGGCAAGCGGAGCTGAGCAATTCAAAGGAGTTTGCGGCCTTATTTTCGGATGATTTTGAATTTTCAGTGCCCCGCGGTGTAGATTTTATTTCCACTAACGAAAATCTGCATTTTGCATCGGTATTGGCTTACCATCTCGCATCAAAAACCATTCATGTTGACGACACCTTAATGTTCCTAAAATTACCTGGTTTACTCGGTGTTTTAAAAAGTCCTGAAGTGTCTTTTCATATGACATTGTCCAGAACATTGGAGCGGCGCAAAGGTGCTGCGGATGACTTTCGACTTTGGGTTGCAGAAATAGCGGAACAATGGAGCGATGCTGAAGTGCTATGCGCAGCTCATTCACAGACATTGATTGTTAGAAACGGATCGCCATCTATTGCGGCGATGATCATGACAGCGTTGAAGCGCGAAGAACTCACCTTAAGACGCCACCAAAATAAGTTTGACTAATAATTTACAATATCTGAAAAGTTTGAAGCTTGTTTAGACATTAGGTAAAACAATCAAAGCTTGCCATGAGTAATCCTTGCCATGAGTAACGCTTGCCACGAATATTTGTTAGAGTGAGGCACCTTTTCGTGCATTCAAAAAGATATTTATGAACCGCAGCCCCAAAGATAAAAGTCAGAATTCCCCCACCAAAGAAACGAGCTCTCGAGGGCAAGGCGTGGGTCGTTTAACTATTGACGCAGTATTAGCTATTACTGACATTGTTGAATCAATGCATAAGCGGGTTAGTCCGCTTTCGGGTGCAAAGTCGACGACTGAAGAAGAACATCTTTCAGGCATAAGCGGTTTGGTGTATCGCAATATTCGCAATGTGACTCAGCGGGTAGGTAAAAGTATTGATGCACCGCTGGCGGCAATAAGCACAGTATTAGATTCTCAACCTGATTCAAGTTCTACACAATCTTTGCTTGCAGCATTAAACGGTGTATTGGGTGATCATCTTGTACTTAGCAAGAACGCTTTGGCTATCCCCATGCACTTTCGAAGGAAAGGACAAATTTTAAATGAAACTCAGTTACGCGAACTCATAAACCAAAGTAATGGCAAAATTTTGGTTATGGTTCACGGCTTGTGTATGAATGACTTACAGTGGGACCATGAAGGTCATGATCATGGTGCTGAATTGGCCAGAGAATCGGGTATGGGGGCCATCTATCTGCATTATAATACAGGGCAGCACATAAGCGACAACGGCCAACAGTTCGCGAGCTTATTAGAGTCTCTGGTAAACCTATCAGATAAACACTTAGAAATTAATATACTGGCCCACAGTATGGGCGGGCTAGTATCTCGTAGCGCTTTTCATGTAGCCGAAAATAGTGGCCATCTTTGGCCTGAACAACTCAAAAACTTAATATTCTTAGGTACGCCGCACCACGGGGCTGCGCTAGAAAAAGCCGGTAATTGGATTGATTTGATTTTAGGTGCTCATTCATACACGGTGCCGTTTGCGCGCCTAGTGAAAGTACGCAGTTCTGGGATTACAGATTTACGTTATGGCAACGTGCAAGAATTGGATTGGCATGCGACTGAGCGATTTGAATTCAGTGGCGACCAACGCTTGCCTTTACCTTTGCCCAATAAGCTTAAGTGTTTCGCGGTCGCAACGAGTGCTAAAGAGAGTCTCACTTACCCTTTAGGGGACGGTCTGGTTCGGATAAAAAGTGCATTGGGCGAGCACCAAGATCCGGCGTTTCATTTAAACATTCCAGATACTCGAAAGTGGGTCGGTACTAACATTAATCACATGCAACTTTTAAGCGACCCAAAGGTTTATCAAGTGTTGAAAACTTGGTTTGAGATAGAGTAGTTAGCCAATATTAGCGTATTTATTCCGCTCGGATTATTTCTAATTTTGTGAATAAAATTGAAAAACCCATCTAGCTATGTGTACACTGAGGTATACAAAATTTAGTTTATCGAGTTAATCACCATGTCAAACAAACTCAACGCACTGGACCTTGCGTTTTTGTCCTTGGAAAAGCAAAGCACGCCGGTAAACGTAGCCAGTCTGGCTATTTTTGAAATTCCAGAGAATTATAAAGGAAACTTTCCGCGCGAGTTATTGGCCAAATTGGAAAGCCAAGCGCCCGGAGCGCCTTTCAACCAAAAGTTAAGTTCGGTGCACAGTGCCGCATTACCTAGTTGGGAGACAGATACGAATTTTGATATTCATTATCACGTGCGTCATTCAGCTTTACCAAAGCCCGGCAAATTAGATGATTTACTAGAGCTAGCATCACGCTTGCATAGTCGACTTTTAGATCGCGAACGACCTTTGTGGGAGTTTCATTTGATTGAGGGCTTAGAAAATAATCAATTTGCCCTTTACATGAAGATGCATCATGCCGCAATCGACGGTATGGGCGGGATAGAATTGATGGAAAATTGCCTGAGTTTGGCTGCAGGCGACGAAGTTAAAGCACCTTGGGCTGGAATGCCAAGCCACCGAAAATCCGCAGCACACGAATCTTTAGGGCTGATGGAAAAAACCACCAAATTAGTTGAAAAAGTAGGGGCCAGTTCCAAAATGGTCCAAGACCTTTCAAAGATGTTTGTGGGGCAAGGCCTTAAAGCAGTAGGGATTGATAAGAATACGTCGCCGGTGCCTTTTAGTGCGCCAAAATCCATGCTTAACGTGCCAATTACTGGTTCTCGTCGTTTCGCAGTAAAAACCTTATCACTTACAGAAATAAAAGCCTTAGGTAAACAGGCTAATGCCACGGTAAACGATATAGTACTTGCCCTTTGTTCGGGTGCTTTGCGCAAATATATGATGGAAAAAGGGGCATTACCCAAAAAATCATTGATTGCCTCTGTGCCGGTTTCTGTGCGTCAGGTAAATCGAACTGGTAACCAAATCACCTATGTAGTTGCCAATTTGGCCACTAATGAGCCCGACACCATGACGCGCCTTGCTTTAATTGGCAAGTCGACTCAGGATGCAAAAAAAGAGCTTGTTGATGTGTCGGCAGATGCAGCTACAAATTTTGCTGTCATGGCTCAAGGATTAGTGGCGGTGATGAATCAGTTAAATATATCCAGCTTTATGCCACCGGCAGCTAATGTCACCATATCCAACGTACCCGGGCCACGAAAACCCTTGTATTTTGGTCAAGCTAAGCTCAAAGCTACCTTTCCTTTGTCAGTTTTAATCGATGGGCAATCGCTGAATATTACCGTAGTTAGTTATTGTGACTCCATCGGTTTTGGACTAATGGCTTGTCGGGACACCGTTCCAGATGTCAATGTACTTGCCGATTATATTGAATCTGCGATGGATGGTATAAAAGGAGGTATATACCTTAGAGACCTAATGCTGGAGCCCAAAGAAGAGAAATAATACTAAGCTACCCCAATAATTATTTTGGGGTAGCTTCGGATTCTCGCGCGCTAGCAATCACCTGCTTGAATAATGCCTGCAAACTCTAAAGAAACTTACTCGCTGAAATTTATCTTTATTCGGTATTAATAAATAATTTTAAAATTATTGTGTAATTAGTATGCGATTTCTAATTTATATCCCTAAGATACATCCATTGAAGAAATATAATTAATTTTAAATATCTACGGAGAAAACATTATGACTAACATCGACAAGATTAAAGAAACAGCCTCTACTGCAGAAGACATGGCTCGTAAAGTATGGTTAGCTGGTTTAGGTGCATATGGTAAAGGCTATGAAGAAGTAAAAGGCCGTATCGAATCACTTTCAACTGACTCAAACAAATTGTTTGATGAACTAGTTGCTAAGGGCCAAAAGCTTGAAACTGAAGGTAAAGGCAAAGTTGAAGAAGTTAAAAATGAAGTTGTTGCTAAAACTGAAATCGAATCTCGTATCGAAACTGTTCGCGCTAAACTTGGTTTCAACAGCAACAATGACAATGATCAAAAAATAGAAGAGCTAAGCTCAAAGATCGACGCATTGACTGCAGCTGTTGCTAAATTGGCAGCGAAGCCGGCAGCAAAAAAAGCTTAAACCTAGTCTGATTTAAAAACAAAAGAGAGCTATATTTTATATAGCTCTCTTTTTTATGCTTAAAAATAACAGCACAATATAGAACCAAACCACTTGTTCAGTATTTCATTCTGAGCTCTTGCTTAGCCTCAGCAACTTCAAGTCAATGCCGCTAATTCAATCGCCCGCCATCAGTTAACCGCGTTTACATATGAATATTCTAAAGGCGGATAAAGACGAAAGAGTACGCATTTCTAAGGTTACATAAACGCGTATAAGTTGTTAATAAATTGTTGATTTAAATGTGCTAAGATTTTAGGTAGACTTAGTTACGGTTTCAAATCCTTTAAAACAATAATAAGTTGGCTTTTGCACCTTCACCGAGGTAATTGCTTAAAGTTAACAGCTTGGAGGCACAGTGGAAAAAATCTGGTTAAAGAACTATGACCCTAGGGTTCCTGCAGACATCGATCCTGATCGTTATTCATCCGTAGTGGATATTTTTGAACAATCCGTTGAAAAATACTCAGCAAACCTCAGTTACATCAATATGGGTAAGAGTATTACTTTTGCCGAGTTGGATGGGCTTTCTCGCGATTTTGCAGCATATTTACAAAGCTCTGGTTTAAAGAAAGGTGATGCGGTGGCAATTATGATGCCTAACCTAATCCAATATCCAGTGGCGCTGTTTGGCATACTTCGAGCAGGTATGACGGTGGTGAATGTTAATCCTTTGTATACCCCAAGAGAGTTACAACATCAGTTAACTGACTCAAACTCTAAAGCTATTGTTGTTATTGAAAATATCGCCTGCACTTTGAGTGAAGTGATCAAAAACACGGCTATTGAGACTGTTTTGCTGACCTCTATAGGCGACATGTTATCGCCACTCAAAAAAGTGGTCACTAACTTTGCCGTTAAACACGTTAAAAAAATGATCCCTGCTTTTGACTTGCCTAATGCGGTAAGATTTTTAGCTGCCCTTAAACAAGGACGTAAGCAATCTTATGAACGCCCTGAGATAACTGGCGAAGATCTGGCTTTTCTACAATATACAGGTGGCACTACTGGAGTATCTAAAGGAGCCATGCTGACACACAGAAATATTGTGGCAAATTTGGAACAAAACTCGACTATTCTGGAAAACGTCATTGAGCCTGGCAAAGAGATGGTAGTCACAGCGTTGCTTCTTTATCATATATTTGCCTTGCAAGGTAATTGCCTTACTTATATGAAATTTGGTAGCCCGAATCTATTAATTACTAACCCTCGCGATATGCCTGGATTTGTTGCTGAATTGGCCAAGTATCCATTCACTGTCATTACCGGTGTTAATACTTTATTTAATGGATTGCTTAACACTCCGGGCTTTGCTGATTTAGATTTTAGCCGATTGAAGTTTGCTTTAGGTGGCGGTGCTGCAGTGCAGCGACCTGTTGCCGAACGTTGGCAAGAGCTGACTGGACTAATATTGCTCGAAGGTTATGGCTTAACTGAATGTTGCCCAACTGTGACAGTAAACCCTCCGCAACTTGAAGCCTATAAAGGTTCTATTGGCATGCCTGTGCCTTCTACGGATATAAAACTGGTAGATGATGAAGGCAATGAAGTAGCCATGGGGGAAGCTGGTGAAATGTTGGTTAAAGGGCCGCAGGTGATGAAAGGTTATCTTAATCGTCCAGATGCAACCGCTGAAATGATAGTTGACGGTTGGTTAGCCACCGGTGATATAGCAACATGTGACGATGACGGTTATTTTTATATTGTTGACCGTAAAAAAGATATGATTTTGGTTTCGGGCTTTAATGTTTTTCCAAATGAAATAGAGGAAGTTGCCGCTATGCACGAAGACGTTTTAGAGGCCGCCGCAATAGGTGTGCCTCATGAGGTCTCTGGCGAAATTGTAAAATTGGTGGTAGTACGTAAAAATGAAAGTTTGACTGAAAAAGATTTGATCTTACATTGTCGCAAACATTTGACGGGTTATAAAATCCCGAAAAAAGTTGAGTTCATAGAAGAACTTCCTAAAAGTAATGTTGGTAAGATACTTCGCAGAGAGCTAAGAGATAAATAAAGCCAAGGGCTTTTACATTGAAATTTAAAAACCGGCTTAAGCCGGTTTTTTTATAATTACTGTTCCCAAGCACTTAGAATGTATCGTTGATATAAACAAATGTAGCCGAATAATGAAGGCTTTCATTATGGTCGACAGAGCATAAACACAGAGCTTTCTATGAATATTCAGTAATAATTGATAGCTACTCATTACTAAATATGAGTTGATATTTGTAAATAAAAAGTTAATGTGTTTTAACGTCTTGTTAATGGCCTAGTTAGCTGCCTAACTCAATGGAGGTAAAATGGAAGAGTTATCCGGTTTAGATGCTTCATTTTTATATCTTGAAACACCAAAAATGCCAATGCATATTGGTGGAGTTTCGATTATAGAAGGTTCGCTAAAGTTTGATGATTTTCGCCAATTTGTCCAGGACAGATTACATAATGTCGATAAACTTACGCAAAAGTTAGTCACGGTTCCAATGAGTTTGGATAGGCCCTATTGGGTAAACGATCCGGATTTTGATTTAAGTCTGCATTTGCATCGAACTGCATTGCCGCGTCCTGGCGGTTGGAAGGAGTTACGCTACTTAGCTTCTCGCTTATTTTCCCAACAACTCGATCGTGAGCGGCCACTATGGGAGTTTATTTTTGTTGAAGGATTAGATTCTATTCCTCAGGTTCCCAAAGGATCCGTGGCACTTATAAGCAAAGTGCATCATGCTGGCTTTGACGGAAAATCCGGTGCGGATCTGATGACTATGCTATACGACGTTTCACCTAAACCTCGATATGTTGCTCCTCCATCGCCCAAAAAAATAGAAGAGATACCTGGTCCTGTCGGTCTCATGGCCAAGAGCGCCTATCATTTTTTAACTCGCCCCGGTAAGTTACCTGGTTTACTGTGGGATACTGGAAAGTCTACTCTCAAAGCAGGGTATTTAACGCGGAGTCAGGGCCTTACACTGCCAACCATGCCATTTAGCGCGCCAAAGACGCGTTTAAACGATACGGTTGAAGCAGGAAGGGTATGGAATTCTGCAATACTGGATATTCATAGGGTCAAGACACTGCGAAAAGTGGTGGAAGGCGCAACCTTGAATGATGTCATTCTTGCCATTTGTGCTGGTGCATTGAGACGTTATTTTCTCGAAAAAAATGAGCTGCCAGATAAACCTTTGGTCGCCATGGTGCCAGTTTCAACCCGCACGGCTGAAGAAAAAAATGCTATGGGTAATCAGGTATCTGCCATGTATGTGCAGCTTGCGACAGATCTTGAAGACCCAATTAAGAGATTGGAGAAAATCCATCAAAATACTGTAATTGGTAAACTCTACCAAGACGCAATTGATGCAAAAAGTTTAATGGGCTACGCTGAATTAATTCCATTTGGTTTAGCCGGCGTTGCTGCGCGGTTTTATACTAGTGCTGCGATTGCCAAACGTCACAATCCTTTCTTTAACGTTGTTATCACCAATGTTCCTGGCCCGCAAATTCCATTGTATTTGGCCGGGCATAAATTAATTGTGACTATGGGGACTGCGCCAATTTTTGATGGAATGGGCCTCATTATGCCAATTTGTAGCTACAACGGCACAATTTCAATTAGCCCTACCAGCGCTGCTAATCTGATGCCTGATTTGGATGACTTCACCCGGTATATTCGTGAAAGTGCCAATGAACTTGAGGAGGCCGCAAAACAAAAAATGAAAGAGATCGCAGTGCTCAAAGAATTTTTAGAGCAAAATTAACTCGTTTTTTAGGAAGTATTATGAGTAGAGAAGTACCAATTTTAAAGTTACCGAAGCCATCATTAGTCCACATGTTTGGAGAAGGCAGAAGCATATTTGAGTTGGGTATGACCGGGATGTTTATGCCTTTTTTATTAAGTGCGCCAGAAGGCGACAATCACCCCGTGATGGTTCTACCTGGCTTTTTGGCCAGCGACATTAGTACAAAGCCTATACGCGCGTTTTTAAAATTTAAGGGATACCAAACGTATGGTTGGGGGCTCGGCCGCAACTTAGGAACCGAAATAGTCGGTGGCGAGAATGTGATAAGTGACGCGCTACTAAATCGTGTTATAGAACTGTCGATTAAACATGACAAAAAAGTCAGTTTGGTAGGTTGGAGTCTAGGCGGCATATTGGCAAGAGAAGTTGCCCGTTTGTTACCTGACTTTGTGCGTCAAGTAATTACTCTTGGCAGTCCGTTTAATGGACCTGGGGGCTCTGTGCCGATGGTAGCTAAATTGTTCGACATGATTAATGGCGATATTGTAAATGTTAACCTCAAGTATTGGCAGGCATGTTAACGCTGCCGCCAGTGCCCACATCTGCGATTTATTCTCGAACAGACGGTGTGGCACATTGGCAGGCTTGCGTGAACAGAAAAATTGGTGTTACTGATCAAGCCGAGAACATTGAAGTAAAAGGCAGTCATACAGGTCTGGGGCATAACCATCAGGTGTTTCGGATTGTGGCTAACCGTTTGGCGCAAGATGAAGGTTTATGGCAACCCTATGGGAAACAAGGTCAGAAACAACTTTCCGCTAATGGCGAACAAGCCGAGGTACAATTATAATGGTCGATAATATTCCTCACCATGAGGCTCAGCAGGCCAGTGCAAATGGTTTGCAAATTACCTATGATAGTTTTGGCGATCCCGCAGATCCGGTAATGATTCTAATTATGGGTCTGGGCACTCAAATGATCCACTGGAGTGATCAATTCTGCAAATTATTAGCCAGCAAGAACTTGAGAGTCATTCGTTTTGACAATCGTGATATTGGTAAAAGCACTTGGATGATAGATTGTCCGGTACCAAGTATGTGGGCTTTCATCGGCAACAGTCTATTTAGAAAAAAAGTGAATGCCCCTTACTTACTTGATGATATGGCTGATGATACCTTAGCTCTAATGGATGCGTTAAATATAAATAAGGCCCATTTTGCTGGTGCCTCAATGGGCGGCATGATCGCCCAATGTATTGCTTTGAAAGCTCCATCCAGAGTCAGTAGCCTAACCTCAATTATGTCCACTACGGGCAATCGTTCTTTGCCAAAAGCGAAGACAAGAATCAGCGCAAAGTTGCTTAAGCCTCTGGCTAAAGATATTGATGAGTATGTTGCGCAGAGTTTGAAAGTCTGGAAAATGTTGCATGGTGAACATTTCCCTTATGAGCATGAACGTGTTGAAAAAGTAATACGTGAGTCCAGACAGAGAGGGTTTAATCCTGCGGGTGTTGCGCGCCAGTTAAGTGCAATAATTGATTCACCCGATCGAACATTGGGCTTGCAGCAATTGCAAATGCCCAGTTTAATTATTCATGGTGATATTGATCCCTTGGTTCCTATGGAATGTGGTATCGCAACCGCCGCAGCAATACCGGGTTCTACATTAAAAATCATGGAAGGAATGGGACACACCTTACCAGTTCAGTTGTGGCCACAAATTGTTGACGACATTAGCGAGTTAACCAAAGCAGGCTGAGTCTGCTGTACGAGGGGACTATAGTTTGATATGAATTGTGGAAATATATTGAAGATAAAACTCTAATATTTGATATTTTTTAATCAGATTTCATTTTAATGGGGCAAGATCAATGTCCAAGAAACCGGTCATAGCTATTTTCTAAATTTTAGTTGTTATTTTTGCTAAGAATTAGGTTTTTATCTATGGCCTTGAAAGGCAAGGAAACGGCCATAGGGGCCGTACGATGTTCAAAATTGTGCGATGATTTTACCCACGAGTAAAAGTGTCAGGATTTTTTACATATATGTTGGCGGTAGACTTTTTTGTTATGTAACACCATGTTTTTAAAGAGAAATATATACTGGCGCATTTAATGCATAATTATAGGCTCATTACTTGCTCGATATAAATATCTTTGAAGAAAAATTTCAAATAGGAAATAATATGAAAACTTTAACAAAATTAGCAGGTGCTTTAGTACTGCTTGCCATACATCAATTTGCAAATGCTATCATTATCAATGAATCAGACTATAATAATGATTTCAGTAATTCTACCTCTGCACCTACTTTGATAGGAAGCTATTCATCTAGTACAACTACTATTAACGGCTATTTAGACGCTAACGGTTCCGGTTCAGATGAGTGGGATATCATTGGCTTTACAACAGATGATTCTTGGTACTTATCACTTAACTTTCAAAACCTTGGGAACAGTTTTGGCCTTTTCGCCTATACAACTGTTGGTGGATTAGGTAGTGATAATTTACTCAATCTTGGTGATCTATCTCAAACACGAAGTGCAGGTACTTACTGGTTAGGTTTAACAGGCGTAGCAAACACGGGTACTGGTACATACAGCTTTGACCTTATCGTAGGTGATGGTATATCTTCAACAGTACCTGAACCATCTATTATTACTTTACTGAGTTTAGGTCTTTTCGGTATGGCTTGGTCACGTCGCAAGATAAAAAGTTAATTGAGCATTATTTAACTTTTAGTTTTAACTAAAAAAAGCCAGCTCAATTGAGCTGGCTTTTTTTATAGTTAGTTCTGTACTAGCACTCATCTTCAATCACACTGAAGTGATGTGATGGACACCTTAGCACCATAATTAAGTTGTTGTACTAAACTTAATGTGACTAATCAAAATAGGATGCTCATCATGGATATAAAAGTTATTGGTATATATTTAGCTAAAAAATGTTTTTCAAATTTGCGTATTACTTGCAGATAATTCAGTTTACAAAAATCATAAGGTTACTAGAGCCAAATTTCTGTATGACATTAGGCAATATCCCGAGGGTACACTAATAGCCATAGAAGCGTGTGGCACTTCTCACCACTGGGGACGAGTATTTTTGACGGAAGGTTTCAAGATTAAACTAATACCGGCACAACATGTAAAACCATTTGTGGCTGTTGGATTATGAATGGCTACTGACTAATGTAAACTTGTAAAAGAGAGCGAAGTTGCGGATTGGCTATTGATCGCTCTAAGCTGTCCTAGTGTAAAAAACCCTAACAGTCGGCAACCTGCCCATTCTTGCCCGATCAGCAGGGTCTTCAATACGGCAAAACCGGCCGTACCCATTCAAATTTGAATGAGAGTTTTATCCATAATCCGCGGTTGGCTTTGAAATGTTTTTTACGCATCCTGAGTGAGACTCAGTTTCCTTAGCTTAATCAAGCCTCACAGTCACCACTCTTTGGATGTTCTTTCTCAGTTACTTTAGTCAATATAATAAACAGTATTATATAAATAGGCGTATCAAGAAACGTCTTATATGTGAGCCAAGCATCCTCGCTCAAGTAGGTAGCAACACCATAGTTAAAGCCTGACATGAATGTACTGATTAGTCCTAAACCAATTACAAAGTTTTGATGTTTAACAGGTGAACTGAGATAGCGGTCAAAACGACCACCAAAATAACGACCATTTCTAAATACACCGTCAGCCAAAAACACTGATGCGCCCAATAATCCCATAAAGGTGCCTTTGAGTTGCACAATCTGTTCACTTTGAAAGACAAGAGAGAATAAAGCGGATATAAGGAGCATCACCGTCCCAAAAACAGCAAAGCCGCCAAGTAAGTCAACCTTTACAAAACGCTGAATAACAACAAGAGATAACCCTAAGAAAACCCCTGTAAATGCAGCTACGGTTAAGTCGCCTGTGATTTTCGCAACAATAAAAAAGGCTGCGCCAAGACCAATATCAGCAATTATCGAGTATTTATTCTGTCGCCACTTTTGACTGGGTTGCTCTTCGCTTTTAGCATCAATAGCATGTATTTTTGAATCCAACTTTCCAAGCTTCTTTTCAGCAAAGTGGATATCTTCATTGGGGTGACTAGCATAAACCAACTCATTATTTTCTCTCACTTCAATGCCGATACTCCACCAGCTATAGTAGCCGACAAAGACAGATAGTTCGGGAGATTGATCATTAGCTTTTAATTTATGCTCTATTACTTTAGCCCCCGAACTAAAGCTACAAGTGCGCTCATCTATCAAACTACCGTCACAATATACCTGTGAGGTACATGCGCTAAAAGTAAATGAAAACTTTACTTGGTAATCTGCACCTTTGTATTGGAAGTGGCGCTTGTAACTCCATATACGCATATTCATTTCTTTCCTTAATCATTTAATTATAGGTTCATTTGACGTGGTCAACATTATTCGGACACCTCAGTTAAGCAGCTTTTTGTAATATTGCCATATTTTGCTCATATTGATTTGGGCTTTGATACCCAAGATATGAATGCAATCTGTGGCTGTTATAGAACATCGTAATGTAATTCAGGATGTTCTGTTGCGCTTCACTTCTTGTTTGGTAGTTTTGCCACTGCACACGCTCTTGTTTTAAACTTCCGAAGAAGCTTTCTGCTACTGCGTTATCCCAGCAGTCTCCTTTTCTGCTCATGCTACCTTGTATTCCATGGGCCAATAGCAAGCTTCTGTATTGGTGACTGGCATATTGTGAGCCTCGGTCAGTATGTATAATCAAACCCTCTTTAGGCTTGCGTTGCCAAATAGCCATCTGTAATGCATCCACAACCAATTGCGCTTTCATGCGCGAACTCATGCTCCAGCCCACCACTTTGCGCGAATATAAATCAATAACAACGGCTAGATATAGCCAGCCTTCACGCGTCCAGATATAAGTGATGTCAGCCACATATGCCAGGTCGGGCGCATCCACATCAAATTGTCTTTTAAGCACGTTTTTAAACAATGGCTTATTATGATTGCTGTCGGTAGTGACCTTATACTTTTTACGGTATTTCACCCATACACCGGCTTCATTCATTAGCTTACGCGCCTTTTGGCGGCTAATCTGGAAACCTAAATAATTCATCGCATGCTTCATTCTTCGGCTGCCATAAAGGTTCTCGGCACCTTTTTCTATCTTCTTTACCCAGTCCAGCATCTCATCATGAAGTGGGTAAATATCGTTGCATACTTTCTTTGCCCAGCGGTAATAGCCGCTGCGCTTAACTCCCAATAATTGACACATTCTGTCAATTGGATAGGTCTTTTTCTTTTGGGCAATAAAATCGTACTTTATTTGATTTCTTTGGCGAAAAAGACCGTTGCTTCCTTTAAAATTTTCTTATCCATTTCAAGTTGACGAACCTTCGCTTTTAATTGGCGAATTTCTTCTTGTTCTGGCGTGAGCTTGCCATTCCCACGAAACGCCTGCCCATCATTATCTTGTTCGTTTTCTTTAATCCAGCGTGTTATCAAATTTGGCGCTATGTCCAAACTTCTCGCGGCTTCAGTCTGGGTGTATTGTTGCTCAACCACCAAGCTAATGGCGTCTAACTTAAATTCTTTTGAATATTTCTTTCTAATGGTCATTATGGACTCCGGTTTAGAGTATTATCTCTTAACTGGTGTGTCCTAATCAATTAGACCATGTCA
>CAJQOP010000120.1 GCA_905479945.1 uncultured Glaciecola sp. | reverse complement strand
GTTTACCGGCAGAAGCTGCAGGACTAATTCCGGTAATTAACGGTTCGGACTTTTCATCATTCACTACATGTTCTGGCTTGTTAGGTGGCGCTGCTGGCGGATTTGGCAGTCCTGTCCCTCAGGTTAATGACTTTGCTGCTGGTGTAGCAAGCGGTATTTTGGGGCAAGCAGGGCAGTTCTGCGCAGCCAGTAGGTTTGAAGGGAATATCTCCTTACCTTATTACTCGGCAATCCCGACAGCCGAAAATCCTTTAGGCCCAGTAAACAGTTTCTGGAAGGCAGCTTGTGATAGCGGCATTGTATTAGCTAACGCGGGTGCTTTGTTAGCGACAGCAACGCCAGGCCCTAATGCGGCCTTGTGCCAGCAAGCTGGTTTAGCCGACGTTAGGATAAATGGACAACTATTAGACCGCGACCGCAATCTGACTAAGTTTAGCCCAATCCCACAGCTTATGGGTGGGAACGAGGGTTTTGAAACTCTAGACGTTCAAGTTACTACGCCAAACATTCAGGTAGCTGCTGCGCTTGGGTTTAACTTAGAAAAACCTGCAGCGGGTTGGCCTGTAGTTATGCTTGCGCACGGCATTACTTCGCGAAAAGAAGATATGTTGCTGATTACTGGTTCATTATCGCTTGCAGGTTTCGCAACTGTTGCTATTGATCAACCTATTCATGGTTCAAGAGGCTTTGACTTAAATGGAGACGGGGTTGATGAATTAAATGCAACAACAGTTACTCCTACGCATTACCTAAATCTTGCTAGTTTGCCAACAGCTCGCGATAATTTACGTCAAAGTGTTTCTGACTTATTGGGTTTGAGATTAGGCTTAAATGCAGTTGTAGATACCACTGAATCACAGTCTGTAGATATTGATACATCGAATGTTTCTATCTTTGGTGTGTCGCTTGGTGGAATTACAGGTGGGAATTTTGCTTCGGTAGCAAACACAGGGTTTGAGGGGCCTTTGAGTGCATTCGATAGCTTTTTTGCTGTTAAAGCGGCGTCGCTAGAATCACCGGGTGGGGGCACTGCAACCTTCTTATTAGAGTCACCAAGTTTTGGTCCACTTATTAAAGGTCTTCTTTTATCTCAGGGTTCTCCTGAGTTTCAAGGTTTCTTAGTGCAAAGCTTTGGCACTGTTAATGTTACTGAAGAGCAGTTAGTTGGCGCCGTGAGTGTTTTCTTAGGGGTACTTACAGAAGAGCAACTTGCCTCGGTAAACGCTTTGTTTAATCAATTTGCATTTGCTGCCCAAACTTTGACTGACTCTGCTGACCCAATTAACTACTTCAAGACATTAGCATCTAATACGCCAGTTCATATGCTGACAGTGGTTGGAGATGGCAATGAGAATCTGCCCGATCAAGTAATCCCTGTTACAACTGCCTTACCACTAGCTGGACAGCAGGCCCTTGCGAATATTATGGGATTAGATCTGGTGTCTACGACAACAACGGGTTCTGCGCCCATCAGCGGAATCGTTAAGTTTAACGAAGGTGCACATGGTAGCAGTTTAAACCCAACAAGCAGCACTGCGGTTACAGTAGAAATGCAGCTTCAAGTAATCAATTATTTGGGCTCTGGTGGAACTGCAATTGTGGTAACTAACGAAAGTGTTATTGAGAACTAGATAATGGAGTTATAGCGTATATACGCTATAGATAAAGCCCCCAAGAGTGCTCAAGCTCTCGGGGGCTTTTTTTGTGCTTAAAATATGTAGCGCGGGCTTTACTATATTCGTGAATTATTTGTAATAATTACGTTGATTTATTGTAAATAAACTGGTTTTTTAGCTAAACTTCTAAATGGAATCAAAAATATAAAAAAGGATTTATTAATGAAAAGCCATACTTCTCTTTTCCAGCGGTCTTTAGTAATTGCCGCAGTAACGCTTGCTTTATCTGCTTGTAGCAGTGACGAGAAAAAATACGAAGTTGTCACTCCAATACCTGTAACGCCTCCATTACCTCCAGTTGCTCCTGCACCTTTACCCTCATTTGATGAAGACGGTGTGCTTGAAGCGAATATTCGTTGGACTGAATATGGCGTTCCTCATGTAACAGCGCAAAATCTAGAAAGTATGTCATTTGGCGTGGGGTACGCATTTGCACAAGACAATTTATGTATATTAGCTGATCAAATAATAAAGTATAACTCTCAGCGAGCGAAGTATTTAGGACCAGACCGTAATATAGGTTCTGGTGATTCAGAGCATCTAATAAATGATTTTGGTTTTTTAACACTCGGGATTCGAGAGCAAGCAGAACAGAATCTTGCGAGCATGAGTGCTAATAGTCGTGCATTGGTAAGCGGTTATACACAGGGTTATAATCAATACTTAAACGAAACTGGCTCGGCCAATATCGACCCTAGTTGCGCTGGTCAACCTTGGGTGCAAGAAATAGAAAGCATTGATATATTAACGTATTCATTAGGTGTTGCTTTGCTGCCGGGTGCCGCGAACTTTTTAGGTCCAATGTTTCTAGCAGCGCCTCCTGGCGAAAATCCTCTACCAATTCCTGTAACTTCAGCAATGGCGGATTCAACGGGCAATAGATCTCTTAGTACTATTCCGTTTAAGATGCAGCCCAATGTAGCTTTACCGCAAATGAACCCACAAGATATGGGGTCAAATGGTTGGGGCTTAGGGTCCGATAAAACTGAAAACGGAATGGGTATGGTTTTGGGTAACCCACACTTTCCGCATACGGGTAATTTACGTTTTTGGCAATTCCACACAACTATTCCTGGGCATCTGAACGTCATGGGCGGTTCATTAATGGGCTTACCAGGAGCGGTCAATATCGGTTTTAATGAAAATATTGCTTGGACACACACATTTTCAACAGCAGAACATTTTGTGGTCTATCAACTACAATTAGATGGATCTGATGATGCAGGATTAACACATAGTGTTGACGGCAACAAACGGACTATCTTTAAGAAAGAATTGATTATTGATGTTGCCGTGGGTCCAGGTCAAACAATTCAACTTAAAAAGAATAGCTTTAGTACTAATTATGGGCCGATGATAGTTGTTCCAGGCAATTTTGAATGGGGTCCAGGCGGGTCTGCATTTGCAATAAAAGACGCGAACTCACCTAATTACGACGTCTTAGATCATTGGTTAGCTATGAATTTAGCAGGGAATATGAACGAGTTTAAACAAGCATTTAAGGACTACGACGGTGTTATATTCAACAATACAATGGCTGCATCTAAATCGGGTGACGTATTTTACATTGATGATTCGACCGTACCGGGTTTAACCACGACAGCTTTAAACGCACTGGCAACTAATCCCTTGCTTATTCAAACTAAAGCAGTCGCTGGGTTTACCGTGCTGCCTGGGTTTGCAAGCGCTTTTGACTTTAATCAAGCGGTACCATACGAAAGTGCACCAAAATACGAAGGCACGGATTACGTTCAAAACTCCAATGATAGTTTTTGGTTAACTAATTTTGAAAATCCGATTACTGGGGTTTCGCCATTATACGGTCAAGTAGGCAATCAGCAATCTTTACGCTCAAGAATGGCACATAAGTTACTTGCCGATGCAGCAGGATCTGACGGTAAATTCAATATGATGGAGGTGGAGGAGGCATTGCTAGGAAATCGTAATTACTTAGGTGAAGCAATCCTCTCTGAACTCCTCGTAATTTGCCAAGCAAACCGCGAAGTAGCGGTTGATGTCAATGGTCAAATGGTAAATATAGCTGATGGTTGCGATACACTTGCAGCGTGGGATTCAACAATGAATATAGATAGTGTTGGTGCTCATGTATTTAGGGAGTTTGCGTTTCAATTTAGACTCAGTCCACAATGGGCCGTTGCCTATGATGTTACCGATGTACTGAATACTCCTAGAGGGCTTTTGGACAATGAAACGACATTGACGCAATTAGCAACTGCAATCGATAAGCTTTTACGTGCTGAAGTCGAATTAGATGCTGTTTTGGGTGACGTTCAGTTTGTAGAAAAAAGCACAGCAACAGGTTTACCCAGTGGTGAACGTTTGCCATGGGGTGGGGCTCACAACGTTGAGGGAGGTTTTAATGTATACGACACAAGTACCTCTAATAATGGTACTGAGCTTGCTCGCCATACTTATCCGGCAATGGATAATACGACAAGATTGAGCACTGAAGCTAAGGGTTATCACATTACATCTGGAAGCAGTTGGATGTTCATTGCAAACTTTACTGAAAATGGGCCGGTTGCAAGGGGCTTGTTAACGTATTCACAGTCTCATAATCCTGAGTCAGAACAGTCAGATGACCAATCTAAGCTTTATTCAACTCAGCCTCAACTGCGTCCTTTATATTTCACTGAAGCAGATATTGCAGCAAACCTAGTTAAAGAACAAAATGTGACGAATGCCGTACAACAATAAAAACCTTGAAAATACAGTTTAAACTGAAATTAACTCCGTTTTCTGTGGTATAAAAGTGTTAATTAAAAAACCGTTTTATAAAAGGACCTAAGGGTCCTTTTATTTTGGGTGAATGGCCCAATATAAGTCAAATTAAGGCAGTAAACAGGAGCGAAATTTGGAATTTTTATTTGTATATGGTTTGTTTCTAGCAAAGGCAGTAACTATTGTGGTGGCAATCGTTGTGGTTGTTGGGCTAATTGTAGGTATGGCAGCAAAGCAAAAGCAGTCGGGAGGTAACTTAGAGTTTGAGTCACTTTCTGAGCATTTTGACGATATAAAAAGTCAAGCGCAGCATGTTTTGCTTGATAAAGAACAACTCAAAAAACTAGAGAAAGAAGAAAAGCGAGAGAAAAAAGCAAAGTCTAAATCTTCAAGTAAAGATGAGAAAAAGAAACACAACATGTTCGTACTCAACTTTTCTGGTTCAATGAATGCTCAAGAAGTAGATACGTTGCGTGAAGAAATTACAGCGATACTTTGTGTCGCAGAAGTAAATGACGAAGTATTGGTTAATGTTGAAAGTGGTGGTGGCGTAGTTCATGGTTACGGATTATGTGCATCTCAATTACAGCGTATCAAAGACAAAAACATTAAGCTCACGGTAAGCGTAGACAAGGTTGCGGCTAGCGGTGGTTATATGATGGCTTGCGTTGCTGACCACATTATTAGCGCTCCTTTTGCTATCATAGGTTCTATTGGTGTTATTGCACAACTTCCAAATTTTAATAAAGTGTTGAAGAAAAACGATATTGAATTTGAACAACATACGGCGGGTAATTTTAAACGCACGCTAACTATGTTTGGTGAGAACACTCAGGAAGGGCGAGATAAGTTTAAAGAAGAGATTGAAGATGTGCATGTTATGTTCAAAGATTTTGTTCAACAACATCGCCCCTCGCTTGATATTGAGAAAGTAGCAACGGGTGAATATTGGTATGGGCAGCGTGCGAAAGAGCTTGCTCTAGTTGATGAATTAAAAACATCTGATGATTTTCTGATGGAAGCAAATGATGAATTTAAATTGTTCAACATAAAGTATGCAACGAAAAAGACACTAGCTCAAAAGTTAGGCTTTTCTGCATATAAGGCGATAGAACAAACTTTTATGCGCTTGGTTGATGCTGGCAATAAGTTATATCGTTAAGATTATTTAAGGCTCGAATCAAAGAGAAACTAAAAAAGCGGCTAATAGGCCGCTTTTTTAACAGTTATTCCAAACGATTTATTTAATCAGCGTTTGAAATGACTATCTTGGTGATCTAGCACCCGGGTTAGCTTTTTGGATTTGCTGAGTGTAAAAATCCTTTACAGAAAAACTAGAAACTGCTTTTTTAGCTTTCGCTTTGGCAGGAGCTTTCTTTGCTGCTGGCTTAGGCTTTTCGGCTTTCACCTCGGCTTTCGGCTTCTCAGATTTTTCTGCTTTAGCTTTCTTAGGAGCAGCTGCACCCATGCTATCAGCCATCTCATCCAATTGTGCTAGACGTATATTTTTACCGCCATCAACACTATACCAACCACCTTTTGCTTCGATAGTTGGAGCTTTACCATTTGCTGCCTCATAGGCTGCGGTGAATTTTGCTAAGACGCTGTCTTTGTCTAATTTGCTCATATGTTCTTATGAACCCTTTTTGTTGTGATAATGTTAATATAAGTACAGTGTAAACCTTTTTTATTTCAAATGTCTACTTTGAGTGCATTGGAGCCTTTTTTTGAAAAGACATGAATTTTTAACATTAATTGACAAGCTATTGCAAGCTAATCCGATCAGTGACTATTGTCCTAATGGTCTTCAAGTTGAGGGAAGTGCTGAAATAAGCAAGATAATAACTGGGGTAACAGCCTCACAAGCTTTGATAGATGAGGCTGTAGACCGCAAGGCTGACTGCATATTAGTGCATCATGGCTATTTCTGGAAAGGTGAATCACAAGTTATTACTGGACTTAAACAACGAAGAATAAAAACCTTACTAGATAACAATATCAATTTAGTTGCTTATCATTTACCAATTGACGTGCATCCTACGCTTGGCAACAACATTCAATTGGGGAATTTGTTTTCAATAGGTAATATTCAAGCGCACCCATTGCTTAAACCAGAAGGTATCGTCATGTATGGTGAGTTAGATAAGAAAGTAGATGCAAATTCGTTTAGACAAGCCATCTCGAATTTACTCGATAGAGAAGCAATGCATGTTAGCGCACCTTCAAATAAATTAATTCGCAAAGTAGCTTGGTGCACAGGTGGCGGCCAAAACTATATTGATGCTGCATTCGAGTTAGGTGTCGACGCTTTTATTTCAGGTGAAATATCAGAACAGACCACTCATAGTGCTAGAGAACTTGATATACACTATTATGCTGCAGGACATCATGCTACTGAGCGTTACGGAGTAAAATCTGTAGGTGAGTATTTGCAAGAAGTAACCGGTATTGAGTGTGAATTCGTCGATATTTTTAATCCCGCTTAATGCTAAGTCATTAGCTTTTAAATTAACATGATGGAATGATGAGAAAAAAAAAGCCTGTAGCAGCTGTTGATACTTACTTTGATGGTATTGCCAACAAATTTGATAAGAACATATACGGCACGAGTAAAGGGCGTTTACGACACCAAATGCTATCACATTATTTAGCTGAGTTTATTAACTCCAAAGAACCTTCGAAGGTTCTTGATGCCGGAGGAGGAACGGGCATGATGTCCTTAGCTTTTGCCCAAAATGGTCATCACGTTACATTATGCGACGGCTCCTCTGAAGTCCTCGACATTGCCCAGGAGCGTCTCGGAAGTTATCCCAATGCAAAGGTTGAGAAAATAGATATTCTATCGCTAGAACACGAGGAAGGCTTTAACCTTGTGTTATGTCATGCTGTATTAGAGTGGGTGCAAAATCCACTTGAAATAATTGAGAAGCTATTCACACAGCTGCAGATTGGAGGTCACCTTTCGTTAAGCTTCTTCAATCGTGACGCTGCGTTATTTAATAACGCGATTTGGGGTAACTTTGATTATATTGATGCGGGAATGAATATTCGCAATCAAGTTAAGTTAAATCCGCATAATGCCCAGCGTCCAAGTGAAATTATTAACTATTTAGAATCTCATTTTTCAAATTATGATATTGAGCATATGGCAGGTATTCGCTGCTTCCATGATTACTTACATGATAGAAGTAAGCAAGTAGATGAATATGAGCAAGTACTGGCGCTAGAGATGAAATATGCTAAGCAGGTGCCTTACATGTGGCTTGGCAAGTACTTCCATCTAATCATCAAAAAAACGTAATAAGACATAGTTTATTGAGTTTTACTATTATTATGCCACTTCATTTGGAGGATGATTACGACAGACCGGTGGAAATAGATGAATAGACGCCCAATAAAATCACTGAATTTAAATAGCAAAAAGCCGGCGTGTTGGGCCGGCTTTTACACTATGTTGAGTTATTGAGGTATCAAGCCTTTAATAAATTAACAATATCCGCTTCAATTTGCTCGGGTTTTGTTTTAGGGCTATATCGTTTAGTAACTTCACCTTGCTTGTTTATTAAGAATTTAGTGAAATTCCATTTAATGCCTTTTGTACCAAGAACACCCGGCGCCTCGGTTTTTAATAACTTATATATTGGGGCCGCATTATCTCCATTGACTTCGATTTTCTTTGATAATGGAAAGGATAAGTTGAAGCGCATTTCACAAAATTGTGCGATTTCGTCGTCGCCTCCAGGTTCTTGGTGACCGAACTGATCACATGGGAAGCCTATAACTTCTAAGCCTGTTTCTTTATGCTTTTTATATAGTGCTTCAAGGCCGTCGTATTGAGGAGTGAAACCACATTTGCTTGCGGTATTAACAATGAGGACAACTTTGCCTTCATATTTTTGAAATGACACCAAATCACCATTGTTAGCGACATAGTCTAGTGCATAGATATTGTTAACCATACTGTTCTCTTTACTGTGTTTTTCAATATTGTACCAGTAGGTGAGTATTTATCAGCAAATATCAGAAAATATACTGATAACTATGCAACATCTTCAGTAAGTTGTTCTGTAACTTCGACCATGCTGAAGGAATCAGGGGGAGTCATTTATTTTTTTCAAAATTAAGTCATAACGCTTCCGGTTCGACTGCGACAAAGTTTTATCACTTAGCTCGTCTACTAGTGTGAGCGTTTTTTGGTCTTTGTATTCTGCCTTTTTGATATCACTAAGGCATTGCAATAAGTTGAGCGTAAAAGCTGGAACACCAGGGTTCAGTTGGCGCGCTTTATAAAATAGCTCAATGGCATCATTCACTTGATTACCAAGGTAGTGCACCATACCTTGATCGTTAACACGTTTTGCCTTTTCTTCAGACAAGCCGAGTGCTCTCTCTGTCTCAAGGATTAAGTTATCGCCGAGTATTAAATCAATTTGGTCATCTTTAGCTGATAGCTTTCTGTCGACTTCATTCCAGACTTCTCTGGCATTTTCTTCCATACCGAGGCCAAACCAAACCTTAATTGCATCAACCATCGTAGCTAGCTTTGCATTTGTAGCGTCGCCAACGGTTTTGTCTAGCAAGATTTTTTCTGCGCGTTGCTTGTCACCTTCCAAGATACTAGCCAATGCTAACATAAAGTCTCTTTGGTGCTGGGTTTGCCTATCGAGGATACTGCGACTAGCATTGCCAATTAAGCATTTTGCAGTATGTAATGTTTCAGCCCTTTCATTAGCCTCTGTATTTTCAGCTATTTGTAAATGATAGCGAGCTAACTCAATTGTATATTCGTCGAAACGTTCTTTTACCGTGAAGTTGCTTTGTCTTTTCTTTTCCAAAAGTCGAATAGCTTCTTCACTTCTCCCTTGCATTTTGTAGGCTAGCACTTTTAGCTTAGTCGCTGGGATCGTGAGTTCGTTTTCTTTAATGTTATCAAGAATTTTCTCTGCTAAAGCGTAATTTTCTTTGCCAATTTCAACGCATGCCATCCACTCGTAAGCTTTATCTTTGGTTAGTTGCTCGCCGATCAAACCATCGAGCATGTCTTGACAATGGCGCCACTGACCGGATAAAAATTCACTTTTAATCAAGCCCCAATGTGCCCAAAGCACATTTGAAGAACGCGCCAAAATTGCGCCATACAGTTCTGCCGATTCAGCAAAGCGTTGTTCTTTTATTAGCAATTGCCCTTTGAGTTTAATAAAATCAGTGCTTGCTCGCTTGTCCAAACCATTTTGTAACGTTTTGTCAATAAAGTTAAGCGCCAGATTAGATTGTTCGTTATCCAAAAAGTCGAGAGCAGGTTTGATTTTCGTCCTCACATTTAAATAGTGAGTAATAGAAGCGTGGAGGGTTTTGATGGTGTAAGGTTTTATAATAAGTACGTCGGGATAGATATCTAGTATTTGACTGATCGTTTGCGGCAATCTATCAGAGGTTAAAAATATGATCCCTGTCGAAGGCTTAATAAGCTTTGCTTCACTTAAATACTGAATCCATTCAACACCATTCTTAGTCTGCCCAAGATGGAAATCGATCACGACAAGATCAAAGTCTATTGTACGCAAGCCGTTTCTAAGCTCTTTACCGTTGGTATAGCTAGCGATGTCAAACTCACCTAAAGATAGGAGATGACTGCGCAAATTTAGCCGTGCGGTGGCGTTGTCTTCTACAATAGCGATTTTGATTTTGTATTTTAACATGCCAATTTCTTATTTGAATACATTTACACAGATTATCAATTGATCGTTCAAGTTGTTTGATTTTTAGCCTTTTTTTGGGTATGCACTAAAATACATAGGTCTGTAGTAGTAAAAAACTCATTCCTTACATTAGTGTTGTAACATTAACTTTACATTAAAGAAGCGACTCGACTATACTTTACGTTTACGTAAAGGTAATGCCAGTTTACTGTAGCGACATATGCACTCATCAAATCGTTTAGAGGTTTACCATGAATAAAGTAGCACAATTAATTGATGGACAATTTGTCCAGTCAACATCGACAGATTTTATAGAGGTGTCAAACCCGGCAACGAATGAAATCATTGCCCATGCACCACTTGCGACTGATATTGAAATGGAACAGGCGATTGACGCAGCAACGACTGCGTTTAAAACTTGGAAAAAGGTATCAGTGCCAGAAAGGGCAAGACTTATGCTGCGCTATCAGCATTTGTTAAAAGAGAATCATGATGCTATTGCGACTGTTTTATCCGAAGAAACAGGGAAAACCTTTGCAGATGCCAAGGGCGATGTCTGGCGTGGTATTGAGGTGGTTGAGCAGGCAGCGAATATATCTTCTATGATGATGGGCGAAACTATCGAAAATGCGGCTACAAATATTGATATCCATAGTATTACCCAGCCTTTAGGCGTTTGTTTGGGCATTACCCCGTTTAATTTTCCTGCCATGATTCCGTTATGGATGTTTCCGCTTGCGATAGCCAGTGGTAATACCTTTATTCTTAAGCCTTCTGAGCAGGACCCGCAAACGCCAATGATGCTTGCAGAGTTGTTTATGCAAGCAGGCGCGCCAAAAGGTATCTTAAATGTTCTGCATGGAGGTAAAGACCAAGTTAACTATTTACTTAAACATGATGCTATTAAAGCAGTTTCGTTTGTTGGTAGTGTTCCAGTGGGCCAGCACATTTACAAAACAGCGACTGATAATATGAAACGAGCACAGTGCTTCGCAGGCGCTAAAAACCACTGCGTGATCATGCCGGATGCAAATAAAGACTTTGCGATTAATAACCTCGTTGGAGCCAGTGTTGGCGCTGCGGGGCAACGTTGCATGGCTATTTCGGTTGCCGTATTTGTTGGTGATAGCGCAGAGTGGATTGATGAACTAAGCGCTAAGATAGGCGCTGTGAAGCCAGGCGTGTGGAATGATGAAAACGCTGGCTATGGCCCGCTTATTAGTCAGCAGGCTAAAGCTAGAGTGCTTTCTTTAATTGAAGAGGGCAAGAAACAGGGAGCAACTTGTTTGCTTGATGGTTCAGACTTCACGCTTAAAGGTTACGAGGGTGGAAATTGGGTTGGGCCGACTGTTTTCCGGGATGTAAAGCCAGAAATGAGCATATATCAGGAGGAAGTATTTGGCCCTGTTCTTTGTTGTATCACAGTAGATACACTTGATGAGGCCATTGCATTGGTGAATGCCAACCCTTACGGCAATGGTACTTCCATTTTTACCGCCAGTGGCGCTGCAGCGCGAAAGTATCAGAGTAATATTGAGGTGGGTCAGGTCGGAATTAATGTTGCCATACCAGTTCCACTGCCATTCTTCTCATTTACTGGTTGGAAAAACTCATTTTACGGTGACCTTCATGCCTACGGTAAACAAGGGGTGCGTTTCTATACTGAAACAAAAACAATTACCTCTCGTTGGTTAGACGACGAC
The DNA here is from genome assembly GCA_905479945.1 of uncultured Glaciecola sp. Taxonomy (GTDB): domain Bacteria; phylum Pseudomonadota; class Gammaproteobacteria; order Enterobacterales; family Alteromonadaceae; genus Glaciecola. The sequence goes on along the minus strand of CAJQOP010000120.1, from coordinate 27,304 downwards.
ATTCCTTCTGGTCCGAATATGACCATTGAACTGAAATAAGCAACTTTTCTCGATTACTGGAGACACATAGAATATGAATTTTGAGTTGAACGAAGATCAAATTGCATTTGCTGAAACAGCTAGGCAATTTTCAGATCAAGAATTAGCGCCTTTCGCCTCAAAGTGGGACAAAGAACATTATTTTCCGATTGAAACAATCAAAAAAGCAGGTGAACTTGGATTTTGCTGCTTGTATACGCCGGAAAGTGAAGGCGGTTTAGGTCTTCCACGTCTAGACTCATCTATTATTTTTGAACAACTAGCAATGGGTTGTACAACCACCACAGCCATGCTGACGATTCATAACATGGCTACCTGGATGGTTGCTACTTGGGGGAGTGAAGAAGCTAAACGAACTTGGATGCCATCATTAGTAAGTGGTCAAAATATTGCCAGTTATTGCTTAACAGAGCCAGGTTCAGGATCCGATGCTGCTTCAATGCGAACAACGGCAAAACCTACATCAAATGGCTATCTGCTTAATGGATCTAAAGTGTTTATCTCTGGGGCTGGCGCAACTCAAGTATTAGTTGTTATGGCACGGACAGGTGGTGCGGGTGCGGGAGGTGTTTCTGCATTTGTAGTGCCTGCTGATGCGAAAGGCATTGAATACGGCAAAGCAGAAGAAAAAATGGGGTGGAATGCCCAACCTACAAGAATGATTACTTTTGATAATGTTGAAATAAATCAATCAGCCTTGTTGGGCGAAGAAGGTGATGGTTTTAAATTTGCGATGCAGGGTTTGGATGGCGGTAGAGTTAATATCGCAACCTGTTCTATTGGTACAGCACAACAGGCTCTGAATTCAGCTCAAGCATATATGCAAGAACGAACTCAATTTGGTAAACCCTTAGCGAGTTTCCAAGCATTACAATTTAAACTCGCTGATATGGCCACTGAGTTAGTAGCAGCGAGGCAGATGGTTAGATTGGCAGCCAGCAAAATCGATAATAACCACCCAGACAAAAGCACCTACTGCGCTATGGCCAAGCGTTTCGCCACTGATGTTGGTTTTGAAGTGTGTAATCAAGCATTACAAATCCATGGCGGCTATGGCTATATAAAAGAGTACCCATTAGAAAGGCATGTGCGGGACGTAAGAGTGCATCAAATTTTAGAAGGTACGAATGAAATAATGCGAGTCATCATTGGACGGCGCTTAACTTCGTCCAACATCGAAGTGCTTTAAGGAGTTAACTGTGCCTGTTATTGAAATGGAATTATTAGCCCGCAACGAAGCTGAGCAGTTTTTAGGGGTAATTACCCTAAATAAAGAAAAGTCATTAAACGCACTGGACTTAGAAATGGTGCAATTGATGATAACATGCCTTGAAGAGTGGAAAAAAGACAAAAAGGTTGTTGCTATTTTCATTCAAGGTGCGGGTGAAAAGGCTTTCTGTGCAGGCGGGGATGTCGTTTCAATGTATACGGCAATGAACGAACTACGCACTAAAGAAACTGATGCTTCGAACCGCAAACTTGAACACCCTCCTGAATTTCTAAATGAATTTTTTAGTCAAGAATATCGTCTTGACTATTTAATCCATTGTTTTCCAAAGCCAATCATTACTTGGGGCAGTGGAATTGTTATGGGAGGAGGTTTGGGATTATTTGCCGCGTCTAAGTTTGCGATCGTGACCGAGACCTCACGAATTGCGATGCCTGAAATCACGATTGGTCTATTTCCTGATGTCGGCGGTAGCTATTTTTTGAATCAGATGCCTAAGGGTATTGGTCTGTTTTTAGGACTCACAGGGGCTAGTTTCTTTGCCTCCGATGCCGCTGCTATTAAATTAGCGACGCATAAACTGACAGCGATTAAAAAACAATCTCTAATATCTCAAATCCTGACATTACCAACAGTGTCTGAGCAAAGTGTTGAACAAGTACTAAATTTATTGCAGGCTGAAGATGAATCAGAATTTGCCAAGCTAAATGGCGACTTGTCCAAATTTGCTGATCAAATCAGTATCCTAGATACCGCAAAACATCTTGCTGATGTCTTCTCAATGCTCGAAACAATGCTTACTGAAAACCCTGATTGTAGTTGGTTAAAAAAAGCTTTAATAAATCTTAAGCAGGGTAGTCCAATTACTGCTCATTTAGTATTTGAGCAGTTGCAACGCAGCAAAGGACTTTCGCTAGCAGATTGTTTTAGGCAAGAACTTAGTATGGCTATGTCTTGCGGCATGTATGGTGAGTTTGAAGAAGGGGTCAGAGCATTGCTTATTGACAAAGACCGCAGGCCTAACTGGTTGTTTAAAAATATCAAGGATGTACCACTAGAGGTTATTGAATCGCATTTTTCTTATTTTGATGAGGTTCAAAACCCATTATTCCAACTTGAACAAGATTATGGAGTTTTACATGGCTAATATCGCATTTTTCGGTTTGGGAAACATGGGCGCATCTATGGCTAAAAACCTAGTGAAAGCAAATTTTGTCGTTACCGTGTACGACCTAGTAGGTTCGCAAGTCCAGCTTCTTGCTGAAGCGGGTGCGACGCCAAGCTCGAGCATCCCTGAAGCAGTCGCAAGTGCAGATGTAGTCATTTCAATGCTACCTGCAGGTAAACACGTTGACTCTCTCTATTTTGGTGCTAATGGTGTCCTTGATAACATTGCTGATAATGCTTTGTTCATCGATTGCAGCACTATTGAGTCGAAGACAGCAATTAACATTGGTGAGAAACTGCGCTCATGCGGGCATCGTTTTATTGATGCACCAGTTTCTGGGGGCGTGGCGGGCGCAGCTGCAGGCAATCTCACGTTTATCGTCGGTGGTAATAAAACGGATTTTGATGATGCCCAAGTATACTTACAAGCAATGGGTAAAAATATCTTTCTTGCCGGAAATATTGGAGCGGGCCAGGTAGCTAAAATTTGTAATAATATGCTATTAGCTGTTCTCATGGCAGGAACCTCAGAAGCTCTGCAGATGGGCATCGATAATGGTTTAGATCCTAAGGTGATGTCCGATATAATGTTACAAAGTTCCGGCAGAAACTGGACCTTGGAGCTATATAACCCTTGTCCTGATGTAATGCCGAATGTCCCGTCTTCAAATCAATATCAAGGCGGGTTCTTAGTAGACTTAATGAATAAGGATCTTGCATTAGCAATGAGTACTGCTGCGGAGAATCAATCGGTTGTGCCTTTAGGCAAGCTAGCGCAATCGATGTTTCAGATGCACGGAAATGCTGGTAATGGAAAGTTAGATTTTTCTAGTATATTCAAAGCTTATAAGCATAACTGATGAGATGCAGTCGTTATTGCTCAATGCGACTGCCGCCTTTTTACAGGGGTATGTTATCATGCCCCTATATTAATAAACGCAGCCTTTAATCATTATGTGGCAATGCCCACTTTGTAAACTACCTTTAAAAACTGTTCAAGAAAATAAGCCCAATATACCTTATAAGACGTGGTTTTGTGAAAAAAAGCACACATTTGATAAGGCAAAGCAGGGCTATGTCAATTTACTTCCAGTACAAAACAAGCGTTCAAAAATGCCTGGTGACGATGCTGAAATGGTTGCTGCAAGAACACGTTTTTTTAGCGCCAAACCTTACAGTCCACTGGCCACTAAATTATCTGAACTTATGCGTTCATTAGTTGCAAGCCGTTTAGCTGACAGTGTGGTTCCGCGTAACCTGAGCGAGCTCCCCCCTAAGTCAATAAAAATATATGATTCAGGCTGCGGGGAAGGTTATTACTTGGAAGCTATTTCAGAGTCACTTTCAGACCAGTTTTTGTTCGCTGGTCATGACATTTCAAAGGCTGCGGTTGTAGCTGCTGCTAGGCGAAATAAGGATAAGCAACTTGTAGTAGCGTCAACCATTAACATACCCGTCGTGGATCAGTCTCAAGATATCATTTTGCAGGTATTTGCTCCTTCATGTGCTTCTGAATACATTCGAGTCTTGAAACCTTGCGCCTATGTCATTACTGTTGACCCTGCGCCTGAGCATTTATTTGAATTGAAACAAATGGTTTATGATTCACCACAACTGCACGATGAAAATAAATCCGGTTTAGAAGGTTTTGACATAGTTGAAGAACACGATTTACGTTTTCAGGTTAACTTGGATAATGCGGAAATGCGCCTGGCATTGTTAATGATGACTCCATTTTACTGGAAAACCGATGACAACAAGCGAGCGCGCATACAAATGGAGCTACAACAAGTAACGGCAGATTTTAGAGTAACAGTATGGCAAGCAGCACTGGAGGTGAATTTAGTTGAATAGAGCTCTATGTATTAACCCTGATGACTCTATTTTGTCCTCATCACCTAAACGCACAATTGGTATAGTGCCGAACTAAGTAAATGCGGACATGAAAGCTAGCGGCATTTTTGAAGCTAAAACAGATTATCCATTCATTTCCAACTTAAACAAGCTATTGCGTGCGACCAAGTAAGGTTAGCGTATCGAGAACTCAGTTATGTGTTTGATGGAGCGGCTTAGTAAATTAGTATCTATTTCTGTGAGTACTTTTTCGTTAGTCATGTAATCTCTAATTTCAAAGCTGCCATCCTTACTGACTTCAGTAATCAAACCGTCATGTATAACTACTAAATGCCTGCCTTGCGTGCTAACTGCCCAAGTTCTGGTGGGCGTTTGTAATGCTTGCCCAATTGAATAATTGTTAGGTGCTGCATTGCAATCCAACTCATTGAGAATAGTAGGTGCTATATCCTCAGTTGTAGACATCTCGCTTTTCAACTCCAAATTACTAAACAATTTAAAATAATGGCTACCTTCGGGTTTAACAACGAAGAGAATTTTAGTGTTGGCAGCGAGGGCTTCTAAATTAATACTCTCCAATTCGTCGTTGCTAACTGTTGCCAAAAACAATCCACTACTTTGTGAATTTAACTTTTGGCTAAACTCACCCCAATTAGATGAATAGAATGGTTTAGTGCTCGCATCATCTTGATTGCTTGTTAGATAGTCATACATACTAACGTCCAAATTAAACGCTTTTGACAACGCTAAGGCCACTGGCTGTGAACTATTTACATTAGGCAATAGAACTTCAGGTAAGCCATAGATTACTGAATTCAAATAATTTTCTTTTAGTGTATTACTGACAAAATGGAAGCCATTGTCCTTTAGACCCAGAGGTACAGAGTTAATAGTTGCCTCGCGTAAACTTACAAATAAAATTTTCTGTGTTGCGTCAACTGAACAGTAAATTGACTTTGGTGGGTAGTCGAAAGTGAAATCTTTATCATTAAATTGCAAATTTTGACGTTGTTTATAGTCTTGCAAGTCAATCACGCCGATTCTAGACATCAGGGTTTTTGCTGTTGCTGGGTGAGACAAGGGCAGCATATTGTCTTGCTGCAGCACAGGTGAATACAGTTTTGCGTCAGCCCAAACATGTATAGCATGGCTTGCAACAAAGCAAAAAACAAATGCACTGGTTACGTAAATGCTAATGCGCACATTCATAAAACGTTTTATGCGTTTGTGAATAGCATTAGCTAATATAAGTTGAAACATTAACCAAACCACAACTAATAATATTAAGTAAAACCATTGAAGCCAGTTGAATGCGCCCATTTGGCCCTGTGTTTCACTCTTCAACAATGCAGCCGAACTGAAACTTATATGGAAGCCAGTTTTATTATATAACAGAGCGTCAAAGCCAAGCAGCGCCAAGCCCACGGCCGCAATAATTGAGCCAATTGCTTTCAATATGCGTGGCTGTTTTATTTTGTAGCAAAAGGGTAATAGCAATAAAACAAAACCGAAGAAGGTGATAAAACTGATATGACCAAGCCATGTCAACAGCATGTAAGTAATGCTGATAGGTGTTCCTGAAATCGGCGATGACAGCAGATAAACAGAGGAAATGACAAGCGCAATTAGTATATTCGCTAGCGCGAACCAGTGGCCCCAAGCAACGAGTTCGTTTATTTGTTTGCGACGTGGTGATTCATTAAACATCATAGTTAGCGTTAATTCCCTTTGGAGGCTCTTTTTAAGACATTACAAAACTGCTCTACCATCGCATCTCTATTTTTAGGGGCAACTTGTTGCGTAAAAATATTAGATAGCACATTTCCCAACACCATTAAGGATAAATCTCTATTTGCATTGTTTTTTTCTAAAGCGTCGAAAACGTCCTGCATGGCGGCTTCAAACTCTTTATTCGAGTATTTAGATTGCTGAGGCATTAAACTGTCCTGTGATTTTTAACGAAAAACTTTTACAATTAGCATAGTAGTGAGTGCTGATTATAAACGCACTCTATTCATTCACAAACAATTGTTTAGTAAATCTCTGTTCTTTGCAGTGACTAATAATGTTAAATTACAATAAATACTATACTAAACCAATAGTTTAGCACATTTTATAAGGTAATCTTTTAAGTATATGAGTGCACTCATCCACCAATTTGTTGTTCATCGCTTGAATTTGTCAGACGATGGCAAACTTCATTTTATTCCACGTTCCACTTGTTTCGAGGCCAGTAAGGAAATTGAATCCTTGGCGCAACAACTGCACGCAACCTACAACAGCAAACCTGGAAAGGGCGTTGGTGGTTTTTCAGAGGAAAACGAAAACAGCTTCGCAGACGACTTATCACAAGTACTTCAAAGTGATATGGACTTTCATGAGTTTAGTGTAAAAAGTGGCGAGTTTCTGCTGCAAACTTTGGCAAAGGATGAAATGGTAGAAACCGGTTTCCTCATTTTTAGTCAATATGAATATCTAGCGACACAATATTTGTTAATCGCTCTCATTGATACTAAACAGCATGTCGCGGTGAATAAACAAATGGACCTCGATTACAGCGATCACCTAGATTTTAGCAAGATGCAACTAGCGGTTCGTATAGACATAACACAATGGCAAGTTACGCCAGAGCAATTTAGATATATCAGCTTCTTGAAAGGCCGCATGGGACGAAGAGTATCTGACTTTTTTATGCATTATATTGGTTGTGAAGAAAAAGTAGATGTTAAGCAGCAGAACAAGCAATTAATGCAAAATGTCGACGATTACTTGTCTCATGAGCAATGTGATGCTTATGAAAAAAATCAGCACCGAGGCTCAGTTGCGACCTACTTTAAAGAAAAAGTCTCTGAAGGTGAAGATGTTACGGTTGACGAAATTGCTCAGTTTTTACCCCAAGACGAAGATGCAGGTCAGTCATTCTCAGCGTTTAATGACCAACAAGAGTCTCCATTGGAGCCCAGTTTTCAGCCCGATAGAGCAGTAATTAAATCCTTAGCAAAATTCAGCGGTGCTGGCGGCGGAATTACACTCAATTTTGATAGACAATTACTTGGCGAACGTATTCTGTTCGATCCGAATACCGACACATTGACCATACGCGGTATTCCACCAAACCTAAAAGATCAGTTGCTTCGCGCTAATAAAGGAAACTGAGTAAAGATATGAAATTATTCGTAAATGATTTAACTGTCATGGATTTTTCTTATTTATGCCCGAAAAGAGGCATGGTCGGAGAGAGCTGGATCGTTGATATCTTGCTAAACGGTGGACTGAATGAAGAAAGCATGGTGCAGGATTTCGGAAAGGTAAAAAAAGAACTTAAGCATGTTATTGACGAATACGTTGATCACAAACTAGTAGTGCCAGTAGAAAATGTGTCTACAACAATTACGCACGACGAACCTCAAGAGCGAGTGCAAGTTGACTTTTCGTATCAACATGAAAGTACAGGTAATGCGCAAAGTATGCACCTGTATTGTCCACCTGAAGCGTATGCATTTGTGTATGCTGAGGAGGTTAATATGACGTCAATAAAAAGCTATCTTAAAGAAGTCATAAAAATTCACTTGCCAGAGAATGTGCACTCTGTAGAGCTTTACCTTCGAGAAGAAGTAATTTCTACCGACTTTTATCATTACACCCATGGTCTTAAAAAACACGATGGGAATTGTCAGCGTATAGCGCACGGCCACCGTTCAAAAGTGCTCATTTTTGAGGATGGGAACCAAAGCGAGACTTGGCAGAACTATTGGTCAAAAAGATGGGCTGATATTTATATTGGTACTCAAGAAGATATCGTTTCATCCAATGAACTGAGTTTTAAGCATGACAATATTAGCGATGAGTTATTTTATTGTTTTAAATATGAAGCATCGCAAGGTGTGTTTGAAATGGCCATAGCAAAACAAGCATGTGAAATTATCGATACGGATTCAACAGTAGAGTGTTTAGCTCAATTCATGTTCGATGAACTAAAAACGATGACCGATATCAAACTGGAAGTAAGGGCGTTTGAAGGAGTAGGTAAGGGCGCTATTGTTGCTGATGACTGAATTGGTCGTGGTTCATCAATCTAATATAAATGATATTAGGTCATAAGCTATTCACTGTGCGTAAGGGACACGCAAGGTACAATATGGAGTGAACAAATTTTGCTTACTAAAAGAACGTTACTATCAAACGCGTTGCCGTTAACATTTATAGGTTTTTTGCTAGCTGTGAGCTTTATAACACAGGCAGAATCACTGCTTGTGAATGAAATGAAAAGCGGTTTAACAGGCAAAAATATTATAGCCCCCAATGCCCTAGGAATAAAAACATCACATAAAGTCACTTTGCCTGAAAGCCCTGTAGTTGAAGGGAAGTCAGGTAAGTTGGTTCTATCTGGTCAGCTGACCCAAGGCGCTCTTATTCGGGGTGAATTACCTTCAAACAGCGCAGTTTGGTTAAACGGAAAAGCGCTTGAAATATTACAAGATGGTAACTTTGTTTTTGGCTTTGGCCGCGACTCTATTTTGTCTCACAACTTACAATGGCAGCTACCAGGTAACGAGGAACGATTCGAAAAAATATTGGTTTTAGAAAAGCGAGAGTACAATGTTCAGCGTATTGAAGGCGTCGCTTCTAAATATGTATCTCCGCCAAAAGAAGTGTCAACTCGGATCAAAAGTGACAATCAGCAAATTGCCAAAGCGCGACGAACAAATTCTAAATTAAGTGCTTTTACGCAAACATTTAATTTGCCAGCAAAAGGCCCAATATCTGGGGTTTATGGTAGTCAAAGGATTTTCAATGGCGAGCCTAAACGTCCACATTTTGGCCTCGATATTGCTGGCCCTGTTGGTACACCAATTCTATCGCCAATTGATGGGGTAGTGAGTTTGGCGCACAATAATATGTATTATTCTGGTGGCACCTTAATTATCGATCATGGCCTAGGAGTCTCATCAACATTTATTCACCTCTCAGCAATTGATGTAAACAAAGGTGATGTTATTAAGAAAGGCCAAAAAATTGCTGAAATGGGCGCTACAGGCCGAGTAACCGGCCCGCATTTAGATTGGCGCATTAATTGGTTTTCAGAAAGGCTAGACCCGGCATTATTAGTCGACTTATCTAAAGCAGACAAGTAGAGTCATTATCTGCCATTCATTTTGCTTACTCTTGAACCTTAGCTATAAAAAGCTTTTGAAGGATAAGCGTGGCATTAAGTTAAGCGTCAACATTGCCCGTAATCCATGCATCAAATATTTCAGCTTGCTCAATACTAAAATAAACAGTATCCAATATTGCCGGTTGAATAGGCATTAAAGTTTGGATTAGTCGACCTTGTCTAAGCAAAGTAATGCGAAGTTTTGTGCCGCTTTGGTTATCTAATAAACGTTGCAAGTTTCCGCTATTTACCTGCCATTCGCCTATCGCTAACAAAATGTCTCCAATTTGTGCCCCAGCGATTACTATGGGTGAGTTTTCCTGCATCGATTGCAGCAATACGCCACTCCCGTGGTCTTTATATACTGCACCAAATCCATTTTTTATTGTCTCTTTACTTTGGGTTCCACCTTTATCCGTAACTGAAGATTTGCTTCGCAAATGCAGCTTCAGTCCAATACTATTTATAAGCTTATCTAAAGGTAAGTCCATTGTTGTATATAGTGCAATGCTCAAAAAGCTGGAAACGTCTATATTAAAGTGTTGTTTGCAAAGTGTTTGAATAACATCATCTGGTGTTCCAATGTTTCTACTGCCATAGTGCTTCCACAGAATCTGCATGAGTTGATCTATTGAATATCGGTTACCGCTCAACTGCCTGATACTGATATCTAGGGCTAGGGCCACAACCGCACCTTTATTGTAATAGCTGACAATATTATTGTGTGACCCAGCATCCTGTTTATAAAATTTAGTCCATGCTTCAAAACTAGATTGAGCAAGGCTCTGTTTGTGCCGGCCCTGTGTGCGCAATAATCGGGTAAGGTTTTGGCCCAATATTTCTGCATAACGTTGGGCCGTAATTAGTTTTGTTCTGGCAAGGCTTAAATCGTCATAAAGGCTAGTGAAACCCTCGTATATCCAGAGTTGCTCCATGCTTTGTTCGGTACTTAAATCCGGGTTTATCATTGCTTCAGGTTTAATACGTTTTACATGCCAAGTATGAAACAGTTCATGACTGCATAAGCTCAAAAATTGCTCATATTCTTGAGGAATAAGTTCTGATTCAAACTTCATAGGTAAATGGAAGCGGGGAAACATTAAGGCCGTAGATGCCCGATGCTCTAGCCCGCCGAAACCGTCTTCACATAATAGGGTGATAAACCAATATTCTTTTTCAGGAAAACCACTAAATAATTCCATATGGTGTTTGCAAAGTGGCTTGAGATCATTGCAAATACGCTCGATATCGGTTTCAGTTTTACCAGACAACACCATGTGAAATTGAGTACCATTAATGTTAAATGTGTGTTGTTCATAAACCCCCATTAGGACAGGGTGATCAATGAGTTCTTGATAATTTTCACAGGTATAATGGTGTGTTGATTCATCGTTTGTAGAGGAAGACGATATTTGCTTCAGTGCAGTTGCAATCCGCCAGTTGTTTTTACACTGATTATTAACGATGTTTAGATTGACTGGTTTATTTCCCCATTCGCGTAATTCTAAAAAGGTGCTTGTTCCGTTAAAAAATGCGTACTCATCAAACAAATAGGCACCTCTGACTGACAAATCAAAGGCGTATACTTGATAAGTGAGCTCGATACCATCTTTAGCTCCTGAAATCTGCCACGTCTGTTTATCTAATTGCGCTATCTCCTGTGCTTCGTTGAGTGAGTTTTTGGCCTTCAACAAATGTATGTTTTTGCAAAAATCTCTAATCATATAACTACCTGGGATCCAAGCGGGCAAAGTTAAGTGCACTGATTCATGCTCAGAAGGCGGTATGCTAATTTTTACTTTAAATACGTGCTCGGCTAAATTTGCAGGTTCGATGTGATAAGAGAGCATGTTTGGCATGTTAGTAAGACCCGTGGTAGTGTGAATTTGTAGTAAGAAAAAATGAATGACATAGGCTAATTGATAATTTGTATCTGGCGCAAACTTGCCGAGGTCAGAATATCATGTAATTAAGCACTTGTGACTATGATTGAAAGGAAAAGAAAGAGGGCATTATGTGAAACCGACAATATCCCCAGCAGATATTAATGCATTATTATGCTTGTTACCCAATACGCCTGCAGATATGCAGCTTATTGCGCAGGCACAGCCTGTAAAGCTAAAAACTACCTATTTCGGCACCGATGGCGCAGAGTGTTTGTTATTTGGATACCCACCGTCGACGGAGCTAATAAATACAACACACTTAATTGAGGTTGATAATCAGATTGTTATTCGTTATGTGCTTGATGAGCCATTCGGGGAAGTAATTGCCTTTAAGGTTCGTGTATTGAGAGTTATTAATTCACCTCTTCCTATGGTAATCACAACATTTCCAAGTGCATTGCAAAAACTTGGACTTAGATCTCAAAAAAGGGCAATTTCTGGTGTGCCAACGGACGTTGTCTTAGATGATCAGGATAATAGAGAATTGGAAGGCCTGATTGTCGATATTTCTAAGTCAGGCTGCAAATTACTTGTTCCTTTTCAAACCACATTACAGGTCATTGAAATCGATGAATCTGTAACGCTGTGTGTTGAAATCGCAGAGAGAACACTACTACTTGGTGGCCAAGTTAAAAATGTAAAAATGGAAAATGACTATCAAGCATACGGAGTTCAATTTGAAGACATTGATAATCAATTGGAACGATTGCTTGAGCGATACATGATCACGTTGTAAACTATTTGTTAATAATTGGATTGTTGTTTGTAAAACACAGCTTTCAAAGAAGAGCTTTTAAAGAGCTTGTATATTTCTCTTAGAACAAAGAACAAAGAACAAAGAACAAAGAACAAAGAACAATAAAAAGATGGAGTGGCTTATGCGTGAAGTAGAACGACTGATAAACAAATATGGCGAGAGCCACACAAACAAGACCAACATTATGATCCATGCAATAGCAGTTCCTGCTATTTATTTCGTCACCATTGGTTTGCTATGGGCTATTCCTGTTCCTGAATTTATGCAGGCAATGAAGATCACGTTTGCTCACGTGTTGGCTATTCCAACCTTATATTATTATTTCAAGCTATCAGGGCCGATTGGCGCAGCAATGACGCTCTTAACTTTGTGTGCATTTGGTATAATTAAGTTATTAGTTATGTTTAACATCTCAGTATGGATGTTCAGTCTAGGCTTATTTGTCGTTATGTGGATATTGCAGTTTATAGGGCATCAAGTTGAGGGTAAAAAGCCTTCGTTCTTTGAAGATTTGCGCTTTTTACTGGTAGGACCGGCATGGTGGTGGGTTCACTGGCTAAAACGCATGAATATTAGTTATTAAGAAAATGACATTGAATTATATAAAAACGCTTTCAAATGAAAGCGTTTTTTTTGAATCTATACAAACTGGCTTATCGTTTAGTGTTTTAGTGTAATTGGTGTTCAACCTAAACGGGTTATTTTTTCTAGTATGTCGACAGAATAGTGGTTCAAATTCTTATTTTTTGTGCGCGTTGTTTCTAAGTCCACTAAAACAGGCTTGGTATGTGTTTCGCCAACCATAACACCTGTTTCCCCCTTTAAAATACTTTCAACTGCGTAGGTGCCCAAGCGGGTTGCTAACATTCGGTCTTTGCTCACAGGTGAGCCGCCTCGCTGAACGTGGCCAAGGGTTAGCACGCGAACATCAAACCCTGTTTCAGAAACTAGTGAATCAGCGAGTACATTTAATCCTCCAGGCCACAGGTTCTCCGTAATAACAATGATATGACTCGAATTAGCATTGTTTTTTCGACGAGCATCAAGTTTATCTAAGATTTTAACCAGCTCTTCTGCAGCTGATGTAAAAAGCTCTGGTACCAAAACATGGTCGGAGCCCGAACAGATAGCCGAATCTAGAGCGATGTAACCTGCATCACGGCCCATAACTTCCACCAAAAAGATACGTTCGAATGCTTCGGCCGTGTCACGAACTTTGTCTATCGACTCAACGGCTGTTTGTATTGCAGTATGGAAGCCAATTGTGAAATCAGTTCCCGCAATATCGTTGTCTATGGTTGCTGGAATGCCAATAACAGGTTTGTTCCAAAATTTTTGAAGATGCTCAGCTCCCATAAAAGAACCATTTCCGCCTACTATAATCAAAGCATCAACTGTATTTTCGTCAAGATTTTTAGCTGCAAGTGCGACTCCATCATTGGTTCTGAACTTTTCACAACGCGCACTGTATAAAATAGTGCCTCCGCGTTGAATTAAGTTATACACATCGGCTGCTGATAATGTTCTCCAATCTTGCTTTAATAAGCCATTAAAGCCATGCTTATATCCGATGGTTTCAATGCCATCATGCTCACAGGCTAGGCAAATAGCGCGAATACATGCATTCATACCAGGTGCATCGCCACCCGAAGTTAATATTGCAATTTTATTTATTGGCATCTGCAACCTTTATCTATTAAATTGTCTGAATAACAATAGAATACCAAAACTTTGTCGTTGGAGTAGATGAGAGTGAAAAAAATTATTATTATTGGCTTGGTACTGCTTTTGTCAGGCTGCTCTACAAAGTTTGTATATAAAAATATTGATTGGTTAGTGTATTGGTACTTAGATGATTTTGTCGAACTGACCGACCAGCAAGAAGAGGTGTTCGATCTCAAGTTAGCTACGTGGTTAGATTGGCACAAAAAAAATGAAGTCCCAAAATATATTTCTCATTTAGGTGAATTGTCTTCGGATATAAAAAGTCAACAAATTAGCTTAGCTAAAATGGACTATCACCAACAAAAAGCAGCAGAGCATTGGGGTAGACTGAAAAATAGGATTATTCCTGATTTGGTTGATATGGCGCCATCGCTTTCGCAAGAACAAGTTACCTCGATGTTCAAAGAAATCGATAAGCGAAACGAAGAGGAAGTTGAAGAAAGGGAAGAGTTATCAGCGAAAACGCCAGAGAAAAAAAAGAAGAGTAGATTAAAACAAAATAAGAAAAACCTTAAACGTTGGCTAGGTAAGTTAACACCAGAACAAGAAAAGCTAATTGAAAATATGTATGGTGATTATCATTCTAATGGCGAGCTATGGGATCAGTATCAGATTGAGTATCAGGCCGCATTAAAATCACTATTCCAGACAGAAGATAGAGGCGAGGCCTTCAAAAGTAACTTATACGAATTGTTAATGGCGCCTGAGGTTTATCGAAGCGAAGAACTGAATCAACGTAACTTGGAAAATGCAGATACATACAAACGGTTTTTGTTATCTGCAGACATCCTCACAACTGAAAAACAAAGAACACACTTGTTGGGTGAAATCGATGATTTCTCTGAAGATTTTAATGACTTGATTAAATAGTTAGTTAAATTAGTGTGATAAAAACCGAGATCAAAGCTTAATTATCAGCATTAATAACACAATAATGTTGCATTTTATAGGCAGCGCTCAAACTTCAATCTGAGAAATGCCACGGGAGTGTCAATGTGCAAGGCTAGCTATGGCCTAAAATCAATAGCGGACGAAATCCGGACACTTATAAATCTAGCGGACACTATTCGGACACTTCTTTTCAACTGTTTATATTGATTTTCGGATTATTAAGTATAGTTTATTTCAAAAATTTAAACCCTGTCGAGAACACTTCTTTTACCACTAATACGCGCTAGTAGTTAATCTAAGTTGCTGTATTAATTCATTAATGGCAATGTTTTTTATTATAAATAAATCAATTCAATAAGTCATAATTAACGTTCTAAATGGCTTTTTGTTTGTCTGCTTTAAGATTGGCACAGTTATCGCTATATGTACTTTGAAACCAGCAATAACTTTATTGCATTGACTAATTTTGAAAGGACTATCCCATGAAAACTCGTACTAAAATATCATTAATACTTTTAGCATTCACACTAAGCATGAGCGTTTCTGCTAATACACAAGAAGCTGAGTCAATATTTAGTAAAAAAGTTGTTCATAGCTTAATACAAAAGAGTATCGATTCATCTCTCGACGCATTGTTAGATGAATTGAAAATTCCAGACGCTCCGGTTACGCTGGTTACACCGATTATCAGAAACACTGAAGCGGATTCTGAATTAGCAGAAAAAAACCTCAACAAAGCTAAGCGGAAAGCTGAAGAAGAGCAAACGAGTTGAGATTGAGTTCACGATCGAGTTATGTAGTTGATTATGTGAATTATGTGAATTATGTGAATTATGTGAATTATCTTGATTAGCCTATAGTGGGAGCTTTAAGTGAAATCAAGCATGCATAAGATTTTCTACATCCAATTTCATATTCTCAAACTTTTTTTGATGTACTTTTCTGAGAGGCATATTGCTGATGTACCGATAATGTTCGCGGCACTCTTTTTGCAACTCAATATCTGCATTTTCATTCATTTCCAGCAGCTTAACGATATTTTGTAGCAAATTCAGTGTTACCCCAATATTCATAGGAGATAGCGTTTTTGCCTCGGTAAATGATTCATATGCATCATGGTACTTACCTGCACTGTAGCTAGCTAGCCCCTTTTTATTATGTGCAATGTATTCGTTTTGTCGATTTTTTACTTTATTAAAAGCACTTTGTATTGAATGTTCAATATTGCTATCAAGTTCTGCATCTTGGGTTTCGACGGCTCTCTTAACCTTAAGTGCCTCTTCAAAATCACCTAAATCTAGCATCGTTTTGAGACTTTCCGCAGCTAAGCTAATTGGAAATTGATTGAACTGTTGGTCAATTTTTATTTGTGCTTCTTCAAGCGCTTTTTTGGATTCACTTGGCTTGTTATCTAAAAAGGAAAGCCTTGCACCTATTAGTTTTTCAAAAATATCGAAATCAAATCCGTTTTGAACAATTGCTGAGTTGGCATTAAGCTTTATCTTTTTTAAGGCATACAACGCATCATGTTTAAGTCGATTACTATCTTTCTTATCATCGGCGTTCTCAGCCGCATCAAGTATACTTCGAATATAACTGCACATATGATTCACGTTGCGATGCACTGAGTTTTGAGAAAGCTCAAAAATTGCCTTTGCTGAGCTTATAGCTGTTTCATACTCACCATTTACGCGCGCTATCTTGCATACATTATAGTGTCTTTCGATAGACAAGGGAGAAAGACTTAAGGCATCCAAAATGTACTTAAGCGCTTCATCTGGCATATCATTTTTTAGATATGCTTCAGCAAGAACGTCATAAGAATCCACATCATTTCGAGAAGCATCAATAGCTTGCTTCGCCAAATCAATGGCCTCTACAAAGTTGTTTTTTAGAAGTTGTGTTCTGGCCATTGCACTGAGCGCCCATTGTATAGAACGTTCATCAAGTAACTTATTCAGTGTCGTTTCAGCTTCGTCATACTGCTTAGTTGCCCAATAGAGTTGCACCAGCATCTGAATACAATGTGCGTTATATTTGGTGCCGGTTTCTAAAAAATGCTTACACGTCTCTATACTTAAATCGTATTTTTTATGTTCTATAAGGCTGTATAGAGAAGAGAGTGTTGTTCTTCGATTTTGGGCGCGTGTAATGCGAGAATTTAGTTGTGCTTGTGAAAAAGGTTTTATGAGGTAGTCATCGGGCTGCTTTTCAAGAGAGCCAAGAACCATCGAACGCGCGCTGTCACCGCTTATCATGATAAACACGGAGGATGGCTTGATTAAATGACAAGTACGAATTTCTTCTAAAAATTCAAAGCCATTTTTTCTATCATTGCCAAGGTGAAGGTCACAAACGACAATATCGTAAGATACCTTCTCGCACGCTCTGAGGGCTGTTTCTGCACTTAACTCAGTGTCAATTTTTTTTGCGCCAAGACTCGTAAGAAGTCCTTTAAGAAGCGTTAGGAACGGGCGACGGTCTTCAACAACCAAACATCGCTTGTCGGCGTAATCGAGTTTATCCATGCAAGAACTTATTACCCTTTTGTGCCGTTGAAGTCATTTCTCTCGGCGAAGCTTGTATAGTATTTTTATCGCTACTTTGAGTTAAAACTTGAGTAAAACTGCTTTAATGACGATAACAAATAATGAACTAATTAACTATGCGCACAATGGATAAAGTCTCCAACCAACATATTGAACAATATCAGCGCTTGAATCGCAGCGCTAAAGCAATAAGTAAAGATAAGAGCCTGTTTTATCTATATTTATCAATGCTTGAGCAAAATGTTGAAAATGTTCCCAGATTCGCTGACAAAGGCTCAACGGATGAAATTATATATGCTGATATAGAATCGCATTATTATCGAGCTCCCCATTTACAGTTTGGCGAACAGGATTTTATTGTTCAGAAAGCTTTTTCAAGAGCGATTAAAGAGCGATCATCAAATACGTTGCATCTGTTAAATGCTCTTTTCCCCCAAGGCTTATCACAGCATAATAATCACCTGCGTATTGAAAACGATGTAATCGATGGGCTTGATATGTATGCAAAGCAGCGAATAGCGCAAGATACACAAACAAATATCGATACTTCTGAGTCGCTAAATACTATTGAAGTTGATGAGACTATGCTGTTTGACCTTATTCCCGCAGCCACCGAATTCAGTATTTAATTTCCGTTCCTAGCAACTCAAGTAAAATTTTAAATGGCGAAATAGTCGAATTTCTGTTACTTTCCGCGCGTTATTTTGCCCTGGTTTTACGTTCCAATTAGCAAAAGGAAAATTATGAATAATTATATCGTTTGTGCCCTGTACAAATTCGTTTCACTACCGGATTACAAAGACATTCGCGAACCATTGCGCCTGTTTATGGAAAGTCACCAAATTAGGGGTACCATATTGTTAGCCTCAGAGGGTATCAATGGTACTGTCTCCGGTGAGCGTAAATCAATTGATGAATTGCTTACTTACCTTAACGCAGACGAGCGATTAAAGCCTATTTCCCACAAAGAGTCGATTCACGAAGAACAACCTTTTTATCGCACTAAAGTGAAACTCAAAAATGAGATAGTAACCATGGGCGTTGAAGGCATCGATCCAAAACGCACGGTTGGCAGCTACATTAAACCAAAAGACTGGAACGATCTTATTTCAGATCCAGAAGTTACGCTAGTTGATACTCGTAATGATTACGAAATAGAGATTGGTACATTTAAATACGCTATTAACCCTCATACTGAAACTTTTCGCGAATTTCCAGCTTACGTAGCTAAAGAGTTAGACCCAAGTAAACATAAAAAAGTGGCCATGTTTTGCACCGGTGGAATACGATGCGAGAAATCCACAGCTTACTTAAAAGAACAAGGATTTGATGAGGTCTATCATCTTGAGGGGGGCATTTTGCAATACCTTGAAGATGTGCCCAAAGAGGAGTCCCTTTGGGAAGGTGATTGTTTTGTCTTCGATAATCGCGTTGCGGTTAATCATGACTTACAAAAAAGTGAATATGATCAATGCTATGGATGTCGATTACCTATTACTGAGGATGACAAGCTTAGCGATAAATTTGAAGCAGGTGTGAGTTGTCCTAAATGTTACGGTGCTCACTCAGATGAGCAGCTAGAACGGTTTCGTGAACGTGAAAAACAGGTTAGACTAGCAAAAGAACGCAACGAAGAGCACGTGGGTACTGAAGCAAGGTTGGTATTAGAGCAAAAACGGTCTAAAAGAGCTGATGAACAACGTGCACGCAGCGTCTTGAAAAACAAACAAAAAGCCCAGTAGTACTGTGATTATCCTAGACACTCGCAGTGCTAAAGGGGTAAACTTTACCCATACAGAGCTAAATGATCACAAGGATCAAAAATGAGCCAAGATAAAGAGCTAACCGACGCCCAAGTTGCAGAAATAAGAAAAGACTTCGATTTTTTCGACAGGGATTTAAACGGACAGATTGATCTTCATGAGTTCATTGAATTGTTGACAATATTATCGCCAAAAACTAAAGCTGGAAATGTGAAAGAAGGCTTTGCGCTAATTGATGAAAACGGTGATGGATTTATAGATTTTAAAGAATTTCTTGGTTGGTGGAACGAAGGCTGGTGGGAATACTAGTTTTATTAATTTCCAGCAATTCATAAGAAGCCTTAATTTCAATAGAAATTAAGGCTTTTTGCTTTTGCGTTGAAAAATATTGAAATGTGATTATTACCTATAAACAGACGCCCTCAATCCAATTCCGTCGTGCAGAATGCGTTTAGTAACTAATTGATTCAAATCAACGTTATTAATAGCGATATGGATATACTGACTATAGTTATCAATATATCAAGCTTTTAAAGCTAAATCCGATGTTTTTCAAATTGAGAATTAGGAGTTTAAATGCCTCTTTATCATCGTACTTACACTCGCATTCCCTTGACATTAGACGTCCAGCTTAAGTTCAAGGGTAAAAATCTTGGACACGCTTTTACTCGAAATATTAATCCTTTTGGCGCTTTTATAGAGTTATCCAAGCATGAACTGGCGACTAACGATTTTATTGGCCTTTATTTTACTGAGAAAGATCAGGAGCATACTTGCGTTGAACAAAAAGGCTTGGTGATTCATCGTAGCGATGAAGGGGTGGGTATCCTATTCGCTTCTGACACTGAGGAGTTTCGAACGATGTTGGATAAGGAATTTACCCATGCGGGTAATTCCGCTTAAAGTGTTATTGATAATAAAAATAAGGCAGCCAGAATAATTTAGCTGATTAGACTAGCTGTTTTCTAAAAGCGATTTATTATAAGCTTTATCCAGAGCTACGAATAAGAGCTACGAATAAGAGCTACGAATAAGAGCTACGAATAAGAGCTACGAATAAGAGCTACGAATAAGAGCTACGAATAAGAGCTTACTCTTTGTCGCCATCAGAACCCAATTGTTCTTCAGTATCATTCTTAAATTCGCTACTAACATCAATATCATCGACGGTTCGACGTGGTTTTCTTTTAATAGGAATAAAGCCAGTGTCTACTGAATCCATCGCTCTGACTCTCTTCTTCACTGGGTTTTTAATCGCTTTCTTAACTTCTGTTGTCTGTTTCTTCTTTTCAACTTCTCTGACAATACGGGCCTTACGGCCCTTAAATTTACCTATTAGTTCTTCGTATTCAGAAAAAGAGTAGTCTTGGGTTAATTTCGACTTTATGGCACTAAAACTATGCCAATCTTTGCCACTAATGAATGAAACAGCAAGGCCTTTGTTGCCCGCTCGACCAGTTCGGCCGATTCGATGGATGTATTCATCAGCAAATTTAGGTAGATCATAATTAATAACCAGCGCAACGTTAAGCAAATCGAGTCCTCGAGATGCAAGGTCGGTGGTTACCAATACAGTATATTGACCACGAGAGAAGGCGTTAATGACGCTTGAACGTTGCCCTTGCGCCAATTCACCATGAAGGCTTACAGCTTCTATGCCTTGGTCAATCAGCTGTTGTGAAATTCGACCTGTATCGTCTCGGGTAGCAGTGAATACAATCGCTTGTGTTCGATTAGCTAACACTAATGACTTTAATAAGAGCTGGTCTTTGTGTGATACGCCATCGGCCAAATAAAATTTTTGTTCGATATCTGCATGCGGCAGTGCAACATTATCAATTACTATCTGCTCTGGTGAGGTGAGCATTTTTTCAGTCATTGCATGCACAGCAGCGCTGTCGATTGTTGCTGAAAACATCATCGTCTGCCGTTTACGATGGTTTGCAGCCTCATGAATTAAGTCTAATTGTTCTGAAAAGCCTAATTCAAGCATGCGGTCAGCTTCGTCTAAAATTAATAACTCAATACCGTTTAGAAAAAAGCTTCGGCTAGTAATGTGATCAGCTAGTCGACCTGCTGTACCAATTATAATATCCGGATTTTGACGCAAAACTTTTACTTGGTCATTATAGTTTTCGCCACCAACAACTAAGGCAACCGAAATAGTCTGACTAGCGGTTAATTTTTTAGCTTGCACAAACACTTGTTTAGCAAGTTCTCTGGTAGGCGCGAGGATAATAGCTCGTGGGTCTTTTTTAGTTAACGCTCTGCTGGTTAATAGCCTGTTAACGGCAGGCACTAAAAATGCCAATGTTTTGCCTGAACCGGTTTTTGCACCAGCAACTACGTCCTTTCCCTTTAGAGCATGAGGAATACTTTTGTGTTGCACTTCGGTCAATGTTTCAATCTGCATGACGCTGAGTGATTTGAGTATACGGCTGTCGATAGGAAGTTCAGAAAATAACAAGGTAAGGCCTTTTTAAGTAATTCCCATGCATTATCCTTGAAATAGCGAAGTTATAAAAGAAAAACCCCACATTTAACACCTGCAAGTGTCCAGTTGGGAAAGTATCTTAAGTGCAGGTGCAAAAAAGCCCCTATTAAGGGGCTTAAATAAAACGGCTTTATAGATTGATTTAGTCCATTTCCATTTCTGGAATGTTACCGACTACAATTAATTTACCTGCAGTTTTTTCTCGGATTTCTTCAACACTTACGCCCGGTGCTCGCTCTCGTAAATGGAATGCATTGTCTTTCACTTCAAGAACGGCTAAATCTGTAATGATACGAGTAATACAATTAACTCCAGTTAAAGGCAAGGTGCAGGCTTGTAGGAGCTTAGACTTACCGTGTTTATCAGCGTGCGTCATAGTAACTATTATGTTTTTCGCGCCAGCCACTAAATCCATCGCGCCGCCCATGCCTTTAATGAGCTTGCCAGGTATCATCCATGAGGCAATGCTGCCAGTTACATCTACTTCAAAAGCTCCTAATACGGTGAAATCTACGTGACCACCGCGGATCATAGCGAAGCTTTCTGCTGAATTAAAGATAGATGCGCCCGTTGCGGCTGTTACAGTTTCTTTTCCGGCGTTGATCATGTCGGCGTCAACCTGCTCATCACTAGGGTAAGGTCCCATGCCCAATAAGCCATTTTCGGACTGCAACATAACTTCAATATGTGCCGGCACATAGTTTGCAGCGAGAGTAGGGATGCCAATGCCCAAATTCACATAGTTGCCATCTTGGAACTCTTTAGCTACGCGCATTGCGATTTGTTCTCGGGATAAAGCCATGATTATGCTCCTTTTGACGTAACAAGACGTTCTATGCGTTTCTCAAATGACCCTTTAATAATGCGATCAACATAAATTCCTGGGGTATGAATCTGACTTGGTTCAAGTTCTCCTGGTTCTACAATTTCTTCTACTTCAACAACGGTTATTTTACCTGCTGTTGCCGCCAAAGGATTGAAGTTCATTGCAGTGTGACGATACATACAGTTTCCGTATCTGTCGGCCTTCCATGCTTTAACGATTGCAAATTCACCTGTTATAGATTCTTCTAATATATAGTCACGACCATTAAAATTGCGGCTTTCTTTGCCATCGCCGACAGGTGTTCCAAAGCCAGTTGCTGTATAAAAAGCTGGAATGCCAGCTCCCCCAGCGCGCATTTTTTCAGCGAGTGTACCTTGCGGAGTCAGTTCTACTTCAAGCTCTCCATTGAGAAGTTGCTTTTCAAACAGCATGTTCTCTCCTACATAGGATGACACCATCTTTTTAATTTGTTTGTCTTCTAATAATAGACCTAGGCCGAAACCGTCGACACCGCAGTTATTCGAAACTACAGTTAAACCTTTTGTACCTAAGCGTTTTATTTCAGCTATTAAACCTTCAGGAATTCCGCACAGGCCAAAACCGCCGGCAATGACTGTCATGTTGTCTTCAAGTCCATGCATTGCGTCTGCATAGCTAGTTACTACTTTATCAAAACCTGGCATTATTTCTCTCGTTTTGCTGATATAAGATTAATATTATTTACTAAGATGTTAATTTTGTAAAATTGATTTATTATCACTATTAATTAATTTAAATTATTAATAGATGAATTCAATGATATCAGTAAAAAGTGTAAACGCTTTTGTCGTGTTGGCGCAATCGCATTCATTTGCTGAGGCATCGCAGAAATTACATATATCGCAACCTGCACTGTCAACGGCAATTAAAAAGATGGAAGAACAACTAGGTGGAGCATTGTTTAGTCGTTCAACAAGAACGCTTAAGCTCACAACCGAAGGAGCAACTTTTTTACCTGTTGCTAAACGATTGTTAGCTGATTGGGAGAACGCATTAGACGACGTAAAACAGCTCTTTCGCTTAGAAAAAGGGCTCTTAACTATTTCATGCATGCCATCTTTTGCAGAAGGTAAACTCCCGTTTTTATTGAGCTCCTTTGGTTACGCGCAACCTAAAATAGGTATCAGGGTGTTAGATGTAGTGATGGAGTTGGTGATTAAAAATGTTTTGAATGATCGCGCTGATATAGGGTTTATATTTGAGCCAGAAGAAACTGACTTAATAACATTCCATCCTCTGTTTGATGATGAGTTTATTGTTGTTATGCCTCCCGAACATGCACTGAGCAATATGAAACAGATTGCTATTGATGACATATTGGAATATCCATTCGTTAGCATGAATCGAGGGTCAAGTACCCGTAAATGGATAGATGAGAAACTGGCAACAAGAGGCACTAAATTAAGGATCTCTGCCGAAGCGTCTCAATTCAGTACAATAGGAAACTTAGTTTATTCTGGAATGGGTATTGCTATTGTTCCTTCAATGGTTGAGCAGCAAATGCGCGCAAAGGGCTGCGTTAGTTCAAAGGTAAGGGGCTTAGATATTATAAAGCGAGTTGGAATGATAAGCGCTAAAAATAGGGCTCTATCATCGGCGGCACAAGCATTTATTGAAAATATGAAAATATGAAAATATGAAAATAGAACGTTAAAGCCTATTTGTTTTTACATCCAAATTGAATAATAAAAGTAAGGATGCGCGTATTACCATTTTTTCTTTGGTCCGAAAAGTTGATCGATGCCATCACTTTCATTTTCTTTTTCAGCTGCGATTTGCGCTAAATTGCTTTCTTTCATATCGTTCTCTAACCCACTCAAGCTTTTAGTAAACTCAGCAATGCGTGAGCTTGTATATTCATCTTGTGGTTTATGCAATTTGAGGGCATTTACTGCCTTCTCCATATACTGCCTTGCGCTGCCTTGCTGTTTACCATTCATGGCCTCGTTAGCACGCTTATTAAGAGTTTCAATATTGACTCTCAACTGCAGACGCTCAAGGCTTTTATCCTCGTTAGAAAATACTTTAGCCGTTATATTACCCTTGCCTTGTTCGGAACGAAGAATAACTCTTAACTTTTTCACGGCTTGGATATATTTGATGATGACCTTGTCATTGGCTGGCAGTTTAAATGAGTTGTGATCCGGCGCAGGCTTCGTCATGTCGATACTTTTGATAATTGCTGTGGTGTCTTTGAGCTTTTGTTGTAAGTCTTGATTTGGGCTTTGCTGAAGACTACGCTGCAAGGAATTGTGGATTCTACGTTGTATTATTGAAATAAGTTGTTGAGAAACGGGCATTTGGCTCGCTGCAGCTAACGCGTTTTCTGTTTCTTCGATAATCGCGCGCTGACGGTTGAGCACTTCGCGTTTTTGGGATTCTTTGCGTTCTTTATGCTGCTGAACAGCACTAGCAGAAATGCCAGCAATAATAAGTATCGCGATTAACAGTATAATAATCTGGTAAAGCATTAAAGGTTTCCGTTTAGGATTCGTTTTCTGATCTTACTATTAAGCTCATTCACATGTTCTAAATGAAGCCTTAGTTTATCAGTGGTTATCATCGGTGGCTTTTTCAGTGACTTATGACAAGCGCACTGTCAAATTATTACATTAAGGTAGAAAGACTTTAAATATACTACCACCAGTAACACCACTATTGCTTAACTGAATGCTTCCTTGTCGACCCTTGTTTTTATGAGTTTGCGCAATCATTCTTGCAAAAAACAAACCTAGACCAGTCCTTCCTTCCCTGACACAGAGAGATTCCATCGCCGCATCTGACATATCGAGCATCCGCTGTGGATAGCCCGGACCGTTGTCCTCTACTGCTATACACAAGTAATTGTCTACTAGTTGTGTTGAAATTGTAATCTTACTAGCGCCGTATCTAATTGCATTAACGAGCACATCATTCATAAGTAAAAATAACAAATCCTTGTCAGTAAACCAAGACAATTCACTGTCGACTTCGACAATACAAGTGATATTCTTTTGTTTAGTATAAGTTTTGTTTGATTCTATTAATTCATAAGCTAAATCTTCCATGAAGCATTCATCAATGTTCAAAGGCAGTGAATCTAGTTCAACTCTGTATAAAGACAATATTTGAACCAAAGTGGTATTCATCCGATTTGCTTCATAATGCAAATCGACGATGTGTTGCCTGTCCTCTGTTTGCGATGCCGGTAGCGATTTTGACAAATCCTCAATGGATTGGAGTAACAAACTCAATGAATTTTTCATATCATGAACAGCGACAGCCATGACAGAGGCAAAGTCAATTGTCTGATCTTCTTTCTTATTGTTTTCGATGATTTGTTGAGGTTCTGGCATAATTCACCTTTATAAGCGCTATCTTAGCCTATCGGCCATTACGCAGGATTCTATATCATTAATGGTCTAAACCCTTATTTTAATTGAATACCGGTGTATTAATAAGTGTTGTAGCAAATAGTAGAACAAATTAAGAAATAATCCCCAGCCGGGATTGAAAATATCCAGAGCCGCCTTAACAGTAAAATAATTACCTTCCCAAACTTAACACTGCATTAACGGCTACGAAGCTTTCTCTAGTATTATTTTTTCATTAGTAAAAACCAAGGTAAATAATTGAATATATTAAATAAATATTGCCTTTTTGTAATCTCTTAAACTTAGTTACGGGTAAATAGTTAAATTCTTATGCAAATTAGTTTCAAATTGTCTATGATTTGCTTATCAAGAATATAAATCCCAAGATAATTAAATTAGTCAGGCTACTTGTAAGCAGTCCTCTTAAACCCTAGGTTATTTAATGAAATTACAACAATTAAGATATGTCGTCGAAGTGCTTAACAATAACCTAAATGTATCAGCTACGGCTGAGACCTTGTTTACTTCTCAGCCGGGAATAAGTAAACAAGTAAGAATGCTTGAGGATGAACTTGGTATTCAAATATTTGGAAGAAGTGGAAAGCATTTAACGCATGTTACGGAAGCAGGCAAAGATGTCATTAATATTTCACGTGAAATTTTAGCAAAAGTAGAAAGTATAAAAGCGGTATCAAGAGAACATACTTTACCTGACCAAGGTAAGCTAAATATTGCAACCACGCACACTCAAGCGCGTTACGCGTTACCCGATGTAATAAAGGGGTTTATGTCTAAGTACCCTAAAGTGTCGTTACATATGCATCAAGGTACGCCGTCTCAAATTAGTGACCTAGCGGCAAAGGGTGAGGCTGATTTTGCAATCGCCACAGAGTCACTGCACCTATATAATGATCTGGTTATGTTACCTTGTTATCATTGGAATCGTTCAGTGATTGTGAATAAGGAACACCCGCTAGCAAAGAAAACTTCAATTACTATTCAGGACATTGCTAAGTATCCACTGGTAACTTATGTATTTGGTTTTACAGGTAGGTCTGAACTTGATCAGGCTTTTAATGTAGCGGGCTTGGAGCCGAAAATTGTGTTTACAGCAACCGATGCGGATGTCATCAAAACCTACGTTAGGCTAGGGGTTGGTATTGGGGTTATTGCTTCTATGGCTGTAAGTGATGACCTAGACTCAGACTTAGTGAAAATTGATGCGAGTCATCTGTTTGATTACAGCACAACCAAAATTGGGTTTAGAAAAGGTTCGTTTTTAAGAAGCTATATGTATGATTTTATTGAACGTTTTGCGCCTCATTTGACCAAGACTGTGGTTGAGAGGGCTATGATGCAGAAAAACAACGATGAAGTTGAAAAAATGTTCAAGGGTTTAACTTTACCAGTCAAATAGATCTAGGAATGAAAGTAACTAAGCATGCCTGACAAGAGTTTATCGCTCTTGCCAGGCATTTTTGTTTTTGCTAAGAGCCTCAGCTTGCTAAGAGCCTCAGC
>CAJQOP010000119.1 GCA_905479945.1 uncultured Glaciecola sp. | reverse complement strand
TATTAGCCGATCAGTTCCTTGATATCTTTGACGGTTTCTCTATTGGCTCAAATGATCTAACTCAGTTAACGCTTGGTCTTGATCGTGACTCTGGGTTAATCGCCCATTTGTTCGATGAGAGAAATCCTGCAGTTAAAGCTTTGTTAGCCATGGCAATTAAAGCGGCTAAAGCGCGCGGTAAGTATGTTGGAATTTGTGGTCAAGGGCCATCTGACCATGAAGACTTCGCAGCTTGGTTAGTGGAACAAGGTATCGACTCGGTTTCATTAAATCCAGATACCGTTGTTGAAACTTGGTTGTACCTTGCTGAAAATCATGGATAAAGAATAGCTAAGTAATAAAAAAGGCCACAGTTAATGTGGCCTTCTTACATAAAATGCTTTGATTGATTTGGTTTGAATAGTTTCAGAGCCTATTAACAAAGTTTCTAAAAGTTATCTGGTAAAACAGGTAACTTTTTTATTTGTATTTTCGGCGATGAAAATACATGTCTAATTTTTTTGATGCGACGGACATTTGACGCTGAATTAAGCCTAAAAAGCGTCTTGCAGGGGGATGATCCATACTCAATAATACCAAGCCGCCTAAGACAAATAATATCGACCCAGGTAAAATAGTAAACAAAATACCCAAAACAATGAGCGTAACACCGACAATAGATCTAACTAGCTTCATGATAATTACCTTTTGAATATTTGCCCGTAAATAAATTCGTAGGGACGTTTGAATCACAGGATAGGTAATTATATTAGCTGAAAAAATTGTGCACATGTGTGTCAACATGTTACGAAGTGTGAAAACATTCGCGAGGCTGCGTTAAGTGCTACAAGCAGGTTGAGTGCTATCAGCTTGCAAAGTGCCGTCAGCTTATAAAGTGCTATCAGAGGGCTATTAACTGCCCAACGAGTTCAATAGGGGGTTCTATGTTGCTCGTTGGATAATGTTAATTAGCTGTTTGCTTGTTCAGCTTGTATGATTTTATATAACTTTTTGGTTTTTATAACTTTACAGCCCATTGAGCCTTCAACCGCCTTTCTACCAAGGAATGCAACTGGCGCATATGGGTGACGCTTTTTAAATATCTCTTTAAATAATTTCTTCATGTTTTACTCCGTTTATTTTGCTACTCACGTCTAATGTTAGATGCCGTATAGCGGTAGCTAAATTTTGTATCCTCTCAAAAAAGGTTATCGACCTAAGTATAATATACTAAATAGGTATTAATTGCTATATGTAATTTTAAATAGCTTGTAAATTAATTAAAAGCATGGATCGTAAATAAATATTTTGCTAAATAATAAATGCAATATTGATGCCTTTGATGTGTAAAAGTAAATTTGAAATAAGAAAAAAATTGTATGTAAACCGACTAGAGCATTTAAACCGTAGTCTATATACTACATCCGCTATTTAAGGAGAGCCAAGTTGACTGCATTACCTGTTTTATCGCTTACTAGTACGCTAAATCAAGACGTTCAAGACTATATTACTGAACTTGAGCTATCTGATTATTCTGGCGACATTGAAGTTAGTTACTCTAGTAGGCTTGCTGTCGCAACAGATAACAGTATATATCAACAATTACCGCAAGCTGTCTTGCACCCGAAATCTACTGACGACCTTAGTTTCATTGCCAAGCTTGCAAATGCTTGGCCAAATGTCACATTTAGCGCACGTGGCGGCGGCACCGGCACAAATGGACAGTCGCTAACGCCGGGTATAGTTGTCGATACATCAAGATATATGAATAAAATCTTGCAGCACAATATAGATGAAGGGTGGGTCATTGTTCAGTCTGGTGTTATTAAAGATGCATTAAATGACTTTTTACGTCCGTTTGGCTATTTTTTCTCTCCTGACTTATCTACCAGTAATCGCGCGACAATTGGCGGAATGGTAAGTACCGATGCTTCAGGCCAAGGCTCATTGGTGTATGGAAAAACCAGCGACCATGTTCGTGGATTAACGTCAGTCCTTGCCAATGGTGAGGTACTTCATACAACACCTATTACGCTTGAGCAGGCAAGAGTTCGTTCTGAAAAGTCTGATAGCCTCGGCGATATTCTCAAGCAAGTAGTCTCAACTTGTGTTGAAAAACGGCAGCAAATTATTGCCAAATTCCCTCGTTTAAACCGCTTTTTAACCGGTTATGATTTGGAACATGCGTACAACGAAACTGAGCAGATGATCGATGTCAGTCGTCTTATCGCGGGCGCTGAAGGCTCGCTTGCATTTGTTTCTGAAGCGAAGCTTAATATCACTAAAATTCCCAAGTTTACGGCGCTTGTAAACGTCAAGTATAATTTATTTGAATCAGCACTGCGGCACGCTCCAAGTATGATCGCAGCTAATGCTACCTCTGTTGAAACAGTCGACAGCACGGTGCTCAACATGGCGCGCGCAGACATTATTTGGCACAGCGTTTCCAACTTAATCACTGACGTTGAAAATAAAACGATGCTCGGCCTAAATATGGTTGAATATAACAGTGATGACAAGGAAGAAATTGAGCAAAAAATAGCAAGCCTATCTGAACGTTTGCGAACGGCTGCTGAGCAGGGAACTGACGGCGTGATCGGCTTCCAAGTTACCTATGATAGAGCTGAAATCAATAAAATTTATGCAATGCGTAAAAAATCTGTTGGTCTGTTAGGGAAAGTCAGTGGCGTAAAGAAACCAATCGCCTTTGCTGAAGATACAGCTGTGCCTCCAGAGAATCTAGCTGACTTTATTATGGAGTTTAGAGCTCTTCTCGACAGCCACGATTTGAAGTACGGTATGTTTGGTCATGTTGATGCTGGCGTACTTCATGTGCGTCCAGCACTCGACTTATGTGATATTGAGCAAGAAAAGCTGGTTAATACTATTTCTGAGCAAGTTGTAGCATTAGTCGCTAAATATGGCGGTTTGATGTGGGGTGAGCATGGGAAAGGTTATCGCAGCGAATATGCGCCTGAATTTTTTGGTGAAGAACTTTACGCTGAAATTCGAAAAATTAAATCTGCTTTTGACCCATTAAATAAGATGAACCCCGGTAAAATATGTACGCCTTTTGAATCATCTGCAACTTTGGTAAGTGTAGGAGATACTAAAAGAGCGACATTTGATCGCACCATACCCATTGCATTCAAACAAGCGTTTGAACCTGCGATGAGCTGCAACGGCAATGGCTTGTGCTTTAATTATGATGTCACGTCTCCAATGTGTCCTTCAAGTAAAATAACGCTTGACAGGCGTCACAGTCCCAAAGGGCGTGCAGGTCTCATTCGAGAATGGTTGCGATTACTCAGTAAGGAAGACGTAGACACTAGTGCCTTGAGCTATAAGCAATTTAGCAGCAGCTGGATAAGTAAAATTGGGAATGCTAAAACAAAGGGTGAAGATTTCTCTCACGAGGTATTTGAAGCGATGGATGGATGCTTGGCGTGTAAGTCATGCTCAAGCCAATGTCCTGTTGGTGTCGATGTGCCGGACTTCAGAGCCAAATTTCTATCAATTTACTATCAGCGATATACACGACCGTTAAAAGACTACTTTGTTGCTAACGTTGAAGTATTAGCGCCGGCAATGGCAACGTTTCCTAGGTTTTTTAATTTTTTCTTAGATTCAAACCTTATAAAAGCAGGGATCCGCAAAACCATCGGATACGTTGATGCGCCATTGTTGTCGGTGCCTAACTTAGCTGCAAGAGTTAAAAGTATAGAATGTGGACAAGATTTACAATCACTGCAGAAACTGAGTAAGGCTGAACGCGATAGATGCGTAGTTATTGTTCAAGATCCATTTACTAGTTTTTACGATGCAGACTGCGTTGAAAAGTTAATTCAGGTTGTTGACAAATTAGGGTACTACCCTGTGTTATTGCCATTTTCTCCAAATGGTAAAGCGCAACATGTAAAAGGGTTTCTCGATCGATTTGAAAAAACGGCTAGAACAACGTCAGATCTTCTCAATCAGGTAGCGGCTTTAAATCTAATGATGATTGGGGCAGATGCGTCACTAGTACTATGTTACCGAGATGAATATTCGAAAATACTAGGTGAAAATAGAGGTGGCTTTAAGGTTAATACCATCACTGAGTGGTTATCTGAAGTGCCTTCAGAAAGTATTAAAGCACTTTCAACGAATGACGGAAAAATAGACAGTAAAGATAACAGGAAAGGTATAACTTATAAATTGTTGGCACATTGCACTGAAAAGACTGCATTGCCAAAAACTGAAACGCAATGGCAACATATTTTTGCGCTCTTGGGATTGGAATTAGATATTGTTGCAGTTGGTTGTTGTGGAATGGCCGGTACTTACGGGCATGAAATGGAGCAATTCGAAAACTCTAAAGGTATTTATGACTTAAGTTGGTCCCAGGAAGTTAAAAGGGCAGACGCAAATCAAGATGTAGTGCTAGCAACAGGTTATTCCTGCAGAAGCCAAGTCAAAAGGTTTGAGCATAAAAGACCGCAACATCCAATTGAAGCAATTTTTAATCAAATGCACCCATGAACGACACTGTTGTGTCTTTCACGGGCGTTTGAATTTCATTCACTAGCGTTGGTGTTCTATTCGTCAGCTTCTGTAGACTCAGATTTAGCTGGCGTCACGCCCTTATTGAAAGCTAAAAACCCTGGACTTGGCGTATACGGTTTTTGTGCCAAAAGTTCTTTAACGTCTTTTTGGAAGTCTTTTCCTTCGATCGATAAGCTATTATGCTTTAACGATTCTAAAATAAGCTTCATTGTGACTGCTTTGTCGTTCACAAGATCGGTGCTAGTGTTCATTTTTGCATTTACTGTCCCTGTAAATACCGTTAGTGCTAAGATTACTGATGTTACTTTTTGTGAGACTTTCATTTTTTACCCTAAATTAATTTGTTAGTTTTTACGTTAATAGTGTTAACAAGATATTAAAATACTGTAAAATCTTTATTCCTTTAAAATACAATATCTTACTCCTACTAACAGACCAAGATAATAGGATAAAAATTACAAATAATATAATGATAAATATTTTGGTTATTAATTAGAAAAACTAATGTATTATTGAGTGATTAAATTTATTGGATAATGTTGATGGCTAAAAGACTTCCCCCGCTAAACGCACTAAAAGCCTTTGAGGCTGCTGCTCGGCATTTGAGTTTTACCAAAGCGGCTGACGAACTTTTTGTTACGCAAGCAGCTGTTAGCCATCAAATTAAATCACTAGAAAGCTATTTAGCGACAAAATTATTTCTTCGTCGCAATAGAACATTGCTGTTAACTGAAGAAGGGCAGTCATATTTTATTGAACTGAAAGAAATATTCTTGCACCTGAAAGAAGCAACAGACCGACTATTAGCTTTAGGTTCGAAGGGCGCAATAACTGTTGCTGCGCCACCGAGCTTTGCAAGCCAATGGTTAGTATCTAAGATTAGTCAGTTTTCAATTGCTCATCCTGATATCGACGTGCGTATAAAAGCAGTTGACTTAGACGACGGCTTCTTAGATGAAACGGTTGATGTTGCCGTCTATTACGGTAAGGGGAAATGGCCGCGAGTTGAAGCGATTAAGCTGAATTCCGAGTACTTAACCCCAATGTGCAGCCCATTACTTTTCCAACAAAATAAACCTTTAGACAGTTTAAGCGATTTAAAAAAGCATGTTTTATTGCATGATAGTTCAAGAACGGCATGGAAAAATTGGTTAAAGCATTTCGATGTCAAGCAGGTGAATGTTAATCAAGGTCCGATGTTCAGTCATACTATGCTAGTTCTGCAAGCCGCAGCCTTGGGTCAAGGTATTGCCTTGTCGAATATTATGCTAGCAAAGCCTGAGATTGACTCTGGGAGGCTCATTTGTCCGTTCGAAGAAAGTATAGAGAGTAAGGACTCGTTTTATTTGGTATGCCACCCAGGGCAGTCCGAAGTCAGCAAAATACAAATGTTTATCGACTGGATGTTGGCTCAAATAGAGGATGAACATGGACACTAAGGCGAGCAACAACATGGGGCGCGTTGCAACGATGAACAGAGAAACCAAAATTGCCATTTTGCTAGGCGCATTATATTTATGCCTAGGAATTATGTTGGGTGCATTTGCGGCTCATGGCCTTAAAGACAGCCTAAATGTTTATCAATTAGGTATTTTGCAAACTGGGGTCAAATACCAACTTATACATGGTTTAGGCTTGATTGCACTAGGGATTCTATATTCGTTGTTTCCTCGTAAAGTGCTATTTTGGGCTGTGAATTGTATAGCACTGGGTGTTTTATTTTTTTCGTTTTCATTGTACGCAATTGCCTTGTTGGGATTTACCTTTGTAGGCGTCATAACGCCTATTGGCGGGGCTCTAATGATATTAGGTTGGATATTCACGATGTATGCAGTTGTTAAGGAGTAATGAGTTTGCAAACTTACCCGCAATCAAATTATGTAAATAGTAGTAAAAGCAGCAATGCCAGTGAAGCTGAAGTTAAAACAATGCTTTTTTACTGTCGAGAAGGCTACGAGTCGGACCTTGCAGCTGAATTGGAACACCATTCAGCAACACAACAATTATACGGTTACAGCC
>CAJQOP010000118.1 GCA_905479945.1 uncultured Glaciecola sp. | reverse complement strand
CTGTTTCACAATTGAGGCTCTTAGAGAAAATACGTGCAATAGTTGTTTTACCAACGCCTCTCGTTCCAGTAAACAAATAAGCATGATGAAGTTTGTCATTATCAAGCGCGTTGGAAATAGCACTAACTACATGCTCTTGCCCGACGAGTTCAGCGAACTTTTGTGGCCGCCATTTCCTTGCTAAAACTTGATAACTCATTTATTTAGCTACTCCCCCTCAAATTCAACTAAGCTGAATGGCGTTACACCATGTTCAACTAGCTTCTCACTTCCACCAATTTCAGGAAGAGAAATAACGAAACCCGCGTGCTCCGTTATACCACCTAAACGGCGGATCAGATTAGCAGTTGCGACAATTGTGCCGCCAGTTGCTAGCAGGTCATCTATCATCAATACTTTATCGCCAGGCGCTATAGCGTCCTTGTGGATTTCAAGTATATCCGTGCCATATTCCAAGTCATATGACTCAGAAATAACTTCTCTAGGGAGTTTACCTGGCTTTCTAACTGGAACAAAACCTACGCCCATTTCCAGAGCTAAAGGAGCACCAAAAAGGAACCCTCGCGCTTCAGTGCCAACAACCTTATCAAAAGTCATTCCAGCAAACTGAGACTTTAGTTGGTCAATGCAAGCAGTAAAAGCTTCATGATTTTGCAGAACGCTTGTTACGTCTCGAAACATGATCCCTTTTTTAGGATAGTCCGGAACCGTTGTTATAGCCGATTTAATTAATTCAATTGTCACTTAGTTACCCAAAACAGTTATTTGCTGAAAAAGAATACATACCAACCTGCCAAGATGTGCATGAGCGGTAATGCAACTAATACGGCCAATATAGCAATAAAGTACCAGCCATTAAAAACTTCTTTGAAATCAGTCTCATCACCCATTCGAATTACTCCATTAGTTGACAGTAATTTAAGATCGGTGAATGTTACTTGATCAAGGTCGAAAAAAACAGGATTTGATCGGTTTCTTGCTAGAAGATTTTGATCTATGGCTAAGGTCTGAACTGAGTGAAGCTAGCTGGATGGAAAAATAAAATTTGTTGCTACACCTAAGGCTTATCATTTACAGCTAATTCTGCTAAGCAGAGGTCAAATTAATATTTTGTTTCAGCTAAAGCATCATGGACAAGATTAATTGATGTTTTAGGAGTTGCTAAGCAGAAGGCACCTTCATTCAATATGAAGAATTGGCGTTGATAAATGCAATAAAGTGGCTAATGTAGAGCGTCTAAAAAGAAGGAAGCCTCTTCCCTGAGGCTTATTAAACTTTGCTCATCAAAGCAATGATTGCTAATAGACGAGTCTTATTTCTCTAAATTAGCAACTGAAAATTCAGTAGAACTAATATAACCATCGCCATCGATATCTAGTGAATCAAATAACTCGTTGAGTACTTCATGAGCTTCTGCTTCAGTCTTAGAGATCATGCCATCAGCATTCGTGTCCAATTTTTTAAACAAGTCTTCAGAAGAAAATGCACTTGTAGATGTAAGGGCTAGAGTAAAGGCAAATGCTGCCATTGATAAGAAAATATTCCGTTTAGTATTCATAATGATAAATCTCCAATTACATTAAAAGTTGTTGAGAAACAATGTTAACTCATTATGTGCTTTACAGATTACGTGCCAGTTTTATTTTCTTGATGTATTTCATTTAGTTAATATTATTTATTGGAGGTAGGGCAGTTAATTTTGGTGTGATGTGTTCCCTTTCTGCAACGCTTAAAATTATAAACCTTCAAAAATTTCATAAGGCATTGTAATTAATAGAAAACTTTCTGTATGCAATAAACAACATTTAAATTCAGAAGGACCGATAAGCTATAAAACAGAGCCTTACAGAAGAAGTGATAATATTCAGCAAGGGTATTCTTGGAGCTTAAAGTAGGTGATTTATTTTAATTGGGAAATAAAAAACCCACCATTTAAGGTGGGTTTTTATTAGGTTTAGCTACTGTGGTTAGCAAAAAACTAACTATCGTTAATCAAGCAAAGGCTTAATTAATTAGCGCTAAAGGTAATGTTATCAAAATAGATTACATTGTCTTGGGTACGCTCGTTGCCAACCACGTCAAAATCAGGAAATACAATAACAGTGTCGATACCTACAGTACCGCCAGCGCCTATATTACCGGAGAAATCAAAGACAAGTTCTTCCCACTGATCAGTTACAGTGTTAGGAACAAGAATTTCGATTTGTGCGGCTGCACCAACAGCAAGTTTGATACCAACAGGACTAATCACAGATTTCCACACCATGATACGTATAGTCGAATTGGATGCATCTAGCGTAAATACCGGGCCAGATTTAGTTTCAGTTCCTGCAAACCTTTGACCGCTTTGAAGCGCTGTAAATTGAGCCACAGTCGCTGAAGTATTAGCTCCTGTTGCATCTGGGTTAGCTATAAACGCTAATGCTGGATTCGAATCATTTTCAAACACCGTCCAAGTACCAACAGTACCAGCAGGCTCAAAATTGAAGCCCATTTCGGTGTTCATAATAGGCTCTTCGCCGCCACCATCGCCGCCGCCATCGCCACCGCCGCTGCCATCTGTCAATTTAACGCTTACATCATCAAGGTAAACATTACCAACTTCGACACCCATGTCTATCAATACGCGACTTCCAACACCGCCAATTCCTACAGCTACGATGTCTTTGGTAAACGTTTGCCATTCAGTTGTTAGTGAAACAGTTTCAGATATATTAGTGAAATCACCACCATTAAGACCTAAACCAGCAACAATAGTACGCGCTACAGAGGCTTTAGCTCTGAAAGAGAAGGTATATGTTTCGCCTTCCGTAATATCGAATACATTGCTTTGATTAATATCAAAAACGTTTCCTGTGGCAGTCTCTATAATAGCTTCAAAGATGCTATTACCATCTTCGACCACTACTGAACCGACGTCACTTTTCCATCCAGTGAGCCCATCCTCAAAGTCACCATTCGTTAACTCTTCGGCACCAGGTTCAACGACTGGAGCAACATTTGTTACGACAACACTAACGTCATCGACATAAACATTACCGACGCCTACTCCCATATCTATCAATACACGACTACCAACACCGCCAATTCCTACAGCTACGATGTCTTTGGTAAACGTTTGCCATTCAGTTGTTAGTGAAACAGTTTCAGATATATTAGTGAAATCACCACCATTAAGACCTAAACCAGCAACGATAGTACGTGCTACAGACGCTCTAGCTCTGAAAGAGAAGGTATATGTTTCGCCTTCAGTAATATCGAATATATTGCTTTGATTAATGTCAAAAACGTTTCCTGTAGCAGTCTCTATAATAGCCTCAAACACGTTGTTTCCGTCTTCTACTACTACTGAACCGACGTCACTCTTCCATCCAGTAAGTCCATCCTCGAAATCACCATTGGTTATCAAGTTAGTGCCACCAGTGCCGCCACCGCCGCCGCCGCCGCCTTCCACACTTACTATTTTGAAGTTATCGATCAAGTATTCTGCACCAGCCGCTTCATTATAGCTTGGAAAAACCATAAAAAGGTCTATTCCACCAAAATTTAAGCTACCGCCGCTAAGCGATGAAAGTGGGAAGGTATATGTCTGCCAAGTGTTCAATGCTGGTGCTGAATGACCTTCAACACTGCTTGATAACTGAACTTCAACTGCGTTCGCACCGCTACCAGACTCAACCTTAAAGAACCAACCATTATTAGGCGCAGTTGTATCTGCAAGTAGTTGTAACTCGAATGAAATCTGACCATTGGACACGATACCAGAAGCATCGAAAGGTACACCATTTACAGCGGTACTGCTTCCGCCTGCGCGCGCAATAAAGCCAGCTACACTAGGTTTAGTTAGTGGACCAAACTTCATAGCTTGGTCACGTTCAGCATCGCCTGGAACTGTAAATATAGAGGTTGGGCCTCCATCGTCTGTCCAAGCCGCCCATTCAGGTAACTCAACATTTTCAAATACGGTAAGTTCCACCGTTTCTACATTCGCTGCGGTTACAGCAATAGTAAACATTTGCGTAGCTGCATCAGTTCCATCACTGACCATTAATTCAACGTCGTAATCACCTGCCATATCCGGCGTACCACTCAGAATAGCAGTATCTGCATCAAACGCAGCCCAAGCTGGCACGGTTGTAGCAGAGAAAGTTAAATCATCAAAATTTTCATCTTCTGCGGTCGCTGTGTAAGAATAAGCAGAACCAACCATACCCGTCACAATTCCAGTACTAGTAAAAGTAGGAGCCACTTGGTCTGGTGCGGCTGTTACAACAATTGTAAATGATTCAGTGGCCGTATCTTCACCATCGGTTACGGTTAAGACAACATCATGGCTACCAACATCTGCAGCGGCTGGTGTGCCCGCAAGTACACCGGTAGCAACATCAAATGTTAACCACGATGGTAACGTTGTTGAAGCAAATGTCAGTGTATCTGCATCAGCATCTGTCGCTGAAAAAGTATAAGTGTATGCTTGATCTTCATCTGCGGTTGCTACTGCTGTGCTCACTATTACTGGTGCATTGTTCTCAGCAGGTGGAGACGGAGGAGGAGCAAGACTGTCGTCATCACATGCCGCCATTCCGAAAACTAGTCCTGTAATCAGCACTAGTCTTTTTAATTTGAATTGTTGTGTACTACCTTTCATTGTTCATCCCTATATAACTATTTAGTTATCTGAAAACCTGTTTCGTTATACGTTAACACGCATTTACGTTACGTTTACTTTATATTCACATTTGAGATTATAAGGGGAAGGTATTGCGATCAACTCAAACTAGACTAAGTGAACTTTTAAAGCGTTCAAATGGACTTTAAAAAGATTAAAAATAATTATGCTTGTGTTATATCAATTATGCCTGCGTTGAGTCGTCTTTAACTAACTACGCAGCCCGCTCTACTGAAGTTTTCTTAAGGTCTAGAAAGAAAAAACCCGTCACGAGGACGGGTTCTTAAATGGGAGCCTGACGGTGTGCTACTCTCACATGGGGAAACCCCACACTACCATCGCCGCTAATACGTTTCACTTCTGAGTTCGAAATGGAGTCAGGTGGTA
>CAJQOP010000117.1 GCA_905479945.1 uncultured Glaciecola sp. | reverse complement strand
GAAGCACCGCCGAGCGACGCGATGTTGTGCTATCATCGTCTTCATCATCATCGTCTTTATCGTCTTCATCATGGAGCTGATGAGTTTATCAACATGATGGTATGGTACACTAGATTTCTGTATGGGTATCAAATGGATTTGTATTAGAGACTCAAGTTTCAGAGTTCAACTTGAACGCCAAATTCAGCATAACTAACTGAATAATATAAATAGCCTTATTATGGTAAAATGTTCGTAATCTAGACAAAACACGAAACCACTCAAGGGCTATAAAATGAACCCTGACACAACCCCCTCTATTTTTAACAACAGATTTGCTCACACACGCCGATATTCAAGTCGACAAGCGGCTCCTGAAGTTGTGCAAACCAGTTTTGAATATTACTTTTATTTAAACAGACTGATCTGAGGCCAAGTTTGATTAATCGTATGATGATTCTTCGCTCAATATAGTCTGATAGTTCGAATTTTCTAACGTCAGCTTTAGGTCGATTTAAGCCTTTTCTAGACTAGAACCTTATGTCGGCTTTTGGCACATTCTACTCATACAGGTTTGACTTGCGTATGACGGCTTTTGCCATATTTAATGCCGAGTTGATCAGGCAAAAAAGGGCAACTTATAGTATGCTAATGGGGCATATGATTGGAGAATATAGGTCAAATCAAAAAGCTGTAACTAAAAATATGCTTAAAGCGGTAAAGTATGACTCATTGGCAACGGGCGTTAGTTTCGGTGTTTAAAACGCAATAGATAATACAGAACTTGAGCACTCTCTATGTACTGATCTTAAAAATCAGTCTCTACGGAGCGGCACTGTAGTTCAGGCAACTACAAGTGCTTACAGTGACTTCTTTGAAAAAGTCCCTCAGAAAAATAAAGTTGTTACTTCAGTTAACATAATTATTTCTGAGGCTATACAGGCATTGCTTTGGGATGAGAAAAATAGAAAAGATTAGTAAAGATGATGCGCTAATGCATATTACTCGGACACAAACAGCTGTTGTCGTCCCTGTTCTTTTAGCTTTCTATTTTTTGAAAGAAAGTGCATTCATCTCAAACTCGTTGATAATCTCAATCTTATGTCTTTTTATTGGCGTTTTAGCATCATGGATTGTAATTAAAACTACCTCTCATAAATATTTAAGTTTAAAGATTGGAAAGTTTTTTTATTTTGTTGAATTAACGTTTATGTTTGCAACATTTATAGCATTGTTAGAGACTAGAATTCATGGTTTTTTTGTTGGATTATTTCTTATTCTTGTGCTTTGCTTTGCAGTTGGGCGCGCTCGTTTGATGTTAATCAATGAAGACTGACATTTGCAATTTCCACATGACATCACTACTGCTGTTAGTAAAGAGAAGCGTATTCTCTCCATCTAAACCTTTCTCTAGAAAATCCCGAGCTTTCGCAATTTGGTTTCCACGTTCGTTGTTTAATATTCTTGATTCCTCTGAAACTAGGCTCCTGAGTTGAGCATCACGTTCTGGAAATCTCTCTTCATCTAGGTTTCTTAAAACACATTTTAGTTCGTTTTAGCTGTACTCTGAATAACGTGGCTCTTCATCAATCATTTATACTCAATCAACATTCAGTGGTTAAGTCGTTAGGAGCAAAACGCCTTATGATGAGTCCAAATATTTAAAAGCACTAGAGGCGAGAAATTCTCCTTTATTGGCGGCATCAAATACTTGTTGAATGACTCAGGGCGTGAAGGAGACGTACGCCGTTCAAAATTATGTGAGAAGTTTGTTCCACAAACAATCCTGAACATTCGAAAATTTGATCATCTGCTGTACTTCCAAAGCGGCCAGTCCACCAGAGCGTGTAATATAACGGCACAGCCTGACGAAAGCCCCTGTTCTGCCTTAGGTGCAATGGTTTGCAAGGTAAAGACCTTTCGTCCTTGCTGTTTATCTGTAGTGATACAGAAGGTTATTGAATACTCGTGAATTTGCAACATCGGATAGTCTTCCGGCCCATCCAAAGCCAGGTAATCATTGTCACCCTCCCTGCCTAAATAGGCCCAAGCGCTCAAAAAAACCAGCCACACACTGGCTAATGCGGTGAGAGGCGAAGTGGCGCCTTTTAGGTCGTCCCCCGTCTATTCGATTAGCACCTGTGCATTATTCATCAATCCCATTTCCCAGCTAAAAACTCCATCGAAACCCTTAAAAATTCGGGCTGTATTTCAGACTCCAAATACGGTAAATGGTTGCCATTAGGCACGATCCAAAGTCGACTGTTGGGTATGCCCTGATGCATTTCCAAAGCATGTGATATCGGAATGGCAAAATCATTATCTCCCAATACCACCAACCACTTTGCCTGGATGATATTCAATTTATCCGGAGTAAAAGAGGGTTCTCCTTCGGAAAAGTTCCGCATTTCCCAAAACATTTCTGCCAAATACTCTTGTTTTTCAGGGCTTTGGCCCCAGTTTTTAGCCCATTCCCTAAACTGATCCCTTCCTAATTTTGAAATCACTTCCCGGGCTTGTTTGCTATAGTAGAGATGCCCCCCTACAGTAATCACCGGTTTAAATCGTTCGGGCTGCATGACGTTTAGATAAAGTAGTGTGGAGCCTCCGCTACTGCCTCCAATTCCGTTCACTTTATCTAATTTTAAAGAGTCCAACAATGCAAAAATCATTTTTGCATATTCCCCATGTCTAAAAGTTGAATCGTCTTTATTATAAATATCTGAACGTCCATGCCCCATCATATCTATTGCAATCGTTCTAAATTGCTTTGAGTAAGCTTCTACATATGGTTTCCACGAGTCAGCAGTATTAAAAAAATTATGGAGTAACAAAAGGGGTTCTCCAGTACCAGTATCTTCATAATAAATTTGGGTTCCGTTATAGTTAAAGAACTGTCCTTTAGGATTAACTTTTACTTGTGCATATGTCGTGAAGCAAGTAAAGAAAATTAAAATTAAAATTGTAAATCGTTTCATATTATTGCCCTTTTAAGTTACTGCTGCATTGGTGCTAACGTCTCGGCTATGGTTAGTGCGGGAATTAAAAATAATTAATTTCCGATTAAGCACTTAGCCAAAACTTTTTATTTTGTTTTATCTTTTTATTTTAAAACCAAAGCTAAAAATTTTTGGCGGACTTGGTTAAAAGCTCTAAACTATGGGTTAAATACCTAAACCCGTATTAACTATAGTCATTGTCTGAGTATAGGTAAAATAAAACGTCAGTTTTCCTAAAATCAAAATACATGATGCCTTATATTTTTGATATTGACGTCTATTTCATATTCTTAAGGGAGTGAAAGTCGGTTATTTTTCGTCTATTAATCAACTGTTTCTGCTTAATTCAGAATTTAAGACAAGCGCCTCCCGCTGTTGAGCAAACCAGTTTTGCTTATGATGATGAACGGCTTTTATTCAAACAGACTTATCTCAGGCGGCGCTCCACTTTGTGGGGTAATAATTCGAGGATTCCTCATTTAAGTGACTGGGTATATTTGCTATCACTACAATGCCGCCCTTTAATCGATTTTGATAACAGGCCGGTTACTGGCATTTTTTGCTTGATCAGGTAAGGCAGTTCCACGGCAATTGCGGTCAGTCTACTAATAAATTCTAAGTTGAAAGTGACTCGAACACTTCACTAATTTCTACCGTCGAATTCCGTATGCTCCATCATTAAATTATTCCTACTCACTGGCAGGCCAAATAAAGCCAATTGATT
>CAJQOP010000116.1 GCA_905479945.1 uncultured Glaciecola sp. | reverse complement strand
GGTAACGTCACGGTTGCACGCTATTAACGTACAACTTTTCCTCCCCGCTGAAAGTGCTTTACGACCCTAGAGCCTTCTTCACACACGCGGCATGACTGCGTCAGGGTTTCCCCCATTGCGCAATATTCCCCACTGCTGCCTCCCGTAGGAGTCTGGACCGTGTCTCAGTTCCAGTGTGGCTGATCATCCTCTCAGACCAGCTAAGTATCGTCGCCTTGGTGAGCCTTTACCTCACCAACTAGCTAATCCTACGCAGGCTCATCCAATAGTGCGTGGCCCGAAGGTCCCACGCTTTCCCCTGAAGGGCGTATGCGGTATTAGCATGCGTTTCCACATGTTGTCCCCCGCTACTGGGTAGATTCCTACGCGTTACTCACCCGTCCGCCGCTCTGCTCACCCCGAAGGGCTTTCTCGCTCGACTTGCATGTGTTAGGCCTGCCGCCAGCGTTCAATCTGAGCCATGATCAAACTCTTCAATTAAATTTTTTGTAAATCGTTTTTTGTTGTCGACACTCTTAATGAGTGCCCACACAGATTGTCTTGTTATAAATTGTTAAAGAACTTGCCAGCTTCTTTCTATTTCACTGGCGGCTTGAGGGGAAGTAAACTACCGTCTCAAGCGGGATGCGTATACTACCTACATCCTGTTTTATGTCAAGCTTTTTTGCAATTTAATCTGAATTTATTTTTAACCGAAGTTGCTAGATAAAACCAATTCAAACTGCTCTAAAACCTACTCTTCAAGTGAGTCACCAAACACCTTATTGGCTGCATCCCTTGAACAGAGCGCGCATTCTACAGATTAAAAACGAGTGTTCAAGTGCCTTTTTCAAATAAACTTACTTTTTGTAGCTGTTTGCTGATATTTGCAGCGAAAGGGTCAAAAAACGAACTTTTGGTAGCTTGTATTAATCAGGATCTTGAATGAATCGTAAATTCACCACTTTTAGTTAATGCAAGTTGCGTACGAATTAATGATAATAGTTTTAATTATATATAAACATGTTGAAAATGAGGTTTATGCCAGATTTAGCGGTTTTAGCCGTCTTTATACCAACATGGCTTTTCATATCTATTACTCCAGGTCTTTGCATGACTCTAGCGATGACACTGGGGATGACTGTTGGTATAAGAAAGACCATGTGGATGATGCTCGGTGAAGTTTTTGGCGTAGCAACTGTCGCAGTGCTAGCGATTGTTGGTGTTGCAAGCTTAATGCTCAACTACCCAATGCTGTTTTCATGGTTCAAGTTACTTGGTGGGGCATACCTAGTGTATTTGGGTATAAAAATGTGGATGAGCAAAAGTGATTTATCAAACCAACATATTAATAAGCAACAGATCTCAAACATAGACTTGGTCTCTCAAGGATACATAACCGCTGTTGCAAACCCTAAAGGTTGGGCATTCATGGTATCAATACTACCACCTTTCATTTCTGTAGATAAATCCATTACAACTCAGTTTATCGTTCTACT
Organism: uncultured Glaciecola sp.; assembly: GCA_905479945.1. Taxonomy (GTDB): domain Bacteria; phylum Pseudomonadota; class Gammaproteobacteria; order Enterobacterales; family Alteromonadaceae; genus Glaciecola. The sequence continues at coordinate 9,849 of CAJQOP010000116.1, read as the reverse complement.
TAGTATTATCATGATAAGCGAAGTTATTTGTATGTGTATATACGCATCGGGTGGCAAGGGCTTGAAGTCGATGTTAAGCAAGGGTAATAATGTAGTTTACCTAAATCGAATTGCCGGGAGTCTTTTAGCAATGGTAGGAATATGGCTAGCAGTTTCCTAGCTTAGCAACTAGGATCCTATAAGGTCTGTACTATATCGATTAACAAAGACAATTTTTTAAAAGGTAGCACAATGACAGTTAGAGAATACCGAGGTATCTCACCGCAGCTAAGCAACTCCGCTTATATAGATGAAAGCGCAGTTTTAGTAGGTGATATTCAAATAGGTGAGCAAAGCAGTATTTGGCCATTGGTGGCTGCGCGTGGGGATGTAAACGTCATCCGTATTGGAGAACGCACCAATGTTCAAGACGGTTCAGTGCTGCATGTCACCCGTAAATCGGCACAAAACCCCGAAGGCTTTCCGCTAATTATTGGCGACGATGTTACTGTTGGGCATAAATGTATGCTGCACGGCTGTACCTTGGGTAGTAGAATATTAGTCGGTATGGGTGCGATCATTATGGACGGTGCTGTAGTGCAAGATGACGTATTTATTGCTGCGGGTGCCTTAGTCGCTCCGAACAAAACACTGGAAAGTGGTTACTTGTATGTTGGAAACCCTGCGATAAAGAAGCGACCTTTAAAAGATAGCGAAAGCGCATTTTTGAAACAAAGCGCAATCAATTATGTTGAATTGAGTCGAGAGTATCTTGAGGACAGCAATTAGCATTCGCCTATGATTGCACTAATTCCTTTCGGAGATATGCCAATACTGGCTCTGGATCAGGGCGAACACCGAACCATAGGTAAAAACTCTCAGCGGCCTGACCTACTAACATGCCAAGGCCATCGATGGACTTTTCACATCCAAGTGATTTTGCCTTAGTGATAAACGCAGTATCCGAGTCCTGGTATACCATGTCATAGACCGCCGGTTGGTTTGCGAAAACGGCATCAGAAATAGCCGGTACTTTTCCGCTTAAACTAAGTGATGTTGCATTTATAATGACACTCACTTGCAGTTTATCGCTTTCCCCTTCAATAACTGCGCTTACCCGCTCATCATCCGCAATAGACACTAAGCGTTTTGCGTTTTCCTCGCTGCGATTGGTAATAAAGATATGTTCAGGTTGCTCTGTCAACAAAGCAGCGATTGCTCCGCGGGCCGCACCACCAGCTCCTATCAATAGAATCCGCTTATTCTTTAAGTGCACACCATTGCGCGCCAAATCTGAAACTAAGCCTTTGCCGTCTGTGGTTTCCGCGCGAAACCCCCGCTCGTTTCGGATCAGTGTATTCGCTGCACCAGCTTGTTTTACCGCACTTGCCTTTTCAGTTGCCCAACTGGCAGCTTTTTCCTTGAAGGGCATCGTAATATTCGCGCCGACCGCATTGTTATCAGCAAAAAATGCATCCAATTGGGCAGTAAATGTATTTTCATTGCCTAGAATCCGCTCGTAACTAATTTCAATATCGAATTGAGCTGCAAACATTTGATGGATGATGGGGGACTTACTTTGCGCAATAGGGTTGCCAAAAACAGCAAGTTTTTTATTAGACGAGGTGATATGTGACAAGGGTATAAAGCTTATAACTAAATAAAGGTAACTAAAGCATACCTTAAATTGAATCTATCCAGTAACAGAAAATGCAATGCTCTAATTCTAGTAATCCACAGCAGGTTTAAAAGAAGTAGAGCATTAGCGGCGCTTACCATGGGTTTTACTAATTTAGAACGTATAGCCTAAAGAAACCGTGAATACTGCTGGGTCTATTTGAATGTCACTTACCTCGCCCGCCGCTTCGCCTACTTTGAAGTTAGCTTCTGTATCAATGTCAATCCAGCGAACTGATGCATTAAGATGCCATGTATCATCAATTTTGTAATCTGCACCAAGCTGGGCAGTGAAGCCAAACGAATTGTCCAAGTCTAGATCAGATAAACCCGCGTTTGCATTTGAACTGGTGAACTCTTCATCAAAGAAAATTGTAAAATTAAGCCCTGCACCTACATAAGGTTGAAAGGCTGAAGATGCATCAAAAAAATAATAGTTAGCAGTAACTGAAGGAGGTAAATGACTAACCTCACCAAGCTTTGTGCCTGTGCCAAGTGGATCTGCCACACTAAAGTTGACGTCATGTGTAAAAGGCGTCGCTGCTAGCACTTCAATATTGATGTTGTTGGTAACAAAATAAGCAAAGTTTAAGCCTATTTGTGTGTTGCTATCAACAGTTAAACTGACACCTAAATCAGCGCCACCGGCAAGAATATTTGATGCATCATCATTAGGAGATACATTCGTGAAACCACCCCGAACAACAATGTCACCTTTTTCGTGTGCCATTGCATGCCCTGCAAACGCCAAACTAGTTATTACTAGACCTTGCAATACCCGACCTGCAATTCGTGTTTTTGTGAATGAGCTTTTCATATTTGTTCTCGTTTAAGTTATAAGTTGTCAGAAAACTTTTAGGCAGACGCCTTGAATGGCGCTTATCCTAATGCGAGAAAAATTAAAAACGTTGATCTGGATTAAGCTTTTGAATTAACTTTAATTTTCGCAAGCGTGAGCTTGATCCAAGTCAATTATATAAAGTGCAAAAGGCATAATTGACTTGAATCGCATAAGTTCATGGACTAAGAGCATGAATTAAGAGAATGGAGTGAGAAGCTATTCGTTCAACCAATCTCTTGGTTTTAAGAAGGCTTGAATTTCACCCTCAGGAGAATCAGGCGAAGGTTGATAATTATATTCCCAACGAGCTAGGGGTGGCAGTGACATTAAGATAGATTCAGTTCGTCCCCCAGTTTGCAACCCAAACAAAGTGCCGCGATCATAAACGAGATTAAACTCAACATAACGACCTCGACGATATAACTGAAAGTCTCTTTCTTTCTGGGTGAATGAGGTATTTTTGCGGTTCTCAAGAATAGGCACGTAAGCATCTAAAAAGCCGTCACCAACATCCTTCATGAAATTGAAGCTAGTTTCAAAACCTTGTTCATTTAAATCATCAAAAAATAAACCACCAATACCGCGCGTTTCATCTCGGTGCTTTAAATAGAAATAATCATCACACCATTTTTTATAGTTTGCATACACATCAGAGCCATATGGGTCACATATTGCCTTACTCACTTTATGCCAGTGAACACAATCTTCTTTAAATGCAAACGAAGGCGTTAAATCAAAACCACCGCCAAACCACCAAATCGGTTCTGCACCCTCTTTTTCTGCAATAAAAAATCTTACATTTGCGTGTGAAGTCGGAGCATAAGGATTATGCGGATGGATAACTAACGAGACTCCCATCGCTTGAAAATGTCGGCCTGCTAGTTCTGGACGAGAAGCCGTTGCCGAAGCTGGCATTTTCTCACCAAAAACATGTGAAAAATTAACACCACCTTGCTCAATAGCTGCGCCATTAGTCATTACTCTGGAGCGACCGCCTCCACCTTCTTCTCTTACCCACTCATCCTGATGGAAGATGCCCTTCCCGTCAGCTAGCTCTAATGTTTGGCATATATTGTCTTGAAGTTTAAGTAAAAACGCTTTTACTTCATCGATTTGTTGCTGACTTATCATAGGGCCGGAACCATTATTGTGTAAAAGATCAAATGCTATGCTCGCAAGGTTTCGAGCGTGAGTCCATTAATAATCGTACTTGGAGTTTGTTGCTCGCCTAAAACGCCATCAATAACAAGGAAGTCATCACCAAAATACGCCCTAACTTGTTCGCATGAACGTGCAGGGTCTAAACTAGCTGGGTTAGCGCTAGTTGATACGATCGGGCTATTCACTCTTTCGCACATTTCTTTGACTAATGGATGATCCGTGACTCTCACAGCAACAAGGTCAGAATCACCGCTCACCCAATCAGGTGTTAAACGACTTTTGGGCATGAGCCAGGTAAACGGACCCGGCCAAGAATCAAAAGCTTTTTGTTGACTCAGTGCGGGTAGCTTATCGACTTGTACGAAAGGTTTTAATTGAGCAAAATTTGCTGCAATTAAAATGACGCCCTTTTCTACAGGCCGAGACTTTAGCCGCAGAATTTCTAACATAGCCGTTTCAGAAAGTGGATCGCAACCCAAACCAAAAACTGCTTCTGTAGGATAAGCAAAGCACTGGTGATGATGAAAAGCATGCTCAAACTTCTGCATGAAGTTACCTTAATAGAAATTGATAAAAAGTATTATAGTATTTGTTTATGCTGACAGTTCACTTGCGGACAAATTAATCCTTTTTCAGGATCGTTTTTGTCTACTTTCAGCATCACTTTCCAGCCGCAAGCTTCACAAGCGCAATCGACAGGTATGGAGTTGAGCATATACTTGCACGTCGGAAAGTCATCGCATGCGTAAAAGTGTTTGCCGAATTTATTTTGACGTTTTACTAATCCACCTTTACTGCATTTAGGGCAACTTAGCTTAAGCGGAGTTGGCTCACCATTATGATCTTCGTCGTTACTTGTATTGGTTTTTACCATGCCGTCTTTGCTTACCATATCTCTGGTAGCAATAAAGTGACAATCAGGGAAACCCGTGCAGCCAATGAACATACCATAACGGCCTTTTTTGACGGCTAAAACTTGCTTACACTCGGGACAGTTTGCTCCGTCCATCACTTTCACGATGGTGACGTCATTCTTTTGCAGATGTTGCGTATGTTTGCACGTAGGATAGTTTTGACAAGCCAAAAATGATGACTTATTTGCATGTTTTATAACAAGCTGCCCGTCACATTCGGGACATTTACCATAGGCTTCATCTAGGGCATGTTGATCGGCGGAGAATAGAGTATGATCGATTTTTGCCATGATCAGTGAAGTGGACCTTCCTGAACTTCAAACAATAAATCTTCCATTTGCTCGTAGGCCCACTCTTTGCCTGGGACATTGAACAGCACCATCAAAATAACCCACTTCAAATCTTCGAGACAAAACTCAGCTGAGTCGATTTCCATGGTGCGGTCGATGACCATTTCTCTAGTACTAATATCGAGCACCTTTACCTGCTCAAGAAAAATCAAGAAGCCTCTGCATTGAACATCAAGGCGCGTTTGTTCTTCTGGTGTGTATACGCGAGTACTATTTGGAACAGTCACTCTGGAAAGATATGGTGTTGCGTCGGTTTCTTGCAACGCTGCTAGCTTTTCAACCCAAGCCAGTGCTTTATATATTTCGTCGTGATGAAAACCAGCACGAATTAACTCATCGGTTAGCTCATCGTGATCAACTCTAAACTCGCTCTCACTGTGTACTAAATTTTCAAACAAGTACATGAGGATATCAAACATAATTAGCCCCTCAATTTAAGGTAACCTTCAGAAGTTGAGGTTACAAACCCGCGCAACTCATATTCTAATAACTGGATAAGCAAAGTCGAAATCGACTCGCCGGTGCGCTTAGCAATAACATCTATTGGTGTGACATCATAATCGACTGCGTGTAACACCAGCGATGACTCACCTTCTTGCCCACTGCCTGTGTGGTTGAACGACACTGTTTTAATGCTGTCAACGCGACTAATGTGAGCAGGTATCTGGTCTACATTATCTAACAATGCTGTTGTTGCCAAGACTTGTTTTAATTTTTTTTCAGGGGCTTGTTTTTGTGTCGCTTTTGAGAACAACAAAGGCAGTTCCTCGAGGATATCTTGGGCATTCTCAGTCAGCTTTGCGCCTTGCTTTATTAGCCAATGACACCCGCTAGCTTCTTTGTTGTTGATGTTACTAGGCACAGAAAACACCTCTCGACCTTGCTCAAGCGCATACTTTGCGGTAATCAATGAGCCACTTTTAATTTTTGCTTCTGCTACTAGCGTGCCTAAGCTTAGGCCACTAATTATACGATTTCGCCGAGGGAATAATTTTGGTGAAGGCATGACACTTGGAGGAAACTCACTGACCAATAGCCCGCTTTTTCTTATCCGGTCATATAAATTGGCATGCCGTTTTGGATAAACAACATCAATACCATTGCCCAAAACACCAATCGTACTTGCTGACAGATCTAAGGCTGTCTGATGACTTTGCGCATCGATACCAAGCGCTAGCCCACTGGTTATCACAACATCAGATTGCATTAGCAAGTCGGTAATCATCGCCTGGGTGTTAATCAACCCAGAATGCGTTGGACCTCTGCTACCCACAACAGCTAGTTGAGGCATAAGCAGCAAACGATAATCACCCTCACAAAATAACATCAAAGGCGCTTGTGCAATTTGTTTAAGTAACGAGGGGTACTCATCACAATCATAAGTAATAATGTAACGATTAGGGCCTGAACTTGTCCAGTTCATGCATTTCATTGTGAATGGATGGGGCTCTTGCAGACAAGCTATTTGATCTGGTTTCCAGCCTATTGCTTCAAGTTTGCTAGCACTTAAATTTCGCAAACTTGAAAGGCTACTGCGTGTTGCTTGCGCTGTTTTTAACAATGTTTGAATACCAATATTTGGTACTACCGTTAATGCCAGCCAATAGCGGACATCCTCTTGTAAAGTGATCATGCAAACCTTCCTTGGTTTATGTTGTATTTTAAATCGTTATGAATCGCTTACTACGAATTACTTAGGCTTAAAACAAAACAAGTAGCCTTAGCTACTTGTTTTCATTTAAAAAGCAATTGCAGTGGAATTTTTAGGGTTGCCCTAAGAACTCCCCACCTTTCATATGTTTTGACGCCTTCGTGACCCAAGCATAACTCGCATTATCAAAGGTTTTAAATACCACTAGCTCGCCAATTTTAAATGCAGGTTGTTCAATACGCTCACCCGGGATAAGTAACTCTTTCATCGCGCTTTTCTTGTGCTCATACCTTAATTTTTCGCCGTCATGAATAGCTGGCCCTTGAGCGTAAATACCCAACACCATGCCAGGGTCGACCTCGGCAGAGCCCAGATCAATAACTACCACATCGCGTTTACTAATAAGAGACCGCTCTTCAATATTTGCAATAATACGGCCCATTTGAGTTGTCGCTGCTTTGAGCACTAAATCGGAGCCATCCATGCTTGTAACAGGACGTAACTTGTCTCCAGGACGCGCTTCACGGTTGCTGTGCACAACTCGAACAATTTGTTGTTTACCGGCGTTTGAGTCCATCAACTCAACTTCGCCAACGTTTTTCACCTGATAGCCTATTACATTGCCTTCATGGTTTTTTAACAGTTTAAGTTTACGAATAATTTCGTAATTTTGGCTAGTGTCCACCGGCTTGTGACTAAGTACAAAGTCACGTTTTACAAATGTAGTCGTGCCCTCACTGTCGCCAAGCAGTTTCGGTAGTACTTTATACTCTTCAACATCTATAATGCTGTCGTTCTTAAAGTATGGACCTAAGACCTTCCAAGGCAGCACGCCTATCGGAGAAGGCTTCACTTTGGTAACTGATTCAGGCGATAGTGAAATAGACTTTTTGTCTCTAGCTAACTCCATCACAGGTTGACCATCTACGTAACGCAGACGCAATACATCACCCGGATAGATTAAATGCGGGTTTTCGATCTGTGTGTTATTTCTCCACAACTCAGGCCATAACCAAGGTTGGTCAAGAAACAAATTTGAAATATCCCACAATGTGTCGTCTTTTTTGACCACATAAGTTTGTGGAGCATCAGTCCTAATATTAATGATATCGGCCAATGCTGATTTGACACTTAGCAAAAACACTCCAAATATAATAAGGCTTAGCATCGATATTTTTTTGATCATAGTCATTCTTATACTACTCTTGATATTCTTGTCAGTCGCCTGTACTTCGGGCTAGTTTCGCCACAGACAGTGAAAATTTAGGTCCATATTATTAGTTATCGGTTTATTTTTAAAAAAATTAACCCCATATCTAGTCTACAGACTTTGGCTTATGCGGTAGAATAGACAATATGAGCAAGGTTTAAATAACTATTCTGCATGAATAGTATATTTTTTAATACTGACTAGGTGGGTGGTTTTAGTAATGACGGTAAGAACTGTATTAACCTTTCCAGACGAGAGACTACGCACTGTAGCAACGCCTGTAGAGGAAGTGAATAAAGAAATCCAGACGCTTGTAGACGACATGTTTGATACCATGAAAGACGAAAAAGGTATTGGATTAGCAGCGTCACAAATTGATGTACACAAGTGTGTTGTTGTGATGGATGTATCTGAAGAACAAAATGAACCTCGGGTTTTTATTAATCCTAATATTACCAAAATGGAGGGTTCAACCGTAAGTGAAGAAGGTTGCTTGTCGGTTCCCAACAACTACGCAAATGTTGATAGAGCAGAAAAAGTAACTGTGACCGCGCTTGATAGAGACGGTAAGTCTTTTGAATTAGAGGCGGATGGTTTGCTCGCAATTTGTATTCAACATGAGCTTGATCATTTAAAAGGGAAGCTACTTGTAGACTATTTATCCCCTTTAAAGCGCAATCGGATCAAGAAGAAATTAGAAAAAGAAGCAAAGCTAGCAGCAAGAGACTAAATGAGGAAAACCATAGATTGGCAAATTCATTGAATATTATTTTTGCAGGCACCCCAGAGTTCGCGGCTAAGCATCTTAGCGCCTTGTATAAAAGTGATCATAATGTGGTTGCAGTTTATACACAGCCCGATCGCCCGGCTGGCCGTGGCAAAAAATTAATGCCGAGCGCCGTAAAAGTGATGGCTGTGGAACATCAAACACCGGTATATCAGCCTGCGTCACTAAAAGATCCTGAAGCACAAGAAGTACTAGCAGCCTTAAACGCTGACATTATGATAGTGGTAGCATATGGCCTCATACTCCCCAAAGTAGTGCTAGATATACCCAAATTAGGTTGTTTAAATGTGCATGGTTCACTGCTACCTAATTGGCGTGGCGCTGCTCCAATCCAACGCGCAATTTGGGCTGGCGACAAATTCACTGGCGTTAGTATCATGCAAATGGACGAAGGGTTAGATACCGGCGATGTGCTGCTTGAAAAAAGTATGGTAATTACTGGCGCAGCAACTAGCGCATGCTTATATGAGGATTTGGCAGAGCTTGGTCCTGCAGCCTTAGTTGAAACTCTGGAGAATTTGGAAAATCTTACACCAACTCCACAGTCTGATAATGAAGCCACTTATGCAAAAAAGCTTTCGAAAGAAGAAGCGTTCATCGATTGGACATTAAGTGCACAGCAGTTGGCTCGAAATGTAAGAGCTTTTAACCCGTGGCCTGTGGTTTGGTTCACGCACAATGAGGCTTCAATTAAAGTTTGGGAAGTTGAAATTTTAGAGTCTTTGCAAGAATCAACGCCGGGCACTATTGTCAATGTTGATAAAAACGGCATAGAAGTCGCTACGGGAGAGCACAACGTGCTGCTGAAAACTATTCAAATACCGGGTAAAAAAGCGCAAGCTGTTAAAGATGTTATTAATGGCAAGCCTGACATGTTTTGTGTTGGCGAGCAGTTATTCAACCAGCCTTCAATCCGCCAGCCTTCAACCCGCCAGCAGTCATAATGAAAAAAAACACAATGAATATTATAAATATGATGAAGCAAAAATTATCATGAAACAAAAAAGCGCGTACCAAGCAAGTAACACAAAGACAAGAGACAAAGGGCCCAGCCCATACAGATTAAGTCATAAGCCTCACCTGCGAGCAGATGCAGCTTGGGTTCTATATCAAATACTTGAGAACGGAAAATCATCACGAGAAGTCATGCCAAAGGTCTTCGAGCGGCATGAAGGAAATAACAATGCTTGGCTGCAAGAAATGGTATATGGCTGCTTACGCGAACTCCCTAAATTGCAACATTGGCTCAGAAAGTTACTAGATAAACCATTGAAGGGTG
>CAJQOP010000115.1 GCA_905479945.1 uncultured Glaciecola sp. | reverse complement strand
GTTTTAACAAGTAAGCGAGTTTGCATTCACTGATAAATAAACGGATAACCTTCCTTACTGAAACCTGGCTTGACCATGGCATCAAATGCCGATGAAGTGATAAGGCGGTAAGGGGCGGATTTACATCATGGCGCGGGCGCTAAAGCTCAACTAGACGCCGAATATATGGTAGTGAACCGATCATTTATTAGCACTTGCGAAAGCTAAGGTGTCCATATATGGTCAAGTCATTTTGGCCACGGGTTTATATTATTTCCAATACCGATATTCCGATTCATTCGGGGTCAGTCCACCGTTATATGAATGCGGCCTAATTTCACTGTAATAACCAATAATATAATCATTGATACAGTGCTTTGCTTCACTAAAACTGCCATAGCCTGTTGTCGGTATCCATTCCTATGTACAGTTACCTAGACCGTTCGTCGATGCTAAGCTTTCCTTATTTAGAGGAGATTATTATGGAAGCTATTATAGAAAACATTGCAGAGAACGCAGGTCGCGCTCATTCTCTATTGGAAGCAATAGAGGCAGGTAGTTGCAGTGGGGAGATTGAGTTGGACGACATTAACGTAATGTCACAGTATGCGATGGCTTACATTGATAATATGTTTAAAAGCTTAGACAAACTATCATTTTAAGTAAGTGAATATTCAATTCTGCTCCAAAATTTAGATGATATTTGGTAGAAGCGGCAGCTCGGAAAAACTAGTTTTAAGGTTCCTATTTTCCAACCTAACTCAGTCGAATGACGGCTCTACCTAAAAGATTGCAGTCATAGCTTTTTTTAGGTTTAACTTACCCTTTGAACAAATAAAAAGCACTTCAATCAGTAAGTATCGATTGAACTCAAAGCTCCTTTTTTTTAGTCGATATAGGTTTCGTGACTATTAGATTTTTTAACAACTTTTTTGTTTCATAATTGGATGCTAAAGCACAAGCCTATTAGACAGTTAACAACTTTATTGTCGACCAACAATTACCGCTTCTCGTGCGATGGAGCATTTTGTTGACATGTGTTTCAGCTTTAATGGCAATCTCCGTTACACTATCTTCATTGCCTCTAAGGCAAGCGGAAGAGATCCTATAAGACCTCTAATTGTTAGTTTCTCATTTTCAAGTCGAACGGCTGCTGTTTCCTTCCAAACTAAATCTCCCTCACCTGGGAATTCACCCTTTAATTCCCGCATAACATTTATAACTCGCTGTACCCATGCCATAAACTGCTCCAACTCCCAGTAAAGTACGCTCTTTAAGGTTGGTGCTGCACCACTCCCAGCTACGGTCGACGGGGTTAGCAGTATTGGCGTTATTGTTTTACCATTGGCGGATTCTTCGTACATCTTTAACCATTCTGAATGTGTCGAGGCTTGACGAGATTTAGTTGCCCCTAAAACCACAGAACGATCGGCATTTGCGTGGGTCTCAAAAACTATTCCAACCTTAGCACCGAACCACCAAGGATCTGGTGACGCGTCTCTCTCATCGTTGCCTGCAGTAAATCCTAAAAGCTCACCTAATTCAACTTGAGCTTGCTCAAAGGTGTTGGCGGATGCTAATCCTTTAGATATTTTAAAAACAGTAGTTTCAAATTTTCTATTTGTTGCAGTGCCCATAGATGTAAAAAGACGCTCGATTGCATCAACTTGAAATTGAGTTTCAGGGTCTTGAAATTCATTTTGAGGATCCTGATGGGCACTCGTATCAATTGCTAAAGAATTAAGCCAAGAAATAATTGGTGCTGCCTTTTTCGCTTCTAGAAAATGCTCTAATGATGCTTTGTGATAGGCATCGTTTTCAGTTCCTGATAGCTGTCCTGCTGCTGAGCCTGCCAGATAATGCCATAACGCTCTATATCCTCTCAGATTTGGATGTGTTAATTTACCTAATATATGACGACAATTAGAAAGTGCTTTTGAAGCATCCTTATTCCAAATAGATTCTTGATAATCAATTTCAAAACTCGCGATTTCTGAAAGTTCCATCATTTCTGGAAACTCTTTTTGTTTCAAACTTTTTACAGCACTTAAGATTGTGTTATTCGCTTCAGACCAGTCAGCACTGTTCTGCAGGAACATGTTCAGATTCTCCAGCATTGCGGTCTCTGTCACGTCAGAAGATTGATCTACACTGAACTGTAATTCCGCTTGTAACTCAGGGGGGAAATGAGGCCACTTCCTACTATCAGCTAGAAAATCTACTAGCTCATCCCCCTTAACAAAGACAGCAGACCGGTCTTGCAATGACCTAGTACATCTGCCCATAGCTTGCAGAACTCTCGTTTGGATACGGTCATTGTATAATGCAATTGCTCCCATTTTCGACATTACAAATTTTTCCTGAAGGTTCATTGCTTTAGGCAGACCATCAACACAAAGTAACCTACATTCATCTCCTGGAAAATCGATACCATCATAGCGATTTGCTAAAATAGCCACAGCTTTTAGAGAGCTGGTAAATTCAAACTTTTTATTCTCGATATCTGATTTTAGATGGATACTATAGTCATCTAGTTTCGAGCTCACTCTTTCTATATGTATGTCAGCCTCAAATGTTGACGGAGTCAGTACCACAGAGCGCCCAGCCATTTTTTGCATTCGAGTAAGTAGTGTTTGAGACTCTTCATCATTAATTGACAACGTTGGAAAAATGAAAAACCTACGGCCAACGCCTGAGCTTTGAAAGCCGCTAGGGGCTGGCAGTCTGTCTATGTTTTTGCGGCCAGTGAGCCTTTCTAAGTCTCCCCCTAGTCCTAGAGTTGCTGACATGAAAATGCGTTGGCGTGCATTGCAAAATGCTGCATGGGTATAAGTCGGGGGTAAAAGCGGGCGAATGAGTATTTCTTTATTCCCAAGGTAGATATGACAAGCTTCCAAGTGCTCCCTAATCTCTGACCATCTATAATAGAGTTCGGGGACGTCCCTATTTGTATGTGAGTCTATAATTGCTGTCACATCTTCCCTTATCTCCTGCAATAAAGGAGTGGATATCTTATCAACCCAGTGATTATCTGCTACGCCTTTCCATTCGCCAACTAATTTTGCGAATGTTATGTCGCTGACGTAACTTCTTAGCAAGCCACAAAGCGCATTGTGCAACGCTGAACCCTTTTTTATGCTGACTGACCACATGCTAGCTATATAGTTCTCTGCAGCGTGCGCATCATCGACAATGATTAAGTCCGGATTATCAAAAAAACTGTTGCTGTTAAAAAGTGCAGAATAAGTGCTAACTGCAATCTTTCTCCCGGTAATATACGCTGTTTTATCGGCGGGTGAAAAGCTACTTTTTTTACCTGATAAGTCAACAACGTCAAGCCCATAAAAACGAGAAGCTTGATCTACAGTCTGTTTAACTAGTTGCTTGGTTGGGCATAGGAATACGGCTCTTTCACTATTTTTAATTCTTCGCCAATCGGCAATAAGCAACCCTACGAGAGTTTTACCGCTTCCCGTAGGTAGTTGCAATGCAACATCCGAAGAATTGATGCAATTACTCGCATATTTTTCGAGAATTTCTTTTTGATGGGGCATTACATCGGGAAACTCTCTTTTTGTAAGTGCTTTGAAATGGGCAGCAGGATCTGATGATGCTGATGAAGAAAACGATGTGCGTTTAAATGCCATTTTTTGTTCCTTAATATTCTTTGTCATCTGAAAGAGCCTAATTTTTCGCAACTGAAATGTTTAAAATACTATTCAGTCATTTACAGGGCGACACCAATTGCATGAAATTATTATCCCGGGAAGCACCCAGTCGTTTATGTCTGCGACCATACTGCTAGAATCAGAAAACGGTGTTTTATTAGGGCTGCCCCACTTAGTTTCATCAGGAACTGTGAAGTTGTAAAAAGTCCATTTAGGTGGCAATGTAATACTAATAGTTGAGCTATATGTAGGCTCTTCTCGCTTGGCAACGTAAAAATTATCTTCTTCGCTTAAATAAGATTCTTCATGTACTTTGACTAATATTTTTCTTTTCGTTATTTCAATTGTTTTATGAAATAAGAAATTAACGAACCCTGAATTGTCGTGTGCAATCGTCAATATTTCAGCATCTTTGCTAATCAATTCATCCTCTCCATCAGATTCGTTAGGTCGTATTATCAGCAAGTCCTTTAACGATACGATGGTTTCACCATCAACGGAAATTTCAAGAACCATCTTATCTAAATCAACATAATTCCCACCAGATTTAAACTTCAATAGATATTCAATGGGCTCTTTTTGGATAATACCAGGAGTGATGTATGTATCATCAAAAGCAATAGTGTGCACTTCAAATTGACTAGTCTCCTTCCATATTATTTTATCATCTAGCTCTGACACGACGATAGTTTGGTTATGTTGTGATCTGTGAGGCTTTTTAGGATCCAAGAAGGGATACAGCGTGTTTGATATAGCACCATACAAGCCAGCAGCTTGACTACAATGTGAGCCATAAGCTTTTTCATGAATAAGATTCATTTTGTCGGTTAAGTACTCTGGACCGCTACGAGAAACGACCGATTCAAGAAGATTATCCTTCAATAATTTATTCGCATCAAGCTGAAAATTAGACAGTTCATCTGTGAGTGATTGCAACTTATTACCAATATCAGAAGAAAGCTCTTGTGTATGGCTTTCAACACCCATGCTCAATAGCTTACTGTATTCGTCAAGAGGCGGTTTTAGGTAATGATGCCAAAACAGCTCCACTCCATGTCTTAAAATAGTTATACTTACAACTGCCATCAGCATACCTATTACAATGGAACTCCCCCAAGAAACAAATAGCGTAATTGTCGAGTCTAATAACCCGTTTATCCCGGTTAGTTCATCCGAGAAGCTTTTAAAAATGACTGTTGCACTGGCAACTAGGGCTAAACCGATGATTAGTTTAATTCTCAACCGATTCATAGCCTCAAATATTGAGGTTTTTGATTCTTTAGATTTTGTTTTCACGCCGCAATTCCTTTTGACAGTTTTTATAACCTTAACATGAGTAATCGTAAACGTTGTACTAATGATGTTTCAGTTCATATCGCACTATATCCGTCTAAATAATTTTATTCCACAGGCAATCAAAATTAGAGCCTAAATCAGATCTTAAGTACAATTAACTATGCCACTTCCACCATCACAATATCTCCGTTTAGTTAAAAACGCGATCGACTCTCTTGCTCGCTTTCATCATAAAACTTTTATATTGTGCGAGTAAGAACGTGCATGTTAAACCTATAGTTTTAGCTTTAGATAATGAAACACTCTATATCCTAAATTTCTGATAGATTTTTTAAGGTATATAAGCCTTTTGTTATTGAAAAGTCTTAGTTGACAAACAATAGTTGACGACTAAACTTATAACTATGTTAATATATCGCCGTAAGCTGTTACTAACGTTTAGTAACAATTTAATACTTTATGTTATTAATGCATACTGATGTTCTGTCGTTAAACAAGTTATATTAGAAGTTGAAAGATCTTTTCTTTAAGAATGGTCTTATATAGATAGTTGAGTAAACATTGTTCTCAACTCATTTAACAGGTGTATCTCACCTAAGCGCTTTTTTTACTCACTGAGTTTGAATTAGGGTTTTTAAACGAAATTCATGTGACAAGGAAATTTATATGAAAATCAATTTGGAAGTTAAAATGAAAGTAACATCTGCATAAGACATACAACAAGGTTCTTTAGTAACGTCAATAGCATTACAACTCGTATCATTATCACATTGGATGTCATTCTAGACAATCCAATGTGATGGCATGTTCTCTTCAAAATAATCTTTTCAATAAGTAGTGATTTTCATCTACCAATATTGTCGGTGGACAATAAAGTTGTTAACTACATAATAAATTTGATAGCTTTCCATCGTCAGCTTTTTCCACGTTAGGAGACGTTGCTGTTATCTAGATTTTAGTTATCATTTTTGTTAGAAATGAGGTTTTTATCTATGGCCTTGACAGACAAGTAAACGGCAATAGCCGTCATACGACGTTCAAATATATGGAAGAAATTTTTGCCATAAGCAACTAATGAGATTGGAAATTTTGACAGGCTGCTCTCTTCCTAAGCAGACAGTCGTATGCTTACATTTTTCAATCTTAACTGGGCTAATCGACCTTCATCAACGTTGCCTAATTAATCGTGTATAAATCTAGGTTGTTCTCAAGTTGTTGTTGCACGTTAGCTTCTGTACGGTGTGAATATCAGGTCGGCAAACAGGTCAGTTGTACCTGCAAAAAGTTGGGGTAAACTATTACAAAGCACGGATGTATCATCCAAAGCTAGGGCGATTTCTGCAAACTGACCCTGTGGGATATGAAGACCAGATGAATCTTTATGCTTATGTGGGGAATGACCCTATTAACATGGTTGATCCAACTGGTAAATGCAGAAGCAACAACGGAA
>CAJQOP010000114.1 GCA_905479945.1 uncultured Glaciecola sp. | reverse complement strand
GATGCAGCATTTTGCTGACGTATACAAACAAGCCGATGTTGATGGCGCACTAGCAGCATCAGTATTTCACAAAGCCATTATCGATATACCAGAGCTCAAAACTTGGTTAGCGACTCAAGGGATAGAAATGCGCAGTTAAGCCGCATTCAGTCAATAGGAATTACAATGAAAGTCACAAATGAAACGGCGGCCCAATTAGCTTGGGAGAAAATGCACAATTTACTTCCCGCAGTAATACAAGACGCTCACTCTGGCCGTGTTTTAATGCAAGGTTATATGAATCAAGAAGCGCTATCTAAGACATTGGAAAGCGGTAAAGTTACTTTTTTTAGTCGCTCTAAGCAGCGTTTATGGATGAAAGGCGAAACTTCCGGTAATACACTAGATTTGGTGGATATATCTGCCGACTGCGATCAAGATTCATTGTTGATTTTGGCTAAACCGAATGGGCCAACTTGCCACACCGGCGCATCAAGCTGTTGGTTCAATAGTGAATTACCCACGATGACTTTTGTGGCCGAACTTGAACAAACCTTAGCAGAGCGCAAACACGCAGACCCTACTACCAGCTATACCGCTGAGCTATATAGCAAAGGCATAAAGCGCATCGCCCAGAAAGTAGGTGAAGAAGGCGTAGAAACAGCATTGGCTGCAGCAGTCCAAGACCTAGACGAACTCAAAAACGAGTCAGCTGACCTGCTTTACCACCTAATTGTGTTGTTACAAGCGAGCGATCTGTCACTCAACGATGCTATTGCAGTGCTAAAGAATCGACACAACAAATAAAAGTGGGGTCAAAGTTAGTTGATTTGACCCAACTTTCCTCAGTAGTAGCGTCAGCAAGTAATAGCGTCAGTAAGTAGTAGCGTCAGTAAGCAATAGCGTCTGAGTTAATTATAAGGAATTGTATGCGTAATCTAAGAAACAATTTGCCACTGTTAGCAATAGCAATTTTTTCGTTTGCCTTTAACGTTCAAGCTGACAGTAATAGCGACCTTGAGTTGTTGTTAGATGAACATTGGCAAAATGCGCAACAAGAAAAGATATTTTTTCGCACCGACCCCGACGCTTGGAAGCCTAGTGGAAAGCTTGCAGATTTCTCTGAGTCTGGCATAGCTAGGCGACAGCTTTTTAATTCAGTTATATTAAAAAAATTATCACAAATTAACGTCTCTGAATTAAATACGCAAAACCTGATGAGCTATCGTTTGTTCAAATATGAACGAGAATTTGAAAGCAAGTACTACCAATTCCAAGACAAATATTTTCCAATTAATTTTTTGAGTGGCTGGCATACTTATTTTGCCGAAGCTCCAGCCAATATGGCCTTTCTAAACAAAGACGATTACGACGGTTTTTTAGTCAGCCTTGAAGACTTTTCCCGCTTTAATCAAGAGAACATTGCTCTTCTGAATGAGGGCATAGAAACGGGTTTTGTGCACCACTGTGAAAGCTTTAGAGAGTACCAACAAAGTATCAGCAAGCATACGGTCGCAAATGCTGAAGACAGCGCTTTGTTTGAACCTTTCACGCGTTTTCCAAAAACATTCACTCAAGCACAAAAACAAAACTACGAAAAAAGAGCAAAGACGCTAATTAGTAAGAATGTAATTCCTGCTTATCAAGAATTGTTCGACTTTTTTACTCAAAAATATATGCCAAAATGCCGCAAAGAAGCTGGCATTCGCTCAGTTGAAGGTGGCGAACAATATTATGCTTATGCCATAGAATATTACACGACCACCAGCCTGACAGCTGAGCAAATACATAAACTAGGACTGTCGGAAGTTGAGCGCATTAAAAAGGAAATGCTTAGCATCATTGAGCAAGTTGGTTTTGAAGGCAGCTATGCAGAGTTTTTGAAATTTCTAGCAGAGTCAGAGCAATTCTATGCTGCCAGCCCTCAAGATGTCATGGAAAAAACCGCATTTATTACACAAAAAATGTACGGCAAGTTACCCTCTTTCTTCGGCAACTTACCACGTAATACCTTCACAATTAAGGGCTCAGCAAGTCGCGGGGCTTTTTACATGCCGCCGCCAGATACCAGAACACCGGGCACTTACTTTTTGACCTCTGTGCCTTCTCAACAGCCTCTTTATAATCTTGAAGCGCTAAGTTTACATGAAGCAGTTCCGGGTCATCACCTGCAAAATGCGATTGCGATGGAGCTTGATTTACCTGAATTTCGTAAGACCTTAAATCACAGTGCATTTTCTGAAGGCTGGGGCTTGTACTCAGAACGGTTAGGTAAAGAAGCGGGCTTTTATGAAGACCCATACAGCGATTTTGGTCGCTTAGGTTATGAAATGTGGCGAGCAGTGAGACTAGTGGTTGATACTGGTATCCACTCTTTTGGTTGGAGCCGCCAAAAAGCTATTGATTACTTAGCAGCGCGCACCGCATTGACAAATAAAGCCGTTGCAGATCAAATCGATCGCTATATATCTTGGCCGGGCCAAGCGCTCTCCTACAAAATTGGCGAGCTTAAAATTAGAGAGTTACGTGAAAGAGTAGAAAAAAAACAAGGCGTTGATTTTGACATTCGCGCATTTCACGACACCATTATTGGTAACGGCTCTTTACCACTAGCAGTGCTAGAGGAAGTTGTGGAAGAAAAATTCAATTTATAAGCAATTGATTTATATAATTAATAAAAAAAATATTATTATTTATTAATTTATTGTTGAAAAATAATAGATCGGTCACATATATATATTGTGGACGCCGAAAGGGTCCCAAATACCGCCGCCGAATAATCGGGGCACATAAATTAAAACATATTGCTTAAAAGCAAAAAGGATATGACTATGCGTACTATCGATCTATCTCCACTATACCGTTCGTTTATTGGTTCTGACCATTTAGCATCCATGATTGATGCTGCTACAAGAAATGAAAAACAAAACACATACCCTCCTTACAATATCGAGTTGCTAGAAGAAGACAAATATCGAATAACTATGGCTGTAGCTGGTTTCTCTAAGGAGAATGTGACCATCGAAGTTGTAGAAAACACTCTCAAAATAATAGGAACTAAAGACGAAACCCCTGACGAGAAGCGTAAATTCTTGCATAAGGGTATTTCCGAAAGAAACTTTGAACGCAAATTCCAACTTGGTGACAATGTTAAAGTTCTCACCGCTGACCTGAAAAATGGTTTACTTCATGTCGACTTAGAACGAGTTGTGCCGGAAGCTAAAAAACCAAGACGTATCGAAATTGGAAGCCAACTGCTAGAAAATGAATAAACTGCAAAAATAAGTATGGGGACAAGTAATAAAGAATTCCCTGGCTTTATTGCTGAGTCACAAACTTAAAAGTGTTGTTGAAATAGTTTGGCCACCGCATCTGCGGTGGCTTTTTTGATTCAATCAACAATTAAGCACTCAATAATTTGGCTTAAAAGCACCAATACTTTTTACCTCACTTTTCAAGATAAATACATGAGTAAGAAGCCGTAGACTAAATAATTGTAGAAATAACGGTGAACAGATTCCATAGCGACAAGGCAATTAGAACAGCAAATGTTGACAACACCCCGCTAATCCTACCCAAGCTCGCTCCTGAGTGCGTGATCAATCCATACCCATGCGCAATCCTGCCATACACAAGCACAATCCCACATATATGCAGGAAAATATCGGCTTGAGAAGTTAATTCCGCCACCAACAAAAGAAGAATACAGAGTGGTACATACTCATTAAAATTAGCATGCGCTCGTGTGGCTCTTTGTAAGTCTTCATTATTGCCATCCCCCAAACTAATTACGAGCTTTCTTCTCACTTTGATGACTTGGATCGATAGACATAAAAAGACCAAACCTAGTAGGCTTGCATATAATGCAGTTATTAGTAAATTCATTTTGTATTTTCAATAGTAAGTTTTTCATTAGTATATCGAAAGTACACTGTGTTAAAACAAAAATAAAATAAAATAAAATAAAGGCTTAACATTACCTATTGTGTTAGCGTTAATGAATTGTTAAGTTACGGCTACCGCAAGAAACCAAATTCGAAACTTCATGTTATTGGGCTGGTTGTGTTGTCAGATATCGTCATATTTTTAAGAAACGAGGAGACAAAATTTGAGTCATTTGTTCAGGCTAGGTGTGATCTTAGTTGTCGTCTGGTTGTTATTATCTGGTATCTACGAACCTTTAATGCTTTCCTTTGGTGCTCTATCCATTTTCATTGCTCTTTGGCTAACCAAGCGAATGCTGCGCATTGATAAAGAGCAATACACTTTTTTTGTCACCTTAAGCCTCGTTAAATTTTTGAGTCAGTTATTTTATAAGATTGTAGTTTCAAACTACGACGTAACGCTCCGAGTCCTAGGCATTAGGCCTGTTGAGTCGACCTTTATCACGATCGAAGTACCTTTCGACAATGACGTAGCTAAAGTGCTGTATGCCAATGCAATTACGCTTACACCAGGCTCAGCTAGTATTGCGCTTTCAGAGAACACATTACTAGTGCACACAATTTGTGAACAAGGCGCTCACGACTTAGCGCAAGGGGATATATTGAATATTATGCCTAAGCAATATCGCGTCAAAAATATAGAGAACAGCAAGGTATGAATGAATACTATTTAGTTGCGGCGCTAGCCATCCTAGTTGCGATGGCTTTAGGTGTTTTTAGAGCACTTGTTGGTCCTACAGTATTTGACCGTATTCTTGCCGTAAATATGTTCGGAACTAAAGCTGTATTGCTGGTAGCAATTTTTGCTTTCTTCACTGGAAGACATGACCTACTTGATATTTGTTTACTTTATTCTTTACTCAACTTTGTCGGCGTTATTGCGGCACTTCGATTAGTAGAACAAGGAAAGTTTTTCGCCAATAACAGCGAAAAACCGCAAAGTAAAACAACGAATGATGAAGTTAAAGGTTCTACTAAATCAAACCTACAAAAGGAAGACCACGATGCTTGAAATATTTGGCTTTGTACTTATTGGTTTAGGTTGCTTTTTGGGTTTAGTTGGTGCTTTTGGCTTAATTCGACTACCTGACATGTATGCCAGACTGCATGCTGTAGGTGTTACTGACACTTTATGTTCTTTTCTTATACTCGCAGGCTTAGCTTGCCACGCTGATTCAATAAACGTTGTTGCTAAGCTCATTTTGATTTTTCTATTTTTAATGTTTACTAGCCCAGTTTCATCATATGCTTTGGCGAATAATGCATGGCGCTGGGGATTAACTCACAATCAAAAGATTCATATCAGTAGTATCAAGACTGACAAGGAAGGCGAATGAGTTTAATAGTTAATTTAGTCTTACTTGTTTTTCTCTTGGTAATGGCCATAGCGGTTTTGAAAACAACTCACTTATTCGCTATGGCGATGCTTTTTGGCCTTTACAGCTTATTGGTTGCTGGACTCTTTGTCGTGCTCGACGCACCCGACGTTGCATTCACTGAAGCGGCTGTTGGTACTGGAATTTCAACCGTACTTATGTTGGTTACTCTTGCTTCAATAAAAGATGGACATGAGGTAGTCTCAATACAAAAATCCCGAGCTGGTCCTTTGATTATATGTGTCGTTATGGGCGCGCTTCTGATTTATGGTACGCATGACATTGCTGAATTGGGTGATGTGGAAAGTGCACCAAATAGAGAAGTTGCCGCTAGGTATATAGAAAAAGGCCAAGAAGAGACTGGTGTACCCAATTTGGTAACAGCCGTTCTAGCCAGTTATAGAGGTTTTGATACTTTAGGCGAGGTCACCGTGGTACTAACTGCAGGAATCGGTGTGCTTATGTTATTAGGTTCCAGAAAGAAATTAAGAATAAAAGAGGTGCCTCATGGAAAATGATTTAATCTTAAGAGTCGTCACTAAGTGGCTATCTCCTATCATCATTTTGTTTGCGCTTTATGTTCAATTCCACGGTGACTATAGTCCAGGTGGTGGTTTCCAGGCCGGCGTAATATTTAGTTCTGCCATCTTACTTTACTCACTAACCTACGGGCTTGATGCTGCATTGAAGTTAATCCCAGAATCAGCATTGCGTCTTGGCGCAAGCTTAGGTGTTTTAATTTATGGTGGTGTAGGCGTTACCTCAATGATACTCGGTGGCAACTTCTTGGATTACAGCGTTCTAGCAAGCACACCAATAGCGGGGCAACATATAGGCATCATTGTTATTGAACTAGGTGTGGGTCTTACGGTTGCCTCAGTCATGGTGTTACTGTTCTTTACTTTTTCAAGAAGGGTGACACCATGATGATTGACTACATGCTAGGGCACGTCAACTATTGGTTGATTGTAGCGGTTATGATGGTGGGCTTATACACCCTAATGAGTCGCTCAAACTTGATAAAAAAACTTGCTGGTTTAGCGATGTTTCAAACTGCTGTCATTTTATTTTACGTGAGTTTAGGCAAAGTTACAGGTGGCACAGTGCCCATTGTGGACGCAAAATTCAGTCTATATTCGAACCCTTTACCACAGGTGCTTATGTTAACAGCCATCGTTGTTGGAGTTGCAACAACAGCCTTGGGTTTTGCCTTGGTTATTCGTATTAAAGAAGCTTACAACACTGTCGAGGAGAATGAAATTTCGGCTATGGATGAAAAAGAATAATGGAACAACTTACCATCTTACTGATTGTAATTCCGCTGATGGTTGCACCAATAACGGCGTTAATACCTTCGGAAAAAATCACCTGGTTCTTAACTCTGGCTGTTTGCCTAATATCATTCGCCATCTCAAGCTTTATTTTGTACCAAGTAATTGACGGCACTCATGTAATTTATGAGTTAGGTGGTTGGCGGCCGCCATGGGGCATTGAATATAAAATTGACTCTTTAAACGCCTTTGTCGCTCTCATTGTCAGTGGTATTGGTATCCTAGCCAGTCTTTTTGCTTACCGCAGCGTGCCAAGTGAAATCGATAACAAAACCATTCCACTGTTCTATGCAGCCTTTCAATTGTGCCTGCTCGGTTTGCTTGGTATCGCCTTAACAGGAGATATCTTTAATCTGTTTGTTTTCTTGGAAATATCCTCATTATCTTCTTACGCATTGATAAGTATGGGTAAGCACCGAAAAGCTCTGTCAGCTGCATTCTCTTATCTGATATTAGGCACTATTGGGGCAACATTTTTCTTAATCGGAGTCGGTTTTTTATTCGCCGCATCGGGTAGTTTAAATACGGCTGATATTGCCAATAGATTTAGTTCCTTTGAAGACATGCAGTTAGTTGAGACAGCACTTATATTTATGATAATGGGTATCGCGTTAAAAGCGGCTATTTTCCCATTACACAGTTGGCTGCCCAATGCATATGTTCACGCACCTTCAACAGTAGGCATATTTTTGTCTGCAACAGCAACTAAAGTATCAATTTATGTGCTCCTAAGAATTCTTTATGACCTCTACCCTATTGCCTATTGGGTAGAGATGCTGCTACCACAAATAATGCTTTCTATGGGTTGCGTAGCGGTTATTTATGGTTCATACCGAGCATGCCAGCAAGTTGAAATGAAGCGTCTACTCGCATTCTCGAGTATTGCTCAAATTGGCTATATGGTTATCGGCTTTTCTTTGGTTAGTCAATTGGGTTTAACAGCCTCAATTATTCATTTATTTAATCATGCTTTAATCAAATCCACGCTATTCATTGGCGCTGGCATTCTTTTATATAGGGCGAATACAACTGAACTAAGCAGTCTTAGAGGCTTAGGCAAAGAAATGCCTTGGACCTTTGCAGCAATTGCATTAGCAGGCCTTAGTTTAATTGGTGTTCCCGGCACAGTTGGCTTTGTAACCAAATGGTACTTGCTAGAAGCTGCCGTTGAAAAAGGCATGTGGATAGTGGTGATTACTATCGTTGTCGGCTCGGTACTCGCTATCGGATACGTCTGGAAAATTGTCGATAATTTATATTTTAAAAGCAAAGAAAAACTACATATTCATGACGTCTCTAGCGGTGATTCAACAATCGCTCGCTCACCTAAGACAATGACAATCGCTCTTTGGATTGGAGCAATCCTGTGTATATTCTTCGGTTTGAACACCGAGTTATCGTTTCAAGCAGCGTCTTCAGCCGCCGCTGCATTGTTGAAGGCTTAGGAGTAATGATGACGCAATTAGCTTTAACGCAATTACTAATGCTCACAATGATCATTCCTATTGTAGGCGCATTGATCATTTCGCGGCTCGACAAGCATATTAATGTTCGAGAAACAGTAACAATCGTCACTGCCCTCCTATTATTTATTGTGAATGTCGACATCTATCTTAGCTTAGATTTCTCTCACGCTGCAGACGTAGCGGCTTCTCGATTCACTCTTGCGGAGCCTATCCAGGGCTTATCTATCACCTTCTCAGCGACTGCTTTTGGGAGTTTATTTGCACTAGTTGCGAGTGGTTTATGGATAGCGACATCTATTTATGCGATCGGCTATATGCGTGGGCACAATGAAAAGTTCCAGACTCGTTTTTATGTACTTTTCGCAGTAGCGATAGCCGGAGTAATGGCAGTAGCATACTCTGACAACTTATTTACCTTATTCCTGTTTTACGAAGTTCTAACCATTTCAACGTATCCCTTAGTTACTCACTCTGGCACGAGCGATGCCCGCAAAGGTGGTAAAAAATATATATTCATACTGATGGGTTCGTCTATCCTATTCTTCCTGCCCGCGATGGTTATTGTATGGTTCGTATCTGGCACACTGACGTTCCAAGAAGGTGGGATATTAGCCGATAATTTAGATTTGATTTGGGCTGCGCCTTTATTACTACTGTTTTTATTTGGGATCAGTAAAGCCGGCTTAATGCCTTTTCATAAATGGCTGCCTGCGGCGATGGTTGCTCCAACCCCTGTAAGCGCTCTATTGCATGCTGTAGCAGTTGTAAAGGCGGGTGTATTTTCAGTTATGAAAGTAGTTGTGTTTATTTTTGGGACTGACTTTATTACTGAGTCTGGGGCCAACCATTGGCTAATTTGGTTACCGCTCATTACAATCGTACTGGCATCATTTATCGCCTTAACAAAAGATAATTTAAAAGAGCGTTTAGCCTACTCCACAGTCAGTCAGCTTAGTTATATTATTCTTGGTGCGCTGCTGGCGAATGAAGCAGGCATTTTAGGTGGCACTATGCATATAGCTATGCACGCATTTGCCAAAATTTCCCTGTTTTTTGCAGCCGGAGCAATTCTTGTTGCGTCACATAAAAAGTACGTAAGCGAATTAGCCGGTTTGGGCCGAATAATGCCATTCACTTTTACTGTATTTACGATAGGCACATTAAGTATTATTGGGCTTCCGTTCTTTGGCGGAATGTGGAGCAAGTGGTATTTAGTCTCTGGAGGATTAAGTTTCACTGGACCACAAGCAACTTATTGGGGAGTGCTAATTGCCCTGACTATAAGTTCACTGCTAAATATCTATTACTTACTTAGCATTCCAATGACGGCATTTTTTAATAAGCCATTACCTATTGACTCAGCGCACAGCAATGACGATGGTCATGAGCTTCATGCTTCAGTTGATTCCGCATCTACAGGAATAAAAGAAGCTCCCATTGCTTGTTTGATAGGCATGGCCATACCTACATTTATTACGATCTATTTATTCTTTGATCCGCATGTGTTTTTTCGACTTTCATCCACATTGGCAAACTTTTAAGGTGACGAAATGAATAGTACTGATGAAAAAATAGCATTTTTCGATAAGCCAAAAAATGTCACTTGGATTTTGCGTATATTTTACGCCTTATGTGTGTTGTTAGTTTTAGCAGATTTTATTGTGCATCGGCATGTTTATGTTTCTTTCGAGGAGATACCTACTTTTTATGCACTTTATGGCTTTGTCGCATGTGTGGTCTTAGTGATCGTTGCAACAGCCATGCGTAAAGTCGTAATGCGAGGTCAACATTACTATGATGAAAGATTGGATGAGTTGGATGCAACAGAAATAGTAGACACGGCAAAAAAAATCCAACAGCCAAACTCAGAAACTGATTTGACAGCCACCAGCAAACACGAGGAATCGAATTCATGAGTATGGGTTACGCTATTCCTGCTTTTCTACCATTTTTCATCGCTGCGCTTTTTGCAGCAATTGCGCCAGTGAGGTTTCGTTACCTATTAATCCTAGTTCCCTTAGTAAATGGTATTTTACTTTTTTTAAACGCCGATCAATTAACCCCGATTAGTATTCAATTACACACATTTACACTACAAATAATGGATGTTGGTGCGCAAGTCACAGAGCAAGATAGAAAGCTCTCATTGTTATTTGCCTATTTATTTCACCTTGCTTGTTTTATTTGCCTGATTTATTCGCTGCATGTAAAAGATAAAATACAAATGGTAGCTGGATTGCTTTATGCAGGAAGTGCTGTAGGAGCTGTTTTCGCTGGCGACTTTATTACCTTATTTATCTTCTGGGAGCTACTAGCTGTTACCTCGGCATTCTTAGTATTTGCACGCCGAACACAAGCCGCAAAATCGGCAGGGATTCGCTATCTCATCATGCAAGTGCTTTCTGGTGTATTGCTATTAATCGGTGCGATTAGTTACTTCCAACAAACTGGCTCAACGGACATTGGTTATATTGGCTTAGGATCGTTCGCTTCTTGGTTGTTCTTAATTGCATTCGGCATCAAAGCTGCTTTCCCGTTCATGCATACATGGTTAACCGACGCCTATCCAGAGGCAACCCCAACAGGAACTGTTTTCTTATCCGCATTCACCACGAAAGTGGCAATTTACATGTTGGCCAGAACCTTTCCTGGCGAAGACTTACTCGTTTATATTGGTGCAGCAATGACCTGTTTCCCAATATTCTATGCGGTAATTGAAAACGACTTACGTAAAGTATTAGCTTATAGCTTGATTAACCAGTTAGGTTTTATGGTTTGCGGCATAGGCATAGGCACGGCGCTAGCACTTAACGGCACCGTTGCGCATGCGTTTAATGATGTCATATTTAAAGGTTTGTTATTCATGACTATGGGTGCGGTATTGCATCGCGTAGGCCACGTAAATGGCTCAAACTTGGGTGGTTTATATAAGACCATGCCGAAAACAACGATATTCTGTATAGTCGGCGCCGCTTCCATTTCAGCGTTCCCATTATTTAGTGGTTTTGTAAGTAAAAGCATGGTTATGGCAGCAATGATCGAAGCTGGTCATGAATATTTATGGTTAATGCTGTTGTTCGCTTCAGCTGGCGTGTTCCATCATGCGGGTATTAAAATTCCATTTTTCGCTTTCTTCGCACATGATTCAGGCTTACGTCCTAAAGAAGCCCCCACTAATATGTTAGTCGCTATGGGGATCGCGGCCTTCATGTGTATTCTTGTAGGTAGCTACCCTGAGTTTTTATATCAGTTGCTTCCTTGGGAAAATGATTATGTAGCTTATGACCTGACTCACACATTAACTCAGTTGCAGCTACTGTTTTTCTCTGCATTGGCCTTTGTATGGCTCAATAAAAAAGGCTTGTATCCACCAGAACTCAAATCAGTCAACTTAGACTTTGAATGGATATACCGCAAAGTAATGCCTGCAACAGGATTAAGCCTCATGAAAATAGCAGGTAACATAAACACTAGTTTAGTTGGATTTACGATGGCTGCACTTAATGCCCTTCCGACAGTCAAACGTAGCACTGACGCCAACGCTGCAACAATGACCTTGCGTATGGCGATTGGATTCGTAGTGCTAGTAGTATTAGCATTTGCGACTCAGTTTATCTAAATTGCAAAGCGTGAGTAAGGAAATCACGGATCTAATGTTATCGCTATTATCAGAAGCTTCGCCGAGGCGCGAAGTTTCTGGTTCTCCATTTATACGGGTAATAAGCCTGCAAATGAAAACCTATAGCTTCAGTATTCCCGCATAAAAACACGATATTCCCAAGGTTCCAAATCAATTTCGAAATCATCAAATAGATCATGCAAGCGATTGCTAGCATCAAATATATCGATATATTCGTCAGTATATAGATTTTCATAAAAAGCGACTTGCTTGTGTTGATCACTAAAGTTGAATATCACAAACCATTTGCTTTCATTATCCTGCCTGACAAAACTAAATATTGAATCTTGATGACTATTTGGCACTTGATGCATCAACGCTCCATAGTTGCCATTCCATAACGCGGTATAGCGCTGCTTTAGAGACAATAGTTGGGCATACAAAGCGCCAATACTATGCGTTTGCCATTCAATACAATCTTTTTCAAAAAACGCCAAGCGTTTTGATTCTCCCGCCTCTTGTCCATTATGAATAAGTGGCATGCCTTGTCCTAAGCACGACAAAACAATACATGCTTGTTGGGCGTCACCAAACCTTTCGTTTGGCGTCCCTTCCCACGCATTTCCATCATGATTGCTGAGAAATGTCATCCGAATTGCTTCTTCTGGCCATGAACGTTCATTCCACGAGTAGTACCCTCGCAATTCATCCAAATGAACGCGTTTATGCACAATATTAAAGAGCACCTTATTCCAAGACCACGCATATGTCATGTCAAATGCGTATTCATGTAGATCCCTATGTTCCGATTCAGCCAGCATAAAAACGGGTTTGATTTCGTCCAAAGACGTTCTTACTTGTCGCCAAAAATCATTCGGTACATAAGCTGCTACATCGCAGCGAAAGCCATCAATATCAAATTCATTCAGCCAGTAACACATTGCTTCAATCATATATTCGCGCAAACTTGCTTGAGTATAATCAAATTCGATAATATCGCTCCAGTCACACCAAGGAGGCGGTCGAAAATCGCCCTTATAATCACGTGCATACCATTCAGGATGTTCTATAACTAAGGCGTTATCCAATGCACTGTGATTTGGCACCCAATCAAGTATGACTTTTAACTCTAAGTCATGGGCTTCATGAATAAGCGCCTTAAGTTCAATATCACTGCCAAATTCTGGATTAATAGAATAAAAATCTTTAACAGAGTATGGACTGCCAAGTGTACCCTTGCGTTTAAGCTTGCCGATTATATGAATGGGCATTAACCATATGATGGTGACACCAAGTTGCTTGATACGAGCCAACTCATTCGTCACTGAATCAAAGGTGCCTGCAGGACTAAAGTGGCGCACATTAATTTGATATATGCTGGCATTGCTTGCCCATAATGGCGTGATATGTTTTACATAGGGAATAACGGGATGATTCAAAATAACCTTCGCATTTACGTTGCTTATTTTATGAACATAAAATCATCATCTGATGTTTTTAGCAATTAGTCAATAAATAGCATTTACTTAGGGCTACACTCCACGATTATTGAAATAAATAAGCACAAGTCGAAATAAATAGCGCAAAGAGCAACCTTTTGCGTTTATATTAGTCTACTATTTACAAAAGAATGACTAACTAGAGTATTCAGCACATGCTTCGACGAAATTTTATACTAGCCACTTTTACGATCACTCTCGGCTTGACCGCAGGATGTTCCAATAGAGCTGCATTTGAAATAATGCATGCTAATAAAGTACAAGCATGTGAGCGCATGTCTGAAGGTCAGGCGCGAGAAGACTGCCTTCGCGGGTATCAAAAAAACTACGACCAATATGAACGAGAGCGAAATGAGGTGCTAGGTAATAAGAAACGCCAAGCTCAAGAACTTAGATTGCCAACAGATAAAGCTAAAGACGAATCAAGTAATTAGACCAACAGTGCCCATTATAAGCACCCAAGTCGCAAAAAACACCTTAAGTTTTACAATTGAAAAATACAATACGATACGCTTTGCCACAATACCTCCTATAATTGCGCCAGCCCCCGCATATAAGAGTATTTGCCAGTATATTGCTTGTGTTATTACTACATGCTGAAAAATTGCAGACCAAACCGTGAACGCGCTAAGGATAACTGCTAGTGCAATGGCTGATGTAATATTGAACCCACGCAAAATCAAATACACAGCAACCAATTCACCTACACCAACTGACAACCAAGCCGTTATAATTCCGCCTACAAATGCAATAATGGCCAACACTGCAAAATCAAATGATTGTAATTTTGTTGTCGATTTTTGTCGATATAATAAAGGAATAGAAGCGTAAATAGCGATAGCTAAAAGAATAGAAAAAATTCCAAAGCCGATATGCAGCTCACTTTGCATTTGTTCGGTATAAGCCGTTAGTAAAAACTGAGCAAACCAAATACCAAGTATTGAAAATGGAACTGTTATTGCGAGCCCCTTGGGAAGATAGTCCCATTGAGCTGCTTCTTCTAATTTACTCGGATGCGCGAGGTCTTTCACAACAGACTTATAATGTTGATACCATGTCACGGCTCCAGCAGTCATTCCGCAGCATTGGATTGCAAAGCTTGTTGCAATAATAGCGGTGTTTTGCATTTCAAGTTGATTGAAAAATGGAACAAACACGACACCACCGCCAGCACCTGTAGAATTGGCAAAAATAGCGCCGGTAATACCTAGGAAAAGAAAACCAAAATAATCAAATATGATCTGAATACTGTTTGGGATGCTAAAAACAAGCAAGAGCCAGAAAAATGCCATTACAATCCGATATGGATGCTTATTGAAAATGCGTCTAAGGGTAGTTAACAATATATGTCGCCAATGTAAAAAGAGTGATAATAAATGCAAATAAAATGGTCAGTTTTGAGTAAAAACATCATTCAGGTAGCGAAAAATGGTCCAGTTAGAAAAATATGATAATTCAGTAGCCCTACTGCTTACTCCTAATCGCTCTCTTACTTGGGCTGAAGCCAAATTGATTATCGCATTCATGGTAGCAGTTGTCATGATAATTGCGCTCGCTTGGACCTTTGTTGGTGCATGGGTTGTTCTGCCCTTTGCCGGTGTAGAAGTCGGTTTATTTGCTGTACTTATGTATAAAGTAACGCGCTCTACTTATTTAAAACAATTAGTGGTATTCACCGACCATGAGATAACAGTAGAAATGGGTATAAGTCGACGGCAATTTAAAGATTCAATTCCACGTTTCGGGACAGACATCTACTATTCAGAGACCGAACGAGATTGGCACACGCCAAAAATCACATTACAAAACGGTAATCGAAGTATTCAAATCGGTCAATTCTTAAACGCTGATGATATGGTGGTATTACGAGAACAAATCGAAAGTTTGGGCTTTCCAATCTGTCGCCAACATTGGTGGAAGTAAGTTCCTGGATCGCGAACCTCATTGTTTCTAGTTATTATTGACTGCCTGATAGGCGAAAAGGAATTTAGTGGGTACAAAAAAGCGCTCTATGTTATTAGCTAAATCATAGCAAAAAACATCAAGCGCAGTTTATATTAGTGCTACAGCGGGTAATGCTACAACGGGTAATGCTACAGCGACAATCAGCTAACGATTTGTTCTAATTCGCTGCTCACGACGTCAACAGCTTTGGTCCCATCTAGCTTATGAAAGGCACATAGGCCCTCTCTTGCAGCTGACTGATAATAAGCTACAAGCGGTTTAGTTTGATCATGATAAACGGCTAAGCGGCCGCGAACTGTGACTTCTTTATCATCTTCACGCACAATAATGTCTTCACCAGTATCATCATCTTTGCCCTCGACTTTAGGAGGATTAAAGCTTACATGATAAACACGTCCTGAACCTGGGTGGACTCTGCGTCCGCTCATACGGCCAACGATGACGTCGTCAGGCACATCAAACTCAATACAATGGTCTACTTTAACGCTAGCTTCTTTCATAGCATCTGCTTGCGGAATAGTACGCGGGAAACCATCTAACAAAAAGCCGTTTGCACAGTCTTCTTGCGCAATGCGCTCCTTTACTAAACCAATAATGATATCGTCAGAGACAAGTTGCCCCGCATCCATTACCTTTTTAGCGGCCATGCCCATTTGAGTACCCGCTTTGATAGCTGCGCGTAACATATCACCCGTTGAGATCTGTGGAATACCAAACTTCCCCATCAAGAACTGAGCCTGTGTTCCCTTTCCGGCACCTGGAGCGCCTAGTAGTATGATGCGCATTAAGCGACCTCCAACAAATTGATTTAAATTCTTATCACGTAAATTTTACAACTTAGACACGTAGTTAACAAGTCAAATTACGTTTAAAAATCATAACTTAAGACTAATAGCGAATAAATTATTATCTTAATTATTGACGCTTGGCCTCTAATAGGACAAAAATCGAGTAATGAAGATTTGAAATTCTTAATAAAACACAAAAAAGCGAGCTTTCTGCTCGCTTTCAATTATGTCATTTACAGCTAAACTATTTCGCCAAGCTGGTTAATAGTTTATTTAAGTTTTGTACAAATGCAGATGGGTCTTTCAGGCTGCCCTGTTCAGACAATGCAGCTTGGTCAAATAACACTTCAGACCATTGCTTAAACTGTTCTTCATCCTGCACATCAGACATTAACTTAACCAAATGATGTTCTGGATTCAGTTCAAAGTGATACTTTGTCTCTGGGACGGGTTGACCTGCAGAAGCCATCAATTTTGCCATTTGTGTCGTCATGCCATTTTCATCAGCAACGATACATGCAGGGGAGTCAGTTAAACGATGCGTAAACTTCACGTTTTCAACTTTTTCACCGAGGGCTGTCTTAACACGCTCTAATATTCCCTCAACCTCTTTCTCTGCGGTTTCCTTTGCTTTCTTAGACTCTTCATCATCTAAGTCACTTAAGTCCAAGTCAGCCTTCGCTACAGACTGGAACTCCTTCTCACCAAATTCAGTTAGGTGAGACATCAACCACTCATCAATTCGCTCACCCATTAACAATACTTCTATGCCTTTCTTACGGAAAATTTCCAAGTGCGGGCTAGTTTTAGCTGCTTGATAGCTGTCGGCAGTCACAAAGAAAATCTTTTCTTGCCCTTCTTGCATTCGACCAACGTAATCTTCAAGCGATACAGATTGCAAACCGGTCTCGTCATGCGTTGATGAGAAGCGCAACAATGCCGCAATTTTTTCTTTATTTGCGAAGTCTTCTGCAGGGCCTTCTTTAACAACATTACCGAACTCAGCCCAGAATGATTGATACTTTTCAGCATCTTTCTTCGCCATTTTCTCTAGTATTTGGAGTACACGTTTAGTGCAACCTTGACGAATTGATTGAGTTATTTTGTTATCTTGCAAAATTTCACGAGACACATTCAAAGGCAAATCATTTGAATCCAACAAACCTTTCACAAAACGCAAGTAAGTGGGCATAAACTGTTCAGCGTCGTCCATAATAAATACGCGTTGAACATATAACTTAAGGCCATGAGCTTGGTCTCTATTCCACATATCAAATGGTGCTTTTGCAGGAATATATAACAAACTCGTGTATTCTGTTTTACCTTCAACACGATTATGCGACCACGTTATTGGATCTGCAAAATCATGAGAAACATGCTTATAAAACTCGTTGTACTCATCATCACTGATGTCAGCTTTCTCACGAGTCCACAATGCAGTTGCTTTATTTACTGATTCCCAATGTCCAGGTACCGCAGGTACTTTTTCATCATCAGGTCCGTCGCTCTCAGGTATTTCATCCTTATACATTTGCACAGGAATGCTGATGTGATCAGAATATTTAGTAATAATAGAACGCACGCGCCAATCATCTGCAAATTCTTTTTCATCTTCGCGCAAATGCAGAGTTATTTCAGTTCCGCGACTTTCTTTTTCTATAGTCGATACAGAAAATTCACCTTCACCGGCAGATTCCCATCTAACGCCTTCCGACTTGTCTGCACCTGCAGCTCTGCTTTTAACAACAACCTTTTCTGCAACAATAAACGCAGAATAAAAGCCAACACCAAACTGACCAATCAATTGAGAGTCGCTAGTTTGGTCACCCGATAACTTACTGAAAAAATCAGCAGTGCCCGATTTTGCAATCGTACCTAAGTGAGCTATAGCATCTTCTTTACTCATGCCGATGCCGTTATCAGAAATCGTTAAAGTACCAGCTTCTTTATCTACGCTAATTTTAACATTTAAATCAGGTTCGTTTTCATACAAGCTTCCATCAGACAAACCTTTGAAGCGAAGCTTATCTGCAGCATCGGCGGCATTCGATACGAGTTCTCGTAAGAAAATTTCTTTATTTGAATAAAGTGAGTGAATCATTAGTTGAAGTAACTGTTTTACTTCAGTTTGGAAACCATGGGTTTCTTGTTGGACTGTCTCAGCCATAGCCAAGTATCTCCTAAATTAGTGTGGTTTTATGTAACGTTGATTGATGCCCAACGCTTAAACTGGGCACTATCATAAATAGTTTGAATTGAAGGAGATGTAGGGGCTATGCGCAGTTTTTCAAGGCAAATTCTAAAATGAAATCAAAAATAAATAGTAAATTATTTAGAATCAGGGCGTTTTTTACTCTTTAAACTTCTCTGCGACCTGAAAAAGCGTGACTCATTGTATTACCGTCGATATATTCAAGCTCACTTCCAACGGGCACGCCGTGGGCTATGCGTGTTGCTCTAACTTGCTTATCGCGACATATTTGTCCAATGTAATGAGCTGTTGCCTCACCTTCTACTGTCGGGTTTGTGGCTAAAATCACTTCTTGAATAGACTCTCGTTCGAGTAACTCAGAAAGCTCTGTTAAACCAATTTCAGCGGGTCCAATACCATCTATAGGTGATAAATGCCCCATTAGTACAAAATATTTTCCTTTATACTCTGACGTTTGTTCAACAGCGAGAATGTCTTGGGGTGATTCGACAATACAAAGCTGGCCAGTTTCACTTCGCTTCGGGTTTTCGCAAATCTTACATAACCTTGTTTCGGTAAAGGTTCGGCACTGTTCACAATGAGTCACATGTTCCATTGCGTCATGCAGCACTCTGCTGAGTTTCATCGCGCCGTCCCTGTTGCGCTCAAGAAGTGTAAATGCCATACGCTGAGCACTCTTTGCACCGACTCCTGGCAAACATTTTAAGGCCGAAATTAATTCACTTATTAAGGGACTGAAGGACATGTGCTAGTTACTTCTTACTAAAATTAAATTCGCGATAATAATAACATGAATATGTGAATTTGATCGGATCACTTTGATGTGCTTATTCTGGACTAGAAATCTTATGTAATGTTGCTATTACGAAAATTTATACGCAGCTTACATGTTACATGACTAAAGTAATTGCTATAAAAACGCCAACATTTCGTTGGCCTTTGTACATTTATTTAGACTAAAACGGCATCTTAAAGCCAGGAGGCAAATTCATCCCACCGGTTACTCCAGCCATTTTTTCTTTGCTTGTTTCAGCAACACGACGAACCGCATCGTTACTAGCCGCAGCAACCAAGTCTTCAATCATGTCTTTATCTTCAGCCATTAAGGACGCGTCGATATCAACTCTTCTGACATTGTGATTGCAGGTCATGGTTATTTTTACTAAGCCAGCACCTGACTCACCTGTAACCTCTAGAGTTGCAAGTTCATCTTGCGCCTGTTTCATTTTGTCTTGCATTTGTTGGGCTTGTTTCATCATGTTGCCCATGCCACCTTTAAACATTTTCTTCTCCTGATTTGTTAGACAGATTAAGAAATGGTCTGCCATTAGATATACGGGATAGTACTTATCTTGGTTTAATTGAACCTTCGATTACACGCCCTTCAAAAGCTTTCATTAATTCTTGTATTGAATCATTTGTTTGCACAACATGTTTTGCATGCTCCTGCCTTACCAATGAAATCTGTTGCTGTATTTGAAATGGCGTTTCGTCTACATCACCATACTGCACTTCGAAGATCACAGGCTTGTTATAAAGCCGACTTAACGCTTCTGTAATGGTTGCTCGATGCTGTACTTCATCAAGATGCTTATTACGCTCATGTAAACGAACAATAAAATGCTCACCATGCTGCACGAGGTTAGCTTGCAATAATAATTGTTTATTTAATCCACCAACCCCCAACTCCTCAATAAAGTCGCTCCATTTATTAATTTGAGTAGCTCTTAGCAGCTTGTCGCCATTTTCTAAATAGGGTGCAACTTTCGGATGCGTCACCGTTACATTACTCAGATCGTTGAAGCCATGTCCAAACATAGCTGCGATTTCATCTGAAGGGTCTAACTTTTCAGTTTCCTGAGTGCTATCAGTGGCATTATCAATAAAGTCGCGACTATCAACATAGTCGTCAGGTTCAAATGCCGCAAGATTTGACTCTTGTTCAAGCTCTTTATAGCCAGCTACTTCTGCGTCAGGTATTTCAGCGTCATTTGGCTCATTGTCAATTACTTCATCACTTACCGAGTCAGTTGGCTGCCGCTTTTGAGGCAATTCAATTTCGGTATCAACTTGGTTATCAGAACTTAGCCCCAATTTGTCACTATCGCCTGAGTCAGATTCTTTTTGTTCGTTCCATGGTGGTGTTTCATCTTCTGTAAGCGGGTTTCTAGGCGCTTTATTCTGTTCATCCGATGCATTTTTATTTGGCGCCTGAGTAGGCAAGCCATCATTAGTCACAAAAATGGAATTATCTTGTTCCAGTAATCTATCGAACAAAGACGAAGCGCCACCTTCTGACTTGTCCTTTACCAAAACTTGATCTTCAGCTTCTTCATTTTCGAGTAAATCATGAAGCGCTAACAAGTCAGATGTGGTGGTCAAATTATCTTGTTTTTCATCCGCATTTTCTGAAATTGACAGCTCAGTATCACTAGCAATTACAGTAGCTGTCGTAAGCTCTGGCGACAGCAAACCTGCGGCTTGCTCTAATTGGACATTTGCTTGATCTTGAAGTTCGTTATATTCATCGAACATGGGTTGTTCGGAATCTTCATCAACAAAAGAAGTATTGAATATGTCTTGTTCAACTTGTTCAACTTGTTCAACTTGTTCAACTTGTTCAACTTGTTCAACTTGTTCAACTTGTTCAACTTGTTCAACTTGTTCAACTTGTTCAACTTGTTCAACTAAAAGACTGGGCTCAGGTGCTGCAATGTCAAGCTTTTGAGGAACACTTTCAGGTGCGATTTCGGTTATTTTCTCAATTTCATTTGAAGAATGGCTTACTAACTCAGAAGTTTTTTTTTCCGCTAACGCTTGCTCATGAGCATTCTCTAAATCGAGTTCTACTTTTTGCGCAGGACTAAACGCCAGCATTCGCAATACGGTCATTTGCAGGCCGGTAAACGCGTCAGGTGCATAAGGTAAGTCTTTTTTACCTTGTAGCACTAGTTGATAAAGTAATTGAATATGCTCAGCCGTCACTGATTTCGATAACTGATAAACGGCTCTGGCACCTATGGTCTCAATTTTACAAACATCAGGAACGATCTGGGTTAGTGATACCTGGTGCAGTAAGCTCAATAACTCAGACAATACTTGAGAGTAGTCCGGAGCATGAACACAAATTTCATCTAATTGACTCAATGCTTCTTCACTGTCATTTTCAATAACGGCTTTGACTAAACGTAGCACTTGGTTCTTATCTAAAAGACCCAGCATGTCAGTGACTATTCGAGTCGACACGTTATTGTTGCCTTGAGCAATAGCTTGATCTGTAAGACTGAGAGCGTCTCGCATACTACCTTGAGCAGCTCTGGCTAAATGGGACAATGCAGCAGGCTCAGACGGAATATTTTCTTGCGACAATATATAATCTAGTTGCGTTTGAATTTGCTCTCTTGAGAGTGCTTTCAAACTAAACTGTAAGCAGCGAGAAAGAATCGTTACTGGCAGTTTTTGTGGATCAGTAGTGGCTAATAAAAATTTAACATGTGGTGGCGGCTCTTCTAAGGTCTTCAACAAAGCGTTAAAACTATGCTTTGACAGCATATGAACTTCATCTATCAAGTAAACCTTAAAACGACCTCGCGTGGGCTTATATTGAACGTTGTCGAGCAGTTCTCGAGTATCTTCTACTTTTGTTCTTGATGCTGCATCTATTTCAAGCAAATCAACAAAGCGGCCTTCATCGATATCTCGGCACGCATCGCATGCAATGGATCGGGCGCCACT
>CAJQOP010000113.1 GCA_905479945.1 uncultured Glaciecola sp. | reverse complement strand
TATGTCATCTTCAGATAGCGTTGAATGATATCTAGTAAACACATTAGTAAATGATGTGACGACACCATGAGTGGTAATTGACTGTTTCTTACCCCCATCTCTTCGTTCTTTTTGAATGTCGATGTAAAGCATTAAGTTATCGTACAATCCCCTGTAATTATTAGCTAAAAAAGCGAGGCTAACTGTACTGATGCTTCCATCGTTCGTGTTTTCAAATATTGCGGTGTAAGGTTTGATTTGATAAAGCGTTATATTACTGTTCGTAGCGTGGTTATAAAGGCTTAATGCAGACCAAAATGGCCGCCTATCTAAGTCTTTTTTGACAATGTATTTATCCAGAAGGAGAAATCCCTCTGCGTTATTACTATATAATCCTGATATTCCATCTTTAAGCATTCCGATAATATCTTTGACGTTATCTTTGTTGGTAAATAGGAATTTAGCGAAGGACTTAATGTAGAAAACTCGACTCTCACTGCTTTTGTAATTGTAATCGAGTGGAGCATGTAGGAATTTCTGATATTCCTCAGAAAACTGAGTAGAAATGGAAGTAAGAAAATCTAACATATCTTCTTCTGCTCTAAGATGAACAACCCGACGACCCCCATACACCTCTGGTAGCCATATCTTTAATGCAGCGTTAAATTCATGAGGGCGTATTGTGCTGCTTGTTGTAAATTTAATTACAGCCTGTTTGTGTTGGGACAACAAACTACTTAACTGTATAGAATCATCCTGACTTGAAGGTAATACACCAGCATCCAATAATTCCATAACATAATTAATAATCTTATTAATACTTGATTTTAAAACCTTTTTGTTTGGGTGGAGATTTTCCTGTTCTGCCACAACCACTACTTTTTGAGCTAATTTTTTTACCTCATCTAACCTTTTTATACCCAAATACATCGCTCTGGAGATATCGCTTGTACTGCCATCTGCATATACAACTCTGGAGAAGGGCACCAATTCACATTTAAAAAACATCGAACGAATGTTATTTAATGCCTCATCAAACTTACAAGTATAGCCAATCTGATTACCTTCACTTTCTGAACGATTTAACTCGGCTTTAACCCCAATATACTCCACTAAGGCGCTATTTTCTGGATCTCTTAAGAACTCTAAGCCTTTAGTGAAAAATTGTTCCTTTAAGACATTGGGTAACTCATCAAAGATAATATCTAGCAAATTCTCAAACACGCTGAGACTTTTTCTTAGCCTCATCAGTTGCAGTGTAGAGGGTTCATTACATTGACTTTTAGAGCGGTTCATTAATGCAGAAACGTTATTTGATAATTTTGGAGAAAACGCTTTAAAGCGAATCGATGTTTGGACCTGATCACTCAAGTAACCCTTATCTTTAAAAAACATACTAAGCAGATTAGAAAGCGCAGTATAAGATCCTACGGCCTTGTTATTGCCGGATTGTAATCTAACCTCCTTAACCAAATAGTGTTCATATTCGTCTCGCTTGTTTTGATCAGAAAACACTGACAAACCTCGCTCAACAATATTTTTTTTATGCTCTTTGGGCATGCAATTAAGCCACGGGTTAATATCATGTTGAAGATGCATTACACTGTGTCTTAACTTTGACCAAGTGAGAACAGTAGGATCATGATTTGGAACATCTTCTTTTCTTACAACACCGAAAGCTCTTTTATCAAGTTCATCTATTTGGTTAGCTAGGACCTCGGAATATTGAGTGAAAAAAATTGAGAGAGTACCCATTTCTTTTAATCTAGGTCGGCCCATATCAAATACCTTCTTCCATCTCATTTACAGCAACGTAAACATCAATTACCCATTGATGCATTGCACCATATTCAGAAGGATTTGATAGCGCTTTCGCAAACCCTATATAACTTTCTGTCGTCTTGAAATCTGCGTGTCCCATCCATTTCATAAGAGTACTTCGCACTCTCTCCAGATTATTGAACTTCTTAATTAAATATATTGCCAGATAAGTACCAAATGTTGATCTCAGGTCGTGGAAGGTTCTATCGAGTACGGTTTGGTTCTTTTCTTTTTGTTCTTTTCTGACATATGAAATGGTGTCACTTGCTGTCGTCTCAGCCATCCTTTCTCCTGCCGAGTTAATAAATAGAGGCAGGGGATGCTTTGGATTGTCTTTTCCGTATATTGTCTCGTGTTTCAACGCTCTTTCTTTCCATCTAGCACTGAGTGTGTATTTGTAAAGGTTTTGCATCAATGTTGAAGTAATATTGATCGGCTTTGGAATCCCTCCCTTCCTGATAAAGCCAACTTGATAGTGGAAAATATTGGAGTCTTTTTCTGGATTTACTACGTCTTGACAATCAAGCTGAACCATTTCGAATGAACGAAGACCACCAAGATATGCACACTTCAAAAATAAACTGTACGTACCTTCCTTTTTAGCGATATCTGAACTTAGCAAAGATGCCAATTCTTTCTCGTTATATGGTTGTAAACCGTCTCTCGTGTCGGACTTCTTCTTATACACTTCAGAAATACTTAGATCACTGACAGCGGTCATGAAGCCTTTGGCTTGGCCCATGGTTGGTAATTCCAACAAGACATCCACCGAATCGAACTTTTTCTTCTGAACTAACTTGTAATCCATTTTGAAAGGCAGAGCGCCAATCGTTCCTCTTTTATATGACCACAAGTAAAAATCTCTTACCCTTCGGAGTAACCTCTGAGCATAATCGAATGAGATATCATTGTTTGACTCAAGTCTGTCACACAAGTGTTCTTGATATTTCCAGACGGGCATATCTAGCTTATCCCGAAGTGAACTGTCTGATAGTGGTGCAGCGATAACTTCTTCATATCTAATATTATGCAGTATCAGAAAGTCGAGAAATAATCTGAGGTCTTTAGCAATGTTATCAACGCTCTTTAGATCCAAGCGTTTACCTTTCAATCCTGCTAAGTAGCTCGGTGACCATACGATTTTTTGGGTTGTCGAAGCTATCGTTTTCTGCAAAGCAAATTCACCTGTATACCGTTGTATCAAGAACAGGTTCATTTCATTACATTCTTTGATTCTTTCTGGATAATAAATAAGTGGGAACTTCTCAATAATATTATTTTTTTTATATGATATTTCCCTAACATCACAACTGTCTGAGTTACTGACATCTCTTGAGGATTTCAATAATATATTTGGGGTGCCAAGGTTAATTTGGGTTTTTATTATTTTTGAATATGTCATACCTGATAGCCCTATCTTTTACTAGTCT
This sequence comes from uncultured Glaciecola sp., assembly GCA_905479945.1. Taxonomy (GTDB): domain Bacteria; phylum Pseudomonadota; class Gammaproteobacteria; order Enterobacterales; family Alteromonadaceae; genus Glaciecola. The sequence goes on along the minus strand of CAJQOP010000113.1, from coordinate 22,669 downwards.
AAAATTATAAGCTAAATTTAAGAATTTAAGTAACACTTTTCATATATTATTTAATACAGAGGTATTAGTAAAATTTTAATACTAGGGTAATTTTGGATGAATCACAAAATTTAACTGCATCACAATTGAAGACTATTATCACCCGTTGCGGTGAGGGCACTAAATTGATTTGTGGCGGTAATTTAGCTCAAATTGACAGTAATTATTTGAGTGCCGTGACCTCAGGCTTAACCTATATAGTAGAGAAATTTAAGAACTTCTCAGGCAGTGCTACATTCAACTTGGATGGTGTTGTTAGAAGCCGTTTAGCTGAATTTGCAGAAAAAGAATTGTAAATCGAATAATACACTATTAGTATACTTAAGTTGTATGCGTTTTGGCCGATATATTTTACATATTCAGTATGAACTGCAGTCGTAAATTTTTTGTATTCATTATTGAGTCTTTAAATTAATGAGATTATACATATTTTTGGGCTCTAGTTTTTTGAGTGCAAATTGAGCGCAAAAGTGCTTGGCCTAGTAATTGGCATTAAGTAAGGTTTACATGAGAAAAGAACGCGCGACCATCCTTGTTGTTGATGATGAAATTATTAACATCCAAATTTTGAACAACGCATTGGCAGACGAATACAATATTTTGACTGCTACAATGGGAAGGCAAGCGATCGAAGTAGCATCCCAGTCCCTTCCAGACCTTATACTGTTAGATGTTATGATGCCGGACATTAATGGTCATGAGGTTTGTCAAACATTAAAAAGCAACGACCTTACCAAGCATATCCCTATTATTTTTGTGACAGCGCAAAGTAGACCTGAAGACGAAATCAAAGGTCTGGAATTGGGAGCTGTAGACTATTTCACCAAGCCCTTTGTGCTTCCGCTAATTAAAGTGAGAGTTCGAAATCAAATTGATTTGATCCAAAAAACCGCAGCGCTGGAAAGTATGGCCTGGATTGATGGCTTAACAGGTATTTCAAATCGTCGTTTGTTTGATAAACGCTATTTCGATGCCTGTAAATATGGCATTCGAAATAAACGGCAAATTAGTATCATTTTAATAGATATTGATTTTTTCAAACAGTATAACGATCACTATGGGCATGCGAATGGCGATGCCGTGCTAAAACAGGTTGCTCAGACATTGGAATTGGGTGCCTCTCGGCCGCTTGACTTAGTTGCGCGATACGGTGGGGAAGAGTTTGTTATTTTACTTACCGATGCAAGCGAGACTGAGGGGTCTATGGTGGCTGAAAAAGTGCGGGCGATGGTGGAAGCCTTGGCCATTGAGCATTCAGAATCGTCTATTCATAAATTCCTCACTATAAGCGTGGGCGCAACTTCCAGCCCAAGTGGTGTTGCTGATTTTGATCGCAAAGCATTAATGGAAAAAGCTGATGGGTGCTTGTACGAAGCTAAATCCTTAGGCAGAAATACGGTTGTTTATGCCGATTTTCGGCCACCTATAATTGACTGATTTCATATTACTTTCTCCTTAGTAACTTGCTTTCTAATATCCCATCCTTTTAAAAATCTTTGCTCCTCTAAGTTAAATTTCTCTAAATAGAAGCGCTTTACGCATGCCTCAAAATTGTCATTGTTTACCTTCTTAATGTGGGCTTTCAAACAAGAAATTTGGTGTTTGAAATAGGGTAAAGAATAAAATGTTATATTATAACTTTACACTCCAAATGTTATAGTATAACATTTTATAAAAACTCAAAATATCCGCCAAATAAACCAACTTTTTACTGGAACATTTATTGTGAACTACCTAAACAAACCCATCAGCTTGTTATCTTTATCTATTCTTTCTTCTTTTGCTTTGTCTGCGCAGGCACAATCACTCTCTGGTGTGGTACTTGAAAAAACTGGAGTTCCAGTTTCGCAAGGTAGTGTTCAAATTATGGGCACAAACAAAATAGCCAAAATTGAGTCTGACGGTAGCTTTGTATTTAATAACGTTAAGCCAGGAAAAGTAGAAGTTCATGTGGCAAGTTCAAGGCATGTGCACTCCAAGGCTGAACTTACCATTCCTGAAGAAGGCCTTTTTAATATAAAAATTGAAGTGCTTAAATCCAGTATCGAAATTTTTGATGTAACCGCCAGTGCATTTCACGCTTCGACTATTGAGTCGGCAGCGCCTGTTACGGTTCTTGCTGGCGATGATTTGCGCAATAAACAGGCGTCTACCTTGGGAGACACTCTTAAAAATGAAGTTGGCGTACATTCAACGTTTTACGGTTCGGTGGCCAGTTCTCCAATTATTCGAGGCTTAGATGGACCGCGTGTATTGGTAACGCAAAATGGCCTTGATTCGGGAGATGCTTCTCGTGTTGGTCCTGACCACATTGTAGCAACTGATGCTTCAACAGCAACGCAAATAGAGATTTTGCGTGGTCCTGCTACATTGTTTTATGGTAGTGGTGCAATTGGCGGCGTTGTTAATGTTGTCGATCAACGTATTCCGGATAACAACGATTGGGAAGGCGAGATATCAAGTGATCGCAATACCAATAACAGTGAGGAGGCGTTCGCTGCTTCAATAAAAGGTGGGCAAGGGAATATAGCGTTTAATCTGCAAGGCTATTATCGCGATTCTGAGGACTACCGCATACCTGGTTACGCAGAAGGTGAAGAACATGAAGAAGAGGGGCATGAAGAAGAGGGGCATGACGAACATGAAAGTGATGTTAAAGGGATTGTTGAGAACTCTTCTAGTCGAACGAAGGGCTTAACCTTTGGTGCTAGCTATCTTATGGACAATGGTCATATCGGCTTTTCAGTTGAACATATGTCAAGCTTATACGGTATACCAGGACATGCGCACGGCGAAGAGCATGGTGAAGAGCATGGTGACGAAATGCATGATGATGAGATGCATTCGGATGAAGAAGCAGAGGAAGTTGTGAAAGGTGACTTACAACAAAATCGCTACCAAATTTCAAGTAAACATCAACTCAACTCTGACCTAATAAGCGCTATTAATACAGGCTTTGCCTATACCGATTACACTCATGCAGAAATTGAAAACGGTGAAATTGGTACTACTTTCAAAAATAAATCTCAGGAAGCGCGAATTGAAGTTATTCATCAGCCCATAGCTGGCTGGCGTGGTGGTTTGAGCTTCCATTATAAAGCTAGTGATTTTGAAGCTGTAGGTGAAGAAGCATTTACGCCGCCATCAAAAACAAACAGCGTTGGTCTTGGTATTGTTGAAGAGCAGCATTTTGGCGATGTACTATTCCAGCTAGGTGCAAGAATTGAACGTGTTGAAATTGATGTGCCGAGCATTCAAATTGGTGAAGCTGAATTTTTACTCGATCATTCTGAAGCTGAGCATGATGATCTTCATGATGAAGAACATGCCGATGAATCATCACTTGCAGCGCAATCGAGTAATGTTTCTTTTACCCCTGTGAGTGCATCAATTGGGGCTGTTTGGGATTTTTCTGAAGGATACAACTTAGGCTTATCTTACGTTCATGCACAGCGCGCACCATCGAGTGCTGAAATTTATTCTTTTGGACCACACATTGGTACTAGTACATATGAGTTAGGCGCGTTTTTTGACTTAACTGACGAGGGCAGCGTTATTTTCAATGAAAGTGAATTAGCCCTTGAAAAATCGAATAACATTGATATTTCACTGCGCAAGTTCAGCGGCGACTTTGGTTTTGTGTTCAATGCTTTCTATAATCAGGTTGATGACTACTACTTTGCTGCGGATACAGGTTTTGTTGTCGAAGAAGAGCATGAATCTCATATGGAAGAAGGCCATATGGAAGAAGATCATATGGATGGTGAAGAAGAGCATGAAGACGAACTACCTGTGTTTCTCTACAATGCTGTTGATGTAGATTTGTATGGTTTCGAAGCGCAATTCAATTGGCAAGTTACGTCGGCACTTCGTTTGCAAGCTCAGGGAGATTTGGTACGTACAAAACTTGATGAAAGTGCGGGTGGAAGCAGGTATTTACCAAGAACACCTCCTTCTAGATTGGGTGTAAGTGCTAACTACGTGCTTGGTGCTTGGCAAACCCAGTTATCGGCGAATCGTTATTTTACGCAAAACCGTATCGCTGAGTTTGAAACGGCAACCGATGGCTACACACTCGTCGACCTTGATGTTAGCTATGTCACTTCAGTCAATAATGTTGATGTTACCTTTTATTTAAAAGGTCGCAACCTCGCTGATGAAGAAGCAAGAGTACATACTTCATTCTTGAAAAACTTAACGCCAGTGCAAGGCCGTTCATTTGTGTTGGGAGTGCGTGCTAGTTTTTAAGCTGCACAAATATGAATAGATTTATGACATGGGTCGGTCTTTTTAAATAGATGTTTACATTATTTAGAGACGACTCATGCTCATTGGCACCAACAAATGTATTTTTAATCGCGCTGTGAATGCATCATTCAACAGTACCTGCCCAATCAAACCTCATCACTTCTTTAGCGCCATACCCCTCCTAATAAAACAGCTCTTGATAATACTACTTAGTGTCTCAGCATTAGCTAATGCGAACGCTAGTATAAATGCGAACGCTAATATGAATGCGAACGCTAATATAAAGAGTAGCAACAAGGCAAATGCTACTGCAGTAACTCAGTTAGACAGCGTCCAGTGGCTAGCTTATGAAGATGCTCGTGATCTGAATACTAAAAAGCCTATTTTTGTCTTCGCAGAAATGACCTTTTGTTCAGCGTGCCGGAAAATGAAGAAAGAAGTGTTTGTTGAACAAGACATTATTGATTCCTTAAACAATGATTTTATTCCGGCGAGCATGAGTACCCTAGGTATTTTCCCTAACTCATTTGATGATTTAATGGATGAGAATGGCGAAAATCTTGTACTAAAAGGCTCACCTGGGTTCGTTATTATTAAGAACAATAAGTATTCCGTATTCTACGGGTTCCAGTCTGCAGATAAACTCCGCAAAATATTCGCTATGGTAATAGAGTAAGGGAGTAAGGGAGTAATAAAGTACACAAGATAAGTAAGAAGGCGACAGGTGAAAAACGAAAACCTTCAGCGCCAACTGTTGATGCTTATTGATGGTGCGTTAATATTCAGCTTGGCTTTACCTGCTGCTCACTCTATTGTGAGCAGCGTTGTGATAAGGGCTGAATATTTTTAGCTAAGGATCTTAAATTTCACCGCGACGCTTAATTAATTTCTCTTTAATTTGATGCGCTTTCTCTTCTGTAACATCGTAGTTCCACATAATCAGAATGGCCAATGCCGCAGTACCGGCAGGAATAACAATATCCGCAATCCGCAAATTAGTCATAGTTTCAACGCTCTGACTTGCAAGACCAGCATCAAACCCGACCAACTTCAATACAATACCACTTAAGATAAGCGCCAACGCTTGACCCAACTTAACCATAAGCCAATAAATGGCTGCAAATGTGCCTTCTTTTCGAGGCATTCCGTTATTTAATTCATCAAGGTCACATACATCAGCAGTCATGCTTAACATTAAAGTAAATAAACCGCCGATCCCAAAGGACATCAAAGGTATAGGCATGAAAATTAACCAAGGATTTTCAGGGTTAAAGCCGTACCATTTCAATGCATAACCAACAATTGATATTAAGGTAGATATAATAAACGCATTACGTTTTCCCCATTTATTTGCCATCCAACTCACAATAGGAATAACCATAAATGCGGTAACAAAAGCACTAACGGTGCCGAACCATGCTGGCCATGAACCGGTTAGCCCATAATCACCATTAAACATATGGAAAACGATAATAAAAAATGCAAACGATGAGACTAACTGAAAGCCATTGAATACCAAGAAAGTAGCACCACAGAGTCTCACAAAAGCTGCATTTTTGAATGTTTGGACAATACTTCTAAACACTCCCATCACGTTGCTTCCGATAGTACTAAATGAAATTTCGGCTCTGTTTTCAATATTATCGCTGTCAATTCCCTTACAGAACAGTCCTGGCACGATACCTAAAATGATACAAATTCCAGCAATATACAATGCCAGATGTCTAACCCCTTGTGCCTGATTTTCAAATAAATCAGGATCGGCTATCATTACCCAAAACCACGGTACTATCATCCAGGCGATTTGACCCATAAACTGAGAGAAAGCCATTAGACGAGTCCGCTCATTATAGTCGGAGGTCATTTCATACCCTAAGCCAACAAAGGGTGTTGCAAACATAGTATTGCCAACAGTGAAAGCCATTGAAAGTATCAAAAAATACCAAAATGTGTAGTTTTGAGAGTTCTCTGGATCTAGCTGCCATAATACCGCAAAACAAGTTCCACTTAAGATTGCACCTACCACTATATAAGGCCTGCGTCGGCCCCATCTTGATTTTGTATTATCGGTCAAAAAACCCATTATAGGATCAGTTAAGGCATCAAATAAGCGGGGAAGGCCTGTTAATAATCCAGCCAATATTGGGTCTACACCAAATGCCGTTATTAAGAAAAAAGCAAATATACCTAAAGCTGCAGGCAGCAAATTGAGGACGAGTGTTCCGGTTCCATAAGCGGCTTTTTCACCAAATGGGATTCGATCTTTAGGGGCTGTATCGTAATGCGACATATTATTATTTTTATGCAATTGTAAATAGCTTGTTAATATATGCCATTTACAAACCATAGTGTAAATTAAGTTATGATAATTCGGTAACTTGAACTTTTTACGTGTTGGATGGGACAAAACACTAAAATCATTGCAATTCTTAGTATAGTGAAGTCGACTTATTACATCTTGGCTCATGGTAAAGATGCCAAGTAACCGAAATAAAGTCCTTTTAAACTCAAATTACTTGCCAAAAACATACAACAACTGATGTACTGACGTGTTGATTCCAATTTGTAGATTAAACGTACAGGGATCATTCTCCATTATTACTTTCATCTTAGTATTAGTTAGTTTTAAAATATAGGCGAACCATATGACAGCACAGCACAGCAAATCTTTAGATACAAAAACAGTCTTTGAACCAATGATAAATGGTAAGTGGATTGGGATTGGTATCGCTTATGGTTCATACCGTGACAATGAAAGCCCACACAAAGACAGCGTATCATCTGAAGAAGATATCCTTGAAGACATGACCCTTTTAACCACTAACGAGAGCGTAAAGTGGAACCTTATTCGCATGTATGCTGCAGATCCTGCAAGTGAACAAGTATTAAAGACGATAAAAAAATATAAACTGCCTATAAAAGTGATGCAAGGCGCTTGGTTGTCTTCAACTCAAACGGATGAAGAAAATGAGCAGCAAATTTCTGAAGTCATTCGATTGGCTAATGAATACAAAGACATTGTTGTTAGCGTTAACCTTGGCAATGAAATTTTTGTCGACTGGTCAGCGCACAAACTTGAACTGAGCGATATTCCGCGATATTTAAAATGGGTCGAGAAAGTGAAAACAGCCACAAGGGTGCCCGTCACACTTGCAGATGATTACAACTTTTGGAATAAACCTTGGAGTCAGGAAGTGGCCAACGCACTTGACTATATAGTATTGCATGCTTATGCGATGTGGAATCAGCAAGGACTTGAAAATGCGGTACCTTGGACAGAGAGTACCTACCATGATATCAATGTATTGCACCCAAATAAGCAGATTGCTTTAGGGGAGTCAGGTTGGGCTACAAGTTCTGTTAGCAGCAATGGAGATGAGCAGCTAATTATTGGAGAGGCCAGCGAAGTAGCTCAAAAGATATTTTTTGATGCTTATCGACAATGGCTAAAAGACAATCGTATTGTGTCTTTTTATTTTGAAGCTTTTGATGAGAAATGGAAAGGCGGAGAAGACAAAGAGAACGGCATAGCGGAGAAGAACTGGGGCATATTCCGCTCGGATAGATCCTCTAAATCAGTGTTACAAGACTTATCTGCTTAGTACAAAATATTGTTTAGGCGTGCAGTCTTGACTATAACTCTTAGAAATAATGAATAGCTTATATACCATACAAAAGGTCGACCTGTTAAGTGTCGACCTTTTGCATTAAAAACCATTACAGTGACGTTCTATTAATATGATGGGCGTGCAGTAACCGCCTTAACCATCATCCTTAAATTAAGCTCCTTGCAGAACCAATTTAGGTGTTCGGTCGACGTAAAATAGGCCCCAATGCTTCTCAGGTTCTTGTGGGTCATCCGATCCCTTCCATGGTTCATCGAAAGCTTCAAATACAAAGGTTAAAATCTTTTCGCTATTGGTCCAGTTTAACAGTTGATGATAGTACTCAGCTTGGAGGCTATCAGAAGCGTTCCATTTTTCGATGCCACAACCGTTAGATTGTGTTGTCCAACCTGCCTCAGTGATTACGATAGGCACGCCAGGGTTGCACTGCTGCACTGAATAATAATTTTGTTTAGTATATTCCAATGCGTTCTCGATGCTTTGGAACTCCCATACTGGGTAGGTATGAATCGAAATAAAGTCAATCTCGGCAACCAGTGGTGCCAGTTTATTTGTCCAAGGCACATAATTTTCACAAAAGGTAACAGGTACGTCACTTTTACTTTTGATACGTTGAGCAAATTCGACTAAGCGTTCAACCGGCACCATATGATCAGTCCAATCTACACTAGCCTCGTTGCCAATAGACACCGAAAATACATTTTCAGGATAGCGCTTAGTTAAATCGATCATTCTATCAAAATGGTCGTTATTCGCCTGGCGATTCAGCGCTAGTTGTTCTTCGCTGAACTGGGCTCCCCAAGGGCAATTAGGATTGCTTACTTCGGCTACTACGTCGACTCCCAACATAACTAAAAAGTCTAGCTTCTCTTTAGTTATGACTGCCAAAACAGTTTCTGCATGCTGGCTACAGTCATAAAGTCTTAAATAAGACCAATCGGTCAATAGCAGCAAGTCTTCTTTAATTTGTTCATAGCTAGGAAATATATCCAAGCGTGGGTTTTGACCTTCTCTATAACCTGAATAGCAGATAGCTTTACCATGTTTGCAGCCAGTAACTTGCTCAAGAGAAGTTAGTTGACTCGCATCATTTTGCATATTTATGATTGCCGTCTTTGTCTAGGATGCCCCAATATGCGCCTACATCGCCTTCATCTGCAACCTTCCAATCTTCATCGAAAGAAGAGAAATAAAACATCTGAATATCTTCTTGTTGGGTCCAGTGATATGCATCCACAAAATACCTAATAGCGTTTTCGTAAGAGGGTACAGCACCTCTATCTGGTGTACCTTGATCTGGCCAACCTGTTTCACTCACGATGACAGGCTTTCCGTTCGCCACATTTACGGCGCGATAATACATAGTCTTCATATATGCTAGAGCATGTTCAGCAGGGTAGCCTTCCCAGAAAGGATAGCAATTAGCGAATATTACATCGCATGCGTCAGCAACTGATGGATGATTTTCAAATAAGAAATAGGCATCAACATAACCTACAGGAACACCCGGTGCGCCTTCTTTTGCTCGGTTGATATAGTCTACTAATTGCTGCTCGCTCATTTCTTCTCGCAGCATGACTTCATTGCCTACTGCCAGCATGTCAGCATGACCCGCTTGAGCAATGCTTATCGCATTTTGAAGTTCTTTTTCATTGTTCTCAAAATCATCATCTAACCAAACGCCGACCATTGTTTTTAGTCCGTATTCGGCGGCAATTTTAGGGATCAATTCATTGCCTTCGGTGCATGAAAACGTTCTAATCCACTTTACATATGGCAAGATCAGTTGCAGGCGCTCATGTATCTGCTGCTCGGTGATTTGAGTACCAGGGCCTTGGCCTGAAATATATGGACTAAAGGACAGGCCGTGGATTTTGTCGCTTAAGAGTTTTTTAGCTTCTGCTTGTAATTCTGGAACAGATAAATGTGCTGCATTTGCACGCTGATTTCGATAATACTTTCCGGACATAGTCATCTCTATTTAGAAGTTCAGAAGCTAAAGCTCTTGAATGCTTTAATTATACTTTCTGGGTCTACTCAAAGTGAAAGCGCAATGCTTACTCTTTCCAAAAGCAGACAGGTTTATTAAAATTGGCAACTGGTTTTAGATGCCAGGATTGTTGATATGGTAATAACGTTGGTAACAAAATTGTTACAAATGCGGTCAGTTGGTCTATTAAAGAGATAGTGTGGATTGATATCCGCTTAGGATAAGAAAGCGTTGAATTAGAGCAAGGATTACTCCTACAAAATTGCTTCTAGCAAGTTATTTGTCAAAAGTTATTATCATAAAGCCATCATAGATGGCCGACTATGCGCATACATCACTTGGTCGCAGTGACAGTCCGTTTTATCTTGTTTTGATTGTAATCAGGTGTCAAATGCTTAGTTTCGGCCGATTGCTTAAAACTTTAATCCTGCAAAGCTAGGGTTAATTGACTACATGAGGACGTAGATGAATAATGGTATATAACATTATTTTACACTCATAATGGCGCATATAACCTTGGTCTAAGCGATGACAAGCAGCCTTTTAGACTACTCTATTTTCTTTACATGAATGAAAGTAGATAATGAGCGAATCTATCAACTGGCAAAATAAAAACAAAAACAGCCTAATAAACAAGAGAGTTTGAATATGGACAACAAGTCATTTAATGTTGACGCTGAGCCAGATAACACCGTCACTGGTGCCTTCATGCAAATGGATGGCGACACCTATTACAAAATTAGTCATGTTGATCAAATGGCCCCATTTTTTATCAGCTTAGTTTCGGATCAAGATCATTGGCTTTTTGCTGGCTCTACTGGCGGCCTAACCATGGGCAGAGTATCGCCTGACAAAGCTGTTTTCCCCTATGTTACCGTGGATAAGTTATACGAAAGTACGCCGCATACAGGGCCAAAAACCATCATTAAAGTTGCACAACCTAGTCACAAGAGTGTGTATTGGGAACCTTATAATCGTGAGCATGATGACAGATATCATGTGACCCGTAATTTATATAAAAATTTGCTCGGCAATGTGCTTTGTTTCGAAGAAATAAATCATGATTTGCAATTGGCATTTCGCTACTCATGGCAGTTTTCGAGTGAGTTTGGTATCAGTAGACAATGTAAGTTGGAAAATTTGTCCGAGCAAACTTGTTCGCTTGAGATTATGGATGGTTTACAAAATATTCTTCCAGCTGGCACGCCTCTTTTTACACAGTCAGTTTCAAGTAACTTGGTTGATGCCTACAAATGGACTGAAGTAGATAGTGAAACTGGATTAGCGTTGTATACCCTTTATTCAGCCATTACTGATCGCGCCGAGCCCGTAGAAGCGCTGCGTGTAAATACGGTCTTTAGCTTAGGCTTATCTGAGTCAACTATCCATTTAACATCTTCAAGCTTAGATTTATTTAAGTCTGGCAAATCCCTCAAAAGTTCTGAATATAGCCGCGGTGTGCGCAGTTGCTACTTGGTGCATAGTCAATTCTCATTGCCAGCGAATGGAAAGCAGCTATGGTCAATTAACGTTGATGTTGAAAAAGATCAAACAGAAGTTGTCGCTCTTAAGCATGCATTATCGAATCGGTCTGCTTTAAATGAAAAGATGCAGCAGTCGTTTTTAAAGGGTAGCGATGAGCTAGCGCGCATTATGGCATCGTCTGATGGTTTCCAAGTGACAGGAGAGGAAGATGTTTCTCTACATCACTATGCAAATACCTTGTTTAATGTTTTACGAGGCGGTATTTTTGCCAATCAATACGGCATATCACGCAACGATTTGATTAACACGCTAAAGCACTTTAATCATGATATTTATCAAAATCGTCAGGCTGCACTGAGCTCGCTTCCAGAAAATGTAAGCTTGGATAAGCTAATGACATTTGTTGATGACTTGCAAGATGAGCAATTGAGTCGACTGGTTTATGAATATTTGCCTATCACCTTTGGCCGTCGTCATGGTGATCCTAGTCGCCCTTGGAATCAGTTTGCGATCGAATTGAAAGACGACCGCGGGCAACCACTCTTATCGTATCAAGGAAATTGGCGCGATATCTTTCAAAATTGGGAAGCGTTAACGCTCAGTTATCCATCCTTCATTGAGTCTGTTATCGCAAAATTTGTCAATGCATCAACACTTGATGGTTACAATCCATATCGAATTACTAAGCAAGGTATTGATTGGGAGGTTGAAGAGCCTGATGATCCATGGAGTTACATTGGATACTGGGGTGATCATCAAATTATTTATTTGCTGAAGCTCCTGGAATCTTCTAATAACTTCCATCCTGGAAAACTAGCTTCTCTGCTCGACAGATCTGTCTACAGTTATGCCAACGTGCCTTATCGGATAAAAGGGCTGGATGATATTATTGATTCGCCTAAAGATACGGTCTGGTATGACAATGAAGTGGCTGAGGAAATCGAAAGGAAACTAGAAACCCTTGGAGCGGATGCGAAATTAGTGCTTGATGCTCAGGGTCAAGTTTATCAAGTAAGCTTGGTTGAAAAGTTAATGGTACCCTTATTGACCAAGTTGAGTAACCTGGTTATTGATGGTGGAATTTGGTTAAACACGCAGCGCCCTGAATGGAATGACGCTAACAACGCGTTAGTTGGGCAAGGCTTGTCAATGGTCACTTTATGTTACCTAAATCGCTATCTTTCGTTTTTAACGACCTTACTTTCTTCTGCTGAAGCCTCACAAAAACAGTTTTCAATGACAACCGAAGTTGCTCAATGGCTAGAAGGAACAACACGCATCCTGCAAGACGCGAATGAGTTGGTAGATCGAGGACCAACATCATCAAGTGTGCAGTTCTCTACTCTGCACAAGTTAGGTGCCTTAGCCACTGAATATCGTGAAAAAATGTATCAACATTCGGGTGATTTTACCAAGCAAGTGGTAACTAGCGATAAGCTTGATGCCCTGTTGGCGAGCGCCACGCCATTGATTACGCACAGTATTGAAGCGAATTACGGCGATGCAGGCTTATACCACGCCTATAATGTGCTGAGTATTAATCCCAAATCCTTAAACGTTAGCCATTTATATGGCATGCTCGAAGGGCAAGTTGCGGCCTTAAGTTCCGGCGCGTTGAGCCCAGAAAGAGCGGTAGCTATTATGGATACACTGTACGCGGGTGACATGTACAGAGAGGACCAAAAATCATTCATGTTGTATCCTGATCGAGAGCAGCAAAGTTTCATCAGCAAAAATTGTATACCTAAACAAGATGTGACCAATCAAGCCCTGTTATCGGACATGCTTGCCCAGGGTGACAACCGATTTATTAAAATTGATGCTGACGGTAACTATCGCTTTAATAGCGATTTGACAAACGCCAATGCAATTAAACAAGCGTGGCCTCGAATTGCAGCCGAATATCCGGAATTGGCAACTGACAATGCATTAGATACGATGCTTGATGTTTATGAGTCAGTCTTTAATCATAGCGCCTTTACGGGCCGATCCGGCGGTATGTTTGGGTTTGAAGGATTGGGTTGTATTTACTGGCACATGGTGTCCAAATTGTTACTAGCGGTGCAAGAAGTCGCTATTCAGAGTGTTCATCAACAAGGTAAGTCGGACACATCTCAAGCATTGATAGCGCATTATTATAGGGTACGTGAGGGCATCGGCTTCAACAAGACGCCTGAAGAATATGGCGCGTTCCCTGCGGACCCATATTCGCATACTCCTAAGCACGCTGGTGCACAACAACCAGGCATGACGGGGCAAGTTAAAGAAGAACTGTTGACCAGAATGGGCGAGTTAGGCTGTTTTGTGTCTGATGGTAAAGTTAGCTTTAATCCTTTCTTACTTAGGGAGCAAGAGTTTACAAGCCAAGCAAGGACGTTCCGTTATCTTGATATCGCTTCAGCATGGCAGACCATTGAGCTTGCAAGTAACAGCTTAGCCTTTACTTGGTGTCAGGTGCCGGTTATCTACTCAATTGATGATAAAGAGCATTCACATATGACCATCTATTCTGCTGATGGGCAGCAAACTATTGTAACGAACAACGAACTTGATCAAGAAAGCAGTCGCATGCTGTTTGCACGATCGGGGGAGATTACTCGAATCGATGTCGCTGTTAGTCGCAGTGAGCTTTACTTAGCAAAATAGGTCGCGCTTAATGCCACTTAACGAATTATGAAGTGAAGTGGCAATAAAAATGCGCGAATACGTAACGGTATCCGCGCATTTTTTATGACCTTTGTTTTATGAACTATATTATTTTACTGAGGAAAGCTGACTTGCGTAATTTGACCTTTATCTGAAACTGTTAGTTCTTGGTTTGTGATAAACACTAGTTCGTCATCGCCCTCTGGGTCGCTATCTTCATCGCAAGTTAATGAGAGGGTATAGCTGGCAGCAGCGACAAAACCTATCTCAAAATTATAATTACCCGCGCCATCGTATAAAACAGCAACACTGGTTAAGGCTTCTTGTCCTTCACTTCCACCATTGTCGGCCAATGTTGTTGGGTCTAAGTCGACACCTTCATATAAATAAACACTAGCTACGCTTTCTGCAAGGTCAGTAGGAGTAATGTTACACATATTATCAGATAGCAAAACTTCTGATACCGTTCCTTGAATATGGCCTGACACACTATTATCGACAATTCTTACTCCGCGTGGTTTTAGAATATAACCTGGTTGCCCCACTGGGTTAGTCATGCCTTTGCGTAGATCAAATTCGACTGTTAAATCTGTGCGCGCACCTGCTGTGGCAATAAATCCATCTAATTTAAGTTCGTTTGAGGGTACCCTGACAGGTATTTTGTCTGGATTACCATCTTGATCCACATCATCTGCAATACCATCATTGTCCATGTCTACTAAAGCATAAGAGCCATCACTAATGCTCAATCTGATTTGTGTATACTGGCCGGCAGCTATTTCAACACCTCTGAGGATCTCCTCAGAATCAATGCCACTAAGACTTAATAAATCAATTCCTCGAGTATTAGGTATCACAGTGCCTTGAGCATCTGTACATAAATTATTAGCAGTTGTCGTGTTGGTATCAAGGCCAATCATCAAATTTTGATCATTGCTGTTGTTAACCGCTTTTAATTCTATTTCGCTGAAACATGCAACCACTTGCATAGCATTTTCAACTGGCGCATCACTGACCGACAAACTTAAAACTGGCGCAATGTCCATTTCAGTATCATCACTCGAACCACAACCTTGAACCATAATTGACGTTATCGCCAAACCTAAATAGAGTTTCTTATTCATATAACGACCTTAAAATATAACGGTAATTTAACAAGTTTCTATTAGTATATACCCCGGTACGATGCTCGGATATCAGCTTATCAGCACCACCGCATCTAATGTTATACCTATCGAATATAAGTGCTTTATTTATAATAATTATGCACATTATTCAGGCACTAACACACTTTGAATTGATACAGTTATCAGTAAGTGAAGAGCATGCAAAAGTCATGAGCTGTTAGCAGCGTTTCAAGCGATCATTTCACAAATTTGATTTTTGGAACCCTAACCCGGTTATTGAGGCTTTTTAAGCTCAACGGCACTCGCACGGCCGCCAGAGCAACAGCTGGGATCCCTAAGCAATAGAAATTATGCTCTAGTCTCTAAAAGTGAGAAGCTGGTGTCGTTTTCACCTTCTATCAGGACCGAGCATTTGCCCATATTCGACGGAATTTTCCAAGTGTTATCTGGTTTAAAGTCATACACTATCACTTTTAGATCACAACGGATTTGAAGCTCATTGATGTCACCAACTAAATCTACTATCGAAAACTGATTATAACTAAGTACGTGGTTCCATAATCGTTTCCCACGAATAATGCCCTTTCTTTCGATAGGTTTGCCACTCGCTACCAATGCATCAATTTGATCCACGATCTGTTTTATTTCGGTCAACAACACATCATCTGTAGATGTTTCAAGGGCTTTTTCATAGACCTTTTTGGCTGCGTAATATTCATGCGCATCGATATATAGGCCAAACATCCGTTGGGTAGCATAAGACCGATATTTTTCATCCGTACCTTTGCGTGTTAAATGGCGATAAACATCTGCAAATGCATACTTTTCCATGAGTAAATTATTGCTGACTTTCGCATAGTCAGCTTCAAGCATTGCAAACATAAATAGTTCCATATTATTGAGCTTTTTGCGCTTATCGAGTTCTTTAATCAGCCGCTTAGTTTCATTTAAATCGTTAGCGCGTAAGGCGTCGTTCGCCGCATCTAGCCGAACTTTAAACCGTCTGTTTGGGCCAACCTTCTTGCCACCTAAGATAAAATCAAGTTGTACTTGATAATTAAATGATTCAACAGGGACCCCATCAAACGTGGCTGGATGATATTCCCAGCGTTTTAAAGCTATAAGGCCCTCTTGCTCAAATTCACGTAAGCCGCTTGAATCAATAACTTTTACGTCTTTTACCTCACCCTCTTTACTGACCGCAAAGCTAAATGTAGCAAATCCTTCTAAACTTTTTCTTGAAGCCTGAGTCGGATATTTGGGCGGGAGTCTCGACTTAACTTTGGCTTTATTATAAGACGCTATTTCCATTGAAAGGGCTGTTTGCTCGTTTGATACATCACTCACTACATCACTCAAAACATCACTGCTGATGCCTTGAGCACTATCTATCGTTGCCATTTCTTCTTGTAAAATTGCTTGAGATTGAAAAGCAACACTCAATAAAAATGCGCCAATGACAATGGCACACAGTGGTCGTGAAGGCACTATTGTTGATGACAAGGTGTTTGATAAGGCGTTTCTTTTTTGCATATTCGATTCCATTTTTCGCTTAGCTTGCTATCGAGCCAGTTAATAGAATGTCAGTTTGATTACCAAATTATAATTATCTTGCATCTTTAAATGTTGCGCGAAAAGCGTTATCGAGATCAGCGATCAGGTCGTCTGGGTGTTCTAAGCCGATAGAGAGGCGAATAAGCCCGTCTGTTACACCGAACTTCTCACGCAATTCAGCAGCCACACCCGAGTGAGTAGTGCTCCCCGGGTGGCAAGTGAGGCTTTCGCTACCTCCTAGGCTGACCGCTGATTTGAAAATAGACAAATTGTTGATCAGGCGAAAGGCATCTGATTTTGACACATCAAGCACGAAAGAAAATGTTGAGCTAGGCCCTGAACATTGACGCTTATAGACTGCTTGGTAAGCTTTGTCTTGGATGAAGTCAGGGTGCAGAATGTTTGCAGAAATGTACGGATTATCCGCGATCCATTGTGCCACTTTGCGACCGCTGTCGGCGGCGCGTTCCATACGGATACTTAATGTTTCGAGTGAACGAGATATCATCCAGCTTGTATGTGGGTCGAGGTTGAGCCCCAGAATACCGCGCGTGGCGCGAACGGGGCGCAGCATTTCGGTGCTGCCACACACAGCGCCAGCCACAAGATCACTGTGGCCGCCAACATATTTGGTTAGCGAGTACATTGCCATATCAATGCCTTGAGGCACAACTTGTTGGAAGACAGGACCCATGAGAGTGTTGTCGCACACGCTAATCGGGCGGTGGCCTGTCTCTGTCTCGATGATGTCTAATACGCGGTTTAGTGCCTCGAAGTCAACCAGTGAGTTTGTTGGGTTAGCAGGTGACTCGATGAAGACCATCGCAACCCGGCCTTTCTTGCAAGCTTCACGCAGTGAGTTGAGCATGTCCGCTTCGTTCAGACCGTCATGGAACTCGCCTGTTTCGATATTGAATTCAGGTAAGAATTTGCGAATGAGGGTTTCGGTACCCCCGTATAGCGGTGCGCTTTGCACAATAACATCACCTGGGCGCAAGTAAGCGAGCAGTATGGCGCTAATCGCGCCCATACCGCTAGAGCAGACAACGGAGCGTTCAGAGCCTTCAAAAAGGGATAAACGATCTTCTATTATTTCGACATTGGGGTGGTTAAACCGACTGTAGATAAGACCGCCAACACTGCCCTCCGGTGCGGGTTTACGTCCAGCCATAATGTGGAACGACTCTTCACCTTCCTCCGGTGTTTGGTAGGCGAAAGTGGAAGTTAAGAATACGGGTGGTTTGACGGAGCCTTCTGAAAGCTGCGGATCATAACCGTAGGACATCATCATTGTTTCAGGTTTGAGGGCATGATTTCCGATTTTGTTTTTCTTGTAGTTTCCGTCGTTAGCCATTGTGTGTTTTTCTCTTCTCTTTTACGTTTTTGTTTTATAAGTTTCGTTTGAGCTTACTTACTTTTGGGAAGTAAATTATCGAAGTTAGGTCGGCGCTTTTCTTTACCAGCGCTCATCGCTTCCATTACATCCGGCATTTGCATCATTCCACTCTGCCATGTTGCCATATAATTTAAACTGTCGGCTACGTCATGATCTCTGGTGTAATTTATCATTTCTTTGCAACCAGTCACTGCCATTGGTGAATGTCCAGCAATAGTCTTAGCTATTTTCATAACTTCTATCAGCATGTTCTCTTGATCAGGATAAACGTGATTAACCAAGCCACAAGATCTCGCTTCAGCACTCATCATATTACGACCAGTATAGGCTAGTTCTCGCACCAAGCCTTGAGGAATAAGATGAGGAAGACGTTGAAGTGTGCCTACATCCGCCGTCATACCAATTTCAGTTTCTTTAATGCAAAAGAAGGCATCTTCAGTGCAATAGCGACTATCGCAGGCACTTATCATATCAACTGCGCCTCCAATAACGCCGCCTTGAACTGCCACTAAAACCGGTATTCTGACTTCTTCCAAGGCATTAAATGCATCTTGTAACTCAAGCACGTGGCGTCTAAAACTTTCGGCTCTTCGCGCAGGCTCACCGTCATAACTAGAACCCATGTTTTGAAAAACAGATAGATCCATGCCAGCACTAAAATGTTTACCCTGAGATGAAATTACAATGACCCGAGCAAGTGCGTGTTCATCTATCAATCGAACGATGCTCGGCAATTCTGTCCAAAACGCGACAATCATACTGTTCAGTTCTTTTGGTCTATTTAAGGTGATATGAGCAATATTATCAGTGATATTTACGGATAAGGTTGTGCAACTAGGTAAAGTCGTTTTTGACATAAGTATTTCCGTTGATGAGCTGAATGATTCTTCAATAATAACCTGTAAACCACCAGTTTATATTTTGTTTACAAATAACATCAAATAATCTTTAATTATTTGTTAACAGAGCCTATCAAGTGACCAACTCAGTTGTTACCCTATGTGCTTACGGTTTAAAGGAATAATAAGTACAAAAATGAAAAATACATCAATTAAATTGCTTGTTTTAGTGGCAGCATCACTAGTTCTTTATGCTTGCTCGGGTAGCAAAGACGACGAGGCTGGCTTCAACCTTAAGTACGAACAATACCAACTAGCCAATGGCTTAAACGTAATATTACATCAAGACAAGTCTGACCCAATCGTCGCTATGGCAACCATTGTGCATGTGGGATCCAATCGTGAAAAGCCGGGCAAAACAGGTTTTGCTCACTTTTTCGAACATATGTCGTTTAATGATTCTGAGAATGTGCCAAAAGGTGCAAACCGGAAGATGATTCCAGAACTCGGTGGAACTCGAAATGGTGGTACTTGGAGTGACGGTACTATTTATTATGAGGTAGTGCCTAAAGATGCCTTCGATAAACTACTTTGGATCGATAGCGATCGCTTGGGCTATATGATCAATACTGTTGATCAAGGCACTCTTGAACGTGAAAAACAGGTTGTGAAAAACGAAAAAAGACAGCGTGTCGACAATAGAGCATACGGCCATACCCAGCATGTAATTAAAAAGAATCTATACCCTGAAAACCATCCTTATAACTGGACAGTTATTGGTGACCTTGAAGATCTGCAATCAGCAACTTTAAAAGATGTTAAAGAATTCTATAATACTTATTATGTTCCTAGTAACGCGACACTGGTGATTGCGGGCGATATTGATATTGAAGAGACCAAAGCTAAGGTAGAAAAGTGGTTCGGTGAAATTAGCGCCGGCGCAGATTTAGAACCAATGCAGCCCTTGCCAGTTTCAATTGATAAAAGCATTAAACGCTATCATTTAGATAACTTTGCTAAATTACCTGAAATTCGCCTCACTTTTCCTACGATAGAACAGTATCACGAGGATGCCTATGCACTTGATGCATTAGGTACGCTATTGTCTAGTGGTAAAAACGCAGCCTTATATAAAACTATTGTTGAATCCAAAAAGATTGCACCAGGTGTTTCTGCATTTCATCGTGCTGAGGAAATTGCAGGTACATTTACTATCCGTGTTCGTGCGAATGCAGGCGTGAAATTAGACGATGTGTATGAGGCAATAATGCAGTCGTTAGAGAGTTTTGTAATTGAAGGCTTTACTGATGACCAACTGACTAAAATAAAGGCTGAAGCTGAAACTTCTTTCTATTACTCAATTGAGAGTATTTTGAATAAAGCGCTGCAGCTCGGTATTTACAATGAATATGCAGGATCTCCTGATTTCATTAAACAAGATATAGCAAACATTACCGCGGTTGATCGCGCAGACGTTATGCGCGTGTTTGAAAAATACATTCACAATAAACCGGCTATCATCACTAGTTTTGTGCCAAAAGATGCAGCAGATTTAATTGTTAGCGGCTCTGCAAAAGCTAAGGTGATAGAAGAAGTGATCACGCAAGGTGCTGAAAAGCAATTTGAAGAAAACGATGCAATAGTGTACCAAAAAACACCAACAAAACACGATCGTAGTGAGCCGGCTCTGACTGAATTACCCGCCTTAAGTATTCCTGACGTTTGGGAAGGTGCATCAGCAAACGGTATCCGAATTCTAGGTATAGAGCAGAATGAGCTGCCTGTAGTTAATTTTAGTATTACGATAGCTGGCGGCCAAAGCTTAGATCAAAAGCAAAAACTAGGCACCGCTGGTTTGATGGCGCAGCTGATGAATGAGGGCACGCTTACTAAAACTCCGCAGCAACTAGAAGAGGCTATTGGATTATTAGGTGCCTCGCTAAGCATTTCAGCTGGCAGGGAAAGCATTGTAGTAAGAGGCAACACGCTCGCTAAAAACTTTGATGCAACAATTGCCCTAGTCCAGGAAATGTTATTGCAGCCGCGCTGGGACAAACTTGAATTTGAACGTTTGAAATCACGTCAATTAACCAGAATCAAGGAGTCAAGAGGAAATCCAAATAGCGTTGCATCTCAAGCATTTTTTAAGCAAGTTTATGGCCCTGAACACTTAGCTGGTTCACCAACAGGCGGGACGCTGAAAACGGTCGAAGCTATAGAGTTTGAGGATATGAAAGCTTTCTATACTGCAAACATATCACCCAAAAATGCGACCTTCCATATTGTCGGTGATGTTAAGCAAGCGCAAGTAGAAAATGCCTTACTGCAGCTATCTTCTTGGCAAGGCGATGCAGTGATAATTGCTCCGCAGCCTGAAATCGTCAATATTACCAAACCAAAGATCTACTTTATTGATTTACCTGGCGCAAAACAAAGTGTTATTTACGTAGGAAAGCCAGTTGTTTCTGCTGATAACAATAACTTCTACCCAATACAGTTCGCGAACATGCGCTTGGGCGGGGGCATTAGCGCGCGCTTGGCGCAAACACTCAGGATTGAGAAAGGTTATACTTACGGCGCATATTCGTATGTTTCGAGTAGCTCATATCAAAGTCCTTTTGTTGCTTCTTCTCAGGTGCGCACAAACGTAACTTTGGAATCGCTAGAAGTCTTTAAGAACCTCATAGGCCAATATAAAGCAACCTATACTGAGGACGATTTAGCTGTTGCAAAGAACATGACGATAAAAAGTAATTCGAGACGTTTTGAAACACTAAGTAGCTTATTAGGAATGCTTGAGACCATTAGTCGCTTTAATAAACCTAAGAACTATATAGAGCAAGAGCAGAACTTTGTGATCAATGCTCAGATTGTTGACGTGCATAGTGCGATTGAGAATTTCTTAAACGAACAAGAAATGATTTACCTAGTAGTGGGTGATGCGCAGACACAGTTAGAGCGAATGAGTGAGTTAGGGTATGGTGAGCCAATACTGCTTGATATAGACGGAAACAAAATTTGATTAGTACGTTCTAAAGTGCGCAGGTTTTGAGTAGTAATAATCTGTTTTAACAAAACGTCATTTTGCTTTGTGCAAGTGGCGTTTTGTTTATTTTAAAATGAATGAAACGCAAAAATAAAGAGTAAAAAATGACTATTCAAGAACAAAGTAACAGCGTTATTTATGATTTTATTCTGTATGGTGCAAGCTCCTTTGTGGGCCAAATTATGGTGGAATATCTTGCCGGTTATAAGGGCGAAGATTTCACTTGGGCAATGGCGGGTAGAAGCGAAAGTAAGTTATTGGAACTTAAGCAACGTTTTCAATTAAATGATATCCCACATTTTGTTGCCGATGCCGATGATGAAGCAGGACTAGCTGAACTATGTCGTCAGGCAAAAGCTATTGTTAGCACCGTAGGGCCTTATGCCCTCTATGGTGAAACGCTAGTGAAAACATGCGCTCAATCAGGCACTGACTACTGTGACTTAACGGGTGAACCGCAGTGGATTAAGCATATGCTCGATAAATATGAAAGTGATGCAAAAGCGTCAGGCGCTCGCATAATACACTCTACTGGGTTTGACTCTATACCATCCGATTTAGGCGTTTATAAGCTGCAACACATAATCATTGAGCGCACATCCAAGCCGGCAAAGCAGATAAAAATGCGGGTAAGGAAAATAAAAGGTGCTGCCTCAGGTGGCACTATTGCTAG
>CAJQOP010000112.1 GCA_905479945.1 uncultured Glaciecola sp. | reverse complement strand
CCGACAACAACATTATTTACTTCGCAAACTACGCCCAAAAACTCGCCAGACTCGATTAAAGGACACCAATTAGAAGAGTTCACGCCAATATTAGCCAATTCACTAATTGTCATCGGGTTGTCGTTTGTCATACCCCGAATTTCCATACATCTTTCCATATCAGCAGATTCGGCATTTCTATAGTCTAAAGTCATTTAATATTCCCTTACGCTAGGCATCTGCGACAGTTAATGGACGTGGTCGTTTTCCATCTATATCAGTGAAATCATACTTCTCAGCAAGTTCTGCAACAATAAGTACACGACCAGTTTCATCCATAATATCCGAGTCAGTAGCAAGCTTTACAACTGCGCGCCCTGCAAACTGCGGTGATTCTGAATTAGATAAATCCAAGTGTTCAGCTGCCTGCATTACGGACTCTGTTCGCACAAGACCTGGATATAGAGATACAACGGCGACATTGTGTTCTCGTAACTCTTGAGCCATACAAGCTACCATTTGATCAGAAGCTGCCTTGGCAACACCGTATGCCACACCTTTATCACTTCGCTGAGCTGCAAAAAATGAAATATTTACAATTAAGGCATCAACTTGCTGAATTAGTAGCGGTGCAGCGTGTACGCTAGATATATAGTGTGCTCTTACTCCCGCATGGAACATGGAATCCCAGCGTGACGTGGGTTGCGTCCAAAACCCGTTTTCATTCCAGAACTCTGTGCCATCAGTAAAATGTTCGTAACCACCCCAAACATTATTAACCAAAATGTTCAGCTTCTTGTTCTCTGCATGAATGCGCTTGAACACGGCTTCCACTTCGGAATCAATGCGATGGTCACATTGGATAGCAATACATTTACCACCCAACTTTTGGATCTCTTGGGCTGTTTGATGAATTGTTCCAGAAAGGCATGACGCAGATTTACCTTCATCTACTGTTCTACCCGTTATGTAGACTGTCGCGCCAGCTTCGCCCAAACTGAGTGCAATCCCCTTTCCTACACCACGACTTGCTCCGGTGACAAGTGCAACTTTGCCTAGTAGAGGCTTCATACAATTTTCCGTTTAAAATTAGAATTAAATAAACATTCATATACCCAAGGCATCAGAGACAAAAGCTTGTAAGCACTGCCTTTCAAAGCCCTAGCTGTTGAATCACATCTAAGCTAATGAACGTCTGCCATATCTAAATATACCCAATAAATATGCTTTTGTCGCAAAGCATATTTCAATTAAGCTTTAAGCTTATTGGCATAGCGAGGAAAAGTAACTATGCTTAAAAATGTTCAATCTAATTAACTGATAACAGAAGGAGTTGTATATGTACGTAGTTACTAATCGAGTCATCGGGAAGGGCAAAACGACAAGAATATTTGGCGATAAACCAAGTCCCGAGGGCCCTAACGAACTTAGAATCGTTGAAGTAAATAAAGTAGATAAAAAATGGATAGTATCAGCAGTAAAAGACGAGTTAACGAAAGCTGAGGCAACGAAACTTGCTAAAGATCATAATCTCAGTATTGACACCGATGCTAAATGGCATGGTTCATTAGAAGTAGCCTGCAAGGTATTTACCCAAGCAAAAGATGAGAACAAGGCGATTTTGTTTTTTGTACATGGATACAACAATGATATAGGAGACGTACTAAAAGCAGCTGCGGAATTGGAAGCATTGTACAACTTGATAGTGATCCCTTTCACTTGGCCTGCGAATGGTGGTGGCGCTATTTCAGGCACCGCTTCTTACCTAAGTGATAAGGCCGATGCAAGAGCATCATCTGGTGCCTTCAATCGCTTTGTTGAAAAAATTCAGTTTTTCCATACCCTACTTTCCGAAGCTAGCTTAACCGTGATCAAGCAAAAGGTCGAAGACAAATATAAAGGTAAAAATAATCCAATGGCGGCGGCGTCTCTCTACAGCGAGTTAGTAGATAAAGCCTGTAAGGTTAACATAAATCTGCTATGTCACAGTATGGGAAACTATTTGCTTAAACATTCATTGATGACCAGTGACAACTCAACGGCGGACTTAGTGTTCGACAACATAAACCTGGTTGCCGCCGACACAAATAACAAAAACCATGCGAATTGGTTGGACAAAATCGATGTTCGAAACCGTATTCATGTAGTTATTAATGAGAATGATGCAGCCCTAAAAGTATCTCGTGTAAAACCAGGTAAAGAACAAAGAGCGCGACTAGGACATTATTTGAAAAGCCTTAACAGTGAACATGCTATTTATATTGATGTAACAGAGGCCGATGAAGTAGATTGTGAACACAGTTATTACAAAGGCAATTCGGTGAAAAAAAATGCAGACTTGAATGCTCTTTTTTACGCTCTATTTAATGGTCAAAGCGTTGAAAAGGGGCTCACTTATTTTACCGCTAATAATTATTTTAAGCTTTGATTACACTGCATTCTAAGGAATTGCACGGAATATGTTACCAGCACCAATCACTCAATGAAGTAACGATTTTCAGAGTATGCATGCTTGCTAAGACACTGATTTTCGTGATCCCTAGTGATTTGCAACAAAAGTGCAACTATTTGCTAAAAAATGACAACACCGCTTCTGATAAGTAACGCTAATATTAAGGCTCTTTTAATTAGTGGTGATTCTCCCAAGTCATCGCCTGTTGTTCACTGCAGCAACCTGCTCGTTGCTGCAGTGCTTTTTTATTGCTTACGCAAATGCTCAAATTGCTAGACTTGTTAAAGGATCTAAATTTGAACCTTTCGCAATTTGTTACTATTTACTTTTTTTCAGAAGCTTTAGTAAGCTTTTTTTCAGCTTTTTCTAATTTCTTTTTACTTTTTTTCTCAGCTGCCTGCAATCTTCCATAATTCTCTTTTTTGTTTTTCTTAGACTTCATTTCCTTCATGTCTTTTTTAGACTTCATTTCCTTCATGTCTTTCTTAGACTTCATTTCCTTCATATCTTTTTTATCTTTTAACCGAGCCTCACCACGATTACCTTTAGCCTGCATTGCTGCTTTTTTCTCTGCCTTTTGCTCTTCCGTAGGCTTCGCTTTGTCTGCCAATTCTTGCTTATCAAAAGCCATCGCTGGTGCAGCAAATAAACTGATTAAAACGAGTGCTATTAAATTGTTCTTCATGTGGAAATCTCCGATTTTATTTTTACGCTTTTTATTAAGCAATTAAGTGCACATAAGTGCTAAATTTGATTTCAATCGCCATAGATTTCAATCATTACCCTACTCCAAAACTCAGCTCACATGCTTTAAAACCAGCAACATCAAAGCATCTTGAATAGAGCTGGTGCATCGTTTATTCTTCTTATAGTGGCATGCCTTGCTTAATTTTAGTTCGATTACAGGGCGATTGAATCTTACACTAATTATCAGATAACAACATGCGGGTGGAATATTAACTACTTTGTTTAACTTTTGGTAACCCATGTTGGCAAACCACACGAGTTCATCTACTTTAATTAACGAGTGAAATTAATGACTGAAACCATCCATAATCTGGACTATGAGCAATTATCTAAGCTGTTCTGGCAACAAGGCTTTATTGTTATTGAAGACTTTTTTGATGCAAAAATAATGTCACAAAGTCAATCTTGTATTATGTCCCATTTTGGCAATGAGCCAGAGTATCAGCACGACCAGAGTTTTATTGATCTATCAAAGACAGAGGTTATTCCTTGGTTTCCGCAAGAAGAAGGCGATAGCGTTTTTGATACAATTGAGAATGACCTGCGCTTAAAAAAATTAACCCGCATGGTTTTAGGCGCAGAGTGGAAAAATCAATACTGCATGGTAATGTTTTCAAAAAAAGGAAGTATAGGCCAAGCTTGGCATCAAGACTGCCCGCCAGAGAATAGCACACAGTTTAACCTCAACCGTTTGGTTTATTCAATGGATGTGGACGATGACTTAGGAGGGCAAGTTTATATTCGGCCTGGTTCGCATAGATTCGGCGCTTTGACTAACGGACCATTGTTTGAAGATTTTGACGACCAAATTGTGCTTTCGCCCAAAAAAGGCACTTTAGTGCTGCTGCATGGTCATTGTTGGCACAGAATAGGCGAACTCAAGGGCGATTATAGAGTATCAACTAACTACCGTGCGGCGCCGAAAGCAGCTGATGACAGCATTACTGATATTTGTGTTTATCGAAACATGAGGTATCAGTTCTCAACAGCCAAAGTAGTGGGATAAGAATAAGCCGCTGGGTTAGCAAATAACGTTTTAAGACCTAATTTTATATATGATCACGAGCGAAAAAAAAGGTGGGTAATGAAAAAGATACTGTTAAGTATAGCGATTCTAGTGGCTGTAGCGATGCTTGTTCTAAGCACTTTCGGCGTTAAGTTAATGGATAAGTCGATGAATCCGGTGGTTGCACACGAGCCCTATAACATCAGCCCAGAAGCAGCCCTCTTGCATGCGTCGCTTGTTGTTGGTGATTGGCATGCCGATACAGCCCTCTGGAACAGAGACATGCAGGGCAGACACAGCTTCGGCCACGTCGACCTAGCCCGAATGCAAGAGGGCAACCTTGGCTTACAAATGTTCACCACAGTAACTAAGTCACCCGCGGGGCAAAACTACGAAAGCAATGAAGCTGGCACACATGACAATATTACGATGTTGGCTATCGCACAGTTATGGCCAATATCCACATGGACTAGCCTAAGCGAGAGAGCTTTGTATCAAGCCCAGAAAGTGAACGATCTAGCCTTCGAACGCCCAGATGATTTCACGGTAATTCTGTCTAAATCCGATGTTGCCAAGTGGCAGCTTGAGCGGGCCAGCAATCCAGATTTCGCTGCGGGCCTTATTGGCACTGAAGGTTCACATGCGCTTGACGGTGAATTAGGGAACATTGATGTTCTTTACGATGCGGGCTTTCGAATGATGAGTCTGCAACACTTTTTTGACAATGCATTGGGAGGATCCTTGCACGGCACTGAACAAACTGGGCTTACTGACTTTGGCAAGAAGGCCGTTGCGATAATGCAAGCCAAAGACATTATTATAGATGTGTCGCATTCATCTGAGGCTAGCGTCGCGGACGTGCTAGCGCAAAGCACTAAACCTATAGTAGTCAGTCACACTGGTTTCAAAGGTCACTGCGATACGCTGCGTAATATCTCTGACGGCTTAATGATCCAAATCGCAGACGCAGGCGGTTTAATCGCAGTAGGATTCTGGCCGGATGCTGTGTGCGGTACATCTGCTGAAAAAGTGGTTGAGGCAATAGAATACGGAGTAAGCCTGGTGGGTGCGGATCATGTGTCGCTTGGCTCTGATTTTGACGGCACAGTAGAAACCTCATTCGACGCTAGCGAAATGGCGCTCCTTACTCACACTATGTTAGAGCGCAAAATGCCCGAAGAGGTAATTCGTAAAGTTATGGGTGGTAACATGCTACGGTTTTTAACTGAGAACCTGCCAGACTAGCGCTATAAGGAATGAAGCAGTGAATTGTAGCCAAACCAAGTTTGGCTACAATTCACTGTAACAGGCAAGGTAAGCAAAGTTAAACCAGTTTGTACGCTTATAAATACCGACAATATGGAAGCATTCCCGCCGAGCTGCTTCGCCAAGGCATAACCGGATGTGGCCGTTGGTACTGCACCAAAAAGAACAGCAACGCATGCTTCCAGTGGGCCTAAACCGAGGATCGTACTGCCTATTCCTACGCACAATGGGAAGCCAACGAGCCTTGCTAATGTTGAGAAAGCCAATAATCGAGGCGATGATTTCAAGGCGTTTAGTCGCAAGCTCGCGCCAACGGCGAGCAGTACTAATGGTAAGGTGGCGCGAGCTAAAATACCCGTTATATCAGTCAGTAAAAACACGAACTCACCAATGTCCGCTATATTAACAACGACCCCTGCTGCAATCGATAAGATCAAAGGATTTTTGAAGAGTTCCTTGATCAATAAACTGGATAAAGACTTACTGTTTTTATTGCCATGCAGGCTTACCATAGTGATCACCAGTACCACATTCACACAAGGAATTAATATGGCTGCACCTAGGGTAGCTAGAATCAGCCCTTCTTCACCATATATTGCGCTGGCTAAAGCCAATGCAACAAAGGAGTTAAACCTTATGCTTGCTTGCAATATAGAGGTCCCGGTTGGACGGTCAACCCGATTGATAAGGGTAATAACAAGGGCCAATAACGAAACCGCAAGTAATGAGAAACCTAATATCAAAGCATAACTGGGTAATACAGGGCTACTTAGGTCGGCCTTTGATATGTTGTAGAACAGCATCGAAGGAAATAAAACCCAGTACACTAGCTTGTCGACACCTGGCCAAAAACCCTCAGCAGGAAAGTGCTTAGACTGTAATACTGCTCCAAACAATAACAGTAAAAAAATTGGGAGGATGGTTAAAGAAATGTCAAACACGTTACCGCCGTCTATTAAGTCAAATGTGAAATTTTTGAACATCAATATACAGGATATGCGATCGTATTATTTAGTTTTAAGCATGTGAAATGACTATCTCAAATAATGAATTAAGATATAAACAGAATTCACATCCAAGATCGCTTATCAGTTACCAACAAATCTAAAATGCTATTCACTACTGACCTTACTTCATCTGCTGGCATATAAGGAATTTTATGCGAGCCTGATGCTAAGACCACTATCAAACCAGCTAAGTGATGAGGCCGAGTAAATATACTCTGCTTAAATTGAGCTTGCTGAGTTTTGTAGATTGGAAAACAGTAGTAATCAACACCAAGTAAACCTTTACGAATATAAATATGCTCGCCATCAAAACTATAGCCCCAGCGCTTCCAGCGCAGAACAACAAGGCCGGTAAGAAGCGAAGAAACAGCGGCAATAATGAAATAAGGAGCAATTTCGTCCAAAGGTAAAATTGCAAATAACAAGCCAGTAATTGGCAACACGATTAACAAAACACCGCGTAAAATAAAACGCTTTGAAATTGATTTAAAAGTTTGATCGCCTAAGGATTGCCTGGGCATTGCGTCTTTCATCAATGCTAAAGATTCAACAACAGTAACCGACGGAACTAATAGCTTGTTGGCCATATGCTCACCACGATTATTAGGGTTCGATGTTCCAGACTTGTTTTGTTCAAATGAAAGGTTAACTCTTCCTAGTAGAACATCTAGCCAGTCTTGAGCTTGAACCATAAGCTGTATTCTACTCAGTTTCATACTCACTTCATGTTTGGTTAACAGGCCTGAACGTCTGATGTACCTGTCTTTAGTTTTACTCAAGGTGTATTTGTAAAACATTAAAATTGCGCCAACAACCGACAAAAGGACTATCACTAGCATAATTAGCATTGCGAGAGAAAGAACATGTAGGCCAAACTCCCACCACGCTTGCGTTTCTAGGCTAAAATAGGCCTCAATATCAAATCCGATTGATTCAACTGCTTGAGAGAGGCCATCTGAAATAGAGTTATAAAAAGGTGCCAAAGCGCCAAGGAAAATCCAAATTCGATTATTCGTAATACCATGGATGATGAGGTCCTTTATGCTTCTTCGATTCAATACAACTTCATCAGTTATGCCGCTTTTTATACCGTTTTTTATGCCGTTATTGTCAGCATGATTCTCATCTGTTGAGGTTGATTCTGTGCTATGTGTTTCTCTAGCTGTTTCCAGCACCCTAATTCGCAACTGCTCAGCTTGGCTGGTTTTTAAGGCAACAATTTTTGCTTCTTGTTTAGCGCTGCCCGCAGTATCAAGCTCAATACAAGAATAATTACTAATCCGGTAGTACAAAGGCTGAGACAGTTTTACGTTTTGAATCCGTTCAAAAGGCAAGTCGATATGTGACTTTTTAAAAATACCTTGTTTAATCTCTATCCGTTCATCGGTAACTCTAAATTTATAGAACAAGTAATTAAGCAGTCCAATGAAAGTGAAAATCACAAAAATAGCTAAGGCAACTGCCAAAATTATTAAAGGTTGTTCTTTAATTTTTGAGAAGTTAAGCGCTATGATTGGCAGCATATAAAGAAAGTTATTCGCAAATTTGAAAATTGAACTCGCAGTAAAGTACGCAATACTGATAAGTGACAGCTTTTGCCAATCGTCATTCTCAAATTTTTGAGCGCTATCCATCTTGACTTACATCCTTGTGATTTAGGATAAACTGACGCAGTTCTACCGCTGTCTCATAAATCAGGCCTGGGATTTGAAATGAATGATTTGCACCGCCGGCACTAAACACCTGCAACGTCGCCAAACCTGCGCTTCGCTCTATCGGTCCGCGCACAATTTCAATATGTTGAATGCGCATTATTGGCTGACTCACCATACTAGAAAATAGCAATCCTGATTGAAAATGGACATCAAACTCTCGTATTGCATATTTCTTTTTTGGGTCGGCAAGAAAGCTATATATTACTGACCACAGGGTAAAGAAAGTGAGTACAGCTATAACGACAAGATAATAATCGAGGTATTTCTGCGGCATCGAGACAAGTGGTTGAATCGCAAGTAAAAAAACTACCGAAACTAAAATAAAACCGAATATTAAGGATGTAATAATGTTTAAGCTTCGGTATTTTGGTGACAGTGCTTGCAGCTCCATTTCCTCCACATTTAAAGTAGCAGATAAATCAATTTGTTGATTCGACACCAATTCAATACTCATTTTGAAATCCTGTTATATTCATTGTAAGCAGGCAAGATTGTCATCTGCTTTACGCAAATGTCGCACAAACTATACAATTTCGCTAATACAAAATGTAACTATATATGAATATATTCAATACCTTGAGACCATAAACAATACGGATCTATACCCTTCAATATGAATGTATACCTTCAAACTACAGCTTACGCTTTCAATTTGCAAAGCCCTCCTTATAATGTCTTTTATGGTATTCAAAACAATCCGATCAACACTTACTGCGTTCAATAGCTTAGCTATTGCGACTTTGTGTGCGGGGTTTTTAGGCTTTACAATTTATGCCCACGAAGGTCTCTATCAAGAGGCCGTTGAGAGCGACCTTAACGCTTTGTCAAATAACATGGCAGAAGACTTATTTAAAATACTTGGTGCATCAAAATTAGATACCGATGCAATCATTAGCACACTATTACGTTTGAAAGAATATGAGAATGCCGAACTCGCTTACGTTTACGATAAAGACTATGCGCAACTAGAGTTATATACTGGAGCGTCAATGCCAGTGGTAGCTGAAGATAAGACTAATGGTATCTCGTTCAACGCCGAACTTAAGCAGGCTAAGAGTATTCCTCTAGGAATATCTTACGAATCCGGAAAACTTAGATCAAAGAAAAGTATTGGTGAACCAGATTCTCCTATCGGATATTTGCTTATTATCAATGATCTTGACGAACCACTGAGTAAAAGCAGGGTCGCGATAATAGTAAATGCACTGATATTTAGTTTAGTTGTAACCGGCATTGGCATCGCCTTCTCCCTCTGGCTCAACAGCAGAATGTTATTGCCATTTCAGAAACTAGCACGCCTCGCGCACAGAATTAAAGAAACCAACGATTATTCAATTGAAATTAACGTGGACGGTAAACAAGAGGTTCGTGATTTAAGTTACGAAATCAGCAGCATGATGGACACCATTCATGAAGAAGAAATAACAAACAGAGAATATACAGAACAGTTAATGCAGCAACGTAAAGCTATGGAAAGGCTAGCTAACTTTGATGGCCTTACTGGCTTACCTAATCGCCAGTTTTTTATGGAAACCTTGCGTAAATCGTTAAGCGCTGCTGAGCGTGAAAATAATGACATGGTATTAATGTATTTCGACCTTGATGGTTTTAAAGGCGTGAACGATGCGCACGGCCATGAAGTAGGCGACAAACTGCTAATTGAAGCAAGCAAACGTACTCAACGTTTTTTGCGTCATGGTGACTTAATAGCCAGGTTAGGCGGCGATGAGTTTCTAATATTACTTTACAACGACCCGAGCGATTTTGTGGTTACTGATATTGCAGAAAGAATCATTAAAGAAATTAGTAAGCCTTTTGATATTAATGATTGGGAAATTCAAATAAGCGGCAGTATTGGTATTGCAAGAGCGGCTGATGCCAAATACAACCTTAGTGACTTTGTTAGTAACGCCGATGTTGCTATGTATAAGTCAAAAGATGAGGGTAAAAACACCCACACGATATTTGTTCCAGAGATGATGGAAGACAACAAGCGCCGCTTGATAATTGCGAACAATATTATCGCCGGGCTCAGAGAAAATGAGTTTGAAGTGTATTACCAACCTAAAGTGAATGCCGACGAGTCAATCGTTGGGTTTGAAGCTCTTTTGCGTTGGCACAGCCCAACATTAGGTTTTGTTTCCCCTGCCGAGTTTATTATTATCGCCGAACAGAGCGGTAAAATACATCAAATTACAGAATGGTTATTGCAAAAAGTGCTATGTGATTATACTAAAATATTGGAACATTTTGGAGAAAGCACAGTTATTTCTTTAAACTTGTCAGCTCATGATTTAAAGAATCCCAAAATACTCCCATTGATCACCGCGCTTTACGAAAGTTGTCAAATTAATCCAAAGTGCATCGAATATGAAGTAACCGAATCAACTTATCTTGAAAACTTTGACATGGCCAACCAGTTCTTCGAAAATATTAGAAATATGGGCTCGTCAATTGCACTAGATGATTTTGGCACGGGTTATTCATCGTTAAGCTACCTTACTCAAATAAAGCTCGATACCTTGAAAATTGATAAGCAGTTTGTTGATAACTTAGGTATTTCAGAACGCAGTACCTTGGTTACCAAAACAGTCATAGAGATGGCTAAGCAGTTGAATTTGAATATTTGTGCAGAGGGCGTTGAAACGCCTCAACAAATGAACTTTTTAGTCGACCAAGGCTGTCATCAACTTCAAGGCTACTTGTTCGGGAAACCTATCGATCTTGCATCACTGCTTGAAAAACCGTATAAAAAAGACACTAAAAAGCAACTCGCGGTCAGCATAGAAACGTAAGAAACCTTTTTACTTTTGCCATGCTTCACTCTCTTTGGTTCACTCTCTCTGCTTCACTCTCTTTGCGCGCTTCTCTTCATTAATCAATTCAGAACCTAGCAATATAAGCTGTAAACCCAAGAGCGATGAAGAGGTGAGAGCTAATTCTCATCCCGATATATCACTCTTAAATTTTCATTTAGTTTTATTCCTTCGCTTACGTATCCCGCTGTCCCTTTATTCTCAGATAAATATTGCAGAAGCTTTTCAACATTATCAAATTCTTTAATAGGTACTCGACGACCTGAAAAGCGCATTTGCGCCCAGTAAGACTCTATTCTCGCCTCCGTCATGCCGATAATACGTGCATTGAACAATGCTCTACTCGTATTCTCTTCTGCGCGAATGAGGCCAAAGGCTTTAAGATCATATGATGCAGAGCCGCCTAAGAATAAGGTTTTAACTTCTGACTTACTCAATTTGATAGGTGCATCG
The DNA here is from genome assembly GCA_905479945.1 of uncultured Glaciecola sp. Lineage (GTDB taxonomy): Bacteria > Pseudomonadota > Gammaproteobacteria > Enterobacterales > Alteromonadaceae > Glaciecola. The sequence continues at coordinate 7,485 of CAJQOP010000112.1, read as the reverse complement.
ACATTGGCAACCACGATGATGGTATGTGATGCTGATGCGTGCATTGAAGTCAGCACAGCGGCTACCAGCAGTAGTATTTTTAAAGGGTACCTCAATTTTATAATTTTCATTAAAAGACCCACTCAACTGCAAGTTGCAATAGCACAGCTTTGCGTTCAGGATATGTGGGATCTTTAATTTCAAAGAATGCTCTCTCATTGTCATTTCCATTTAAGAAACTGACTTCAGCTTTGAACGCCAAATCATACTTCAAATCATAGCGTGCCCCTAAAGTGAAAGAGCGTAAATTATCAACCGGAAATGAATCAAAAACTTGCTGAAAACCGAAATGTAAAGCATCTAGCTGAGGATTAAAACCTAGAGGAATTTGATTGTTAACTTGCTGATACTTGGCGTCACTATTCGCAAATGTGGCATGCACGCTGTAAGGTGCAAAATTGTACCCCACAGTTAGATATGACGAAGTGACACTGGGTATTATAGGTGTGTCAGACTCGATTCGAGTTAACTCAGATTCAACAAAAAAATCCACGCTATTGTAGCTGGCCCCAATCCTGTAATAACGAACAATGTCGTCAATATTTAATTCGTTTGCGCTCTCAACAAAGTTAAGTGAGTCTAAAATGTCTTTTAAGGGCTGCATTTCAGGAATATCCACTTCAACGCTAGCTTGAGTAATAGCAGCAGTTATTGTGAAATTATTGAAACTCAGAGTAGAAACAAAGCCAAACAAGTAGTCAAGCTTGGCCTCAAGTTCTTGTCCATATATAGAAATGTTACCGTCGTAATTGCCAAGATAGGATTCTACAGAGCCCGAAATGTTCTCCAATGAAAAATCATATCGTGCAAGAACACCATCGAATTCAGAAAAAATGTAATTTGTATAAACTTGTGCTGGGGGAGTAATCCAAGGATAAGCAAAACCAACGTCAATCACGTCGCTGTATGTAAAAAAGGGTGCTCTTTGTCGCCCTAGTTTAAGCGACAGATCATTGGAAGGCCTATAGTCTACATACAACCATTGAATGCCGCTGTCGCGAACTTCAGACGTGTGCGCAATAGCTTGCGCAACAAACGATATTTTGTCCGTTAATGATGCCTTGGCTCTGACCGCAAAAAGACTTTGCTCACCAAAAGAATAGTCATTTTCATAACCGAGAAAAGATAAATTCTCTTCATCTAAGTGCCCTAACACAGCTCTAGCAAAACCAGAAAATTCGATGCTCTCGTCGTCAGCATTCGCGATAGAAAGAGTGCAGACGAGGCATAATATTGTAATAAAGGTTTTTTTCATATTGATTGATATAAACTTATAATTTAGTTCATTTAACAATTCGCAAATTAAATACCATTCGCTCTTGCTAAAGATTGCTTATTTTTACATTAGCGGTCGCATGTTTCTGATCCGCTAAGTTTTTCTTACATTTTTAATAGACAAATCATATGGGTCACTAATGACTCATGATTAGACGCAGGTTAGCAATATTGTTATCGGCAAGCAGGTACAAATGCTGATTACTTATTATTATTATTCATACTTAATTATCAATGTTCTCTCTTAAAATGAAGAAACATTTTGATATGCTGTAAGCCGAGCTTATTGTTGATCAGAGGCAATATTCACGACAATATAATTGGCTATCATTATTATAAAAAATTATGAGTGATAAACGATAAATCTGGTAAGGCTTTAAAAGAATTGTCCGATACAGTAAAAGTGACGAAGCAAATGATGATTAAATTTGGTGACTAAATAAAACATGCAGCAATCTTTAAACACACGTATCAACAAACTGATTATCGGCTTCGTTGTTCTAACGACTGTTGTGTTGCTCCTGTTTGTGGGGAAATCAACGAGTGACCAGGCTGAATCTCGGCTCAAGAGTGATTTAGACGTCGCTAGAAATGTGTTATCTCAAGTGTTAGATAACCGTGAAAAACAGTTAGTCAATACCGTTACCGTTCTTACCGAAGACTTTGGCTTCAAACAAGTTGTTGCTAGTCTCGATAAACCGACCATTGATAGCGTGCTCTCAAACCATGGTGAAAGAATTAATGCCGACGTAATGGCACTTTTCTCACTTGATGCAACATCAATTACAAGTGTGCCGGAGTTGCTGCCAGCGGGCCTGAAGTTTATGTACCCCGAACTGATAGATGAAGCAAAACTAAACGGTAACTCAAGCTCAATATTGTCTTTGGACAATAAGCTCTATCAAGTATTGTTTTCTAACGTTAGGGCGCCTCGTTCAATAGCCGTAGCCTTAATGGGTTTTGAAATCAATCAAGAGCTAACTCAGCAATTGAAAAATATTACACAGCTCGACACCACAATAATTGTGTATATCAATGACCAAGAAAGTTACCGAATAAGCACATTATCACCGGAGCAATATGCTCAGAATGTGCTTATTGATGATAACGATTCTATTTATTGGCCGGTACTTGCTTATTCCTCTGATGATAAACTAATTTCCACTTCATTTACTTTTCTGGAAAAACAAAATCTAAAAATCGATATTATGCTTTCCAATAGCGTAAAAAGGGTATTTGCAGATTTCACTTCATTACAAACTGAAATTAGTATCATTGCTTTGTTTTCAGTATTAATTGCAATTATCCTTGGCGCATTGTTGTCACGAAAACTAGTTAAACCCATACAGGCGCTTACTCTGCATGCCAAAAACATATCCGCTGGCGTATATGATGAAAGAGTAGATCTTAATTCGCACTCGTCTGAAATAAGCACCTTGTCACGCGCGTTCGATACGATGCAAGACAGTATTCAAGATCGCGAACAAAAAGTCATTTATCAAGCACGACATGATGTGCTAACAACACTGTATAACCGCAACCATGCTGAAGTATTGTTAACTGAGAGGTTCAACAGCAAAGTCACCTTTCAGGCAATCGGAATAAATATTTATGGTTTCAGAGGAGTTAACGACACATTTGGTTACCACAACGGCGATTTATGCCTGTACGAACTAGCTCAGCGCGTTATTGCTCTGGGCGGTTTATCTGCGCGTTTAACGGGTGGAGAGTTGCTTTGGGTGCCTGATAAAATGTTAAGCGCAGAAGAGCTTATCATCGTTAAAGAAAAGTTAGATGGCGATGTTATGGCCGACGACTTAAGCATTCCAATGACCGTAGCCATCGGTATTATTAGCTGCCCTCCAGATACTCATTCACCAAGTGAATTGTTTAGGCGCATGAATATTGTTATCGATGAGGCGCAAATAACTCGACAGTTTATTCTAAACTTTAGTCAGGAATTGGAAGAAAAGTACACACGTCGTTTATCAATCATTACAGAGTTGAAAAAAGAGCTATCCAACACACAAGGCGAACTGGCGCTATTTTATCAGCCCAAATTTAACCTTGTTGATAAAGAAGTGACTGCTGTTGAAGCCTTAATACGCTGGAACAACAAAGAGCTTGGCTTTGTTTCACCTGAAGATTTCATTGCCATTGCTGAGCATGCAGGCTTTATCGGTGAAATTACAAGTTGGGTTTATCAACAGGCTATTCAAGACATTCAAAGTTTTCGGGCTGAAGGTATAAACGTCACTGTTGCGATCAACATATCGGCGCAAGATGTGATGAATAAGGAACTACTGCCAACCATACTTACATTGCTCAAGACCTATGATTTACCACCCAATGTATTGTCATTCGAAATGACTGAAGGGCATTTAGTCCAAGATCTCGACAAAGCTGTAAAGCAACTAGCGACTATACGCGATGCCGGTTTTAAAATAGCTATCGACGACTTTGGCACTGGCTACTCATCACTTTCTTACCTCAGCAGGTTACCTGCTGATATATTGAAAATAGACAAAAGCTTTGTATTAAAATTAAACGAGCAGGGATCGGACCAAACCATCGTAAAAAGTGTGATTGAACTTGGGCATCAATTCGGTATGGAAATAGTTGCTGAAGGAGTCGAGAACCAGTCTTCACTAGAGTTATTAGACGAGTACGGCTGCGAATGGGCACAGGGCTATCATATTTGTCGCCCTATCGCTGCAGCGAACTTTATTCAATGGTTTAAAGAGTTTGATGCCAATATCTTAAGTTCTAAATGATTCTTTGCCGCAGCGCCAATTTTCAAATTGACCACCTCACATTAAATTATTCATATTTTTAAATAAGCTAAATCACCAACTTTCGTTGATCTTCAAGTCCCATAGCCAAAATAAATGGATCTGTCTTTTGTATGGTTATAAAGTCTTTTTTGCTCTGTAAACCAAGCCAATTATGTTGTATTAAACTTTGTGCAACAGCTCCACCTAAAGTAGCGCCTGGACCCAATACAATGAGTTTGTCTGGAGCAAATTCTTTAATAGCAACTTCAACTGCTTTGGTAAAATCATAGGTTTCTACTACTTGAGTTCCAAGTGTATAATCATAGAGCTCCTGTGCATCACAGCTGTAGGGTTGCCATATTTGACCTAGACCATCAATTAAAGGCACATTCGGTGCAGTAAAAAGAGTTGGTGACAGTAAAGACTTAGCTTTTGCTGATATCTCATTTAACAAAGGGGTGTGAAAAGCCGCATGATTAAACAAATTCATTGGGTAACGGTCTTGTACTTTAGGCAATGCTTGTTCCAAGGCTTTTAAACCCTTTTTATTGCCGCCAAAAACCACATACCCCCCTAATTTAATCGACACATAAACCTCACAACCTTCAACTTTATTTACATTCTCTAAAGTTTGTTCAGTTATATCGAGCGCATGTTGGTCGAGTACCCAGTTTTCATCGGTAATTGGATAAATTATCTGCCCACCAATAACACCGTCAATCATCATTGAGCCCATTGTATTAATAAGCTCAATGGAAGATTGAGGATTTAATGCGCCGGCGGCTGCTAATGCGATGTACCAACCCATAGAGTTACCGGTAACAGCAACTACTTCATACTCGTCGCCATTGATTGATTGGAAATCGGATATAGCACAAGCATAAATAAGCGCTGAGGCGTTCTCACCCGCAGTATGAGTGCGCATATTGAATTGCTCTGCTGTATCTAAACTATGAATACTAACTTGACGTTTTTCTTTGCGGTATGCGTCGATATTCGTAACAATATCTATCTTATCGGGATGCAAACGCTGCAAATAGCCTAAATCTTCCTTATTGTAAGTCCCGCGGCCAGGGCAAATAACGACGACTCTCTTTTTATTTTTTACCTGCGTCATTATGCTTTTCCTAGTTTGGTTTTTGTTTTAGTCTTTGTTTTTTTTCCGACTAACAGTAAGGCTTCTGCCACTATTTGCTCTGTAGAAGGTAAAACATGATTAGCCGCGCTGCCCAGCGGAATGAAACTATCATGTGCAGTAATTCGGCTTATTCTAACTTTGTTACGGGTAGTTTCAGATTCAGCTAAAAGTGTAAAAAGAGCTTCACTTATTGATCCCGTTTGGCGACATTCGTCGACAATTAGTACGTTTTCGCAGAACTTAGCCTGTTCAATGATACCTTCTTCATCTAACGGAGCTAGCCATCGTAAATCGATAACTCGACATGTAACACCTTGCGCCGCTAAGATTTTTTCTGCTTTTCGCGAGAGGTAATAACCATTCCCATAAGAAAGAATACACAAAGTTTTGCCTTCACCATAAACGCTTATTTTTTGATTAAGTTCGCTAGACAGCGCAGATTTGGCATCTGTCGATGGCGGGACATACTCCGACATCCAAAGCCCGTCACCATCACCGTGTAAGTCTTTAGCCATGTACAAAGCAATAGGTTCTAAAAACACCACTAGGCGCTGCTGCTCTCTTGCAAGTCTTACACTTGTTCTCATCATTTCAACAGCATCAGCACCGTTGGACGGACAAGCCAAGATTAAGCCTGGGATATCACGAAATACTGCAAAAGAATTATCATTGTGGAAGTGGCCTCCGAAGCCTTTTTGATAAGCTAAGCCAGCAATTCTAATTACCATTGGGTTGCTAAACTGCCCATTAGAGAAAAATGGCAGCGTTGCCGCTTCACCTCTTATCTGATCTTCGGCGTTGTGTACGTAGGCTAAAAATTGTATTTCAGGCACCGGTAAAAACCCATTGTGCGCCATACCAATAGCAAGTCCCAAAATAGACTGTTCATCTAACAAGGTGTTAATAACGCGGTTTTTTCCAAATCGCTCACATAATTTACTAGTGACGTTATAAACGCCGCCTTTGGTGGCAATATCTTCACCACACATCACCATGTTTTCATTCTCGGCCATTAAATCCATTAATGCCCAATTAAGCAGTTTTGCCAAATGCTGTTTCTTATTTAAGTTATGCTTTTCGTGAGCAAACAACTTGGTTCGGTCTAACTCATTTGCCGCTTTGTGATATTTGGAAACAGCATTTATTGCAGCAATTGGCGGTACAATACTTTGCTTAACCTGTTCAGCATTATCAAGCTTTGACTTACCTGCTGCCTGCTCAGCAATTTGCGCTATGCGTTTTTCAGTACCTTCATAAATACTTATAATTTCGTGCGCCGATAGAATATTATTTTCTAGTAAAATTCGTGCGCTATGTAACAGTGGATCTTGAAATTCAGTGGCCTCAATTTCAGACTGCTTACGATATACAAACTCTGCATCGGAACCCGCATGACCTAAAATTCTCACCGTACGCATGTGCAAGAAAACAGGCTTCCCGTGTTGGCGAGCCATTTTTTCTGCTTGCTTGGCTTTCTGATAAGTATCAAGCAAGTTTAAGCCATCGCAATAAAGGTAGTTGAGCCCTGCCCTATTTTTGTAGTTAGCCGCGATCCAGCCGTCGGGTGTAGAAGTCGAGATACCAATTCCATTGTCTTCGCATATGTAAACAATAGGCATCTGAATCGACTGGTATGCCGCCCAAGCAGTGCTATTTAGAGCGCCTTGCGTAGTAGAATGGTTCGAAGATGCATCACCAAAATTACAAACGATCATACCGTCTTTAGGTATTTTTCCTTCAAGCGCTAGTCTTCTTGTTAAGGGTATACTGTATGCAGCGCCCATTGCTTTGGGTAAATGTGACGCAATGGTGCTGGTTTGAGGGGGAATAGACAGTGCTTTGCTGCCTAGGACTTTATGTCGACCGCCAGAGGTTGGATCATCTTTTGAAGCGGCAAACGATAATAGCATATCGTATAGCGGCGTTTGCCCAGCTACCTGCTTACTGCGTTGAATAACAAAAGCACCGCTACGATAGTGCAAAAATGCCATATCAGTCGGTCTAAAAGCTTTTGCATATGCAGCGTTACCTTCATGCCCAGAACTACCTATGGTATAAAAGCTCTGCCCATTTTTTTGCATAATGCGTGACTGTAAATCTAGGTGTCGACTCATTACCTGAGATTCAAAAAGATCAACAAGTTCGCTGTCAGTTAGGCCAACGTCATTCGGTGACAAAAATATATTCGATGTCGGCAGGTTTCCACTGCGAACAAAGTTGATAAAATTATCTCTTACCAACTGATTACGATTAGACATG
>CAJQOP010000111.1 GCA_905479945.1 uncultured Glaciecola sp. | reverse complement strand
CTTGGTTTGCAATTGCACAAGCAAACTCATTTTTTCCTTTTTCAGTGCTACCAATAATAACTAAGTGGTGAGCACGTTTGATCCAAGAACATGTCATCAAATTATTTAAAACACTCAGTTTGATGCCGGGCTGATTATTTAGGTCAAAATCAGAGGCATCTGAGCAAGGATAAGGGAGATTGGCTGTTCGCTTGATTTGTTCAGACTTTTGTAACAGTCGATTCTCTTGCATAAAATCCAGCATAGAAATTAAACGTTCATCAAAAGATAAATCGTCAAATTCATCAGATGATAGTAGTCGAACATAAGCGCGTGCTAATGGCTTCATACGCATACTTTGGCAGCGTTTAGTAATTGCCTCATTAATGTACATGGTTTGTGCCTCCTACTAAATTTTCATTATGGTGGTGTTGGAATAACTCATATGCCTCTTGAAAGCCCGACTCTTGCGCAGCATTAGTCGCCAGTGCTTCTTCAAAAGCGGTTAATGTCAGCCGACCCAAAGAAACAATCCACCGACAGTTTTCAACATACTTATCAAATTCACCGGGTTTGGCTAACGACTGTATTTTTAAGCATTTTTCTCGACCTTTCATATCCGGCTCGCCATTAGCGTCAAACTGGGCTTCCATCAACTCAACAACTGAATCATCAACATCATTGGCCCACCGAAGAAAATGAGCCTTATTTTGCTTAATAAGAACAGCGTGGTTCTTTGGCATATCTTCAACGAGCATGCCATTTATATTGCCGTTTTTTAGGCGCTCACATATTTTTATAGACTGACTTTTATGCTTAAATTCGATTTCATTCTTGGTAATGAGCACCTCTACTTTTTCTCCAATATATTCATGAGGTATTGAGTAGTGTTGTCCTTCAAAAATATACTTGTAGTTATTGCGAACAGTGATGTGATGCGTTTCAAGAGGAAATGGAAATGGCTTGATGTTTACTGGATTTAGAGCCTTTTTCTCACTGTTATTGAATCGCTCTTTTCTAGTTTCTTTATGTCCATCAACAATTTTTTCGTTTAGCTCACTGACTCTGATTTCTAGCCATTCGTTAAATTCATCAATAGAACCAAATGTAATTTCTCGTGCATCAGCAATGATTTTGAGTAAAAATATTTTAACCGTCTGCTCAGCACGACTGTTGTAATTGGGGCTTCGTGAAGGGATTTCATACGGGATAAAGTCATGGTGCTTGGAAAACATGTCGTATTGAAATGTTAATTTTTTTGAGTTTTTTCTAACACTGCGAAGTGCCACCGCATTATCTGTTACAACAAACGTTGGTACACCACCTACAGTTTTAAACACATGCTCCATGAATGTCATCCACCCACGCTGGTCTTGGGCAAAAATCCCTCTCATGAAAATATAATCTGAATGCCCAAAAGAGCCTGCAATAAGGTAAGCAGAGTGTTCTTTTTTAAACCCCACTTTTACTTTATCACCCGCTACATCAACAAAAAGCATATCCCCTGGTACATGAAAATGACTAAACTTTGCCTCAACTTTACGAAAGTCTTTAAACATGTTGTAAAAACTGGCTCTACAGATCCCTTTCTCTCCATATCTCGCGTTAAACCGCTGCCAATAGTAGTCAATGGTTCTTCTACCTTTTTTATGATGCTGTGTAGCCATTTCTTTTTTTATGGCTGAAATATCAGGTTTTATTAATGTGTTGTTACGTTGTGGGTAAGAAGGGAATAATTCTTTGTGAAATTCATCATCATCAAGTGCCTTTATTTTAGACCATGCTAACCGTGCTTCTTGTAATCTTTTTCTATAATCAGCCACAGTTTTATGAGTAATATCAAGATGTTTCGCAATTGCACGGTTTGACCACTTTGAAAGAAGAATAAATTGGCTCAACGTTCTGATTTTAGGTAACGGCAGTTTCATAAGTTCACCATCATAAAGTCATAGCTATCCATCCCGATGAATCTTGATTAATCGGGGATTTGAACTACTATTGATGGTGTCGGCTATCTAAACGACAAATTCAACAGTAGACCTCTTATGCTCGAACATAAGGGGTTTATTTTTTTTTATGAAATCACATTATTATTGTCATTTCTCTTCACCTTTTTTACTTTGATCACTTTTTAGTGCTTGCTCGGCTAAATAACTTGCTACATTGGATGTTAATGCAAACTTCTCTCTTCGATTTGGCATATTAAATACCTTAATGGGAAACGTTTTCTTACTTATAGATTGATGTATTGACGCAGCACTTGAATAGTTCAGTGCTTTTGTCATATCAGAAACAGTCAGCAGTGGTGATCCGAAGAGTGTTAGCAAATCAGCTTCAATTTTTTTCTGCAACGCTAGAACTTGTACTTCAGTCATTACGTATGACTCTCTCTGCCTTTCTGTAGATAACCTTATACTAGACTGTATTTGATTAATTTTTAGCCGAACGGAAAAACATTCATACATAGTGATAAAATAGACATCGCTTTATATTTACTTAACGTATTGAATCAAAATTTCATTTCAGCAAAAAAATAGTAAATATTCAGCTATCCTTTAACTCTGAATCTAATACTTTAATTTTATTAAATATCTTGTGAGGTTGCGTTGTGTGGAATTATGGCATCTACAAAAGTTTATCTCCTGATATCAAGTCGTTATCTGCTCAATACACACTGAAGAGATTCATGGAACAAGAAGAAGTGAGTGAGTTAAAAAATCTCTATCCTTTGCTTAGACAAGATGATGATCAAACAAAAAAAGAAATAATCAATGGTGATTGGCGTAATAGACTGGCTGGCAGAGGAATGAATCAGCGCTCGTATAATAAGTTTGTAAAAGCATTGGGTTATCATTGCTTAACAACGCTCAACCACCCTTTATGGCTACTTACTCAAGATAAACGAGCTTTTATAACGTCACCCGGAAAAATCATTAGAAGCCTACCTGCTCAAATTCAAAAACATTTGGTGAAAGGTAAAATTAGTAGGCATGCTACTTTTAAAGATTTCAGCTCTGTTGCTAAGCAGTCATATAGACAACAAAGAAGCGCTTTTTTAAATTTGCAAAACATTGACGGTTATACCGCGTTAATTATTACCTCACTCGTACAACGTATTATTTGTGCATATTCCGGCCCAACGTGAACACCGATTCCGGGCGAACGTGAACACCTGTACCGTTTCAACGTGAACACTGATTCCGGCCTGAACGTGAACACTTTTCAGGCCATTTCCGGAATGGGTGTTCACGTTCAACCGGAATG
>CAJQOP010000110.1 GCA_905479945.1 uncultured Glaciecola sp. | reverse complement strand
GTTTTTGGGTATGCGTTTATTCACTACATTCACCACCGCTAAAGCCCCTTGAATAAGATTCGACCTTAGTCGTTTATTTCCCACGTTTTTGCCAATACCGCATAAAATAGTTTTCCCGCCAGTGCTGTATTGCTTGGGCGTTAATCCTATACAAGCTGATGCCTCTCTGCCGTGTTGGAAGCTTTCTCCTTTTTCCCCTAGGGTTAAAAATAGATTCAGCGCATTGATAGGCCCTATACCTTCAAGCTCCATCAGTTTTTTACAATGCTCCTGTTGATTAATGAGCGCTTCTAGTTGCCTGTTCACTTGCTTTAAGTGTGATTCAGCGACTAAAAATGCCTCATACATAGCCGATATTTGTATACGAAAAGCGTACGACAAGTCGTTTTCAGCATCTTCTAATATGAGAGGGATATGAGTTTTAAATGCACTTACCCCTTTAGCGAAACAAATACCAAACTCGGCTAATAAGCCACGTATCATATTGCTCACTGCCGTTTGGTTATCCGTTAAGTGCTGGCGTATTCTGTCGATCGATTGCAGAGATTGTTGCTCAACAGTTTTGATAGCGACAAACTTCATTTTAGGTTGTTGACTGGCAATACCAATCGCCAGTGCATCGTTTTTATCCGTTTTATGGCCTTGTCTATAAGCGGTGACATGCTTAGGGGCGATGAGTTGAACAGTGTGCCCAACACTTTGAACGTATCTTGCCCAATAGTGTGCTGAGCCACAGGCTTCTATTATCACATGACTTGGTTTCTGTTTGGCTAACCACACTTTTAGTGCTTGACGGGTAAACGCTTTATCGGTCAACACCTTGGACTGTTGTAGCCTTACTGCGTGAAAAGAAGATTTTGCGATATCGATAGCAATAGTAGTATTATTCATAATGTATGGACTCCTGGTAAAAGTATTGTTTCTTCTGGTAAAAGTATAATACTTATTACGTTGACCCTTCAATGGGAAGGGAGTCCATACATCGCGAAGGAAAAATGGATTTCACTCATCTTGAACTGCCGATGTTCGATGAAAACGATGACTTTGAACAGGTTAAAACTAAGCTCGACAATGGCACCGTAAACTTATTTTTCTTCCTCCAAGAAAATTATAATACGGTCACTTTGAGCGTTGAGACAAACTACCATGGCGTGTTTGAAACGGCTGAAAAACGCACCGATTACATTAATTTCATAAAAAAAGAATACATGAACTACTTTGCAAAAGCGGTCTCGCTAATCAGGGAGAAAAACGATTCAAGGCAGCTGATCAAGTTAATCAATCAATTTGACTACTTGTTCCAGATACACGACTCGATAACCGATCTGTTTGATTCAAAGCGAGTAATGAACGCCCAATATATAGAATTAAAAAGTGATGTATTGATTTTGGTACGGGAGTTATCCAGCCAAACATTGGGATTTTTCGATGAAATTAATGCAGCCATCATCAATGATGAACCCATTGACATTAAAGCCCAAGCAAAACAGCTACAACATTACATTGATTCAGCCAACCGTGATTTACTCACTCTACTGGTTGACCCAACAAGAGTTGATGCTGGGGCGCTTACCAATTTCATTACCTATTCTCAACGATTGAAAGACAAGCTCACTAATTTTGCTAACCTTAAGTTATTTGCTGCGAAGACAGTCGCTGTGAAAGAGCCTCCAGAAGACCATAAACCCAATGAGCAAAACAAAACCAAGGGGTGAGTCAATAAAAAATTTGCTTACTTTTTTGAGCTAGATCAAAAGCAGATTTCAACAATACCCTTATTCTATCTTGGTTATATCTCCTAGTGTGTTGTTCCTAATGAGTCAGAGCCAACACTCAGGGTATCAAAACGGGATAGAATTGTGCCTAAAAAACAAAGCAATAAAACTAACCACCTGCATCCGCTATGGTCAGTACATCAAGGTAAAGGACCAATGTTTGCTACCGCCTTACATGCTGGACACGATATTCGTGACGAAATGGCGCGCATTCTAGCTATTGATGAAACGACACGTCTCAGGGAAGAGGACCCTTACACAGATGTGTTAACTAATGTGGTGGAAAATCGGATTATTCCCCTGCATTCTCGCTTTGAAGTGGATCTTAATCGGCCAAGGGATGAGGCCGTGTACCTAGATCCTGAAGATGCCTGGGGATTAAAGGTATGGCAAAAGAAGCCAAATAAACAAATGGTTGCCCGATCACTTCAGGAATTCGATCAGTTTTACGCTCAAACTAAACTTTTACTACAAGGTCTCAAGCTTGAGTACGGGCACTTCGTGGTATTTGACCTGCATAGTTACAATTACAGACGCGGTGGCCCAGATTCGTCTCCAGATGATCCACAACAAAATCCTGACATTAACGTTGGAACCGGCACAATGGACAGGCAAAAGTGGGCACCGGTCATCGACCGTTTTATCCACGATCTTAGATTATTTGATTATGCTGGTAGCCACCTTGATGTGCGCGAGAACATCAAGTTTAAAGGTCGCCAGTTTGCCACTTGGGTACATAGTCATTTCCCCGACTCTGGGTGTGTGTTATCGATTGAACTAAAAAAAATCTTTATGGACGAATGGACTGGTGAGTTGGACCCAAAAAAATTGCAGGGTTTATTCTATGCCCTGAAATCAACTTTACCTGGTATTGCTCAGGAGTTACAGCGACAGTGAAAAACAATAAAGCCCTATTTAGCGCTGATTTTACCCAACAAATATGCCAAGCATTAAATGATAATCATCCTGTGAGGCGAAGGTTTGCGGGCTGGGGCAGATTACATATAGACCGGCGTTTGCCAATATTATGTATCTATCGGCGTCCCTCTGGGCACGCTGATAAAGGTACAGAACAACTATTACTCGGCCAGGTTTCCTACATTCTTATCCGTGAAGAAGATGCAAATTGTGCTGGATTTAAAGCATTGCTTAAAGGTTTAGCAGACAACCTAACCGCAGCTTTCGGTGCATTTTTATTATTTGAAATAAGTGCAGCTTCCGAAGCTAAGTATGACTCCCATCTACCTGCACAACTCAACATCAATACCAGCAAACAAGGAGCACCTCAACTAGTACTGGAACAGCTGGAAAATGCACTCTTGGACATAGTCGTTGAAACAACAGTCCTTGAGGTAAGCCTCAATTACAAGGATCAACGCCAACTCCCTGGCTTGCCTGCGTTATTCAACCCTGAGGAATTTGCCGCATTGGACTATTACTGGATAGGCTTAAATGTTAGCCCTTTTTATCGACAAAATGGCAACGTATTACCCTATGAGATGAACCAGTTTTATTCTGGTTTAACTCATGCATTACGACGCACGTTTTATACCTTTATTCACGAACATACTCGCCAAAGACCAAAACATTTCCATGAATTGGGTCGACGCTCCATTTCTCAAGATGTACTTGATACGGATCGCCAATTAGCGGCGATCAAAGATCAGTTTGACATATTATTTCACGTTACCCCAGTTAATGTAGATGAGGCATGGCAAGGGTTTAAAGCTAGTGGGTTTAAAAAAACACCATGCTTTAATTATCGTCCTAGACCGGTTGATCCTAGTTTGCTAAAACGGCAACTGTACGCCATTGAGCTGGAGAGAATAGAAGACCCTACCTTAGCCAATATTTTTCAATCTCAGCGCGATGAAATCAGTCGACTACTTGGCATGATCGATGATCGTAATAGAACAAATTTTATGTACGGTAGCTTGCAGGTATACGGTGGTGTCGAGCCTTGGTTATTATCTCTGGCCAAAGAACTACTGCATGATATACCGCCATCATCGAGCTTAGAAATCACAAACAAAGAGGCGGTTTTTTTGTCAGCCCAAGAGTTTGCAGGCCGCGCAGAAACATTGCTTAGGTCATATCGCCAGCAATACCCAGACTTTGTCGGTAACGTTCAAATTCGCAAAGACATTCCAGGAATTTTGGTGTCATCAGGAAACTTAATGGTAGGCCATTACAGTCGATTTTCCGAAGACCAAGCTGATGCCACCCTAGCCCATGAAATCGGTACCCACATGCTTACCTATGTTAATGGCAAGGCGCAGCCATTTCAGCAGTTTCATTCAGGAATGGCAGAATATGAATCACTGCAAGAGGGCTTGGCAGTATTGGCAGAATATCTGGTTGAAAAATTACATCCATCTAGGTTAAGAACCCTAGCCGCTAGAGTGATTGCTGTTGATGCACTTATTCAAGGCGCAGACTTTCTAGAAGTATTCACACTGCTGCAAAAAGATTTGGGTTTTGCATCCAATTTTGCTTACCAAATATGCATGCGGGTATTTCGTGGAGGCGGCTTTACTAAAGATGCGGTGTATCTCAAAGGTTTTTCCGAATTATTAGCTTATCTCACCAAAGGGGGAGAATTAGAAATCCTTTATATTGGCAAAATAGCACTCAAACACATTCCCTTTGTAGACGAATTACGCTGGCGAAAGGTAATAAAGCAAGGATTAGCCATACCTCATTACCTGCAAACCACCCGAGGCAAAGACTTATTACACCAGGCTCGTCATTGTCACTCAGTTACTGATTTAGTTAAGGTCAAATAAACATGAAAATTGGATTTATGGTTAACAACGTAATGACCGAAAAAGCCGACTATACCACCACCCTAATTGCCCTGGCCGCGACTAATATGGGGCATGATGTTTGGTACATAGGTGTAAGCCAATTAGCATATGGTTGTGATGACGCCGTGCACGGCGCAGCCACTAGGACAGTGAAAACCAAATACCATTCTTTAAGTGCTTATGTCCACGCACTTCAGGGAATAAAAGCACACAAGGAATGCATTCCCTTGGATCAACTTGACATACTTTGGTTACGAAACGACCCAGCAGAGGACGTCAATAGTCGTACTTGGGCGAGACTGGCGGGGGTTAACTTTGCTCGATTGGCGATGCGTCATGGTGTTCTTGTGTTAAACGATCCTCGTGGATTAAGCGAAGCCGAGAATAAAATGTATTTACAATACTTTCCTGAAGAAATTAGACCAAAAGCCATTATTAGCCGCGATCCAGACGAGATTAAAGATTTTATTCGCCAACAAGGCGGTTACGCAGTGCTAAAACCACTGACTGGCTCAGGTGGACGTAATGTTTTTCTTATTCATCCGAATGAAAAAGCGAATATAAACCAAATTATCGAAGCTGTTTTACAAGACGGTTACATCATCGCTCAGGAATATCTAAAAGCCGCAGTTGCTGGTGATACCCGTTTGTTCCTTATGAATGGAAAACCCCTGACTTACAAAAATAAAATTGCGGCTATCAGTCGTGTACATGGTGGCAACGAAGATATGCGCAGTAATATCTCAGCAGGTGCCCACAGTCAAAAAGCGCAGGTTACACCTGAGATGTTGACATTGGCTGAAATCATTCGGCCTAAACTGGTCAAGGACGGTATGTTTTTAGTTGGTTTGGATATAGTTGGTAATAAACTAATGGAAATCAATGTATTTAGTCCCGGCGGCTTAGACAGTTGCGAGCGGTTTGAAAAAGTCAAATTTAGTCAAGAGATAGTCAGAGCTCTAGAGCGCAAGGTGACAGATATCAAATATTATAATCGACAGTTTGATAATGCAGAAATGGCCGTGTTGTAAAGTAAAGAACAATGCGCTGTGACATGTGAAATAATGATGACAGTCAGAGCGGTGAGTCATCTATAGTTTTGGTTCCGTCATGTCACTGGGTAGCTATCTATGTAATTTTAACGTTTCTGAATGGTATCCACTTTGTGTTTATGTGTAAGCAGTCAACCAATTTCAAATTGGAGGATAATCTTCCCGTTTACAAAACAAAAAAAGAAGCAATATTCTATTTAGAAGCAAATATTAACTATACAAATCTTCGCAGAAGAAATAGCCACCGAGCACAAAAAAATAAATTAAAGGCATAGTTAATTGCCACCTTTTAAATTCCTATTTGAACAACATTATTTGACCCTGATCAATATTAAAGCTTGCATAACTGCTTAAATAGTTCCACTTGCTGTTGTCAGCACATATGACTTCTAGATGTGTAAACAAGTAATAACTGAACCCCAAATTATGCATTAAAGAGGATAAATAACATGTCAAATATATCTGTTTCAAACCAATCTACCAATGGCAAAAATAAAGGTATCGTTCCCTTAGGCTCGCACTTTCCTTATATCGATGATTTTTTTGATAAATTCACCAGCAACTGGCCATTTACACGTCCCACTTTTGGCAATATGGAGTCAACCGAGCTGAGTCTTAATCCCAAAGTTGATATTGTTGAAGAAGACAAATCCTACAAGTTATCGGCCGAGCTACCTGGCTTGGATCTGGACGATATTAAACTAGATTTATCAGACGGTGTATTGACTTTAAGCGGTGAGAAAAAAACCGAGAAAGAAGAAAACAAGGAAGGCAACTATCATATGATGGAACGCAGCTACGGTTATTTTAAACGCAGTTTTTCGCTTCCCCCTAGTGTTGAAGAAGATAAAATTAAGGCAGATTTTAAGAAGGGAGTATTGCGGGTTGTTATGCCAAAATCTGAGAAAGCCCAACAGAACCAGCGTAAAATACCGATAAAAGATTAGGTGAATTAATGCCTAACTATACCAAGAAGTTTGATAATCCACCATTTGGTATTCGCGTCATGTTTTGGCGCAAATACCCCATCTACGGCCATCTCATTGCGCTAAAAACGCCTTTATCATCGGCATAAACCCAACCTTTAGATGCACATTGTTATGATCCGCTTGGTCATATACCTTGCTGATTGGCTGAGTATGTTTGAGTACCTCTAGCAAATACTGACTATGCCTAATAGGAATGATATCGTCGTCTTGGGCCATGATTATCAATGTCTTAGCGTTTATTTTACTCGCCACACTGACACTATCGAATTTGTCTTTGATCAAGCAACGAGGAAAGAATGGGTAATATTTAGACGCTACATTTGCAATGCTGTCATAAGGTGAAATTAACACTAAATGCGACACCCCATAGTCGCTGGCAAGTTTAACCGCAACGCCAGTACCAAGACTGCGACCGACCACTGCAACAGCAGGATGCCGAGCACTTACGTATTTATAAACATCTTGGGCACTCTGGGTGATAGTGGTTTCAGATGGTGAGCCCGTGCTACCGCCATACCCAGGGTAATTCACATAATAGGCAGCCCTATCCATAAATGCAGCCTGCATTCGCTCTGCGCCAGCGTATACATCTTCGCCGTTGCCGCCAAAATAAACCACAGCTGGTTCAAGTTGGCTACCCTGTGTTACTACTTTTATCACAAGCCCACCAGACGCAATATCGAGCACTTCATACTGAGTATGTTGAGGTGCCTCGCGAGGAAAGTACATCATTTGTCGTTGTAAAAGGTACATGCTCAGTAGCAACATCAGATAAAGTAATGTCAGCAATATCAATATATTTTTAATCATATAGATGGCCTCATTATATTTGACCATGGCCACTGTGTCTCTATACCATATTCGGTGAGATATGCCGTCACAACATACGCTGGGCTGATATCAAAATAAACGTTGTGGGGATGAATATAGGGCGAAGTGGGTGCATTAAGTTCTGCTACCGGCATCTGTTCCAAAATACATTCATCACTAGAGAGCGATGTGCATTTACTTGAATCTGCCACTACATAAAAGGGCACCTTAAAATGTTGCGCCGCTATCGCCAACAAACTGGTGCCACATTTATTCACCACACTGCCATCTGCGAGAATAGCGTCTGCTCCCACAACCACCGCATCTGCCTGTGGCATATACAAGCCGCTTGCCGCATCAACAATGTAATCTACAAACATGTCAGCAGAGGCCAAATCTGTGGCTAGGGTTCTGCCCTCATATCCTGGGCGAGATTCACAGACAATAAAACGCATTGGGCGCTGAGGCAGTGATTTAAATATCTCATCGACCACTGAACTGCGACTAATGGTAAGAATAACCTGGGTTGTAGCTAGCAGTTTAACTGCATGATTAATCTGATTATGCTGGCGGGTATTAATATCTTCGATTAGTTGGCAACATAAGTCTTTTACCTGAGCAATAAAGATACTATTTGAACTTGTATTCAGATCTTCTAGCTTAATCTGCCAGTCACCCAATACACGTTGCATAGGAGCCATACTGGGGCGTAAAAAGCTAAGTCGCTCAGCCAAGGACAGTAACCTTATTTTGCCATGAAAAGACGATATTGTCCTTAATGACTCCGCATATTTTGCCAATTGACTCAGGGTATTTCGGATTAATTCAGTCGCACCCGATTGAGTATCGTTTTTGACCGAAAGAAGGATCTGTTCAGCGAGGGGATCATCTTGATTCATGGGAATACATCTTGTATTTTAGCCAGCCTGAATAAACAAAAAATGTACCTATACACAATTGCCCATTTTTTCTTGGGTATCATGCTAAATATTGCCCCCATTATTAAATGTTATCACCACTTTCCCAATAGCTTGGCCGCTACCAAAATAACGTAGCGCATCCGCCACTTCGACTAAGGGGTAACGTCTATCAATAACAGGGACGACTTTACCGTTTTCAACAAGTTGCTGCATAAATTTAAGATCTTTGGGATTGGGGTTGTGGGTCAACAGCCCCATTTTTTTGTTTGAAAACATTGACAACAATGGCCCCAATACCAATAGTTGACTCACCTGCGACATAGAGCCGCCAACCATGACATATATTCCCCCAGGGCTTAAGGCTCGCTGGTAATCAAACAAAGAATGATGGGCCGCCATATCTAGTATCAAGTCGTATCGACGTCCATTTTTAGTAAAATCTTGCAAACGGTAATCAATCACCTGATCTGCACCCAACAAACCCAACTTCTCCAATTTAGCGCCACTGTCCACGGCAGTTACCTTTGCTCCGATACATTTGGCAATCTGCACCGCAAAAGTGCCCGCCCCTCCGCCTGCGCCGTTAATCAGAACATTTTGTTTTGCTGTTATTTTTCCTGTATCAACCAGCCCCTGTAGAGCAAGGAGTCCAGCTTGGGGTATAGCCGCAGCTTCCTCAAAGGTTATGCTCTCGGGTTTTAACACCAGTGCATCCTCTGGGGCACATAAGTACTCGGCAAAACCACCCCAGTTATCATGAGATAAGTCGCCAAACACCGCATCGCCAGACTGCAAGTGTTTAACATTTTTGCCCACGGTTTCTACCCGCCCAGCTATGTCACAGCCAAGGATATGTATTTTTTTTGGTTTTCGCAGTCCAAACATCAGGCGATTCACAAATGGCGTGCCTTGCAGGAGTTCCCAGTCCCATGAATTTATCGATGCCGCATGGACTTTCAGTAATACTTCATTGTTTTTAGGAACCGGTTTTGCGCACTCTATCAGCCTTAGCACATCCGCTGAGCCATATTTATCAAAAGTAATCGCTTTCACAAATAACCCTTAACTACCAGCTTCTTCTTGCTCGGGCGCATACATCGCAAATACTTCTGCTTCTGTCATGTCTTTGGTTCTATTTGCGAAGCGGTAATAGGTGGGTTTTTTATCAATAAATACCTGATGATCAAAGCTAAAACTATTAGCATCATCGAATAACCCAACTGGGATCATGTATTGCTTAATTTCTTTTAAGCGGTAAAACAGGTGGCTGCCGCATTGACTACAAAAACCCCGTTCGGCCCATTCAGATGAGTTAAATACACTAATATTCTGCTCTCCCTCAAAACTAATATCTGTGCCGCAATCCACTTCCATAAAAGGTCCACCTCCCCATTTTCTGCACATATGGCAATGACAAGCACCAACATGCCTACTTACATGGTTTGCTCTGATGCGCACTTCACCACAAAGGCAGGTTGCGTGTTTTACGATTTCTTGTGACATATTATTCTCCGATAACCTCTAAGTTCTGTGAAAGTATGTAATACCTATGATCAAACGAGAGAAAAACATCCCATCTGTCTGTTAATATCTTCGCTTGACTTATCTGCTTTGTGGTCGCTCGCTGCAAAATATCTCTTCAGACGTTCTGATCATCTCGTAGATTTGTGTTTGTAATTTTTCTGGCGGCGTATTTTCAGGGTCATTCAAATAAACTTCGTAGGCTAGCCCTGCCGATTCATACCCCTTATCTTTCATCCATTCTACTAGGGCACGATAATAAGGTTCAACCTCACTATAGGGGCCAATATGTAAACAGGTTACCGCTTTGCCATTTGGGGTTTCACTGGCTTGGATATTATTCCTACCGCTAAACCGTTGTTGAATAGGAATACCAAATTCCACATCTAGGTAGCGTAAATCCAAATTGTAATATTTGGCATAAGGACGTCCTGCAATTGGCTGCTTGAACTCTTGTAAATACTGCATTATTTCACCAAAACCCTTGGCAAGAATCTCCGGTAGATATTGCGCTGACGTTACAACCCTAATTGACAGTGAGGGCTGAGGAACGAGTTCAACGAGTGCACATGTGATTGACATATTTGTTCCCCTATACACTTTAAATTTGACTAACTAACCCACTAAACAATGAACCATATTATGTAATGTTTTATTTTTACTGATTTGACAGGGATCAATTTTATTTGATTAGCTAGCGCTATTCTATATTGGCAAAGGGTCTGTGAAATCATGAGTTAAGATGTAATACCAATCAATATAAGTTAAAAGCAGATACTAAGAGGAAACCCCAAAGATGAGTGATTTATCTCAAGTAGTCTGCCCCCAGTGTTGGGTTGTTAACCGCGTTCCAACCCTTCGCCTTAGCTGCGCGCCCAAATGCGGTAAATGCAAACAGTTTCTTTTTGAAGGCCAACCTGTGGAATTGTCGATGGCGAACTTTAACCATTTTACCCAGCGTAACCATATCCCGATAATGGTCGATTTTTGGGCTCCTTGGTGCAGTTCTTGTCAAACAATGTCAGTAACTTTTAAAGAAGTGGCTAATGTATTGGAGCCAGATATGCGCTTAGCTAAGGTAAATATTGATGTTGAAAACGAAATAGCTAGCCGTTTGCAAATCAGCAGCACGCCGTGCTTGGTTATTCTTGTTCATGGTCAGGAAATCGCTCGTAAAAACTGGGCCATGGACAGCACCAGTATTATTCAGTGGGCGAACAACCTAAAAATTGGCGCCTTAGCATAGCTAGAGTCCCTTTACTCTATCAATTCCTCAGGTTACAAAGCACAAAATGATACTGTTCACTATGCAATTCACCTTCTTTTTTGCTCTGTTATGCCTATGCAATTGAGTGTTTTAACTTGGATCATAATAAGCGGTTTGTTGATGAGCGCAATTGCGTTGATTGGTAGCCTAACCTTGCTCTTAAAGCCCAAAACCCTAGAACGGATATTAATACCCTTGGTTGCCTTTTCTGCAGGATCGCTAATCGGTGGGGCTTTTTTCCATATGCTCCCAGCGGCGATCGAGGTAAATTCCAACAGCCTTAATATTGGTATTGCCGTGGTATCCGGTTTTACGGTTTTTTTCGTTCTTGAACAATTCTTACATTGGCACCACTGCCACCTTGCACCAACTGATTGCAAACAGCCCATGACGTATCTCATATTAATCGGTGATGGTTTACACAATTTTATCGGTGGCATGGCCATAGCCGGAACATTTGTAATTGATATTCGCTTAGGTCTTGCCAGTTGGATCGCGGCGGCGGCTCATGAAATTCCACAAGAATTAGGTGACTTTGGCGTCTTAATAAATGGGGGTTGGCCAAAACGACGGGCACTGATTTTTAATCTGTTATCAGGGCTTACTTTTCTGCTTGGTGGACTACTTGCCTACGGATTATCACTGCACCTAGATATGAGTTGGTTAATTCCGTTTGCTGCAGGTAACTTCCTGTATATTGGGGCATCAGATTTAGTACCAGAAGTGAACAAGCATCAGGCTGCTAGTATGCAAGCTAACGTGATAATTTTTTTGTTTTTTACATTGGGTCTCTCGCTACTACTAATGACTAAAGTGCTAATTGAGCCTTGAAACTGTGTCATTAGCTCAAGAAATCTGCTCGAATACCCCCTAAAAAACTTTGGCTGTGCTGCCAATTTATTTACTGCCACATTTGTTTTATTGATTAACATCAATATTCCCCAGCGGTATCAGTGAACAATCAATATCTATGGACTTATAAATTATTTTACAGTAATTCCGGATGGCTAACCGTGATAATAGGAGCATGTTATGAGTGATTTTTCCGCTTTACGCCAACAGATGATCGAATATCAAATGGCAGCCAGGGGGTTTGATGACCAAGCTGTGCTTAGGGCAATTAATGCTGTGCCCCGAGAAGAATTTGTGCCCACCGAGCTGGTTGAATTTGCCTACAATGATTCGCCCTTGCCAATTGCGGCCAGCCAAACCATTTCACAGCCCTATATTGTGGCTCTTATGACAGCGGCGCTCGAATTGAAACCAGAGGATCGTGCACTCGAAGTAGGAACTGGCTCGGGTTACGCAGCAGCAGTGTTGGCCGAAATGGTTAGTCAGGTGTATAGCATAGAGCGCCACAAAATACTTGCCGACAGTGCCCGTGAACGGCTTGAGGATCTGGGCTATGCAAATACCAAGATACTGCATGCCGATGGCACTCTGGGTTGGCCAGAACATGCCCCTTTTGATGCCATAGTAGTGGCTGCTGGTGGCCCTAACATACCGACAACACTTAAACAACAATTGGCCATAGGTGGTCGTTTGGTGATCCCCGTTGGTGCCAGTTTACATACTCAGAAACTGCTACGCGTGCGCCGAATCAGTGCTGATGAATACCATCAGGAAGATCTGGGTGATGTGCGTTTTGTGCCCTTGATTGGCGCGGCGGGATGGGAGGATGAAACCACCACTAAAGCGCTCAAAAAAGCAGAACTAAGCTTACCTGAGTTGATTTATCAATCGAGCGAGCACTTTGCCAACATCAAGGATGTTAAGCTGGACAACTTAATGCAACGCATCGGTGATAGCCGCTTTGTATTGCTAGGCGAGGCCTCTCACGGTACAGCTGAGTTTTATGATATGCGCGCCCGTATCACCCGGGAATTAATCGAAAAAAAAGGTTTTACCATCATTGCAGTGGAAGCTGACTGGCCCGATGCTAACCATATCAATCATTACATTCATAATACCTCTGCTGCGCCCTTGCAGCAAAGCCCGTCTTTCGAACGCTTCCCCACCTGGATGTGGGCGAATCATTCAGTGCTGGAATTTAGCCATTGGTTAAAGGCTCATAATCAGCAAATAATCGATCCCAAGCAGCAAATCGGATTTTACGGTTTAGATCTTTATAGCTTGAATAGCTCAATACAGGCAGTACTTAACTATCTACAGAGCGTTGATCCCCAAACCGCAGAAATAGCCAGAATTCGTTATGGCTGTTTAACTCCATGGACCCGTGATCCCAGCCTATACGGACAGGTAAGTATCAATAAACAGTATCGAAAATGCGAAAGCGATGTGCTAGCTAACCTGCAAGATCTATTAAGAAATCGTCTGGACTACTCCCTGGCGGATGGCGAGAGATTTTTTAACGCAACACAAAATGCCCGATTGGTAGCCAACGCCGAACGTTACTACCGGACTATGTACTACGCTGAAAACAACTCCTGGAATCAGCGTGATCAGCATATGTTCGACACCCTGCAATCAGTGCTGGCCAATAGAGGGCCAGAGGCAAAAGCCGTTATCTGGGAGCACAACTCTCACATAGGTGATGCCCGTGCCACCCAAATGACCGCCAGAGGCGAGTTTAATATAGGGCAGTTAGTGCGCCAACATTATGCTGACGCAGCCTATCTTATTGGTTTTGGTACAGATCACGGCACAGTAGCTGCAGCCTCAGAATGGGGTGGTCCGATGGAAGTCAAACAAGTGCAGCCAGCCCATATGGACAGCTATGAACGAATCTGCCATGAGGTAAACACCGATAACTTTTTGCTACCTTTACGTCAGCCCTTACAGGATATAACCCGCACAAAGCTGCTAACGGAACGTCTGGAACGGGCCATTGGTGTGATTTATCGTCCGGAAACTGAGTTACAAAGTCATTATTTCTACGCCTCTTTGCCCCGCCAATTTGATGAATACATTTGGTTTGACGAAAGCAGCGCGGTTAAACCTTTGAGCAAAGAAACCAGAGCAGGGATGCCAGATACCTTTCCCTTTGGTCTCTAGGAGAATTGAGCATGCACACTTATCGTCAAGCCAGAGACATTATGCAAAGATTTGCCATTGCTACCCAACTGTCTACTGCAATAAATAGCTCAGCAACACAGCCTCGCCGCTACCTTTGGACCGACGCCTTTGCAGTGTGCAACTATCTGTCGTTATACCGGCAAAGCGCCACACCGTTTTTTTTGCAACAGGCTTTACAACTGGTTTCTCAGGTACACCAAGTATTGGGGCAAGAGCGCAAAGACAGTGGCCATAAAGGCTGGCTCAGCGGTCTTAATGATGATCAGGCACAACTACACCCCACCATCGCAGGTTTAAGAATTGGCAAAGCGTTGAATCAACGTAGTGAGGATGACCCCGTTAACGATGTACTTGAATGGCAACAAGACGGCCAGTACTTTCACTATCTGACTAAATGGATGCATGCATTAAACTGTGTTAGCCGAGATACGGGCAATGGCATTTATACCCAATGGGCAATAGAATTGGCTAAGACCGCCCATCGGGCATTTG
Organism: uncultured Glaciecola sp.; assembly: GCA_905479945.1. GTDB lineage: Bacteria > Pseudomonadota > Gammaproteobacteria > Enterobacterales > Alteromonadaceae > Glaciecola. Next base: position 10,768 of record CAJQOP010000110.1, on the reverse strand, counting down.
TTTACACGCCAGCAACAGGTGCTTCAAAGCGCATCTACTGGAAAATGAGTATTGACTTATCCCGCCCTCTGGTTAGCTCAATGGGGCAACACGACCCCCTAGACGGCTTGCTCACTTACCTGCAGTTGCATGCCAGCGCAATACAGTATCCTGAAATCCCAGCAGAATTCAGATTAGATACTGAAATTGCCGATATGCTGGAAATTTGTAACGGTATAAGCTGGGTCAGCCATGATACTTTGGGCACAGGCAGCTTACTCAGTGATGCCTACAAACTGCTGCAATTAAGCGACAAACAGCATCTGTATCAACACATCAAATTCATAAACTTATTAGATGATATCGAACAAAGTCTGCATGTGTTTGTTAGCCATAATCCCTTACAACAGGGAGCAGCACATCGTTTGGCGTTTCGTGAATTAGGGCTAGCCATAGGCCTGCAAACAATAAGCAAAATGCAGCAATGGCTGAAACAAAATTCCGAGCACTTTCATCAACAGAATTTATTAGATGAGCTACTTACAAAGCTGAGTATGTTTGAGCCTATCCGTACGACTATCGAAAAATTTTGGTTAAATCCCAAACATCAGACCCAAAATAGCTGGCTTGAACATGGGGACATTAATAACGTAATGCTGGCTACCAGTTTGCTGCCGGATGGCTACTTACAATTATCCTGGGATCATTATTAACATTTACTTATCAGGGGAAGGTAAAACGGCTGGCTTAGTCACTTATGTACTAAACAAATCTACTTTTGGTGTGATCTAACTGTACCTAATAGTCAGGCGTTCTTATGAACTCATATAATTTGGTATATAATTTTTATGTGTTGTTCAAATAAAATATTTTTGCTAGTTCTGTCGTTTAATAGTCTTTGCCTTTTATCCACTCAACGAGGGCACATGAAATTGACTTAATGGCAAATAGTATTATTGACCAGCGCGGCTGACGCTAAGGCTCTTATACTTGTCATCATAACCCTGCCTAATCTTGAACAATTTATTGTTGGTCTGGTTTCGAACCAAATGTGTGAACAACCCAAGGTTGAGCACGCTTAAATTAGTAGTCTGTTGCTGATAAAAATCATCAGGGCAATCAAAAACACCGTAATCATGATTTATGCTCTTTGTTCGCTTGCAAGCCTGTGTGCCCTGACTGGCAATAAAGCGATTGAAATCTAAACTTTCAATATTGTTGCTAACCTCTTGTGTGCACTTTAGATAAATATGATCAAATAGATAACCTTCCAATCTGATCCAATTACACTCGAAGTAAATTTCAACCCAACTGTCAACAACATTACGGGGAATAAAGTAATAGGCGATTCTAGAAACAACGTTTTTATACAGGTTTTTGTCAATTGTCAGCGCATGAAAACGACATGGGATTTCACATAACCGTAGTAGTGCCATCAATAAAATACTTTTGCTATTGCCGCAGCCATATCCATCGAGCAAGACACGGGACGCAGGTACATAACATACTTTGTTGAAGCCAAAAACAATTTCGTTTTTTACATAGTTAAAGATCTCGCGGATCTGATGTTGCTTAGACAGGTTCAGCCACCCTCGCCTTTCGACTAAATCAACCAACCTAGCATGAGTGAAGTTAAGAAAAGTCGTTTTTTTGAGATAATACTCCATGGAATCGCTGGTTTTAGGGTAATCGTATCGATCTGGACATATTGCCGTGACCGGCCAGTGCGTGTACTTCATACGTTAAATTCCTTCTAATCTAAACGTTGGATAAATATGGAACATTCACCCAATGGCCAGTAATATAAACAATCGGTATTCCATTTCCTGTTTAGGAAAAAGCTTTGAAAACATCAGTATTATGCATAGTCAACATTGCAGTCTATTGACAGCGGTCAAATTTGAACTAAATAAATCGATGGGCATGACCTCGGGCTTGTATAAAACCTATGTAGGAACGAATTCATTCGTAAACCTGTGACTACATACAACAACGGCAACGGCGCTAAAGTACCTCCTACAGTGTGAATTGGTGCTTAGACTGTCAACGGTTTTATCTTTTTCCTAAGGTTTTTCCAGTCTGATTTTGATAAAGGTAAGGAATTTCTAATATTCTTCCCCCCCCGTTTGATTTTTCTATTTGCTCGGTCATGCTCTTTGAGTAAACCCCACTGAACCTGAAGATCATTATAATTCCCAAGACTTGCTTGCTGGTTTTTCAACCAAGATAACACTGATGTTGCTTTGCGCGGTTTAACTAAAACACCAAGTAATTCAATGCAGTAGCGCAGCTGTTTTAGGTTTTTTCTGAGTTTATGTATATGAGGATCGTCATTTTGCTTCCACAGTCTTTGGTAGGCTGTATGCACATTGTGCATCGATTGTTTAATCAAATTCGGCCAACAATCATTCAGAGTGACTTGTGTACTACGCAGCTCAACTTGACTTAAACAGGCTTGTATATGCACAAAACGATCATTGTATTCACTATTTTGGGTGCTCAACAAAAACCGTTTAAACTCATCTTGTCGTTTTGCCGATATTGCTTGTATCAATGTTATGTCAGGGAATTTGTGTTTACTTTTGGAGTGTGTTTGCTGAATTTTATTTAGCAGTAAATCTAGGTCCCGCACCTGGCCAGTTGCTGCAAATAAGGCTTTACTATCTGTTTTCATTTTCAGCAATATCTTGTTAGGCACAATATTGTGAAAAATAACCAATAACGCTTCTACTTTGCGCAGAGTCACTCGATACTGATGCAAATACTCAATATCCTGATCTTTGGTAATGTCCGGCAATAGTAGTTGTACCCTGTTGATAGAAGCTGATATTTGAGCACAAAAGACAGTTAAGGCACTGTCATCTTTACTCATATATGAGTTGTCTTGTTTAGATTTATTAACCCGCATTGTGCATATTATCTATTAGACTACGTAATTCCGCTAAAGAACGCGTGTTAAGCACATCGTTCTTTTGCAACCAGCCGCGGCGCGCTTGACCTACACCATATTGCAAGTTACGAAAATCGGTGACACGGTGAGCATCAGAGTTAATGCTCACCAATACCCCTTCGGTTTTTGCCATTTGACAGTGTAGCGCGCTGAGATCGAGGCGCATGGGCTGGGCATTCAGCTCTAGATAGCAGCCCCGCTGTTTGGCGTGACGGATAATACGACTCATGTCCACATCATAAGCCTCCCGGTTTTCCAGTAAACGGCCAGTTGGATGAGCCAGCAGAGTAAAATATTGGCTGTCCATGGCACGCAAAATGCGTTCGGTCTGTTTGACCCGAGATAAATGAAAGTTACTATGCACCGCGCCTATTACCAAATCGAGTTTTCCCAGAATATTATCCGGTAAATCTAGCTCGCCACTTTCTAGTATGTCGACTTCTATGCCCTTTAACAGAGTAATACCTTTAAGCTGTGCATTAAGTTTATCGATTTCCTCGATTTGCGCAGCAAGGCGCTTTTCATCCAAGCCGTGGACCACAGTCAAACGTTTGGAGTGCTCGGTGATGGCCAAATAATCTAAACCACTATCCCGAGCTGCCAGGGCCATCTCTAACAAACTATTATGTCCATCTGTGGCGGTGGTATGGGCATGTAAGTCGCCTTTAAGATCGCCGCACGTGACCAAGTTCGGCAGTGTATGTTGTTGCGCAGCTTCAATCTCGCCGCTATTTTCCCGCAGCTCTGGCGGGATCCAAGGTAACTCCATAACCGTCAAAATCGACTCTTCGGTTGGTCCGGCAATTAACTTGTTATCTCGATAGACTCCGTATTCATTGATTTTAAGTCCACGTCGTTTTGCAAGGGAGCGAAGCGCTATATTGTGTGCTTTTGAGCCAGTAAAGTAATATAAGGCTGCGCCATAACTAGCATTAGGCACCACTCGCATATCCACCTGCAAGCCTGAGTATAAAATCACTGAGCTGCGAGTCGTTCCTTTAGATAACACATCACGCACTTGTTCATAGTGAGTAAAAGCCTCGATCGCCTTATACCCTTTAGGCGATACCACCAAAATATCGATATCCCCCACTGTTTCTTTGCAGCGCCGGTAACTGCCCGCAATCACTACTTGCTCGACCCCCTCTATTAGCCTCAGGTAACTTGCCAGCGGCTCGGCATATTGCGCCGCAATCGACAATTGCACCCTTGGCTTTTTCTTCATCTGTGACGCTACTGCGCGGATAATATTGGCTTGGGTTTTTTCACCCAATCCCGGCAATGATGAGATCCGCCCGTCTTTAGCCGCACGCAATACCTGCTCTGGGGTATGAATACCCAACTCATGATACAGCGTATGTACCCGTTTTGGCCCAAGACCGGGTATATGCAGCAGGTCGATTAACCCTTGAGGGGAGTTTTTTTGTAGTGTGGTTAGGGTGGAGCAGTTACCCGATTCAATAATTTCAATGATTTTCGCCGCTAGATTATGACCAATGGCGGGCAATTTGCTTAGATCCTGACCATTTTTGATGCACTGTGCTATGTCCTCAGTCATGCTGCGCAATTGCCGAGCAGCCTTACGATAGGCACGAATACGAAAGAAATTAGCACCTTGCACATCCAGAAGGTCGGCAATTTTTTCAAATACAATCGCTATATCAATATTGCTAGCAGGCATCTCAGTATTATGACCTGAGGATCTTTTCGTTATCTCGTTCGTTATTAAACAACGTCAGCATTTTGCTCAGGTCTTGACATAACACCTTTAAAATCACTTCAATGTTGATAATACCCAATAATGCACCGCTATTATCAACCACAGGCAGTCGGCGCACACCATGGCGCTGCATGATATCAAGGGTGTCACTTAGGCTATAATCATGGCGCACCGTTATGAGCTCTAGACTCATGATATTACCAACACTTATCTGTTCAACATCCACTGCCAACGCCATAATTTCTATGACTAGGTCCCGATCGGTAACCACACCAACAGGGATATTTTTGCCGTCTAGTTTGTCTACCACTATCACCTCTCCCACATGGTGAGAGCGCATCATCAGGGCCGCTTCTTGTAAGGATGCATCCCTTGAAAGGGGTTCTAGTTCTCGTTCACAATATTTTCCAACGGTCATACCTAACTCCATTATTTTTATCTGCATGTACTTACTAATATCACCGGTAAGCAACAGGAGGATTGATCCATATCAAAGTATTTGTGCTTGTTGCCGACTAACCTTCTAAGCTGTCACTTTCAATAAAAGTGTTAGTCCTTATGTTGCGTGGTGTTGCTCTACTATTGGTGGTATTTCTTTTCCTACTGTTGCCCTGGTTGTTTCTGGATATAATATTAATTGCACTGGGGAAATTAAGCATCGCCCCTCAATTAGCTCCGCTAATTGTATTAGTGATGTTTGTGGGTTCACTGATTAACATTCCCGTCTTGCGAGAGCCTGTCCCTGCGCAATTACGTCATCATCCGTTGAGTATATGGGGGCTTGAGCGTTACTGGCCAGGCATGTACAAAGAGGTACGCGAACGCATAATTGCCATCAACCTAGGGGGATTTGTGGTACCCATATTGTTGGTTGTGTATGAAGTTTTGTTAATAGGCTCGAAATATCCAGAGGTGTTATTACCACTGATAATGGCTGTGCTGATTAATGTTTTTGTGTGTTATTTACTGGCCCAGCCCATACCGCAAATTGGCATCACACTGCCGGCTCTTGTTCCAGGGGTGATAGCTGCCATCTGCGCCTTACTATTGGCGCCCACCCTTGCAGCACCAGTCGCCTTTTGTGCTGGCGTGCTGGGGCCGGTTATTGGTGCTGATTTAATGTACCTTAAGAAAATTCGTGAGACCCAAGTGGGTTTGGCCAGTATTGGTGGTGCAGGTACCTTTGACGGTATTGTTATTTCCGGTTTGGTGGCGGTGTTGTTGGCTTAAACCCTGAAGCCGCAGCCATGGTTCGGCGCTAAAGCACCTCCTACAACGTGAATCTGTTACCGCCATGTAGGAACGAATTTATTCCTGAACCTTTGATCCTGTATACCTGTTTACCTTTAACCCGATAACACCCAACAACTCGGCGCTGAAGCACCTCCTACCACATATACCTTAGTGCCAACGTGTTTTTGCGGTGCCTTAAACGCTTGTGGCGTCATCGAGGTTTTCCTACAATCAATCGAGTAAGTTGGTACTGAATAATTGCTAGGGATCAACAAGCCAATATAAATTTTCGATAAACTAGCGTAGTCGGCAGTTCCTGATACATATAATATAGGGAGAAGGCCTATAATAATCGTTAGCGCAGTCATCATAACGGGGCGGACTCTTAAAGCCGCAGCATTTAACACCACATTGGTAAGGTTCTCTAAAGATGGTCGAGTATTGTCATTGCGGCATCTCTCCAGCATCTTTTTGTACTCTTGGTTCAGATATACAAGCATTATTACTCCTATTTCAACGGCGACTCCAACTAGCGCAATAAATCCAACACCAACCGCAACTGAGAAATTAAAGCCCTCTAGATACATCAACCAAATACTACCAACCATTGCCAAGGGAACGGTTCCTAGGATGATCGCCACCTCAATAGTATTTCAGACAATAATTGTTGTGAAATTCCCATATATCCTCCTGTTTCACCAATAATTCGGTAAGTATTCAACAAATATACGTTACACCTTAAACAGAATCATAGGCCATAATCAAGGTATAACAAGTGAATTGATGACCGAGGTTGAGTGAAATATCGACGTTATGGAGTTCGTGCCGAAGCCCTTTAAACTTCGTATTGGACGACATAATTTAAAGGAGTCAGCGGACTTGAGTATTCAGGATCGCAAAGTAAAGGAGTCCTTTTATTCCTTAGGATATCAATATCGAATTATTGATATCAGCACTATTTATGAACAACAAACTAGGTAGGAAAATTGCCTAAGGATAGTTCAATACCTTTATTTATATCGCACAATCAATTTTGATGAATTAGAAGTTGAAATTTTAGCCGCTATAACAGGGTAATCTCACTGTGTACACTTGTGACTATCCACATTTTACTACGTAGTATTCCGAGTACCGGAGTCTTTTTTGAGCACTTATACTGTCAACTTTGTAATTCCATTTCGCTAAGAGAATAGTTTTGGCTAAGTCACTCACTCCCTTAAGCACTAATCGCTTATTTGATCGGCTCGATTACCTGATCCTCACTCGTTTGTGGGCACAGATTTTAATCGCCATGTTGCTAGGTATTACTGTGGGTTTGGCTCTTTCGCCTAGCGGAGGCGCCTTAGTGGAATATACAACAGCCAATACGGTCGCTAATTCTCGGCGTTGATCGGATCCTAGACATGGCAAGAACAGCGGTTAATGTCAGCGGTGACTTAACGGCCAGTGTCGTTATGGAAAAATGGCTGCATCATGATGTTGTAGAGCAAATAGATGTTGAGTAAAACCTCTCTTATAAGAAATTTAAAAACACGATAATGGTAAGGCGAATAAAAATGGATTTTAAATCAAACTTAAACTTTATAAAATAATTTGGAGCAACTTATGAATATTAAAGAAATAGGTGTTATCGCAAAGACTATGGGCATCGCTGCTAGCAAACTCAAAAAAGCAGATCTGATCCGTGCTATCCAATGCAAAGAAGGAAATTTTGACTGCTTTGCCACTGCCTTTAAAGGCGAATGCGACCAAAAAGATTGTGTTTGGCGCGATGACTGTCTTGGTCAAAGTGTAAAAAGGAATCATTGATCGTGTTGTTCCTTGCTCGTGATATTCCATTCGAAGAAGAAGCATTGCTAAAACAAATCTTAACTTTGGCAACCGATTTACGATGGACATGGAGTCATGCTGGAGACGAGTTTTGGCACTACTTGGATGCCAAAACGTGGAAGGTAACGCGTAATCCTTATGCTATTTTACAAAAGATATCAGTTAAACGTTTAACCACTTTGCACACAGACAAAGGTTTCTCTAAAAAGCTAAAGGCGCTATTGGCTGCGCGAGACAGTTATTTAACAAAAGACTGTTGGGCAGATCAGTATTTTGATACCGGTAAAGACGCTACGATTGCCTATTTTAGTATGGAGTTTGGTTTATCTGAAGCTTTGCCACTTTATGCTGGCGGTCTAGGCATTTTAGCTGGGGATTATTTAAAAACAACAAGTGATCTTGGAATTCCGGCAATCGGCATCGGTTTGCTATACGACGAAGGATATTTTCGCCAATATTTGGATAGTGATGGTTGGCAACAGGAAATGTACCCGCACAACGACTCACGAAATCTACCTTTGCAACCTGTAATTACTAACGATGGTGCTTGGTTAACTATTGAGATAAACCTTCCTGGTAGAACATTATACCTGCAAGTATGGCAGGCACAAGTTGGGCGAACCACTCTATATTTACTCGATAGCAACGACCCCTTAAATAATCCTGTTGATCAAGGCATAACTGGCCGACTATATGCTGGCTCTGAAGAGTTACGCTTGATACAAGAAATAGTGTTAGGCGTGGGTGGGTGGCAAGTCATTGAAGCACTGAATATTGATATCAAATTGTGTCACCTTAATGAAGGCCATGCAGCTTTTGCTGCTCTTGAATGCGCTCGCTGTTTTATGCAAAAAAACGCTATAAACTTTTGGCAGGCGCTCTGGACAACTCGGGCGGGCAACATATTCACAACCCATACACCAGTGGCGGCTGCATTTGATACCTTTCCCGCTGATTTGTTGGAACATTACGGAAAGCACTACGCCGAAAGCCTTGGCATTAATCCTGAGCAATTGTTGAATATGGGTAAAATGATTGCTGATGATAAAAGTGAGCGATTTAATATGGCCTACCTTGCTGCTCGCACTTGCTCCAAAATTAACGGAGTTAGCGAATTGCACGGGCATGTTAGTAGGCAAATTTTTTCCGGACTCTACCCCAATTGGCCCTTGGCTGAAATTCCAGTCAGTCACGTAAAAAACGGAGTGCATGTGCCTTCATGGGACTCAGCGCTAGCTGACAAATTGTGGACCGATAGCTGCGGAAAGGACCGTTGGTTAGGGTCACAAGAATCACTGGCCGATAAAATTGAAAAACTGGACGACAATCAAATCTGGAGTTTGCGGGGGCAACAACGAACAGATTTAATCCATTATGTTCGCCGTCGTTTAAGCAACCAAAAAAGGCGTTCACCTAATAGTGGCCAAAACATTGAGCAAGCTCAAACAATACTTGATCCAAACATTCTGACCTTAGGGTTTGCCAGACGCTTTACTGAATATAAGCGTCCTAATTTGCTATTGGCGGATCAACAACGTTTAATAGATCTATTGTCGAATACTCAAATGCCTCTACAAATTATCATTGCTGGTAAAGCACATCCTCGAGACAACACAGGCAAACATTTTATAAAAGAATGGATTTCTTTTTTGCAGCGGTCCGATGCAAGACCGCATATAGTGTTTCTTGAGGATTACGATATCAGATTGGCGCAGCATATGGTCCAGGGTGTAGACCTTTGGCTAAACACTCCCCGCCGACCATGGGAAGCATGTGGAACCAGTGGCATGAAAGTCTTGGTTAATGGTGGCCTAAATATTTCCGAATTAGATGGATGGTGGTCAGAAGCCTACACAGCAGACGTGGGTTGGGCGATAGGTGATGGTGAACAACACAACGAGGCTGATTGGGACGAAACAGAAGCAAAACAACTGTATACATTATTAGAACAACAAATTATTCCGGCATTTTATCAGCGAAATCCATTTGGGATACCAATTAAATGGGTACAAATGATCCGTAACAGTATGTCTTCTTTAACCCCGCAATTTAGTAGTAATCGCATGTTACGAGATTACACCGAAAAACTTTACCTCCCTGCCCTTGTTAATCATCAATTACGCATTGAGAAAGGAGTTGGATTGGCTAATGAATTAATTCAGTGGGAATCTCAATTGGTGTTACATGGCGACAATATACATTGGGGCGATTTATGGGTGAGACATCAAGGAGACAGTATTCTTTTTATTGTTTCTGTCTATTTGGGTGACGTCTCTGCAGATTATATTGAAGTTCAGTTATATGCAGATCCTGAAAATCAAGATTCCTCACATTATTGTACAAAAATGCAATGCAAAGGACCCATACTTGGCTCACTAAATAGTTTTAACTATCAAATTGAGCTCAAATCTAACCGCCCTGCTGAGGACTATACGCCAAGAGTTGTTGCTGTTCATAAAGGCACTCTGACACCTTGTGAAAACAACTTCATTAAGTGGTGGTCTGGCTTGAGAACAATAATGACCCAAATTCCTGAGCAGCAACTAGATGGATAATTGAGATGTTTTATTAATAATTTAATGTAGAGTGGATATATGACTATGTAAGTATTTTAGTTTTCCGTAATTGATTTAGCAGCGTATTCTATAAGTTAGGTTTTATGCATATATTGGAAGTTTTGCTTGAATGGCTATACATCCACTGGGTAACTATCACAGTTATTTTGCATATTAGTTTATCGCTGCTAGCTTCTTTACATATACTTCTGTTCAAAGAAAATGAACGTACATCTCTAGCCTGGATTGGCCTTGTTATATTATCACCCGTTGTGGGAAGTCTGTTTTATTGGTTGTTTGGGATAAATCGCATCAAGCGTTTAGCGCAAAAAAAACACCCACAAATACTTAAAGACGATTTTCGCCGAGTATAAGACGAATTAACGCTATGTACTAGTCATTGTCACAGCTGTATTTGAGGGTAGTTTCGCGTTTACTCATTTATGGTGTTGAAGAAATTTGTGAAATGTTTGTCGTTGAGGTGAGTAAGTAAGCTGACCT
>CAJQOP010000109.1 GCA_905479945.1 uncultured Glaciecola sp. | reverse complement strand
TTCATACAAAACGGACACCAATCGATAGAGCGACTGACAACAAAAATAGTGCCTTTTTGACCTGCGAATGCGTTAAGTGAATTCACTTGAACACCATCATACGAAGCATTTATTTGTGGAAACATGTCCCCTATGTTTAAGCCTGGACTAAAGTCGTCGGTGTCTTCGGTCACAAACATATCTGTCGTAACGAAGTCTTTAGCTACTTCAATCAGTGGCCCCTTAAATATAAAGCCTAAGGCAACAAGGATGAGAATAGTGGCGCTAACAATGATGAGTATTTTTTTCATTTTGATTTTTTCATTGATTCTTGTCTTGAAAGCATAGCGACTTCATTTGAGAAAGCAATGTTGGGGCGTATATGTACCTCAATACAAAATAGTAATTGTAAAAAAACACTTGCAATAAGAAATTACAAGTGTAATCTAAAATGCAAGATTACACTTGTAGGCGTAACCATGATTGAATTATCCAAAGCAGAATTTGAAGTACTCGATGCACTATGGCAAAACTATCCAGCAAGCGCTTCCCAGATAATCGAGCGGATAAGCGACGATAATAATTGGCACGAAAAGACGGTTAAAACCTTACTTAGTCGAATGATGAAGAAAGGCGCGGTCGAATTTGAAAAACAAGGTCGCCAATACATCTACACGCCAACGATCAAACGTGCTGATTACACATTAAAACAAAGTAAGAGCTTTATTGAGCGCTTCTTCAGTGGTCGAATTGCACCATTGGTAAGTGGTTTCGCAAAATCAGAAGCCCTCTCACAACAAGACATTGATGAATTAAAAAGTGTCATCAGTGAATGGGAAAATACCAACAATAAGGAGCGTTAAGATGGCTTATACATCGTTTAATTGGCTTATCGAAAATCAATTACTACTTAGTTCTTTGCTACTCAGTTTTATCCTATTAGAACGCTTTTGCTTAAAACTATTGAAGCCCGACTTTGTTTACAAGCTCGTTTGCTTAATCCCATTGTCAATGGTTCTCGCTAACTTACCTAGCGCGATGAAACCGTTTGAAAACAATTCGATAGGGTATTATTTAATAAAGCCAAACATCGATTTTGTGAACGACTTCGGTTTTACTTGGTTGAACATTTATCTGCTGGTTACCACTTTGTTGTTGACGACTGCGTTTGTTATTCACCTCCGATTCGCAAAATCGTTACGACTCATACCGGTATCAAGAAGTCAGCAGCAACATATAGAAATATCAGGCGATATTTTTACAAGCCCTTCGATAAATTCGCCCATGGTGGTTGGCATATTCAAGAGCACATTGGTGCTTCCGAGCGCATATGAAAAACAATTCAGTGTTAGTACCTTGGCGCTAATAATTGAACATGAGTCTATTCATATGCGACGCAAAGACAACTTGGCAAATGCCGTATTTTTAATGAGTACTATTTTTGTCTGGTTCAACCCATTGGCTTGGCTAGCATATGCTAGTTTTCGCCGATTACAGGAGCTTTCGTGCGATCAAAAGGTCCTTCAGAATAAAACCTTAGAGCAACAGGTTTTATATAGCAAAGCACTTATTGATTGTGCGGCAAGTGCGCTCAATAGAATGATGGCTTATTCACATTACGGAGATAAAAAAATGATATTACAACGATTGACGAACATTAAACGAGGTGGGAAGGGCTCAGGTTTAGCCAAAGGTGGTTTGTTGTTAGCTGCAGGTTTGATGTTGAGCAGTTTAGTTATTGCACAGCCAACAGCAATTGACAAATCAATAGCCAAAGACGTGCGTCCTATTGAGAGAGTACCACCAGTGTATCCAGCACATGCAGTGGAACAGCGCCTGACTGGTGTTGTCACCCTAAAGTATGACATTACTACAGCTGGAATTCCCACAAATATTAGTGTGGTTAGCGCAAAGCCTGAGCGTATATTTAATCGCGAAGCAAAAAAAGCGTTGGCTCAATGGAAATACAGCCCTTCGGCTCAAGGCCATCAAGATGTGTTGGTGCAGTTGGAGTTTGCTTTAGATTAGTTTTTTGCATTACAAAGACTATTAAGCAAGCCTCTTTTTTAAGACGCTTGCTTTGTAGTTTTCGTGTATATTTATTAACAATCGGTAAGCCGTGGTCGTTTACTAAATATGCCATTAGCACTCTTAATAGTATTATTGTAAGCAATCGCAAGAGGCTAAATAGATAAATGAGTGATAAAGCAGGAACATTCTATGCACATATATCATTGAGAATTAGCATTAAAATTTTACACCACAAAGCCTCAAATAATCTTTCCTCTTTTTTTCCAATGTGTAAACTGCTCACCAATCATTAGCATACACGGCGTTAAAAACAAAGTTAACAATGTAGCAAAGGTCAATCCACCTGCAATGGTACTTGATAATTGAGTCCACCACTGGGAAGACGGCGCACCTATTGAAATATCACGCCCTAGAATATCAATGGTTAATCCAAACACCATGGGTAGGAGTCCTAACACTGTAGTCACTGAGGTAAGTAAGACAGGCCGCATTCTTTGCGCACAAGTGCGTAAAATGGCTTCTTTAGCACTCAGTCCTTTGCTTTTCAAATCGTTAAAAGTATCAATAAGAACAATGTTGTTGTTTACCACAATGCCGGCAAGCGCAATTACGCCAATGCCGCTCATTACCACACCAAATGACTGCCCCGTTACTAGCAGTCCTATAAAAACGCCCGTGGTGGAGAGAACAATCGCACTTAATACAATAAAAGATTGGTAGAAGCTGTTAAATTGCGTTAACAAAATCAATAACATCATAAATATTGCAATAATAAAGGCCGTTCCTAAGAAAGACATAGTTTCTTGGAGATCTTCGTCTTGGCCCTTAAACCTTAACATAACACCTTGGGGTAACGGATTAGCGGCAAGGGCATTTTTCATCAAGGTGACCTGTTGGTCAGCCAAGATATTTTCTTCAACAGCCGCTTTTATACTCATTACTCTGCGCCCATCAGTTCGATTAACTCTGCCAATTTTTTGCGCTGGTTCAAAGGTCACAAAATTACGTATTGGCACGTTGCCTGAGCTTGTGGGAACGCGCAGTTCGTTAAGTTGTTGCAAGTTACGTTCACTTTGGGGAAACCTGAGCCTGATTTCAAGCTCCTCTTCAGCGTCATCTGGCCGGTATTCTGCTAACAAGACACCGTTTGTAATCATAGTCACTACATTACCCAGTAAGGTAACATCAGCGTCAAATTGTGCGGCTTTTTCACGATCTACTTTTAGTTTCCATTCAATACTCGGAAGCGGGAGGCTATCTTCAATATCTACAAAGTTACCCACTTCTTGCATTAACGCCAAAATGTGTTCAACGCCTTGGTTTAGTTTGTCGTTTTGAATGGCGCTAATTTCGATATCGAAAGGCTTACCACTTGCCGGACCTGATTCTTGTTCGCGTATTTGCACTTTAATGCCTGGAATATTGCCGGCTTCACTGCGTAGCTGCTTAATAATGTCGGCGGCTGGTGGGCGTTTTTGCCAGTTAATGAGCTCTAGTTGAATTACCCCAATGACGTCTGCAGGCATATTCCCTTGGGTTTGTGCGCCTCCTCCCATTGTGCGTGTGTATACTGATTTAATGCCTTTTTTGGTAAGTAAATTTTGTTCGACTTGCGCGACTAAAATATCGCGTTCAGTGATAGATAAGTCGCCCCTAGCTTGCACTTGAACCTGAATAAACTCAGGCTCAATAGTGGGAAAAAATTCCACTCCTTTGCCCAAAGTAAAGTAAGCCACATAGGCTAATATAAGAGCCAAAACTACGCCGGCTAAAATGCGCTTAGGATGATCAAGAATTAGCTCAAGACTGCGTAAATAAGCACCCACCCCTCCTTTTATTGACTTCAGGTCACCATCTTCACTCGCTTGTAAATCACCATCTGTATCTTCAGCTTGCTTGGCTTTTGCCACTTTATCACTAGTAATAATCCCGCCTAGTACAGGAATAAAAATAAGGGCCATAAAGAGTGATGCTCCCAAGGTAATAATAACGGTCATGGGTAAGAGCTTCATGAATTCTCCGACCATACCGGGCCAAAAGAGTAACGGGAAAAATACCACTAAGGTCGTCGCGGTAGACGCGATAATTGGCCAACTCATTCGTTTAGAAGCTGCCGCAAAAGCTTGTTTGGGTGTAGCGCCTTCAGACATTTTCCTGTCGGCGAGTTCTATAGTGACTATAGCTCCATCAACTAGCATTCCCACCACTAAAATAAGGCTAAATAACACCACAATGTTTAGTGTCATACCAAGGGCGTTGATTATTAACATCCCTGCTAAAAATGAACCCGGAATAGACAAGCCAACTAAAATTGACGGGCGAACGCCGAGTACCGCAACAATCACAATCATGACCAAAATAATTGCCGTGATTACGTTGTTTTCCAAGTTTCCGAGCATGGTTTTTATTTGCTCTGATTTATCCTGTAAGTAATCCACCTTAATACTGACAGGCCAAAACGTTTTGTTTTGCTCTACAATGCCTCTCACTTGGGCAATGGTCTCAATAATATTAGCACCCGTGCGTTTTGATATTTCAAGCGATAGGGAATTTTCGCCTTGAATGCGGGCGAATGAACTAGGGTCTTTAAAGGTGCGACGGATAGTAGCTACGTCTTCAAAGGTGACGATGGTATTGCCGACGCGTTTAATAGGTAAGCTTTGTAAATCACTTAAACCTTCAATAACACCCGGCACTTTAAACACCATGCGCCCTGCACTTTGATCAAGCGCGCCCGCCGCTACTAATCGATTATTCTGCGTCACAAAGTTAAATACATCAGTTAAGGATAAGTTGTAAGTTTCAAGCTTATTAGGTTCAATAATTACTTCTAGGAGCTCTTCGCGTTCACCACCAATGTCGACCTCTAATACGCCCGACAGCCCTTCTATTTGGTCTTGCAAGCTTCGCGCAATAATGAGTAAGGTTCTTTCCGGCAATTCGCCTGAGAGGACTACCGTTAACACAGGAAATAAGGCAACATTTACTTCAGTTACGCGCGGTTCGTCGGTGCCCTGTGGGAGCTCAGCTCGGGCTAAATCGACTTTTTCACGCACATCTTGCAAAGCAAAATCTGGATTAAAACCCGCATCAAACTCAAGCGTGACTGAAGCAAAACCTTCAGCACCCACGCCACGCATCTCTTTGAGCCCTTCCAAAGACTGCAGTTCCTTTTCTAAAGGCTTTAGCAATAAACGCTCGGCATCTTCGGGGGCGATACCTTCGTAATTTACCGACACGTAAATAGTCGGAATAGGTATGTCGGGCTCTGACTCTTTTGGGATACCAATATAAGCACTCGTTCCCATAATCAGAATCATAATGAACGAGAGCGCAATGGTGCGTGAACGGCTAAAAGCGCCATCAATCAAACGATTCATATTATTGCGCCTGCTTAGTTACAGACTTAACTTTATTGCCTGCCTTTACAAATCCTTGCCCTGTAATGATCACGTTAGCCGTATTAGGTAAACCAGTTACCCAGGCACCGTTTGTGTCAGATTGCACTAACTCAACTGGATAGAATTCTACAAGGCCTTGGTCATTCACCGTTTTAACGCCTATTTCGCCTGAGTCACTCAAACTAAAAAGCGCAGGTGACAAATAATGTGCATCTACTTTTTTGGTCGGTATCTTTGCTTGTGCACTGAGACCAGATCGCAAGCTGCCGTTAGTGTTGTCTATTTCAATTTCAACATTGAATGTGCGCGTGCTACTGTTGGCGCGAGGTGAAATATATCTAACTTTGCCTTCGCGAAATGCGCCATTAGCAAAATTGATTTGTGCAGTCATGCCTTTTTCTACGTTTGCTATGTCTTGCTGAGCAATAGCAACTAACACAATAAGAGGATGATTTTCGACCACGGTCGCAATAGGCGTGTTGATCTCTACAAAGTCACCTTCTTCTACCAGACGTTTTTCTAAAATACCGCTAAAAGGTGACACGATTTTTGTATTTTTTATATCACGCTGAATATTTGCCACATTAGTTTCTGATGTTTTTAAGTTAGCAAATGCAGATTCTAGCTCGCCCTCTGATTGAAACTTCTTGTCTTGCAGTCTTTTCACCCCTTCGTAGATTTTTTGGTTTAGCCTAAGTGAGGCTTGCTGTTGCTCTAATTTCAACATTCTGTCTTCAATATCAATACTGATAATTAAGTCGTTAGTAGCAATGGCTTGGCCTTCTTGAGCTTTAACAGAAACCACAGTACCCTTGGTTTGAGACCTGATGTTAAGGACCCTGTTAGGTTCAGCTTGACCTTGCGCAGTCACCAGTATCGACTTGTTTTGCGCAGTCAATCGGGCTACTTCAACGCTAAACAGCTCATCTGATTGACCATTTAATTGATCATTCTTAAGCAAATCGTTATTTGATTGTTCATAGCGTTCAACAAATAGGCCACTCAGCATCCACGTGCACAAAAGCACAATAAATACCAAGGCAATAATATAGGGTTTCTTCATTATTAATGGGGTCCGTAAATTAGAAAATTTGCTTTAAGCTTTGCAAGTTACTTGTTGGTGATGGCCAAAGAGGCTTGATAAAAATCTTTGTAAAATTTTTCGAGTTCTTTTAGGCGAATTTGAGCCCCAACCCAATCATCGGGTAGTTGCTCTCTTGTTTGTTCAACTACTTCTTGAGAGCAAAGCATGCGGGTTTGTATGCCTCGCATTAGGCTGTCGTATGGGTTCTTACGTAAGCGGAAATAGTCTTGTCTTTCACCAGGTTTAGTAGTGCGCTCTATCATCGCGAGAGCTTCTAGCAAGCGTGTATTAGTGCTGATGCTACCGCGGCTAACTTGCAGTTTCTCACTTAGTTGGGAAAAGCTAAAAGGCTCGTCAAACAGCACTAATACTCCCAATATCCTACCGGCAATTCGAGGCATTCCGTCAGCTTGAGTAATCAGCCCAAGTCGCTCAATAAATTCTTCGATGGCTTGTTCGGTTTTTTCTGAGTTCACTTTGTTATACCTATACTAATAAACGTGAGTGTTGAATAATAAGAAGCGTTTATATTGTTCAGTTGAAACTGAATGATATGAAAGTTAATGCGTGATTGCAATTAAAAGTCAAAGCAATCGTGCTCGATGCCGACAATTATCCAGACTAATAGACTCCCATGAAAATAAAGTATTTCCACAATCTAACTAAAGTCCCTATTGTGTGCTTACTTACATATATTTAGGTTAGAGCTTTGAATAATTTTAATAATAAAGTGGTTTTAATTACGGGTGCCGGCAACGGTATTGGTCGTGCAACAGCCATAGCATTCGCGCAGCAAGGTGCCAGCGTTGTGGTGTCAGATATAAATCAAAGCGATGGTGAAGAAACCACCTTTTATATCAATAAAGCCGGAGGCATCGCTACATTTATTGCCTGCGACGTATCAAAAGATAAAGATGTTCAAGCACTGGTTAATGGCACATTAAAAACCTATGGAAAATTAGACATAGCTTTTAATAATGCAGGTATCGAAATTGAACAAACTAAGTTAGCAGATGGCGAAGAGACTGTTTACGACCAGATAATGGACGTAAACGTAAAAGGGGTCTGGCTTTGCATGAAATATCAAATTCCCGCCATGCTTCAGCAGCCTGCTTCAGTCATTGTAAATACAGCGTCTATTGCTGGTTTGGGTGCAGCCCCCAAAATGAGCATTTACTGTGCAAGCAAGCATGCGGTAATTGGGCTAACCAAATCAGCTGCAATTGAATATGCCAAAAAGGGCCTGCGTGTTAATGCTGTTTGTCCAGCCGTTATTGATACCGATATGTTTAAACGCGCAACACAGCTCGATCCTCAAAAGGAACAGTACGTAAAAAACCTTCACCCCGTTGGCCGCATTGGTCAATCTGAAGAAGTAGCTGCCGCTGTATTGTATTTATGCTCAGACCAGGCAGGTTTTACCACAGGTGTTGCTTTGCCAGTTGATGGCGGTTCAACAGCTATATAAAGTTACTCTATACTTTTAAAGATAGTATGCGATATACCAAAAGTGTATATCGCATATTTCACGCACCTACCCTATCAATACATCAAGGTTTTTGGCTTTCTTTTCTGCAGGCCTTGCTCGGAAAGCTTATTCGAAAACTAGGTGGTGCCCACTTAAAATTGAGTATATGTACTCAAGCAATATTCTTTGAAAAGCGTTTCAATAAGTCATGCTAGTTTCAGAGCCTTAAGGTTTGGGCTCAAGGAGATACCCATGTCTGAATTTATCGTCACAAACTGCCGCCGGGATTCGAATGGAGACACACTGGTCATTGGCAATTCAGAAGCAGGCTGGTCGCGAGAAGCTGCATGGGCCATTCAAGATATTATCGGTGACCTACACAGCTATTTCGTGCAAGGCACTCACGGTAATCTAATCCCGATCAACGTAATTTCAGGTCCAAATGGACTTTATCTGCGAACACGCGCTGATTCTAGCGAAACAAACAACCTCGATACCCTCGATGGCTTGCAGCCTAATGCTTGGGACATCCCACTCGAAGATACCGAGATCCTCGCCATTCATGCAGCGCTAGTGGATCGTGGCGAGCAAGGACAGGTTCTGATGTTTGGCGGAAACGAACACGACCCGAGTAATGCTGATGCAGGCGGCGACGAAATCCGTAACAGCCGAGTTTACGATATAGCGCTTAACGAAATGATCAGTATCGAATCACCCGTGGCCGATGCGTTTTGCTGTGGCCACGCATTCTTAGCCAATGGCCAGCCTTTTATAGGCGGCGGGACATCGTTCTGGCGCCATAACGTTGACTTCGATACCGAGAACGAGGGTGACCACCGTGATATGCATGCAGTTGCCCGAGATCACTGGAGTGGCGCCGTTGAATGCGCCAGCTACGACGTCAATGAAAATGGCACATGG
>CAJQOP010000108.1 GCA_905479945.1 uncultured Glaciecola sp. | reverse complement strand
GTCTCTTATTTGGCCACCCTTCCCGTAATTAGTAATACGCAGCCCATTTAAGCTACTTTGGTCTCCAAAACTTTCCCACCATCTATTTTTATGTGTGTTAATACCCTGCATTTTAATGGTGTTATATTCAACCATTAAGTCTTTATGTGCCCAGCCAAAACCAATCGCATGATAGCCGGTTAAAAATAGCTGATTCGCGGTGTGCCGGCCTGCTTTTTTGCCTGGTTTAGAATTGGGCTGAATAGCAAAGCTGTTCGTTGCCCAACTGTCTACATAAATTTCATTATTAAATACGGACAGTGCTCTTTGAACGCCATTTTGACGAGTGCGTGTAATTAAATTATGAGAGGCGTCTATTACCCCTTCGCCGTATTCAAAGTCATGCTTAAATGTTATCGCTGCGGTCGCGCCGCTACCATGACGATTTAGCACCCTGTGTGATAAATCGTTAAGCGTATTATGGTTAACCATTACTTTGTAAAATGGAAATGTTCTGCTACTTGCGTTTACTTGGATGCCAAAAACCCGATCGGCCAAATATGCCAACTGCAAGC
Source organism: uncultured Glaciecola sp. (assembly GCA_905479945.1). Taxonomy (GTDB): domain Bacteria; phylum Pseudomonadota; class Gammaproteobacteria; order Enterobacterales; family Alteromonadaceae; genus Glaciecola. Next base: position 30,498 of record CAJQOP010000108.1, on the reverse strand, counting down.
CACTAATATCTAGTTGCTGAATATCTTTTATGTTTATCAACTTACAATGCTGACTACCCAAGCACAAAGCTGAGTTTAATAGCAATTTACCATTGGTAATTAACACCTTATTTATTTGCTCACTTGCTTTATTGCTTTGCGTGTTTTGAATAATTCCTCGGTAACCGCTATTAACATTTGTCACTTTAAGCTGATGGCCGCCTAAATCTAAACTAATGTTGTTGCCCTTTATTAAAAATATCGGCTCATTAGTACTTATTTGAATATCTTGAGTTAAAAGATACTTTGTATCATTTTCATCCAAAATAATTGGGAATTTGCCGTCAATTGTCACTGTTTCAAAATCCGCGCTATTTTTAGTAACAAAGCTTCCTTCAGCAACGATGGTTTTACTTTCTGCAGCTACCAAGCGATAAAAATATTTAGTTTGTGGCTGTAAGTTATTGATCAATTTTAGGTGGGTATGTAGTTTTCTATATTCAGTCGGCAAACTTACAATAGTCGAAAAATCTGCTTTGTCTGAATATTCTAATAAAGTGTTAATAGCCTGTTCAGTTTTAAACCATAGCATTGTTGAATAAGCAGACACATATTGCCAAGGTTGTCTTGTTACGGCATCCTTTACTGACTTTGTTAGCTCCTTGTTTTGGTCATGGTATAAATAATTAGCAAACTCGTCGTGAACTCCATTAACAACTTCTGGCGTGTCTTTCCAAGTCAGCTCTTCAGCGGCTTCAATAATGTTTTCTTTAGTTAGTGCTGCAGGTGCAAGCGCAGCGGAATTAAGCTCTATTTTAATCGGCAAAGATAACGTGCCGTTGGCGTTGTAAGCAAAAAGCAAAACAGTTTTACCCTTTACACGAGCGGTATCAAAAAGCATTTTTGACGAGGCCTGAAGGTCAGTGTATTGATAGCTACTTTTCAACGCGTCTAAACTGCGCGGCGCTTGCGCTATGTCATCATCGCTTATCATCACCACACTGCCCTCAAAGTTTGCCAGTATATTCTGCCAAGAAACTAAAACCGACTCAGCAAGTTGCTTACACTCTGTTTTAATAGGCGCATAGGGCATTAAGAAATCATTGTGTATGCTATTCGCGTCATTGCTATTCGGGGCGATGCCATTTAGGGTCATTGCATGGGAGGTAATTTCAATATACGCAATTTTCGCTAGAGCACTCTTACTTGTATTCGAAGAAATGCTTAAGTCACCATCAATAACATTTACTTTTATTGTCTTTTTTATGAAACCATATGAATCTGGCTGCTCAGTAATAGCATGCTTATTTTCAACGATGATGCTTTGCAATCCCTTAGAGTAAGACGGATCACCTAACACCAATGTTACGTCGTACACACCGTTGGGTATTGCAATACGCCAGGTTGCGTCAAAACCGAAATCTTTGTGTAATATGTGCGCAAAGGTGTCGTAGCGTATATCATGTGATTTATAATTATTTCTTGCTCGCAGTCCTTTCGATACATTTTCACTCCAACCATACGTCATGCCATTTGCTTGCTGCTTATACAACTGGCCGGTGTCTGCATAATAACCTAAAGGAGTAAGGGTATTACTCGTTTGAAAATTTATACGGACAGGCCCTGATGACGCGCTGCTATGAGCGTCGCCAAAAGTGCCCCGCGTAATACTATTGAGCGTGTTCTCGCCCTGTTCGATATGACAAATGGATGCATTAGCATAAAAAGATAAAGCAAAAAGCATCAGCGCCAAACCGGCGATTTTCTGTATAATAGGCAGTCTCACACTATTTCATCTCCGATTAGAGTGGTTTATTAAAACAAGCTACTCTTAATTAAATGACCTGTTAACCCAAGCAGCTCTGAACTGCATGAGCTCATAAATTGAAACGTGGCTGAACACAAAGGTGACAAACTTAATCCGTAATTTATATTCATACAAAACTATTCTTGTAATTATTCCACTTGTTTTAGGGCTAGTAGTTTTACTCTACCCCTTTCACTTTCACCTGACACGTTTACAGAATGAACTTTGGAATTTAAGCCATGTTATCGCATTCGCGATGCTCTATATCTTAGTATTTGTTGTTTACCGTTTCGATTATAAATATACTAGCAAGAAAATCATCCAGTACACGGTTTTATCTTCAATTTTGTTAGGTTTAGCAACCGAAAGTTTACAATTATTGATACCGTCTCGTCAATTTAGTGCCATCGATATTGGCTATGATGTAATAGGTGCTCTGTTAGGTATTATTTTATGCTTGGTGCTAGTAAGAAAGGTCGCTGCCTGGAATATTTTGGCTATTCCACTACTTTTACTTATGGTATTGCTGCCTAGCCGAAATGTGATCATGGATGAAATACATATGTATCAGCAATTCCCGGTTTTAAGCGATTTCTCATCCAAGAATGAGCTGTTGAGGTGGCACGGCAGAGACTTAAAAAGAGTGTGCGAAACTGAGCCCGATAACTGCGCACTGTCATTTGATCTAACAAATACAAAGTATAGCGGTGTGACCTTAATTGGGGTTGTGCCAGACTGGCGTGACTACACCTATTTAAAGATAGAAATTTATGCACGTAATAGCGGCAAGATAACGCTAAGAGTGAATGACATTGAACACACTAATTCGTACAAATATGAAGACCGATTTAATATTCACCCTGTGTTAGATGCTGGCACAAATGAGTTAATAATAAAATTAAGTGATATAAAAAAAGCGCCCAAAAATAGAATGATGGATTTAGCCAGAATAGACTCTTTAGGTGTATTTTCTACTCAACCGCACACAAATGATACGATGCTAATTAAATCGGTAAGCCTGTTTTAAAGTGCTTTTTAGCGCACAACTACTTTGTATCGATAACATCTTTGTATGTTTCGTACATTGTGCCCCATTCATAATCTGAGATTAAGCGAACCAGCTTTTTTTCCATCGCATGTAAATTAACGTAATGACGTAACTTAGATTTAAATGGGGCACCTTGCACACGAGGTTGCTCGCTATCTATTTCCCATGGATGAAAATAAAAATTATACGGCTCTGTCGTGCTTTCCATATATTTTTGAATACGCCGATTTGACAACCAATAAGGATAAAGTCGGAAATAACCGCCACCACCAATACCTGTATTTTTGCCATTATTCACAATAGTCGGCACTGGAATTTCAACAATACCTTCCTTGCGCATATGCGGAAATCGTGGCCAATCCGGTTCACCATAAAGATCATGTTTTATGGGGTAAGTACTAGAAGAGTATTTAAAGCCTAAGTCAACGAGTATATCGAATACCCATTCATTGGTATTGTTAATTGAGAAGCTCGGTGCACGATAGCCTGACAAGGCCTTACCTGATGCTTGTTCGAGCTTGTCTTTACTTACTCGAATATCTTCGAATACTTCGTCTCGGGTCATTGTGGTTGTACGACGGTGATTTGAACCGTGACTGCCCAACTCATGACCTTCATCAACGATGCGCTTTACAACATCAGGGCAATGCTCTGCAACCCAGCCCAAGGTAAAAAACGTGCCTTTAATGCCATGTTCATTAAATAAATCTATTAAACGGTGTGTATTATCGCCAACCCGCGGTGTAATGCTAGACCAGTCAGATGGAGAAATTACTGACTCAAAAGCCGATACATGAAAATAATCTTCAACATCCACTGTCATGGCATTAAGCCTTTTTGGGTAAGACTTCATGATTAACGACCCTTTCCAAATAAAACAACTTCTACGGTTCTGATTAATATTAAAATATCTAACAATAAACTTTGATGCTTAACGTAATACAAATCAAATTTTAACTTTTCAAGTGAATCTTTTACACTCGCTCCATACGGGTAATTAAGTTGTGCCCATCCTGCCAAACCTGGTTTCACATTATGCCGCTGATTAAAGTAAGGCACCTCTTTCACTAACTGTTGTACAAACTCTGGCCGCTCTGGACGGGGGCCAATAAATGACATTTCGCCTTTAAGTACATTGAGTAATTGTGGAAGCTCATCAATTCGATACTTGCGAATAAAATTGCCAATACTTGTTACTCGATTATCATTTTTGGTTGCCCACTTCGCGCCGTCTTTCTCGGCGTCTGGCCGCATACTTCTAAATTTAAGAATGTTAAATAGCTTACCGTCTTTACCAACCCTTTCTTGCCTGTAAAGCACTGATGCGCCAGTTTTAAAACCATCATCGATATAAATAATCAATGAGGTAATGAGCATTATAGGCCATGCGAAAAACATAACAAACGTGGCTAAGGTGACGTTAAGCAAGTAGTCGATTGATTCACGCAAGTAGTTTTGAGAGTGGAAGCCGTTGGAATAAATCACCCAGCTTGGATACATTAAATCGACCACAATTTGACCGCGTTCGCGTTCCATAAAGTCGAGCAGATCGGTAACTTCAATACCGCGTAAGCGACAATCGAATAACACCGACACTGGCAATGTGCCGCGTCGTTGATCGCACGCAACAATAACTTCTTCAATGTCGTTGTCGCTTAGAAACTGACGAAATGCATCATCAATTTTCACATGAATAATTTTCTCACGTCGCACGCCGCTTTGCCTGTCATCACCTGGAACAGGCACAAAACCGACAAGTTCAAAACCTAAACGGTCAACATTACGACGCATTCCCGTTTCGATAATTGATGCCCTAACGCCAGCGCCAAGCACCAGAATACGAGAACTACTCAACCCCATCAAACCAAGACGGTTAGTAAAATATCTAAAAAACACAAGCGTAACAATATTAAAACAGATGGCGGTAGGAAAAAAATAAGGATGCAGGTCGAGCTGGTTGAACATTGCTGTTGTAATGATTTCGACAATAAAATAGCCCAACACCAAACTGACGAATATCCGCCTTATAATACCCCGGAACGTTTCTCGTAACTTAGTTTCGTAAAGACCGACCGATAATGAGCACACTAAAATCGCAATCATAACAAGAAAAATATTAATTGCTAAGGCTTCAGAATTGGGCCTTGGCGTCAATTGCAGACTAACTAAGACGAAGCTAGCAATATAACTTACATATGACACTAACACCGCTTCAGTCAACACCAGCGCCGTTGACCGTTTATTTTGTCTTTTGTTAGAAGATGCCATTAGTTCCCTTCACCATCGCCTTTTACAAAAACTGATGTATTAGCCGTATGATAATTGTTTGATTTAAGATAAACTTACGATAATTTAGCGGGTATTATAGTAGGTTTCACGCTCGGGTAAATGACTGTTTTGTGAATTGTGTTAAACTTTTTAATATCGTTAGCATCTGTGAAGGAAATTTAGGGATGAAGAAAGCGCGCCAACTAAGCATATTACCAATATTTTTTGCCACATTTATTATTACAGGATGTACTGTTAATAAATTACCTGAAGCGACTACTCGTGCTTCATTAACTACCAATGTAAATGATTACCAGTATCTTATAGGGCCTGGTGACAACCTCACTATATTTGTTTGGCGAAACCCTGAAATATCCGGGGCGTTTATTGTTCGTCCCGACGGTAAACTAACCACATCCTTAGTAGAGGATATAGAAGTAGCTGGAAAAACCCCTACGATGTTGGCTCGCCATATCGAGGAACAGCTTTCTACCTACATCAATAACCCTCGCGTGACAGTGAGTGTTGGGCGGTTTCAAGGGCCATTTAGTGAGCGAATTCGCGTCATTGGCGAAGCTAGTAATCCAAGTTCGTTTAGCTACACACAAAACATGACCCTGCTTGACCTCATGATTGCCGTGGGCGGCTTAACCGAGTTTGCTAGTGGCAATAACGCCAAGTTAGTGCGCGTAATTGATGGTCAAAAAGTCACCTTTGAACTCAATATAGAAGACTTGATAAAAGACGGCAACATTGCCGAAAATATCGATATGCTTCCAGGCGACATAATCATTATTCCAGAAGCATGGTTTTAGCCTACTTTAGAGAAATATTTACATGCAAGATATAGAACAAACCATTCAAATGGTGCTCGATTTTATCCGAGGCATTTGGATAAAAAAACGTTACGTTATGATTTGCTCGTGGCTTTTGTGCCCAATCGGTTTTATTTACGTAACGACGATCCCTGATGTCTACAAATCTGACGCCCAAGTTTATGTTGACACCCGCTCGGTGTTGCAACCCCTTTTAGACGGAATGGTGATTGGATCTGACCCAGAACAAGAAATGCGTAATATGGCTAGAACATTATTGAGTCGTGCAAACGTTGAAATCATTGCAAGAGAATCCGACTTAGATATCACCGCTATTACCGCTGAAGATTCAAACAAATTGATTACAAAACTAAGCGACGATATTAAGCTGAGTGGCACTAGCCGTGACAATATTTATACTATTTCGTACGCCAATCAAAGCCCTGAGATGGCAAGAACCGTGGTGCAAGAAACCTTAGCGTTATTCGTTGAAGGCTCAAGAGGCCGGTCGATACAAGGAACCGACACTTCATCTCGATTTTTAGACGGACAAATTGCGGAATATGAAAGTGAACTTGCGCAAAGTGAGCAAATTCTTGCTAACTTTAAGCGAAAAAACAGCGATATACTCCCTATGCAGGGGTCTTTCTACGACAATCTACAATCTCTAAAACAAGAATTAGAAGCGACAAAACTCACTATTAAAGAAACACAACAACAAATTAACGCAATGAAAAGCCAAACTCGTCAAGCACAGTCAGCCACCGACGGCTTGGGCGTAAGAAATAATGGTGATGAGCAGGTGTTAACAACAAGGTATGACGACCGTATTTTAGCGCTAGAAGGGATGTTAGATGATTTACGCTTGCGTTTTACCGACAAATATCCAGACGTGATAGAAGCGCAGAATCTTTTGGAAGCCTTAAAAGAGGCACGAGACAAAGAAATAAAAGCCTTTTTGTCACAAGATACGACAAGCAACTCGCCTTCAATGCTAACTGAAGGTGATCGTGATCTGCGCCTTGAAATAGCCCGTTTAGAGGGCCTATTAGCCTCACTTAGTGTAAGAGAGAAAGATAAAATAGATAGAGTTGCCGATCTTAAATCCAAAATCGACTTGGTTCCGCAAATTGAAGCAGAAGGGACGGCCTTGAACCGAGATTATAGTATTAAGCGACTAAAATACGAAGAATTGCTCTCGCTCAGAGAATCGAACGACTTAACAAGGCGAGCTGAAATCGAATCTAACGATTTGCAATTTAGAATAATCCGCCCACCACTTGTGGCAGACAAGCCAAGTGGCCCACCTCGTATTATATTTTACACAGCCGTGTTAATCATCGGTTTTGGTGCAGGAGTCGGTATTGCTTTTCTACTGAATATGCTCAAACCAGTATTAGTAAGAGGCCAGCAATTGAGCAATTTAACTGGCTACCCTATATGGGGGTCAGTTGCCCACTTAGATATTGTAAGACTAAAAGAACGGAACAAAAGGCGCATCGTTATTTTTGGCCTGTCCTCTGGCGCCATTTTCATGATTTATATAGTACTAGTTATCGTGGATATTATGAATATTGATTTAGTGAGTAAGATACCATTATGAGTAATACAATAGAAAAGGCCTTACTTCGCCAAAAAGAAGCTGAACGTCTAAAAAAAGAAGCTGAGCTAGCGGCATCGCCTACTCCTTCTGACCAAGCGTTGGAACCCCAAGGCGCGAGTACAGAGAACCTTGCCGCATCTGATTCTGATTTTGATCCTGTAAATACTGATAAGCCTGACCTGAGTGGCAGAGAAAACAACAAAGTCAGTGTGTCCAATGCCACTCAACAATTTACTGAACAACATTTTGAAATTGATGTAGCCGATTTAGAAAAGCGTGGCTTTGTATCATTGCACAGTACCCGTAAGTTGATAAATGAAGAGTATCGCGAAATAAAACGTAAGCTTCTGTCGAATGCCTTCGGTCCATTATCGAAAACATTAACCAACGCTAATATTATTATGGTAACCAGTGCCCGTCCTAGCGAAGGTAAAACCTTCACCGCAATCAACTTAGCCTTAAGTATTGCAGCGGAACAAGACAAACGAGTATTGCTAGTGGACGCGGATGTTTTGAAACCTAATATATTGCGGACATTAGGCTTAGAAAGTCGTTCAGGTTTAATGGAGTACTTATTAGGGGACGTAAAAGAAATTGGTCAGATAATGTTTCGCTCGAATATTGATAAACTGAGAATAATACCTGCTGGCCGCTCGCATCATTTGTCTACTGAGCTACTAGCAAGCAGGGCAATGAGTGACTTAGTCACTGAGTTTTCAAATAGATACCCCGACAGAGTTGTGATAATCGACACACCGCCTATTATTGGTATTAACGAGTCAGCGATTTTAGCTAACTTTGCTGGTCAAGCCGTTGTTGTCGTTGAAGAAGGACGTTCTAAATTGTCTGATATTCAAAAAGCAGTTGAACGCTTGAATCCAGAAATGGCTATTGGGTTTGTTGTTAACAAGTCTTTGAACACGTCTGATCAAAATAGCTATTATGGCTACAATTATAATGATCGCGCTCAAAATGATGAAAACCTAAAGAGTAAAAGTAATTAATAAAGTAATGACTTGATTGATCGATTGAATGACCAGACGCATAAGCACTTACCAAGCTCTTATTAAGCTCTTAAAGGAAGGAAGAATTAATCAAATGCAATATACAAGGAAGCAATTAGCCATATCATTATTTGCTTGTCCTATGCTGTCTGTATTGTCTTTGAGTTCTTCTGCCTTAGCTAATGAATTAAATTGGAGTGTTGGCCTCGACAACGAAGTAGTTTATCAAGATATTTATTCCGATGAACAAAAGCAGACCCTCAACTCCACCAACTTTATTATTCGCCCTCGCTTGTCTCTCAATTATGAGTCTAAGCGCGCTAGCGGTTTTTGGAGTGCAAGCCATAATCACGTTCGCCGAAGCCTAGAAGATGCTGATGTTACCAATAACTATACTAACTATGCCTATGGTGGCAGTTTTGCAGCAATCAAAAATTTGCTCACGTTTACTGCAAACGGGGCTTTAGATTATCAAAGCACCGTGCCAAATGGTTTTTTAGTCGATAGCTTTTTACTCAATGCTGAGAACCTGTCAAAAATTCGGTCAAATCAGTTTGGCGCTAATTTTAACTTACCTCGTGGCCACTATTTTGGACATTCAAGCAAAATAAATTACTCGATCACAGAAAGTGAAGAAAGAGAGAACTCATCCCTGCAGCTCGACAGCAACGTATTAAGCATTACCACGCAAACCGTTACCGGCAAAAATTTTGAGCGATTCAACGCGCAAATACAAAGTAATTTCAGTGTGTCGGATCGCAGCGAGAATGGCGACTACACAAACCGTCAGCTTAACGGCGAAATGTCTTATCGGGTTTATAGCAATTTAGGTGTTCTAGTAAATGCGAGTCACGAAGGCAACCAAGTGGATTCACAGAACAACACCTTTTCACAGGCCCGACAGTTTAATAGAGCCGGGGCTGGATTGATTTGGCGGGAGTCTGACACTAAACAGATTGCGCTGACATGGAACACTGCCAATAACGCCTCTATTGAAGATGAAGATGAAGATGGAGATGAAGACGAAGACAACAAGGGATTCATAGGCCTAAATGCCGACTGGCAGTTTACGCCCAGAACACAATTAAGTGCCGGTTATAGTCGGCGTTTTTATGGTGACAGTGGTAATTTCAGTTTTAATCATCGAATAAAGAGATTCAGAACACAAATTGAGTATACCGAAGAGGTTACTAGCTTTTCTCGGCTTATTGCTAACCCCGAAAATTTAGGGGTGTTTATATGCGCAGACGGCATTACCGATTTATCCGCTTGCTTTCAGCCAAATTCATTAAATTATCAATTACAGGCTAATGAACAATTCATCCAATTTAGCTCCTTGAATGCCGAAATTAATGACGAACTTATTTTGCGTAAGGCTTTGACTTGGCAAATGGGCACCGAACTCAGAAGAACGAAAGTATCACTCAATGGTCGCTATGCTAGTAATGATTATTTAGAGTCCGACCGATTATCCAGAACCTATTCTGCAGGCAGTTCCGTCTCGTTTGATATTGGTCAAAAAACAAATTTGAGTTGGACCACTGACTATGCCTTAACTGACGAAATAGTCGAAGGGCAGCGAGGCGAATCAGAAGTCATGACAACTAAATTTAGCGTTAAGCGTTCCATTGGCAGATACTTTCGCTTGTCTTTAGATTTTTCTTATTTACAGCGCGACACGGAAGGGCTAGTTAGTGGCGGTTTAGGTAATTCTGGTGGCCTTTCAGGTGACATCAAAGACCGCAGTATTTCATTAAATTTGATGTACACATTAAGTAAGTGAGTCATAACAAGGCTTTTATTCTTATTACAAGTCAATAGCGCCCGTATCAAATATGGCAGTGTTGCATATTGGCTTCATTAATAAGCATGGGCCAATTTATTCATCATCACTTTTCAATCGCACGTAAGTCTGATACTTTTTCTTAAGCAACTTATCAATGTACTGAGTTAGTTTAATCTTATGCTTCAGGGCGTCGTCAAGCGCATCAACAAGCTCGTGCAGCATATCTTTGTAGTACTTAGCTTCATGAATTTCAGTGCCCTTTGCAGTAAATCGTAAAGCCTTAGACTCAGGATTAAAAACTTCATCTCTGGCTGGCAGTGCATTTTCAGGAACAAACATTTCTGATTTCACTTCATCAATAACAATATCTACGGGTTCTTTTTCAAAGAACTCTACTTCTTCCAAAAATCCATACAGCAACACTCTGTCCATTAAGGTATTCATTCGCCTCGGTACGCCACGCGAAAAATCATGAATAGCTGTAAAAGCATCGTCACTGAATAAACCCTCTCCATCGTAGCCCGCGTGCTTTAAACGAAATTCAATATACTCTCTAGCTTCTTCCGCGTTTAATGGCGCTAAGTGGCACGAAGCAACAATACGCTGCCGAAACTGTTCCATATTAGGCGCGCGTAAAATAGGCTGAAGTTCATCTTGTCCTAATAAGAAACTTTGCAGAAGAGGCTTTCCGGCTTTTTGGAAATTCGACAGCATGCGCAATTCTTCGATAGTCTCTAAAGGTAAGTTTTGAGCCTCATCCACCAACAGCAAAGCACGCTTACCTTGCTGAGCAAGCTGGTTTAAGAATTTTTCTAAGTCCTCTAGGATCTCGGCTTTACTTTTACCCGCCACATCTAAATCAAATTTTGATGCAACCATTTTCACAATTTCATCAGGTGACAGTTTTGGCGTCACGATTTGTGCTGCAAAAATATCTTCTTCTAAATTGTCTAGTAAACTGTTCGCTATAGTCGTTTTACCTGTGCCTATGTCGCCGGTAATAACAATAAAACCCTCTGCTTGCGATAATCCGTATTGCAAGTAAGACATTGCTCGCTTATGCAACTTACTCGCATAAAAAAACGCTGGATCTGGCGTGAGCTGAAAGGGTTTTGAATTTAGTCCGTAATAACTTTCGTACATGATTTTATTGTTCGTCCATAAATTAAATCGTCGATAAATTGAATCGTCGATAATATACACTATTTTGTGTTTGCATTCACAATCTGTGAAATAATTCCTGAGGTAAATACGCCTTCTTAGATTAACAGAGCGCGAACTTCACCGCTATTGGCGATAACTTTATTGCCACCACCAATTTCACGAGCTTAATAATCGCCTCATTTAGCGTTTTTGCGCGACTAAAATCAGATATTTATGTGATTAACCGTCTTGTGAATTGCTATTTTTTTTGAATTATTGGAAAGTATAGCAATGAATCAAAAAAAGTCCGATAAACCTTGGTTTATCTACCTGATAAAAAACAAACTTAACCAGCTTTATGCAGGCGTAACTCTGGATATTTCTAGGCGCTTTTATGAACATGCCAGCAACAGCCCTAAGTGCGCTAAAGCACTCAAAGGTAAAGCTCCGCTTGAATTAATGTTCTGTGCACAAGTAGAAAATCAGTCAGAAGCATTGAAACTAGAGCGTTGGCTAAAGCAACAGACTAGAAAAACCAAAGACCAAATTGTCATTGGAAACGCAAATCTGCCTGTTACCCATATTCTAGTAAATCATAGCGATATACATTCGCATGTAATGCTTAAAATAAAAGAACAACAAACCGCTAAGTTTTGCTGACATAGGATCCGCTTGAAATCTATATCATAATGGCGCTATTGACGATTAGGCAAATAAATTAAAATGCAAAAGCTAACAAACGCTTTACTTGATAAGGCCAACGCAAACTTCGATGCTTTCAAAAGCAAAGTCGCGGGTGAATTGGATAAGCAAAAAAAGGGTCAGGGTCAGTTAAGTCTGTCTGAAAATTCATCTGATTTCAGTTCAATTCAAGAACCGTCTCACGCTCCAAAGGCTACTGAAGTTGTACTCATTAACAAGCATCAAGCTGACATTATCTATGCATTTGGCTTAAGTGATTTTATTGCCCGCGTTGCCTTGCTCTATCCTATTCAGTTTATTGCCTTACTGCCTGAACTAAGCAGTAGCTCGAAACATAAGGTCAACTATGAAAAAGCACTTAACTCCCAGGTAGATGATGCCAACGATGAAGCTAACCTACACAAAATACTGCGGCAATTTAGGAATCTAAACATGCTGTGTATAGCCTGGCGTGACCTGATGTACAAAACGGACATCAAGCAGTCATTGCTTGCCGTGTCTAATTTGGCTGACAGTTTAATTAATGCTGCGAATAACTGGTTGTTTGAAAAAGCTTGTAAACGCTATGGCAGCCCGGCTCCATTAATCAACTCTGAGCCTATTAACTCCGGCGGCCCGGCTCCATTAATTAACTCTGACCCCATTTCTTATTGTGAGCCTATCACTTGTCGGCAAGAACTGTTGATCATTGGTATGGGTAAACTGGGTGGGCACGAGCTTAATTTTTCATCTGACATTGACCTTATTTTTGTTTATCCCGAGCAAGGTGAAACCGACCATCCTCGCAAACCTATCGAGCACCAGGTGTTTTTCACACGCCTTGCACAGAAGTTAATTGCAGCATTGCACCAAATAACAATGGATGGACAGGTGTATCGTGTTGATATGCGACTGCGCCCACTTGGTGACAGCGGGCCTTTAGTTGTCTCGATGCCCGCTTTTGAGTCGTATTACCTTGAGCAAGGGCGCGAGTGGGAACGGTTTGCGATGCAAAAAGCACGTGTAATTAATGCAGACTCACCTGCAGTAAGAGAGTTACAAAATATTATCACCCCGTTCGTTTATCGAAAGTACTTAGACTTTACTACTATCGAATCGCTGCGCAGCATGAAGCAGCTTATTGCCAGTGAAGTTGCAAGGCGCAATCTAGTTAATAATATTAAACTTGGCAAAGGCGGTATTCGCGAGGTTGAGTTCTTGATTCAATCGCTGCAAATGATCCACGCAGGAAAGGTAACAGAATGCCAAACCAAGTCGATCTTAGCGTCTTTTGCTGCTTTGGTTGAACATGAATTCTTAGCGCCAAAAGACGCTGATGAATTACAGGAGAGCTATTTATTTTTGCGCATTGTTGAACATTACTTACAAGCATTCGACGATAAGCAAACACAACAATTACCAGACAATACCGATGACCAAGATAGATTAACACTGCTGTTAATGCCTCTTACTGGTAAAAGCTGCTATGCGGACAATGTCGCCTATATTCAGGAGCACATGCATCGCATAAACCGCCATTTCATGTCCTTTATTGAGGCCCCCCATGACGACATAAGCAGCCATGATCCTATTAATCAAGCCTATCAAGACTTGTGGAGCTTGAGTTTAGATGAGGAAGAGATGCAAAGTGTATTTCTTACTGTTCTAAACCCTACATCACCATCTAAAATATCAGCTGAAACTCCATCGAAAGCGCTCAATGAAAATAAAGATAGCAATTTGTCTCAGGCGCTCAGTGCTCAGCTAATTGAATTCAAAAGAAAGTGTAAAAAGCACGACATTGGTCAGCGCGGCCACGCGACCTTAAAAAAACTCATCCCATTGATGATTCAAGAAGTTATTACACATCAAAATAGCAATGATGCGTCTGAACTTTTTAAATTAATCTTCGACATACTATTAACTATTGTCGGTCGCACAACATACCTTGATCTATTGCTCGAGAACCCCGCAGTTAGAAAACGTCTAGTTGGCCTCTCAGCCAGAAGTAAATGGGTGGCCAAGCAAATCAAAGGCTTTCCGCTTTTGCTTGACGAGTTGCTGCATCCTGCCTATTTGCAGTCAGATAGCGCAGATATAACTGCTTGGCGCGATGAGTATGAGAATGAATTGAGGCTGCAGTTATTAAGAGTTGAGCCAGATGATGTTGAAGCGCAAATGGATGCCTTGCGATATTTTAAATTGACTCAGCAACTACGAATAGCTGCGGCGGATATCAGCGGCACCCTGCCCGTTAATAATGTGAGTGACAAACTCACTGTGTTAGCCGAAGTCCTGTTGCAACAGGTAATAGATTCTGCCTGGCTACAAATTACTAACCGCTATGGGGCACCAAATGGATACTCCGCTCAGAACAAGGGCCTTGGTGTCATTGCCTATGGTAAAATGGGCGGTATTGAACTCGGCTATGGCTCCGACTTAGACGTTGTTTTTGTACATGACGTTAACTTAACAGTCATGACTGATGGCACAAAGCAAATATCCTGCAGTGAGTTTTTTGTTAAACTAGTACAGCGTATAAGCCATATATTTACCACTAAAACCTATCTGAATGATCTTTATGAAATTGACTTACGTTTGCGTCCATCAGGCAACTCAGGCTTATTGGTAACTCACATTGACAGTTTTGAGGAATATCAAAATAATGAAGCGTGGACTTGGGAGCATCAAGCCTTAGTTAGAGCCCGATATGTATATGGGCATCACGAATTGGGCGAACGTTTCATGTCCATCCGGCAAAATATATTGGCAAAGAAAAGACAGTCAGCAGAACTTAAAGTAGAAGTGGCAAACATGCGATCAAAAATGCGTGCGCATCTGGATAAGTCTAATGAGCATAATCCAGACCTAAAGCAAACATCTGGTGGTATCACTGATTTAGAGTTTTTGACCCAATATTGGGTTTTATTGCATACCAATGAATTCAGTGAATTGGGGAAGTGGACTGACAATTTACGCATTTTAGACTCACTTGAAAGTGCAAAAATTATTGATGAAAGTCAAAATAAGGACTTACAAGCAGCGTATCTTTTTATTCGCAATCAATTGCATAACTTAAGCATTTCGGCAATAAATTCCGATGCGCAAATTCCAGAGCTGCAGGCCCACATGGCAAAGATTAAG
This sequence comes from uncultured Glaciecola sp., assembly GCA_905479945.1. Lineage (GTDB taxonomy): Bacteria > Pseudomonadota > Gammaproteobacteria > Enterobacterales > Alteromonadaceae > Glaciecola. Next base: position 15,220 of record CAJQOP010000108.1, on the reverse strand, counting down.
TCGAGTTATTCGGATGTTTTAGAGTAATTGCTATGCGCGGGATGATTAAACAATCAATGTTTAATCATTGAATGCGTAAGCAATGAATACTTAATACCAATTTTCCAATTGTGCGCTGTGTGCCTAAAAACCGGTCTTTTTGCAATTATCATTCACATACTTGCCTGCTTTTTCAGCGATAACAATAGTCCGTTTTTGATTGCAAAAATACACATTTACTTCAGGAGAAAAATTCGCGTCTATCGCCCCAGCCATCTCATCAAGAGTGCCTAGCAAACTGTTTTCTGATAGGAATCGATGCCGAATAATGAAGTCTTGATTGAGGTCCCAAAGCAAGGTCATGCCCTCTTGCTCAGCATACTTCATTGCTTCAATTCGAATTGTTGTGCCTTTAGCAAAGCTTCTAAATTTATACTCACCTTCCCAATTCTCTTCAGGGGGCGTCGCAATTGCAGTTATTGCCACTAATTGCTGAGTTTGACTTGCATCAGAAACGACTAGAGGAAGAACATAGTCACCAAACTCTTCTTTGATAGGGTCTTTGGAAGTTAAGCTAAACTTTTCGTAAAAACGGGAGAGGTTTTCTTCAATACTGCCGCTAGCTTCAGACGACTGTCCGCTACTTTGATTGGAACTATTTTCGGGGTTATATCGCAACACAAATACGGCGACAAGAAGCACAATCAAGGCTAGTACCAGGTGCTTAGCCCAAAATATAGTTGTTTTTTTATCTGCCATAGCTGCCGACTCCCATGCAGTAGTAACATTGCATTCTATTAAATTGAATGCAGAATTAACTAAGTTGAAGTTGAATACCTGATGCTATTTGTAGAAAGACTCGGGCTCATCTTCAGGTCGTGTTTTAAAGCGTTTATGCATCCATAAATAGCTTTCAGGCTGCTCATTAACAACACTTAGTACGTCTTCGTTAAGCTTAGTTAAGGCTACCTCAGGATCTTTATCGGCCAAATATTCAATTGGTGGACTAATTTTTACTTTATATCCTTTTTTACTGTGTTGCGAGACTACCATTAACGGGACACAATTTGCTCTGTTGGCAAACATTAAAGTGGCCGTGGTTGTTGCTGTGCGTGCTACGCCGCCAAAAGGAACAAATGCACTAGTGCTTTTTCCATAGTCTTGATCAGGGAAGTACAAACAAAACTCAACTTCATTCATCGCTTGAATCAAGGCTTTTGCATTTCGTTTATCGATCATGTACTTATTAGAGCGGTTTCGTCCGTGGTACTGCATATAATTTATCAGTGGATTGTTGTGCTTACGGTAAAAAGCGATGCAAGGATAGGCGTATCCAATAATTCGGCAACCTATTTCTAAATTAACGTTATGGAGGGTTAGTCCAAACACACCTTTACCCGATTTTAACACTTTAACAGCGTGTTCTAAGCCCTCTACCTCACCAATTCTGCGCACACGCCATTCCGGCCACCACCAACCCATTGCAGTTTCAAACAATCCCATTGCAGTGCGGAAAATATTGTCTTTAAGTACTTTCTCTCGCTTCTCTTCAGTCCACTGAGGATAGCAAAGTTCGAGGTTTCGGCGAGCAACTTGCACTCTTTTAGGCACCAATACCTTAATTAATTTTGCAACGACTTTAGCTAGCAAATGAATTGCTGGGAGAGGCAACCAAGTAACGATATATAGTATAGAAGCCCCTAACCAAACACCCCAATATCTAGGGTGAAAAAATGCGGGTTTAAAGGGAGGCGCCATAACTGTTTTAATTGGTTTATAGGGCTTCACTGAAGGCTTCGCGCTCACTGAAGAGGCTTCACCCGCTGAGGGCTCTTTATCCGCTGATGGCTCTTTACGCGCTGATGGCTCTTTATCCGCTGATGGCTCTTCCGACTCAGCGTCTGTGCTAATTTTATTGTTATTCTCTGGCGTATTCACGAAGCGCTCATTCACATTTTTTTTCTATTCTACAACGCTTAAGCTCAAGGTCAATCTACACTTGCATTCAGGACCCAACGCCTGTGCGCGATTGCTGCGTGATTTCTGTGCTATTTCCGTGCTATTGATTAATATTCTTTATCGATGCTTTTTAATTTCTTCTCAAATGCATCAAACTGCGATTGATTCGCATAATCAAAGTGGTATTGATTGTGAAAACCATAAGTTAACTTCACTAGTGCGTCTTCGATGTATAAAGTGTATCCATCGAAATCAGTAAATGCTTTTATGCCATTTAAGTGATACGCCCCATCGCGCTGCTCACCATGTAAGCGAAGTTTTTCGAACACCTGTAGCAAAAATTTACTGTCCACGCTGTTTTTCATGTTTTCCCCTTACCCACTTTTCGGTAGCATTTTATTTAGCATTTATATTATAGCATCAAAAATAATACAGCTTAAAAAGGCATCTTAGATCAAAATCACCTGATTAATAATAACGCTCCCTGCTCTCCCAAAAGCTCATTATCAGCGACTAGTGGCAATAAAAAATGCCTTTATTAAATAAATTTAATGAACAAGCCATGCTTAATTGCGCGATTTTTAATCAATCTTTTTTGATCTTTGCTAATTTTCATGTAAGATACAATATCAACTGGTCAGATGAGCGGATAAGTTAAAATGAGTATTAGAACAAGTCTTAAAAAAGTATTGCCTCCCATTTCAGTCACAGAACAAGAAGCATTAGATGCTGGTGACGTATGGATTGAATCTTCTATTTATCAAGGCAAGCCGGACATGCACGCACTGCGCAGCCTTCCTCAAGCAATATTGAGCGCAGACGAGCAAGCTTTCCTTGACGGTCCAGTAGAAGAGCTGTTGGCAATGATCAACGACTTCGAACTTGCGAACAGCGAACACATACCTCAAGAAATTTTAGATTTCTTAGGTAAAAATAAATTTTTCTCAATGATCATTCCAAAGAGATTTGGTGGTCTTGAATTCAGCCCTTATGCAAACTCAACAATTGTAGCCACTATCGCGGCAACAAGCGGCGCTATAGCCGTTACCGTCATGGTGCCGAATTCCTTAGGCCCCGGTGAATTGTTAATGCACTTCGGTACTGAAGACCAACAAAACTATTGGTTGCCAAGATTATCTGTTGGCCAAGACATTCCATGTTTTGCGTTAACAAGCCCAGAAGCCGGTTCTGATGCAGGCTCTATTCCCGACGCAGCCATCGTGACTAAAGGCATGTGGGAAGGTAAAGAAGTTGTTGGCCTAAGCGTTACTTGGGACAAGCGTTACATTACACTGGCACCAATTGCGACTGTATTGGGCTTGGCATTTAAAGTGTTCGATCCTGAGCACTTGCTAGGTGACAAACTTGAGTTAGGTATCACTTGTGCTTTACTTCCTAAATCGCACGCTGGTGTTGAAATGGGTAACCGTCATGATCCTATGGGCGTGAAATTCTATAACGGCACGACTCGTGGCCAAGATGTTTTCATTCCAATGGACTTTATTATCGGTGGCGAAAAAAACATCGGTCGCGGATGGCAAATGTTGGTAAGTTGCTTGGGCGCAGGTCGCGGTATTTCTTTACCAGCGATGGGCGTAGCATCAGCACAATCGGCACTCAAATCAACAACTGAATATTCATTCGTTCGTGAGCAGTTCGGCGTACCAATTGGTCGTTTCGAAGGTGTTCAAGATAAAATCGCTGACATTGCTGGTAAAACATTTTTACTAGAAGCAATGCGTGTCCTAACTACCGAAGGCTTAGGCGAAGGCATTACGCCAGCCGTGGTTACTGCTATAGCAAAATACCACATGACTGAACTAGGCCGAGATGTAGTAAACTCAGCAATGGATGTGCAAGCAGGTAAAGCAATCCAGCGCGGCCCACAAAATACCTTAGCCAACAGTTATTCTGCATTGCCTATTGCTATAACAGTTGAAGGTGCAAACATTTTAACCCGCAGCTTGATGATATTTGGTCAAGGTGCAATGCGTTGTCATCCGCATTTGAAAGAAATGGTTGATTTGATCCATAGCAACGATAGCACCGCCGATAAAGCGTTCAATAAAGTGCTAGGAAAAACAATTAAATTCAGTGTGAAAAATGCATTTAGAAGCTTAGCTAACAGCTATTTGCCGTTTTTACGCTCGAAAGAATCGAACTTCCCAATTGTTCGTCCTTACGAAAAGCGCGTAAATGCTCTCGCTTCAAAGCTCGCACCATTAGCCGATTTATCATTGTTAGTTCTTGGCGGTGACTTGAAGAAAGCAGAGCTACTTTCAGCTCGCTTAGGCGACGTAATGAGCTACTTATATGGTGCTATGGCATCAATTCGCTTCTTCGAACAGCGCGTTGAAGACAGAGCCCAAGCTGAAGCATATTTCCGTTACGCAATGGAATGGTCACTGCAACAAGCTGATAAAGCCATTGTAGACTTCATCAATAACTTCCCTAATACCCCAACGCGCGGATTGATGAGAGTATTAACCAACACATATACCTCTTCAGTAAGTCACATTTCTGATGATCTAGTGCGTGAGTTATCTGCGGCATCAATGCAAGACAACAGTATTAAGGCACAACTAACTCACTTAGTAAAAGTGATGCCTGGCGACGGTAACGATATTAACGAACAAGCATTTAAAGCCAAACATGCGGCAATGCCATTGCTATCAAAAGTACAAAAAGCATTGCGTGAGTCTCCTGTGATACCTTTTATATCGTTTGAGAATGCAGTTAATACCCTGCACACCGACGGTAAAGTGACGGACGAAGAGCGCAGCATATTGTTGTCATACAATGAAAAACGTAAGCTGTCGGTTCGTGTTGATGAATTTACCTTTGACATGCAGTTGTTAAGCGCTGAAGAGACTGATGGCCCGAGTGCTAGCAAACCAGAAGAAACAGCCGCTAACGCAGCTTAATTCCTGCAGGCTTTTAAATATTCAACTAGGCGTCCCATTGCGGACGCCTTTTTTATGTTTTAAAAGACCTTCAAATTCGGTATATTCAAGGCAATCCTTCTGCCAAACCAGTAAAAAATGAAGACCTTGGCATCTAGATAAACAATTTTTAATCAATTTATATAAGAACAATCAAGAATGGCTCAGCTCTACTATTATTACTCTGCAATGAATGCAGGAAAGTCCACCTCATTGCTTCAATCCGCCTATAATTACGAAGAACGTGGTATGAATGTTACCTTGTTCACAGCTGCTCTAGATAATCGCTATGGTGAAGGCAAGATTGCCTCACGAATTGGCTTAGAGTCGCCGGCTAATCTATTCACTCCAGAAACTGATTTATATGAAGCGATGCGCAAAGAGTGTGACGAACAAAAAATCAGCTGCTTATTTATTGATGAAGCGCAGTTTTTAACCAAACAACAAGTAATTCAATGCTTAAAAATTGTGGATGCGCTTAACGTTCCTGTTTTAGCGTATGGACTGCGCACTGACTTTCGTGGTCAAACATTTGAGGGAAGTCATTACTTATTAGCTTGGGCAGATAAACTCGCCGAACTCAAAACGGTTTGCCATTGCGGTAAAAAGGCTAATTTTGTTGCTCGTCTTGACCAACAAGGAAATCCTATTTCAGAAGGAGACCAAGTTGATGTTGGCGGTAATGAAAAGTATGTTTCGCTATGTCGTAAACACTTTACCGAAAAGGTGACATTAGACTATCACTCAAACCAATAATAAGCAGCTTGTTGGTTTTTAGATCCCCACTCTTTAGATTCTACTAATTACTATATCTAGTGGGCTTAGCAATAGTGTAAGCCATAAGAGTGCGCGGCCAGCTTAAACCTAACTGCACTTTTGAACTATTCATTAAACTTATTAATAAACCCAAATTAAACAAAGTTCGCTGAGGCTAAATTATCGACTAAGATAATTGTGGATTTATAGTTTACACAAAGGGTAACCCAATGGACTTTTCTCACAACGCTAAAACGCAAGATTATCTAGCCAGAATTCGCGACTTCATTGATACGAATATCGCGCCTATTGAACAGCAGATGTATTCAGAGTTAGCTGAATTGAACCCAACAGGCGATTGGACAAAATGGAAAGTGCACCCCGCCATCGAGCCTTTGAAAGACAAAGCTAAGGCTGCTGGTTTATGGAACCTATTCTTACCCGACGCAGAGCTGGCTCAAGGATTGACTACATTAGAGTATGCACCGCTTGCCGAAGAAACAGGCCGATATATATTCGCGCCAGAAATATTTAACTGTAATGCCCCAGATACCGGCAATATGGAAGTGCTCTATCATTTTGGTAACAAGCAACAACAAGACAAATGGTTAACGCCTTTATTATTGGGTGAAATTCGTTCCGTGTTTGGCATGACTGAGCCCGATGTTGCATCATCGGATGCAACGAATATGGCTGCTACGATTGAGTTAGACGGTGATGAGCTAGTGCTGAACGGCAAGAAATGGTGGACAACCAGCCTTGGTCACCCTAACGCTAAGCTGTGTATCTTCATGGGCTTGTCGAATCCTGAAAACGACAAACATAGCCAGCACAGTATGGTTTTGTTGCCGCTGGATACTCCCGGAGTCGAGATAAAACGCATGTTAAGCGCCTATGGCGACTATGACGCGCCTTTCGGTCATGGCGAAATGCACCTTACAAATGTTCGAGTACCGAAAGAAAATTTACTTGTAGGCATGGGTAAAGGCTTTGCCATTGCTCAAGGCCGCTTAGGCCCGGGCCGAATTCATCATTGCATGCGAGCTATTGGTATGGCTGAAAAAGCTCTAGAGCTAGCAATTAAGCGCGGTTTATCGCGAGTTGCATTTGGTTCGCCAATTATTAAGTTAGGTGGCAATGGTGAACGTATTGCTATGGCAAGAATGAAAATTGAACAAGCACGATTATTAACACTTCAAGCGGCTTGGAAAATCGACAATTTGGGCGTTAAAAATGCTATGGTCGATATATCAGCAATTAAAGTTGTTGTGCCCAATATGCTGCAAGAAGTTGTTGATATGGCCCTTCAAATGCACGGTGGTGCGGGCATGTGTGAAGACTTCCCATTGGCAAGGTTTGCAGCAGGAGCTCGTTCATTGCGCTTAGCCGACGGTCCAGATGAGGTGCATATGGGCATGGTGACACGCTTGGAATTGAAGAAATATAAATAAAATATGACGGATACTTTGAATCAAAATACAGACAGTGATGGCAACACAAAAATCTTAGATCAAGCAGGTGCAGTTCGCCCAGGTGAAGAGCTACCGATTGACACCTTGCTTGCGTGGATTAATGCCAACATCCCTGACTTGCAAGGCGTGCCAAAAGTAACTCAATACTCAGGTGGTGCATCTAATTGGACCTACTGTCTAGATTTTGAAAATAAGTCAGTGATTTTACGTCGGCCTCCGTCAGGCACAAAAGCCAAGGGTGCGCATGATATGGGCCGCGAATATCGCTTACAAAAAGCCTTGAAAACGGTCTATCCTAAAGTGCCCGATATGCTTGGTTACACCGACGATGAATCGGTGATAGGAGCTGAGTTTTATGTCATGCAGAAATTTGATGGCGTTATTCCTCGCCAGAACATGCCAAGAGGCTTCGAGATTTCAGCGCAAGATACTAGAAAGCTTTGTGAGTCGGCGCTAGATGGGCTTATTGAGCTTCATAATGTTGATTATAAAGCAGCAGACCTATCTCATATAGGCAAAGGCGAAGGTTACACACAGCGCCAAATTTCAGGCTGGACCTCGCGCTATCAAAAGGCCAAAACTTGGAATGTGCCCTTAGGTAAAAAAGTAACTGATTGGCTAGCGAACAATATTCCTAGCAAAGAAAACATCTGTATTACTCACAACGACTATCGTTTCGATAACCTGGTACTCAATGCACAAAACCCACAAGAAATTATTGGGGTTTTGGATTGGGAATTGGCCACCCTTGGCGATCCGCTTATGGATTTAGGCAACAGTTTGGCCTATTGGGTTCAAGCTGATGATGACTGGTTAGCCCGCAGCACTCGGCGCCAACCAACTCATTTACCCGGCATGATGACACGCCAAGAAGTGATTAAGTACTATTGTGATAAACAAGGCTTAAAAACTGAAGAATTCGCTTTTTACGAAGTATATGGCTTGTTTAGGCTTGCAGCCATTGTGCAGCAAATTTATTATCGATATCACCATAAACAGACTCGCAACCCACAATACAAAAACCTTTGGGTATTGGTACATTATTTAATGCATCGGTGCCGAAAAATTATAAATAAAAACAAATAGGCGCTATTGATAATCAAAGGTTTGATTGTCAAAACTGTGGTCGTCAAAGAAAAAATCTCATTAGAATAATAAAAATAGAGAAGATTATGTCATCAAACGTTAGACAGAACATTTTAATCACCGGTGCAAGCTCTGGCTTGGGCAAAGGCATGGCATTATTATATGCAAAAATGGGCCGCAATCTGGCTCTGTGCGCTAGGCGTGTAGACCGTTTAGAAACATTGAAAGCCGAGCTTGAAGCGATCAACCCAAATATTAGCGTGGTGATAAAATCACTAGATGTTAACGATCATGATGCCGTTTTTCAGGTATTTAATGAATTCAAACAAGAACTGGGCAGCTTAGACCGCGTTATTGTAAATGCAGGAATGGGTAAAGGCGCTTCCGTCGGCACAGGCTACTTCAAAGCGAATAAAGAAACCGCTATAACTAACTTCGTGTCTGCCTTAGCACAATGCGAAGCTGCAGTAGAAATATTTAGAGAGCAGAATTCAGGTCACTTAGTTACCATATCATCGATAAGTGCCGTGCGCGGATTTCGCCGCGCATTAACGGTTTATGCCGCAAGCAAAGCTGCCATAACCTCGCTAACAGAAGGCATTCGCATTGATTTAATGCGCACGCCTATTAAAGTTTCTACCGTTCACCCTGGGTTTATTCGTAGTGAAATTAACGAAAAAGTAGAAAAAGCCCCTTTTATGGTTGATACCGAAACGGGTTGTAAAGCTATCGTCGCTGCAATTGAAAAAGAAGGTGGCAATAGTTATGTCCCCTCATGGCCTTGGGCTATATTGAACCGAGTTATGCGCATCATGCCGCTATCATGGTTAGCTAAAATGAGCTAAGTCAGCCATAAATAAATTAGAGAAGCCATTTGCAAGAAACTATTTTCACTCAGGTTTTATTACCCGCTATTCTTGGTATTATTATGCTGGGTATGGGATTAAGCCTTGTTAAAGACGATTTTGTGCGCCTGACTAAGGTGCCCAAAAGCGTTATTGCAGGCTTGAGCGGCCAACTGATTTTATTGCCTTTGTTTGCATTTGCTTTAATTCAATTTTTCTCGCCGCCCGCAGAAATTGCGATTGGCCTGATGATATTATCCGCGTGTCCGGGTGGCACTACATCAAACTTAATCAGTCACATCGCGCGCGCAAACTTAGCACTTTCGGTAAGTTTAACCGCATTAACAACGATTATTTGTGTTATCACCACGCCTCTACTTATCAAATTCTCAATTGATTATTTTACTCAGGGTGAAGTCGCCGATTTCTCACTCATTGGCGTGTCGTTAAATCTAGTCATGCTCTTACTAGTGCCTATTTCAATTGGTATGACACTACGACATTTCTTTTCCAAGTCGGCAAGAAGAGCCGAGCCTTTCTTTAGGCATTTTTCAACGTTTTTTATGTTATTTCTAATTGTTGTTATTTCTTATCAAGAAAGAGCCGCTATTATGGCGTCTTTTCCCGATATATTTGTCATCACATTCAGTCTTAATATTGGTGCTACTATTATGGGATTGCTTATCGCTCGGGCATTTTCACTCTCGAAAAAAGACGGGCTGACACTGGGCATTGAAATTGGCACTCAAAACGCCACAATGGCAATGCTTATTGCGATCACCTTTATTGATAATCAGGCATATAGCGTTGCCGCCGGTATATACGCAGTAACAATGTATGTTGGCGCGTTTTTGTTAGTGGGTTATCATAAGCTTACATCGCCTCCAATAGCGCAATAACCATGTTATATAGCAATAAAATGCGTCGTCACTTTTTCAATCAAGCCATGCCAAAAGCGCGGCTTAAAAGGACGTGTATATCAAAAACAGCGATTCAAAAAGCAAAATCACTCGCATTGGGCTTATTGCTGTCACTCGCCGGCTCGTTCGCTAATGCTGCTGAACAGCAAGCAACTCAATTGAATAATTCAACTAAAAAAACCAATGAATTGAATTCAGTAGAAACTAGAAAAGTTATTCAAAAGGCCTTGTCAGCATTTTATACACCCGGTATGTCGGTTGGCGTTGTGCATAAGGGCGAAGTCGTTTTTATTGAGGGCCTTGGGCAACGTGACATTGAAAAAAAGCTAAATGTCGACACAAAAACCTATTTCCGACTAGCCTCAACCAGCAAAGCCTTCACCGCATCTGCAATGGGCATATTGGTAGAACAAGGCGAGCTTAATTGGGATGATAAAGTTACCAAGTATTTACCTGACTTTGAAATGCAAGACGCTTGGGTTACTAGAGAATTTAGCATAAAAGATTTGCTGGTCCATCACAGTGGGCTTGTTGGCGGCGCAGGCGACAGTATGATTTGGCCCGAGCCTTCCGGCTTTTCTCGCTCAGAAGTCATTCACAACTTGCGCTACTTGAGTCCTCACAGCAGCTTTAGGTCAGAATATGCGTATAGCAATATACTTTACATTACTGCCGGTCAACTGATTGCCAAGGTATCAGGCCTTAGTTATGGCGATTTCATTGCAAACAATATATTCAAACCACTCGACATGGATTGTTTTGCAGGTGACGTACCCAACAGCAAACTTAAGAACACAGCAATGAGTTACGCTCACAATGATGAGCTTGGTATTTATGCAGTTCCTCGTAATAGGATCCAAAGTGAGCAACAAATGTCGGTAGCCGCCGGCGGTATTGTGTGTAATGTTGACGGTATGAGCAAATGGATAAAGGCACTGCTAACGCCTGAAACCTTGCCATTTTCGGTAAACACATTAGATACTCTGTGGTCACCGCATACTATATTAGGGATCTCAGATAGCGAAGAAGAATGGGACGGTACACTTTTCAAAACCTATGGTTATGGATGGCGAATTGCCGATATGCTTGGCTACAAGCTAATTTCGCATACGGGCACATTATCAGGCTATCAAGCTTATGTAGCCTTGATACCTGAACTTGAGCTTGGTGTGGTTGTGCTCAATAATGGCTCAAATTATGGCGCTCGTTCATCTGTTATGCAGCACATTCTAAAGTCTTTTGTACCGGAACAGAGAATGCCAGATAGTACCCCTGACGATTGGGTAAAAGCCTTTGTCAAAATGCAAAAAATGCAGGAAGCTAAGTACTTAAAAAACTACGAAGCTGTGGCTGCTCCCTCATTGCCAATGATATTAAGTAAGGAAGCAATTATTGGACGCTACCAAGATTCTTGGTTTGGTAACTTGCGCATTTTTGCAAAGGATGATGCCATTAGAATAGAATCAGAACGCATGATCACGCTAAAAGGCACTGTGCACTCATTTGAAGGCAATCGATTTAAAGTCGAATGGGACAACAAGAATGCGGCTTCAGATGCATTCCTGATTGTCGAAACCAACTTAAAAAATGAAGTGACTGGCATGAAGATGCATCCTTTTGTTTCTAAAGCTAAAACGCGTCATGAATATCGCGATATGCATTTTATCAAACAAGTAGATTTAGCGCCGTGCAGTAGCTCATATATTGGATGCTAGTAGGTTTTTTAATCTTAATCTTGCCTATCCTCTTCGAACAATTGCTGGAGTTCTTCTCGTCCCTGTTCTGTGGTTTTTATTAACTCAGGCAAGCCCATATTTTCTTTTACTACTCTATCGAGCATTTCTATATCATGCGCCGAAAAAATAGCCGCCATATTGTCAGCTTGGCCTTGTGTGTAACCATAGGCTTTTAGAACTTCTTTTGAGGCCGACAATGCGCTATCAAACATCTCTCTAACAAAGTAACTGACGCCGAGTTTTGCTAGTTCTGTTGCGTGCACTCTGTTTCTAGCCCTAGCAACTATTTTTACCTCAGGAAATTCATGTTGAACCAATTTAACTATTGCCGTTATTTCCTCAGCATTATCTATTGCAACTAATAAGACCCTTGCTTCCTCGATCCCAGACTTTTTAAGAAGGTCGAGTCTAGTGGCATCCCCAAAATACACTTTGTTACCAAACTTCTTCACAAACTCGATATGTTCTGCATCTTTGTCCATTGCGGTAAATGGTATGCCATTGGCGAAGAGCATACGTCCTGATATTTGTCCAAACCTTCCAAAACCAACAATGATAACTTTAGGGTCCGAGCTATCAGTAAACGAGTCATATACCGCTGGGCAATTTTTAGTATTGAAAAACAAACTATATAGAATAACAATTGGCGACGTTAATGCCATTGAAAGGCCAACAATCAAGTTGACTTGCCCTGCTATGGAAGCATCTAAAACAGCATTTGATAGTGCGAGAGTCATCACCACAAAAGCAAACTCGCCACCTTGAGAGAGCATAATTGCAATGCGCATGGAGTCTCTCGTGCTTTGCTTTGACGAACGTAAAATAGCGAAAATAATCGCCGTTTTTACAGCGACTAACAAAATACTCATACTGACAATGAACACCGGTTCGTTGATCAATAACTGTAAATCCAAATTCATACCGATAGCGATAAAAAACAAACCTAACAGCAATCCTTTGAAAGGCTCAATTTCTGTTTCTAATTGATGTTTAAAACTACTATCTGCTAATAGAATACCTGCAATAAATGCCCCCATGCCCATTGATAAACCCACTTGATCCATCGCTAAGGCGGTGACCAGCACTATAAACAAGGCAGCCGCTGTCATTACCTCAGAACTGCCATAACGGGCCACAACTCGCAAAAGAGGGTTAACTAAAAAGCGACCAATCAACAGAACTCCAGCTACAGCTCCTAAACTGATGTACCAAGCAGTGCCGGTTTCAGTTTGTATGGGTGCCAGAGCAGTAACCGCCAATAGAATTGGGATCACGGCAACATCTTGCATTAACAGTATTGAGAAACCTTGTTGGCCGGGCGGCGTTTGTAAGATTCGTTGTTCGTTCATTAACTGAATGGCGAAGGCGGTTGAAGATAGTGCCAGTCCTAAACCAATGACTAGGCTACCCGCAGAATTAATGCCTAAAACATAATAGCAGAACAAACCTATCGCAGCGGCAGACGCTATCATTTGGGTTCCGCCGCTAAATATAATTTGATTGCGCATTCGCCAAAGCGTTGCAGGCTCAAGTTCTAAGCCTATAACGAATAATAGAAGCACAACGCCTAGCTCGGCAAAGTGCAAAATTGTCGCCGGATCATTTACTAAGTTAAATACAGAAGGCCCAATAACAACTCCAGCCAACAAGTAGCCGAGAATAGCACCAAGTTTTAACTTTTTAAAAAGAGGCACAGCAACTAATGTTGCTCCAAGAAAAATGGCAACAGAACCTAGTAAACTCATTTCTTATCCTTGTGTGAATGCATAAAATCCGTAAAGAGTATTACTCATTAACTGTTTTAGTGAATTGATAAACGTTTCAGTTTGCCAACATCTCGTGGAGAAACCTATGGAATATTGCAAACACTGCCACAGTCGTCTCCATCCCTTCCATTATACTTTGTTTTTGTAAGAGTATAGTAATGTTTGAAACTGTATATTGAAGCTTGAAACTAAACAGTAAAGTTTGAAACCACTTTTACGTGGTTTTTGCTTTATGATTTGTTTAGTTTGCTAACGCATTCTCAATAACTATGGCGCCTCAACTATCTTGACAGCTTAAGTCCATGGTCGCTTAATATAACAGTAGGGTTAAACTTTTGAATGAAAGTTTCCGTCTAAGGAGACATACGCCGTTCAAAACTGACTGAGAAGTATGTGCCAAAAGCAGATCCTCGCACGACCTTCATTGAAGTGCAGCTTTGGGCTGCGAGTTCAAGACATTCAGTTTTGATAGATTGCCCCTTCATTTTTCGGCAAAACAGACGCTCGTAATTTAAAGTGCTGAGTGACAAAAAAAGGTGCTAATAGAGGCCGCTGGATATATAGGTATACTTCACTCAGTCATTACGTACCGACTTCTCGATTTCTATCAGCTTTTTATAAATTTCCTTCGCGGCCTCTTCAGTGAATTGGAATTCATCCACCATGAACTCATATATAGAAGGCACGTAAGAACCATTGTAGAAATAACTTTGTGGTGTTGCACCGTGTTTAATTAGTTTCTCAGCATTTTCAAATTTTTCATTCCACACAGCAAACTTTAACGCTGTATATCCCGCATTATTTACGTGTTCAAGCTTGGTATTTTCGAAATCCAACAAGTAATCCAGAGTTGTATCATGATAGGCTGCCATTTGGACCAAGTTGGTTCCCGCACTATTTTGCTGCGTCAGTATTTCGGGGCTTTGTTCTTTTATCTTTTTCAAGATGTCTAAGCGCTCAAAATCAATCGCAAAGAACGCTTTCTCAATAGCGGTAACACTCATATCTAGGATGTTAGGAGTGAAGTCGATTATTTCTTTTGCCTCATAATCTTCGATGAATTCTAGCTTATTATTGACCACTCTATGAGGAGGAACCGTCAGTCGTAAGTGACTGTAACCAGCATGATTTTTTACCTTCCCTGTAAAGTCAAATTCAACGTTGTTACAAGGATCAGTGAAACCTCCATCAGTCTTAAAGACCGCGCACCCAAAAACTGGACTAACTAGGCTATAAATGCCGAACTCAGGCACTTCGCTCATATAGACGTTTTGACCAACAATGTAATTTTCGGTGAATTCCATGATAGCACTTGCGAATTCATGACCATGTGTACGAGCAATAGACTGATAAGAAAGAAAACGCTGAGATTTCGACGGAGTAGCTTGGAATGAGCGCTCAATAGATATAAGTTGTTCTTTAGTGCGCCTATGAATGATGACAGGGTAGCCATTCCATATTGTACGTTGCACAGAATCTAAGGGTGGGTCGACTAAGTTAACCTCAGCGGGGTCGAGAAAGTTAGCTTTCAGCTTTAAGGGAAGTAGCGCACAGGCCGCTATTACGCTAACAATAAGCAGAGTCTTTATATCGTAAAATTTAATTACCGTTAATCTTCTGAACATCTTCCGTGGAGCCATTGTAGTTGTGAAAGTCTTGCCTGTGGCGCGACCACCTATTTGCAGAGCATATCAGAGTATCATTTGACCGTCAGCTAAATGGAAATCAGGTTGTTCAGTACCAATGTCGGCAAATGGCA
>CAJQOP010000107.1 GCA_905479945.1 uncultured Glaciecola sp. | reverse complement strand
CTTTTTGTTGGCGCTTCCTACCGCTGAGGACAGAAAAAGGCTAATTTCATGCTCAGAAAATAAGGGCAACAGCATGTTAATCGCATAATTGCTGGCAATGTCTTGATTGGCTAAAATTGTTATTCTCATTTTGGTTTGATCATATTCCGCGCTTATTAATGACGTTTTTTCTGCTTCCAAGTACCTCCATATTGATATAGAGGGTGATTTTTCACCTTAGATTGGCAATTTGAACAGACAAAAATCCAAAGAGCCTGTGGTTCTAATCGGATCCTATATAGTGTTTCTTGTGATTGTCGGCAATAATCACAGTTCTTTAGTTGGCGGCTTCTGTGTGACTTTCCCATAACTCAATATTCTTTAAATGATAAGTTCAGGCTTTGCCGACATTTGTTGCTTTCAATTATAACTTAGCGTAATCCAGAGCCCAATTTACATAAAGCTCAGTGCCAGTTCTTAGAGATTCTTCATCTGCGTAAAAAAACGGTGAATGATTACTTGGTGCATTTTTAGCATCTTCACCTTCTGGGGTAACGCCCAAAAATACAAATAGTCCAGGCACTTCGAGTGCGAAGAATGAGAAGTCTTCTGCGCCCGTTACCAAGTCATTAACATGCACTTTGTCTTTACCCGCGACTCGCTCAATGGTCGGCAGCATTTTGCGTGTGAGGTCTATATTGTTAATCGTTACAGGATAGCCTTCGTCAATGTGGACATGCGCTTCTGCGCCGGTTGCTTTAGCGGTCATTTCGGCAGTGGTCTTTAAATTCTTAAATATCTGTGCCCGGTTGCCCATATCAAAATTGCGGATAGTTCCTTCTAAGTAAACTTCATCTGGAATAATATTATTGCGAACACCACCTTCCACAATACCAAAGCTGATAACTGCAGGCGCTTTAGTGATATCGACCTGACGACTCACAATCGTTTGTGTGTTGCCAATGATTTGCCCCGCAGCCACAATCGGATCTACACCGCCCCAAGGGCGAGAACCATGCGTTTGACGGCCTTTCACCGTGATTTCGAAACGATCAGAAGACGCCATAAGCGGTCCTTCACGATAGCCAATATGACCCACGTTACCGGCAGACCAAACGTGAATACCAAACACTACATCTGGCTTGTGCTGTGCAAACAAACCTTCTTTTAGCATGAGTTCAGCACCGCCTTCCTCTCCCTTCGGAGCACCCTCTTCGGCAGGTTGGAATATAAAAACGATAGTACCAGCGATGTCACTTTTCATGGACGTGAGTTGCTCTGCAGCACCCATTAACATAGCCATGTGTAAGTCATGACCGCAGGCATGCATTACGCCAACTTCTTTACCTCTATACTCTGATTTTGCCGTTGACTTAAAGGATACGTCAGCTTTTTCGATAACAGGCAGTGCATCCATGTCAGCGCGCAGCGCAATAGTTGGACCAGGTTTACCGCCGACTAGAACGCCTACAACGCCCGTATGTGCAATACCGGTTTGTACCTCTAAACCTAGTTGGTTCAAATGTTCAGCAATAACTTTAGCTGTGCGAAATTCGCGATTACTTAACTCAGGGTTTTGGTGTAAATCGCGACGCCATTCGATAACTTTTTGTTCAAGCTGATCTGAAATCACGATTGCTTGCTGTTCTTGTGCACTACTAAAAGACGCAAAGCCAATTAGAATAGGCAAAATTAAAGATGAAAATTTCATGTAGAGCTCCTTAATACTAGAATATGAGATTGAGTATGGATTTTTTTCTATGAAGTAACAATCATTGATTATTCGCGATATTAGCGCAAAATAGCGATTTACCGAGACACTTAGTGATCTTATCTCGTGCATGTATGCGGTTGATGTACTGCCTATAAAAAATAACGTAGAGCTATTTTGAAAGCCCTAGAGGATATCCCTTATGTTACTGAAAGCGAAAACTGCATTAATTGTCATGGTCGCGGTATGGGCATTTAGTAGTGCCTTACAAAACGTAATAGACTGGCAAGGTACGATTGGAGCTGTTATTGCTACCACTTCTATGGCAACGATAGAGGGTGGCGAAACTAGTTGGAAGGCCACTTCAAGCCCATTATTAGCTTGGACTGGAGCGCTTTTTATCCTGATATTAAAAGCCCTAGCGGGGGTATTGTGTGCAATAGGTGCCTTAAAAATGTGGAGTGAACACAACAATGATATAAACGCATTTAACAAGGCAAAAAGCATTGCTCTAACCGGCTGTCTTATTGCAATTATCATGCTGTTTGGGGGATTCATCGTTGTTGCTGAAGGATGGTTTGAACTATGGCGTTCGGAAGCCTTAAGGGCACCAGTCATCGAATCCGCTTTTCGCTATGGCTGCATGATTTCTTTTATCGCATTAATTGTCGCTTCGCCTGATCTTGAGTCTTAAACGATAGGGCTGGTGTTCTTTATTTAATAAAAACAACTACCATCGATTTAAACTTAGTTTTTCGCCACTAAATCACGGTTTTGCGTAATAGTCATTCCATCAATGTTTGGTGTTTCGATCCTGAGGAAGACTTTAGAGGCATCACAAACATTGTTGCAAGTTACATGAAGCTTGCCATTTATTACCGCGACATCAAATTTTTCGGCATCGATCTCAGACGACTCAATGTAAACATTTGATACGTTTCCGTGCACCAATTCAATATTGCTAACATCGTTAAGTTCGGCAGATAAAAAGTCCTCAACCAGATTATCAAAACCAACACTCACAAAAGAAGTTGTATCCTGATTTTCTTGATGAAGTGATTGCCCTTTGCTAAAGGTTATTTTGTCATCATGATCACTATCAATTACTAAAACACACCCTGATAGAGCAATAACACTAAAAGATAGCAACGACAGTGACTTTAGTGCTGTAGGTATTTTGCTGCGGTTTGACTGGATGAATGACATAAGTTGTAGCCTCTTTAAATAATTTGAATCGCGATTAAAATAATTTTTTTGTATACAATTTAGTCTAGCGTTACTTTAAAAGTAGGCAATCAATCAAAAGTAACAAACTACCTGAAAGTGTAACAATCAATGATAGATGTAAATTCTTGTAATAGTTTCTAGCATTTCTGGTTCTATATCGACTGCTAGTATTTTCCACGCTCACGCTTGATACGTTCATGCCAACCGGCACCAAGATGACCCATAACATGTGAAATTTATCGGCCAATATAAAATTTGCCAATAACTTGCTTGTCTTCCTCTAGCTAGAACCATTTAGGCTGGGATGGCATTAGTAAACGAGCCTTTACTATGTGTATTAAACTGCGCACAATGAATTCATTTGGTCATAAGGGTAATCCCTAATTAATATGAAAACTCTTCTAAACAAGCAGCTAGAAATTACTGACACGGCATTAAGGACGATTGCTCACATGCCAACCAATAGTCTTTCGGTGTTAATGGACGATGAATTTGCGAAAGGCCTTAACGATGATGGCTATATGCGCATTGCTGTATTTCTGGCGCAAAAAAGTTATGACGAAGGTGGTTGCCCAATTGGTGCGGTAATAGTGAATAATTCGACAAAAGAAATTGTTGGTAAAGGACATAACACGCTTGTTCA
The DNA here is from genome assembly GCA_905479945.1 of uncultured Glaciecola sp. Taxonomy (GTDB): domain Bacteria; phylum Pseudomonadota; class Gammaproteobacteria; order Enterobacterales; family Alteromonadaceae; genus Glaciecola. The sequence goes on along the minus strand of CAJQOP010000107.1, from coordinate 1,526 downwards.
AGAAGATCATCCTTATAATCATGGTGAAACTTCTGCTATTCGTGATGCGGGCCGAATCGACTTTAGTAACACGACTATTTATAGCAGCCTCAGCCCATGCACGGTATGTGCTTCGCTTTTATACATGAGAGGCTTCAGCCGAGTAGTAGTGGGCGATGTAACTAACGCAGCAGGTACCGAAGCGTTTTTGCGGGAGAAAGGCATACAGGTTGATATCAAAGAAGACCAAAAAGGCATAGAACTGTATGCACGCTTTCGTACCGAAAAACCTGATCAGGATCTAGAAGATTGGAGAGGATTAAGTGCCGTGTTGAAGAATACGTCTTTATAGAAACATTAAACGGGTGTAAATATTGTCATGTCTGTTAATACGATAAACCAGAATAAACTCCGGCAATCTTTCAATGATTTCGATGAAATCTGGGTTTTTGGTTATGGTTCGCTGATTTATAAAGTGGACTTTCCATTTATTGAAAAAGCCCCGGCTAGCATCAAAGGTTGGCAACGTCGATTCTGGCAAGGTAGTCATGATCATCGCGGCACGCCGAAGCAACCTGGCCGGGTCGTTACATTAATCCACTCAGCATTGGATGAATGTTCTGGTATGGCTTATAAAGTTACCCAAGACGTTTTCGAGCATCTCGATTACAGGGAAAAAAACGGCTATCTGCGTTACGAAATAGATATTTATTTCAAGGGGCTTAAACATGACAACATCAAGAATGCTGACTATAAAAAAGGCTTAGTCTATATTGCTCATGAAGATAATGCGGCTTTTTTGGGGTATGCACCAGAGCACGAAATCGCCCAGCAAATTCATTGTAGTTCAGGCCCAAGCGGGCAAAACCGAGATTACGTATTTCAATTAGCAGAAGCATTGCGAGCTTTAGGCGATAATGACGAGCATGTGGTTTGCATTGACCGCATTTTGAAACAACTGAATCAAAGTGTCTAAAAATTAGATTATCTGCTTATTACTTAAAACCTTGTTCTCATCATCTAAATTCGATAAGTTGAGCATGCCTGCTATATGTTATTTAGCTAAACTAACTAAATAATGTGGTAAAACTATTAGACTAACCATGATTTAAAATAAAAATTGGAATGCTATGAAAACACTATCTGATATTGGCTTAATTGGCCTTGCTGTAATGGGTGAAAACTTGATCCTAAATATGTCAAGTAAAGGGTATACCGTCACTGCTTATAATCGCTCTACAGATAAGGTTGAAAACTTTATTAATGGCCGAGCCAAGGGCGAAAGCATCCGCGGTGCTTATTCAGTAGATGAGCTGGTTCAATCATTAGCCATTCCTCGTAAAATAATGATTATGGTGAAATCAGGCGCGCCAGTCGATGCCACCATTGATCAACTTCTTCCTTTGTTAGACAAAGGCGACATCATCATTGATGGCGGTAATACCCATTTCCCTGACACTATTCGCCGTGAAAAATATTGTGCTGAAAAGGGCATTCACTTTGTCGGTGCTGGCGTATCTGGCGGAGAAGAGGGCGCTTTAAAGGGG
>CAJQOP010000106.1 GCA_905479945.1 uncultured Glaciecola sp. | reverse complement strand
CTAAATCTTAAACACATTCTCTCTATAAAATTTCATTTCGTCAATCGACTCTATTATGTCATCCAGCGCTAAATGTATGCCTTTCTTTTTAAAACCCTTTAATACTTCGGGCTTCCATCTAGCAGTAAGCTCTTTAATAGTGCTCACATCAATACTACGATAATGGAAGTAGTCCTCAAGTTCAGGCATGTACTTCACCAAAAAACGTCGATCCTGTCCAATTGTATTGCCGCATAAGGGGGATTTACCTTTAGGCACGTACTTTTCTAAAAATGTAATTGTTTCTTTTGTAGCAGCGTCAACGTCATACTTACTGGCTTTACAACGCTCAGTTAAACCTGTCGCACCATGGGTCTTAACACACCATTCATCCATATTATCGAGCACTTCATCTGTTTGATAAACCGCAATAACTGGGCCTTGAGCTAAAATATTGAGTTCCTTATCCGTGACAATCGTCGCGATTTCCATGACGACGCATTTATCAGGGTCTAAGCCCGTCATTTCCATATCAATCCAAACTAGGTTTGAGTCATTAATCGATTCGTTCGCCGGCATTATTACCTCTGTTGTATTAAATTATATGAAAATAAAGGCTAAAAAAGGTAACATGTGAGCAATAATTTCGCCAATAAGTATTCAATAGAAAAGGTTCACGTGGCTAAAAAACCAAAACTATCCGACCGCCAAAAGCGGCAAGTACAAGATAACCGCACAAAACGTTTGGCTAACAAGCACAAAGCGCACGATGACGATCATCTTGGAACAGAGCTCAAAGGCAGAGTAATTGGGCGTTTTGGTAAACATGCTAACGTTGAATCAATTGATGATGGTGTTGTACACAAGTGCCATATTCGTCGGACAATTAACTCCGTTGTTTGTGGCGACAATGTGTTGTTTCGCCCCACTCAGTCTGACGATTCAAGAGACAGAGGCGTTATCGAAGTAGTACTCGATAGAATTACGACCCTAACCCGTCCTGATTTTTATGACGGCGTTAAACCAATTGCTGCAAATATCGACCAAATAATTGTCGTTAACGCCATCGTTCCGCAGCTGTCTGCACACATTATTGATCGCTACTTAGTCGCGTGTGAAGACGTTGATATTCCCCCCATAATTGTGATCAACAAAATGGAATTGCTAAGTGACGAAGACCGTGAGTATGTGAAAGAAGTCGTCGAAATATATGACGAGATTGGCTACAAAGTAATTTATATGAGCTGCGTTACGCAAGAGGGCGTTGCCGAGCTGTCTGCATTACTAAAGGATAGAGTCAGCGTATTTGTTGGTCAAAGCGGAGTAGGCAAGTCGAGTATTATTAACCAACTGCTTCCTGATGCTGACGAAATTGTCGGTGACATTTCTCAAAACTCTGGATTGGGACAGCACACAACCACAGCGGCCAAATTACTGCATTTTGAACAGGGTGGTGATTTAATCGACTCACCAGGTATTCGAGAATTTGGTCTTTGGCATTTGCCCGCCGAGAAAGTAGCAACAGGCTTTATTGAATTCCGTGACTATTTAGGTGGCTGTAAATTTACCGACTGTAAGCACGGAACCGACCCAGGCTGTCTAATCAGAAAAGCCGTGATGGAAGAAAAAATCACAGAAGATCGCTACGAAAGTTATCACAAAATTGTAGAGTCGATTGAAGAAAATCGCCCAGCTTATTCGAAAGTGTAATTTCACATATAAACTTAATTCCTCATTGAGCAAAGGTTTGTTGTATTATGGCGGTGATTAAATTATGGAGACAACTCAGTGCTAGATTGGTTTAAAGTTCGCATTCAATACATCCTTCCCAAACACTTACTTTCAAGAATGGTGGGCTGGTTAGCCGCTGCTGAAGCAGGCGCTATTACACAGTTTTTTATAAAAATATTTATAAAGTCCTTTAATGTTGATATGGACGAGGCAAAGCATTCTGATCCAGCTAATTATCTTAGCTTCAATGCATTCTTCACGCGTGAATTGAAAGAAGACATTCGCCCAATTGAAGGTGACAACCAACAGCTTTGCCATTCAGTAGATGGACGAGTTAGCCAATTCGGCAAAATTATTGGCGACGATGTTTTTCAAGCTAAAGGCCATAACTACAGCCTAACCACTCTGCTGGGCGGCAAGCCTGAATTAGCAAGCGTCTTTAAAGGCGGTGATTTTGCAACTATCTATTTGTCCCCAAAAGATTACCATCGCATTCATATGCCAATAGACGGTAAATTGACCGACATGCTGCATGTACCAGGTGAACTATTCTCTGTAAATCCACTGACTGCAGAAAATGTGCCTGGACTGTTCGCTCGCAATGAACGCGTTGTTACTATATTTGATACATCGGTGGGTAAAGTTGCCATTGTGCTAGTAGGAGCAACTATCGTTGCCAGTATCGAAACGGTATGGGCTGGAAACATAACGCCACCAGCAGGTAAAACAGTTCAGCACTGGCAGTATGAAAACCAAGATATTGAATTGAGCAAAGGTGACGAAATGGGCCGCTTTAAGTTAGGTTCAACCATTGTTGTTTGTTTTGAACCTAACGCTATTGAGTTTGCTGAATTAGAAGCGGGTATGGTGACCCGACTAGGCCAACCATTCGCTTATGTAAAAGAAGAAAGCGCTGATGCTAATGATACCAAAGGCACAGATAAAGCTTAATGGACCCCATTAAGAAAAGCCTAATATCATTGCACATTACGGTAATGCTATTGGGCTGTACCGCCCTTTTTTCACAACTGATCCCGCTAGGTTCTATTGATATCACTTTTGGTCGTTCATTGTTTGCCTGCATATTACTTTTTGCAGTAGCTAAAATAACTGGCGAAGGTTGGCGGCTTAATTCAAATAGAGATTACTTCATCGCATTTGGTCTAGGCATAATTATGGCCGTGCATTGGGTGACGTATTTTATGGCCATGCAGCTATCGAGTATTTCAGTAGGCATTATTGCGCTGTTCACCTTCCCTGTAATCACCGTATTTCTCGAGCCTTACTTCGAAAAAAATCGCCTACTTTGGCAAGACATTCTAAGCGCTATTGTCGTGCTCATTGGTATTGCATTGATCGTTCCTGATGCTTCATTAGATAATGACATTACCCTTGGGGTAATTGTGGGTGTATTTTCTGCGTTTTTATATGCCATTAGAAACCTACTGCACCGAAACTACTTTTCTCACTATAGCGGCGCAAAAGCGATGGCATGGCAAACACTGATAATCTGCCCTACCCTAATATTTTTTGTCTCTGATGACTTACCTGCTATTGATTTAAATACGCTATGGTTGCTTATTGCCTTGGGTACTTTTTTTACTGCTATACCGCACGCCATGGTTGCAAGCGCGTTAAAGCATTTACGAGCGAAAACTTTTTCTTTAGTAGCCTGTATGCAGCCATTTTACGCCATTTTATTTGCTATGATTTTAATAAATGAGCAACCTACTTGGCAAACTTTAGTCGGTGGATTACTGGTAATTTCGGCAGCGGTATACGAAACTATCAACACCCATAGAGAAAACCAAAAAGCCAAACAATGCTAGTAATTGCTCACCGCGGTTTTAGTAGTCAATATACACAAAATACTGCGGATGCATTTGCCCAAGCACTATTACTTGATATTGATGCCATTGAACTCGACATTCATCAAGTAGAAGATGAGTTTATGGTATTTCATGACCCCTATGTAAACAAATTAACCAATGGTAAAGGCCGTATTTTTGATATGTCTTTGTCAGAAGTTCGTCAGCTATTAATTAACGATAAACACCCTATTCCGACTCTTAGTCAAGTAGCAGCATTAGTTGGCAATCAAGTTATTTTAAATATTGAAGTTAAATCGCTGCAGTCTGTTAAACAGTTTGTAGACTATGTTAAAAATATTATTGATACGTATCAATGCCGAGTACTTATTTCATCATTCGACCACCCAGTCTTGATGGCAGTTAAAGCCAGTTTTACCGATTTTACCGAACATGCTCCGTTTCAAACTTCACCCGCTCAACGATTATCAAGCTCAGAGAAAGCCTTGAGCTTAGAGAAAGCCTTAAGCTCAGAAAAGTCCCCGCTCGTTGAATTTGGCGCACTGATTGCTCACAGTCCATTTGATCACGCTAAATACGCAAGCACTCTCGGTGTATCAGTTGCTGCAACAGACTGGAATACGGTGAATGCTGATTTCGTTGAAGACGCTCACAAACGCGGTATGAAGGTATGGTGCTATACAGTAAATCACGAAGAAACACTTTTAGAGTTAATGGTGATGGGTGTTGATGGGATTTTTACTGACCGCCCTGATTGGGCAAGGCAAGTTATCAATAGTCAGGTTCCTTAAAGAAAAGCTTTATATTGATAACGACCATGGTGAATTGCGTCTACCCTAAATTATTTGATTCAAAGCTTCCTCGAGCTTTTCCAGAGTATGCTCAAGGTTGTGTAATTTCTCTAAGCCAAAAAGCCCTATTCGGAAAGTTTTGAAGTCAGCTGGCTCATCACATTGCAATGGCACACCTGCGGCAATTTGTAGGCCAACTTCGGCAAATTTTTTGCCATTTTGAAATTCATTATCCTGAGTATAGCTTACCACTACACCGGGCGCTTCAAAGCCTTTTGCCGCGACACTTTTGAATCCTTTTTCGGCCAGCAATGCTCTAACTTGCTTACCTAACTCAATTTGCTCATTACATACTTTTTCGAAGCCATACGCCTTGGTTTCTTGCATGATTTCACTGAAGCGCATTAAACCATCTGTTGGCAAAGTAGCATGATAGGCATGCCCACCATTTTCGTAGATCTCCATTATTTGTAACCATTTTTTAAGGTCACAAGCAAAGCTACTACTATTAGTTCCATCAATGCGCTTGCGAGCTAATTCGCTCATCATAACCAGCGCGCAACAGGGAGACGCGCTCCAGCCTTTTTGAGGGGCGCTAATCAACAGATCAACACCTGTAGCTTGCATATCCACCCATACTGTTCCCGATGCAATGCAGTCTAATACCAACATTCCGCCGACTTCGTGGACCGCATTTGCTAATTCACGAATATAACCATCGGGTAATATAATACCCGCAGAAGTTTCAACATGAGGCGCGAACACTACATCTGGTTTGTTCTCTCTAATACTCGCAACCACCTCATCGATGGGTGCTGGGGCAAAGGCAGATTCCGAATCCAATGAATTTGTGCGCGCTTTTAGCACGACTTCACTAGCGGGAATTTTACCCATTTCAAAAATTTGCGACCAACGATAGCTAAACCAACCATTGCGTATTACCAGCACTTTTTTATCATGCGCAAACTGGCGAGCAACAGCTTCCATCCCAAAAGTACCACTGCCAGGAATGACAGCAACTGAATGCGCGTTATATACTTCTTTCAAATCATGTGAAATTGTATTCATCACCGATTGAAAAGACTTTGACATATGGTTTACAGAGCGGTCAGAATAGACGACTGAGTATTCTAATAACCCGTCAGGGTCAATATTGGGTAACAAACCGGGCACAATGCACTCCTTTATTAGTGTCAATTTAGTTGAACGACGCATAGGGTAACGCGACTGCCTTTGCTATGCCAACCATGGAATCTAAAATGTACTGTATTATTGTTAAGAATCAAATCAAAAATGGCTGCCGTGACGTCTACCTAAAAGCCATGTTAGAAAATGCCGAAGCAGCAGTTATTAAAGAAGCTGGCTGTCACGTATTTGATGTGTTGGAAGCAAAAGAAGAAAAAAATACTTTTTATTTGTATCAAATTTACAGTAATCCCGGCGCTTTAGAAGTGCACAAGGAAACGACGCACTATTTGCGGAGTAGCCAATTAATTAGTGACTTAATTGAGTCTGTATCTGTTGTAAACGCTGATGTAATAGCAACTAATTAGGGATTTAAAAACAATGCTCGAATCATTATTCAAAATAAGTGCACACAACTCAACCGTCCAGCGTGAGTGCATAGCCGGCTTTACGACTTTTATTACCATGGTTTATATTGTATTTGTTAACCCCGCAATGTTGGCTGAAACTGGTATGGACCAAGGCGCAGCCTTTGTCGCTACATGCGTAGCTGCGGCCATTGGTTGTTTTATTATGGGCTTGTGGGCAAATTACCCTATCGCCTTAGCACCGGGTATGGGCTTAAATGCGTTCTTCACTTATGGTGTTGTTTTAGGCATGGGGTATACCTGGGAAGCTGCATTAGGCGCAGTATTTATGTCCGGCTGTATCTTTTTAGTCTTGAGCTTATTCAAAGTGCGAGAATTGATAATTAATGCAATTCCACTCGTTCTCAAACGCGCTATTGCCACAGGTATCGGTGCATTTTTGGCATTAATCGCCTTAAAAAATGCCGGCATAGTTGTGGACAGCCCAGCCACATTAGTGCAGTTAGGAGACATCAGTTCTGCAGGCCCACTGCTTGCGATACTCAGCTTTTTTATAATTACCGCACTACTTTATCGCGATATAAAAAGTGGTGTATTAATCAGTATTCTGCTAGTTACAGCCATTGCCTTAGGCATGGGCTTAGTCGAATTTAATGGTGTAATCGCAATGCCACCTTCTATATTACCTACATTCATGCAGCTCGATTTTGCTGCAGCATTTGAACTATCCATGCTGAGCGTTATCTTTGCTCTGCTATTTGTAGACTTATTTGATACCTCAGGCACCTTAGTAGCCGTCACGCAAAAAGCCAAGCTAGCAGATGAACAAGGAAATATTCCTCGTTTGGGCAGGGCGCTAACTGCAGACAGCACAGCCACTATCGCAGGCGCAATGTTAGGCACGTCAACAACCACATCGTATATAGAATCCGTTGCCGGAGTATCTGTAGGCGGACGCACAGGTTTAACAGCTGTGGTTGTAGGTATTTGTTTCTTACTGATGATGTTTTTTGCTCCACTTGCGCAAATGGTGCCAGCTTATGCAACGGCCGGAGCGATTTTATATGT
>CAJQOP010000105.1 GCA_905479945.1 uncultured Glaciecola sp. | reverse complement strand
GTCGATATAGAGCGTGAAGTTGAGTTAGGTCAATCAATACACTCCAAGGGAGTTATGCTACTTACCGGTTATCTAGGTAATAAATATGCACAGTTTTTCCCACTGACACTCTCAGCTAATATCGCCTTAGAGCAGTCGTATGGTTACATTGATGGCGACAGCGCCTCGCTGGGTGAATTGATAGCGTTAATCTCTGCATTAACCGACTTGCCCGTTGATCAAGGGTTAGCGGTTACTGGGTCAATTAATCAATATGGTGAAGTGCAGGCTGTTGGTGGCGTTAACGAAAAAATAGAGGGTTATTTTTCACTCTGCTTACAGCGTGGTTTAAATGGTAAACAGGGCGTTATTATTCCAAAATCAAATGCACTAAACTTGGTACTAGATAACGAGATTGTAGATGCCGTTAATCAAGGTTTGTTCCACGTTTACGCGGTGGGTTCAGTTAACGAAACTTTGTGCCTATTAATGAAAAAAGAAGCGGGCGAGTTAAACATGAGAGGGCGCTACCCTAAAACGAGCATTCACTATCAAGCGGTCAATCGTTTATACAATATTGCTAATATTGTAAACGGTGGGGATGAAGAATAAGCCTATTAAAGCGAGTTAAGCCTCGCTAGCAATGGGGGGGGGGTTATTTTGGTGGCATTCTCAGGCCACCATCTAAGCGAATGGTCTCGCCATTTAGGTAAGCATTACTTGCCATATGTAATACCAATTTGCCAAATTCTTCAGGTAAACCTAAACGCTTGGGAAATTGTACATTATGCACTAATGCCTCCTGCACTTTTTCGGGCATTGCTAGCAGCATTGGCGTGCCCATTACGCCAGGGGCAATCGTATTTACCCGAATACCTAAAGGAGCCAAATCTCTTGCCATTGGCAAACATAAAGCAATGATGCCACCTTTACTGGCTGCATATGCGGTTTGACCAATTTGACCCTCATAACCTGCCACTGAGGCCGTGTTAACGATCAAACCTCGTTCATTTGCTTCACCTAGTGGCTGGTTTTTAGCCATAGCACTTGCTGCAACTCTTGCGACATTAAATGTCCCTATGAGATTGATGTCGATGACTGATTTGAAATTGGCTAAGGGCATTGCTTCGCCTTCACGATCAAGAGTTCGTTTGGCTGGCGCAACTCCAGCGCAGTTTACACACAAGCGAATATCGAATTTGCCTTTTGCAATTTCATTCATAGCTTGTTCTACGCTGGCGTCATTCGTCACATCAACCTTATAGAAGCTGCAAACATCAGCACCAAATTCACTTACGCGCTGTTGTCCGAGTTCTTCATTTAAGTCAAAAATGGCAAGATGATAGCCTGCATTGTACAAAACAGTTGCCGTTGCATGACCTAAGCCCGAACAACCGCCTGTTACTATGGCGATACTTGCATTACTGTTATCTGTCATAATTGCCTCGTATGGATTGTATGAGCTTGTTGTTCAGTATTTCGTTTAAGACACAATTGGAGTCCAAGGTAAATGAATACCTTTTCTTCAATGGCTTAATTTTTAAAAGAGTTGATTAATGCTTTGGTACGCTAATTTTCTTTTCTTCACTAGGACGGTAAATAACTAACACATGTCCAATAGCTTGCACTTGAATGGCTTTGGTTTCGCCAACAATTGCGTCCATGATCATTTGCTTTTCTTCTTTGTCATCACTAGGTACTTTCACTTTAATCAACTCGTGAAAGCTTAGTGCATTTTCTATTTCGGCTAAAACACCTTCGGTCAATCCATTATTTCCTAGTTGAACAACAGGTTTTAATGGGTGCGCTAGGCCTTTTAAATATTGCTTTTGTTTATTTGATAGGTTCATTTATTATCTTTTGTTACGATTAGTTTATGATATACATCTTGAAAAAATGTATTCTACCTCTATCTATACAACATTCCTAATCACATTAGCAATTGATGACAAAAAAGATGCATAGCTAACAAAGTGTAAATTGGCTGGAAAAGTATTGTTGCATTGGTAATGTTTAAGCTGCTAAAGGCGTACATTTGGGTTGTTGAGCCATATTTACGCAGAAGTACTTTCATCAATAAAACAAATTTCAGTAAAATTATTTTAAGGAGACGATTTTAATATCTTCTTCAAATTAGCAAAAGAATGGTTTGTATCGGTTAAAACCAGAAAATCAGATTCATCCCAGACGTGATAAAGAGACGTGTATCTTGTGGCGCAGGGCTTTAAATTATAGTAGTCTCATAGTCATCTATTTTTAGCGTAATCGCGTATAGATGTCTATCAGGCAATTCCAGATTCTTTTTATTAGAGGTAAGTAGCGTTGAGCGACATGGCAAAAAATCTCATTTTATGGCTCGTCATTGCAGTTGTGCTAATGATGGTGTTCCAAAATATCTCCGGTGGGGAAGATACGACAAACAAATTGGCGTACTCGACTTTTTTGGAGCAAGTGAAACGTGGTGATATTAAAGAAGTTACCATCGATCAGGCAACCAACGAAATTCAAGGCGTGCGACGCAACAACGACAGTTTTGTTACGCAAATTCCTTATTTAGATATGAAGCTAATGGACGAGTTGTTGTCCGAGGGCAACGTTGAGGTTTCTGGTAAAAAGCCGGAAGAGCAATCGTTCCTAGCAGCTATCTTTATTAATTGGTTCCCAATGCTTCTGCTTATCGGTGTTTGGATTTTCTTTATGCGCCAAATGCAAGGTGGCGGCGGTAAAGGTGCAATGTCCTTCGGTAAAAGCAAAGCAAGGCTTTTAGGCGAGGATCAAATAAAAACTACTTTCGCTGATGTAGCGGGCTGTGATGAAGCCAAAGAAGACGTGTCAGAATTAGTAGACTTCTTGCGTGACCCCACTAAGTTCCAGAAATTAGGTGGCAAAATCCCTAAAGGCGTATTGATGGTAGGTCCTCCAGGAACGGGTAAAACCCTACTTGCGAAAGCTATTGCCGGTGAAGCGAAAGTGCCTTTCTTTAGTATATCAGGTTCTGATTTCGTAGAAATGTTCGTAGGTGTAGGTGCATCGCGTGTGCGTGACATGTTCGACCAAGCTAAAAAATCATCTCCTTGCATTATCTTTATCGATGAGATTGATGCTGTTGGCCGTAAACGTGGCGCTGGCCATGGTGGTGGCCATGATGAACGTGAACAAACACTTAACCAGATGTTAGTTGAAATGGATGGTTTTGAAGGCCACGAAGGTATTATTGTTATAGCAGCAACTAACCGCCCGGACGTACTTGACCCTGCTTTGCTGCGTCCTGGTCGTTTTGACCGTCAAGTTATGGTTGGTTTGCCGGATATTCGTGGTCGCGAGCAAATATTAAAAGTACACATGCGTAAAGTGCCATTAGGTGACAACGTTGAACCATCATTGATTGCCCGCGGTACACCTGGATTTTCTGGTGCGGACTTAGCCAACTTAGTGAACGAAGCGGCATTGTTTGCTGCTCGAACTAACAAACGCGTTGTTAGCATGGAAGAGTTTGATAAAGCAAAAGACAAAATCATGATGGGCTCGGAGCGTAAGAGCATGGTTATGTCTGAAGAAGAGAAGACTAATACTGCGTACCATGAGGCTGGCCATGCAATTGTGGGCCGTTTAGTGCCGAAACACGACCCAGTTTATAAGGTGTCTATTATTCCTCGAGGCAGAGCGCTCGGTGTGACTATGTTTTTGCCGGAGGAAGACAAGTACAGTAGTTCAAGAGAAGAACTTGAATCAATGATTGCTACTTTGTTTGGTGGTCGAATTGCTGAAGAAGTCACTTTAGGTTCTGCTGGAGTAACAACTGGCGCTTCAAATGACATAGAGCGTGCAACGGAGATAGCACGTAAAATGGTGACATCTTGGGGCTTGTCTCCAAAAATGGGACCTATTAATTACGCAGATGCCGATAACGAAATGTTTATGGGTAGCGGTGCTAAGCCTAAATCAGCTGAAACTGTGCGTGATATTGATGCTGAAATTCGTTTGCTCATTGACCGTAATTACGCACTCGCTGAGCAAATCCTCAAAGACAATATGGATATTCTTGAGGCCATGAAAGATGCACTGATGAAGTATGAGACAATTGACGCGAAGCAAATCGATGATTTGATGAATCGTGTTGAAGTCGGACAGCCTGCGGATTGGGACAAGGATGACAAAGCGAATAAGACCGATTCAGATAAGCCGTCTGGTGGTGCAACGCTGAATGCCGGAAGTGAAACAAAAGATACTCCTGACAGCGACGCGAGTGATGCTGCTCAATAGTCTTTAATTAGATGATTACAAAACGCTGGTTTTTACCGGCGTTTTTTTATTTCAGGGATTGTTGATTCAAGGTTTGTATTTTAAAAAAGCGAACAACTCTTACTTGAGACATCCTATAGAGGGTAGGTTACTTGAATAGTAAAAATATGATGAAGTTTAGAGAACGCGATATTTGCTTTGACACGCCAAAAGTAATGGGGATCCTCAACGTTACACCTGACTCATTTTCCGATGGAGGCCAATATAGTTCGCTTGAAACCGCGTTGCAGCAAGCTAGTAATATGCTTCAAGCAGGCGCAAGCTTTATTGATGTTGGTGGTGAATCAACTCGTCCTGGGGCACTGGCGGTTTCACTACAAGAAGAGTTAGATCGCGTCATACCTGTCATTGAAGTGTTAAGCAAAGAGATGGACGTAGTTGTATCAATTGATACAAGCAAAGCGCAAGTAATGACTGAAGCTGTGCAAGCTGGTGCGAGTTTAATAAATGATGTAAGAGCATTGAGAAATGAGGGGGCACTAGCTGCCGCCGTAATGGCCGCAAATAAATTTAACGTACCCAGTTGCTTAATGCATATGCAGGGCGAACCTCAAACTATGCAGAAAGCTCCGCAATATGATGGCGTAGTGCAGCAAGTAACTGAATTTTTCATTCAGCAAATAGCTAAATGCCAAGAAGCAGGCCTAGAGCGAAAACATATTCTGATTGACCCCGGATTTGGATTTGGTAAAACACTGAATCATAATTACCAATTACTTAAGCACCTCCAAGACTTTAAGCAGCTTGATGTTCCTGTGCTCGTTGGCATGTCAAGAAAGTCGATGATTGGTAATTTGTTACACAGAGATATAAATCAAAGGTTGGCAGGAAATATTGCCACTGCTACTATTGCAGCATTATCGGGCATTGGCATCATAAGGGTGCATGACGTTGTCGAAACAATGGACGCCATCAATATTGTGAACAAATTACAAAGCTTAGAATAGTAAACACGAAATATAGAATTAAGGAAGTTGTATGACCAAACGTAAGTATTTTGGCACTGATGGTATTAGAGGAAAAGTTGGCGAGAGCCCTATAACCCCAGAGTTCGTTATGAGGTTGGGCTACGCAGCTGGCAAGGTTCTAGCAGGGCAAGGCACTAATAAGGTGCTTATTGGCAAAGATACTCGAATTTCCGGATATATGCTCGAATCTGCGCTCGAAGCTGGTTTATCCGCTGCAGGCATCAATATAGGTTTGCTGGGTCCGATGCCAACACCTGCAATTGCTTACCTAACCAAAACTTTTCGCTCAGAGGCTGGCATTGTTATCAGCGCCTCACACAATCCATTTTATGATAATGGTATCAAATTCTTTTCATCTAATGGCCACAAGTTGGACGACAACATTGAATTAGCAATTGAAGCCCAATTAGAAAAGCCAATGGTGTGCGTAGAATCCGACAAACTTGGTAAGGCAAGTCGCATAAATGACGCGGCCGGCAGGTATATTGAGTATTGTAAGGGCACATTCCCCTCAGAACTGTCATTGAAAGGTCTTAAGATTGTAGTTGATTGCGCACATGGAGCGACCTATCACATAGCGCCGGATGTATTGTTAGAACTGGGTGCTGAAGTGATTGAGATAGGAACATCTCCCAACGGCACTAACATCAATCATCAGGTAGGCGCAACATCAATGCGTGCGGCTGTTGAAGCAGTTAAGGAGCATAAGGCCGATATAGGTTTTGCGCTTGACGGAGACGGCGATCGTTTGATGATGGTAGACGAAAACGGAAATGTGCTTGATGGCGACCAAATAATTTTTATTATTGCTCGTGAGGCGATGAAAAATGGTCAATTGCATGGCGGCGTTGTTGGTACAAAAATGTCTAATCTGGGAATGGAAGTTGCCCTAGAGAAACTAGGCGTTCCGTTCGCTCGTGCAGATGTTGGCGACCGATATGTAATGGAGATGCTGCTTGAAAAAGGGTGGCGAATTGGCGGTGAAAACTCAGGTCATATACTCAATTTAAGCCTCGCCTCAACCGGTGATGGTATTGTGGCAGGCCTGCAGGTAATAGCTGCTATGCTGCGTTCAGATATGTCGCTGAGTGCCCTAAATTCTGGTTTTACTAGATTCCCACAACGACTGATTAATGTGAAATTCGCCGACCCTAGTAAAAATCCTCTTGAATCTGAGGAAGTTAGCGCCATTGTTATTGAAGCAGAGAAAGAAATGGGAAATGCAGGACGAGTATTGTTGCGTAAAAGCGGTACTGAGCCACTTCTTCGCGTAATGGTGGAAGCGATTGACAAGACCATGAGTGACTTTTGGGCAGAAAAAATTGCAGATGTGGTGAAAAAAGCATCTTAAATACCTATTTTGCTCGCTATTTATCACACTGATACTTGTATATTGGTGAGTGGTTAGTTAATATCACGCCCGCTTCGCAGTGGGCTTTGGAGAAAGCATGAAAGACTCTATAAGAAAACCTTTTGTAGCAGGCAATTGGAAAATGAATGGAAGCAATGAATTAGTTGAGTCTTTTGTATCCAATCTGGCATTAAACCCGGATGTCGACATTGTAATTTGTCCACCCGCTGTTTATTTATCAAAACTTAGCAGTGCTAGTTTTGAAGTTGGTGCCCAGAATGCCAGTGAGTTCGCTTCAGGTGCTCACACAGGTGAATTATCGCTTGGTATGATAGCTGAAAGCGGATGCAAATACGTTATACTGGGTCATTCTGAACGTCGTGAAAATCATGCAGAATCGAATGAGCTGGTTGCAAGAAAAGTGAAAGCGACGATAGAAATGGGCTTGATACCTATACTTTGTATTGGTGAACCATTAAATGTTAGAGAAAGCGGTGGTGTTTTTGATTTCGTAAAAGCACAACTGGACGCTGTAGCCAAAGAGTGTGGCGCACAGTATATAAAGAATTCAGTGATTGCTTATGAGCCTATATGGGCAATTGGAACGGGTAAAACAGCAAGCCCGGAACAAGCGCAAGAAGTGCATGCGTTTATTCGAAAAGAGTTAACTGCCCTAGATGCTAGTGCAGCAGCAAGCGTAAGACTTTTGTATGGTGGCAGCGTCAATGCCGGAAATGCAAAAGATTTGTTTGCAAAAATAGATATTGATGGTGGCCTAATTGGAGGCGCCAGCCTAAAAATTGAAGATTTTACAACAATTTGCCTAGCGGCAAGTTAGAGAGGACAGAATGTTATACCAAGTATTAATTGCAAGTTATTTGATTGTTGCGTTGTTGTTGATTGGATTCGTACTTATTCAACAAGGTAAAGGCGCAGATATGGGGGCTTCATTCGGTGCCGGCGGCTCGAACACGGTCTTTGGTTCTTCTGGTTCTGGTAATTTCATGACAAAAACCACTGCTGTATTAGCAACTTGTTTCTTTGTGATTAGTTTGTTGTTAGGTACTATTGCGGCCAGCGACAATGAAGAAGTAGATGCGTTTGATAATTTGGAAGTACCTGTAGCAGAGATGCCAGTGAGTTCAGAGATTCCTTTACTGACAACTGAACTGCCTGCAACAAGCGATATTCCCGTCCCTACAGTAACGGAAGAAGATAAGCCAGAAAAAGAAGACGTACCAAACTAATTAGTATTGTTAAGAATTAAGCGGATGTGGTGGAATTGGTAGACACGCAGCCTTGAGGGGGCTGTGGCTTAGGCCGTGAGAGTTCGAGTCTCTCCATCCGCACCAAATAAAATAAAACCGTTATGTTTAAAAGCATAGCGGTTTTTTTTTAACTTTATTTCAGACTCCACTTTAAGTCCTAACAATTTCTGACAGGTTTGCAATACAAGCATATGTGAAAAGGAAACGAGTTATTTAAAAATTTCCTAAATTGCTGCTCGTCTATTGCATTTTTCTCTATCCAAATTTGCTTGCTGCCGTTTGTTAATAATGCGCAAAAAATTTGCATGGTCGATAACGGGGACAAATCATAGTCACCATTTTTTTCATAATATTCTTTATTCACAGTTAATATTCATAATTCAATTTGGACGTTTAGATGTCTAAACGTCTACTTTATAGGTTTCAAGCTTAAATGCAAGTTGGCTAACAAAGAAATAATGACAAAAGTGTTAACAAGTGGATAGAATAAAGAGATAAAACTGCTGAAACTAATGTCTCTTGCGGTTTTGTCTATTTGATAGAGCAAAACTCAAGTTCTTTTCGGTTAAATAATAAATAGAACGATAAGGAAGAAAATGAAAAATTGGATAATAGGAGCACTCGCTCTAAGCTGTGGTGTAGCAGATGCCAATGAAGGTATGTGGCAACCACATCAACTCCCTGACATCAAACAGCAACTTATTGCCGCGGGCTTAAAATTGAACCCAGATGATATGTCTGATTTATCTAAATTCCCAATGAATGCAATTATTAGTTTAGGCGGTTGCACTGCAAGTTTTATCTCAGATCAGGGGCTAGTGGTAACTAACCATCACTGCGCATATCGTTCAATTCAACATAACAGCTCTGAAGATAATAATTTGCTGCAAAATGGTTTTGTTGCAAAAACCAAACAAGCTGAGTTGCCAGCGGCGCCGGGTAGTCGAGTATACATTACCGAGTCGCTTACCGAAGTTACTTCACGTGTAACAGGAGGTATATCCTCTGAGTTAACAGGCAATGATTACTATCAGGCGATAGAAAATAATAGAAAAGCTTTAGTGGCCGAATGTGAAACTGACGATGACTATCGCTGTTCTGTTTCTAGTTTTCATGGCGGAGCAAGCTACGTACTAATTAAACTGCTTACTATACGCGACGTACGCTTAGCTTACGCTCCACCTTCAAGTATTGGTAAATTTGGTGGAAATACTGATAACTGGCAGTGGCCCCGCCAAACTGGCGATTGGGCTTTTTATCGAGCCTATGTTGGTAAAGACGGGAAGCCTGCTGATTATAGTGAAGACAATATTCCTTACAGCAATAAAGCATTTTTGAAAGTCAATGCGAAAGGTGTCGATGAAGGAGATTACGTAATGGTCTTGGGTTATCCGGGGAGCACAAATCGTTACCGAACCGCTGTTGAAGTAGAAAGCACATTCACCTGGACTTACCCAACCGCTAAGTTATACCGAGAAGAGTATATAGATGTGATCGAACGAAACTCAGAGGCGGGTAGCGATCAGCGCATTAAGTATCAGAGCACTATTGCCGGATTGGCAAATTATGCTAAAAATTACGGCTCAATGATTGAAAGCTATAACAAAGGCGACATGCTGGCTCGCAAGCAGCAACTAGAATCTGATTTAGCCAATTGGTTATTGAAAGACGCTGAAATGAACACAAAGTATGGCGCTAGCTTATTAACCCTGAATAAACTAATTGAGCAGTCGGATGCTAACAAAGAACGTGATTTATTGATGGCTTATATGGGACGAACTACCATGATGTCACTTTCGCGAGGGTTATTGCGCCTATCTCATGAGAGCGCTAAGCCTGATGCTGAGCGTGAACGCGGGTATCAAGAGCGAGATATGAGAAGCTATGAGCAATCAATGACATCTATCAATTCTCGCTATGTTGCTGATATTGACAGAGCTATATTTAAGCATTTCTTAGCAAAATATATCGATTTACCGAGTGCGCAACGTATCGCGTCTTTCGATGAATTCTTTGATATCGATGGTAACGATTTATCGAAAGCCTATGTCAAAGTTGATTTAATGTATGCAAATACCAAGCTCGGTGACCTGGACACGAGGCTATCTATGATGAAGATGACTGAGAAAGAAATGCGCGCAAGTGCAGACCCATTCATTCAATTCTCAGTCAGTCAGTTTGATTATAGTATGGCGCAGGAAAAACTAAGCAAGTCATTGGCTGGGCAGTTGCAGCAAGTTCGTCCTGAATATATGAAAGCACTTATTACATTTAAAAAGGCACGTAGTGAAGCGGTTTATGCAGACGCCAACAGTACTTTGCGTATCACTTTTGGTAACGTTAAAGGCTACAGCCCTCAAGACGGTTTGACTGCTACACCATTTACGACAACTGAGGGAATGCTAGCCAAGTATATTCCAGGGGATGATGAATTTGATCTGCCGGTTAAGCTACGTGAAGCAATCCAACAGAAGAGATATGGTAATTATGCTGATCCGAAGTTGAATTCGGTGCCGGTCAATTATCTGAGCACCTTGGATATAACCGGCGGGAATAGTGGTTCGCCTACCTTAAATGCCAAGGGCGAGTTTGTGGGCCTAGTATTTGATGGCGTATATGAATCAATTGTTGGTGATTGGGACTATGATCCGACTTATAATCGAGCTATTCATGTCAGCAGTCCATTTATGTTGTGGGTTATGGATGAAGTTGATGGCGCTGAAAATCTCATTGAAGAAATGGAAATTGTGGAATAAAGCAGATTATCAAGTGGTCGACTGTTAGGGCCACTTGATGCGCTTTGCGTTCTATTAAAGTCATTTTTTAGTAAAATAAGCAGGGTTTATCTGTCTTTTATTGCTTCGGCGCAGGCGGGTTAACTGACGTTTCACTCTGCTAATTGCATTATAAAATGAGTCATCAATTCGAGTGGAAGTGTTTGACGCAGATATTTTGTTTGAGGGCACAAGCTCAGCATCTACTTCGCATTTTATTATCGATTGTCCAAATTTATCGATACCTTGCGAAAAAGTAACCGATACTAACTCGATGATTTGCGTGTAACGACCCAATTGCATACGCAGGGTTTCATTCATATATCGAACCTGCTCCTCACTTATTTTCACATCAAGTTGCACAATTTTGAGTTGCATGACTACGCTTATGAAAGGTTTTCCTGTCGATGGAATAAGATTATCAACTTAAAGTGAACGAATATATTCGTTTAAATGTATAAAGAATGTTCGAAAAAACTGACGCTTTATTAAATTAGGAAATAATTATTCGATGTCTGAAAATTTGAATTACAAACACCTGCATTATTTTTGGGTTGTAGCAACAGAGGGTAGCATTGCGAAAGCAGCGGAAAAGCTTTTTATAACACCGCAGACGATCAGTGGGCAACTCAGTATGTTGGAATCTCGAATAGGTCAACCATTGTTCGATAGGGTTGGCCGACGATTACGACTGACTGAGACTGGACGATTAGTCTTACGTTACTCTGATGAGATTTTCGAGCTAGGTAAAGAATTAAGTGATGTGCTGCGCGGCGCGCCCTTGGTAGGAACATCTGAGTTCATTATAAGTGCGGCAAGTGCTTTGCCAAAAACCATTGTGTACAAAATTATTGAGCCAGCTTTAAATTTATCAAAACAAGTGAGTTTAGTTTGTAAAGAAGGCCCGGTTGAAACAATCTTAGCTGAATTAGCGATACATGAAGTTGATATGGTGTTGACCGATACACCCTTATCGAGCAATTTAAGTGTTCGAGCTTACAATCATTATTTAGGTGAATCAGGCTTAACATTTTTCGCCGCAAAAAAGGTGAAACAACAATTGAGTGGTGAATTTCCAGAATGCCTTCATCAGGCGCCTATTTTATTACCCACTAAGCAATACGCTATCAGGCAACTCTTTGATAAATGGTCGAATGACAACGGTGTATTCCCGATTATTCGTGGTCAATATGATGATAGCGCTTTAATGAAGAGCTTTGGTCAAGCAGGTTTTGGGGTATTCTTTATGCCAACAATTATCGAAGAAGAAGTGTGTCATAGCTTTGAAGTCGAGGTTGTGGGTCGTATGCAAGAGATCAAACAAAAGTTTTACGCCATTTCTGCTGAGCGCAAAGTAACGCACCCCGCGGTGGCTGCAGTATGCAATTCCGCAAGAGATGTAATTTTTAAATAGCATTCAAGGACTTTCATCGCTATACTATGCGGCGCATTTAAAAGCATAAAATACATATAAACTAAAGGATAGAGTGTGACTCCTATTACTAAAACATTTCAGTATGGTCAGCATACTGTCACCCTAGAAACGGGTGTAATCGCAAGACAAGCAACTGCAGCAGTAATGGCAAGCATGGACGATACGTCTGTGTTGGTTTCGGTTGTTGGCAGAAAAGAAGCTAAAGCAGACCAAGGCTTCTTCCCATTAACAGTTAACTATCAAGAAAAAGCGTATGCAGCTGGTAAAATACCTGGTGGCTTTTTCAAACGTGAAGGTCGTCCATCGGAAAGCGAGACATTAACTTCTCGTTTAATTGACCGTCCAATTCGTCCGTTATTCCCAAGTGACTTTAAGAACGAAGTTCAGATAATTATTACTGTTGTTTCTGCTAACCCAGAAATCCCAACAGATATCATCTCGTTAATTGGAACATCTGCTGCCTTAGCAATCTCTGGTATGCCTTTTAATGGCCCAATCGGTGCAGCTCGTGTTGGTTTTAAAGACGGTGGTTATATTTTAAATACACTTGCTTCTGAGCAAGAAGACAGTCAACTAGA
Organism: uncultured Glaciecola sp.; assembly: GCA_905479945.1. Classification (GTDB taxonomy): domain Bacteria; phylum Pseudomonadota; class Gammaproteobacteria; order Enterobacterales; family Alteromonadaceae; genus Glaciecola. Next base: position 3,311 of record CAJQOP010000105.1, on the reverse strand, counting down.
CCTTGTAGTTGCTGGTACAAAAAGCGCAGTACTAATGGTTGAGTCTGAAGCAGATATCTTATCTGAAGATGTAATGCTAGGTGCTGTTGTTTATGGCCATGAGCAATCTCAAACCGTAATCAATGCAATTACTGAATTTGCCGATGAAGTTGGGACTGAAAGTTGGGGCTGGACAGCACCTGCTGAAAACACAGAATTGAAAGCAAAAGTGAGAGAACTTGCTGAATCGGGCATGACTGAAGCTTACCAAATTTCTGATAAAATGGTTCGTAAAGACGCGATTACTGCAACAACGGGTAAAGCACTTGAAGCTATTCTTGAAGCTAATCCAGAGCAAGATAAAAAAGAAGCAAGTGACTTACTTCACGATTTAGAAAGTGATGTAGTACGTTCACGAATTCTTGCTGGTGAAAAACGTATTGACGGTCGTGATCCGGACACTATTCGTGCATTAAACGTAGCGACTGGCTTATTGCCAAGAACACACGGTTCTGCGCTGTTTACACGTGGTGAAACTCAAGCAATCGTTGCTGCAACCCTAGGTACTGAGCGTGATGCTCAAATGCTAGACCAACTTGGCGGAATGGCGACTAGTCGCTTCATGTTGCATTATAACTTTCCTCCATACTGTGTAGGCGAGACTGGATTTGTTGGGTCACCAAAACGCCGTGAGATCGGCCACGGCCGTTTAGCAAAACGCGGTATGCAGGCGGTTATGCCTTCTGCTGAAGACTTCCCATACGTTGTTCGTATCGTGTCTGAAATTACTGAATCTAACGGTTCATCGTCAATGGCATCAGTTTGTGGTGCTTCATTAGCATTGATGGACGCTGGTGTTCCTATTAAAGCTTCTGTTGCGGGTATCGCAATGGGCCTAGTTAAATCAGACGAAAACTTTGTGGTTCTTTCTGACATCTTAGGTGACGAAGATCACTTAGGTGATATGGACTTTAAAGTAGCCGGTACAACTGGCGGTATTACTGCTCTTCAAATGGATATCAAAATTGAAGGTATTACTCAAGAAATCATGCAGTTAGCATTGAAGCAAGCAAAAGAAGCACGCTTGCATATTCTTGAAGTAATGGATTCTGCGATATCTGGTCACCGTGACGAAATGTCAGAATACGCTCCGCGTATTTATAAAATGAAAGTTGACCAAGATAAAATCCGTGACGTTATTGGTAAAGGCGGCGCAATGATCAGATCGATCACTGAAGCTTCTGATACTAACATCGAGATTGAAGACGACGGTACTATCAAGATTTTCGCAACTGAAAAAGCGAAAGCTGATATCGCCATTGACCGCATCAAAGCTGTAACAGCTGAAATCGAAGTAGGCACTGTCTACAACGGTAAAGTAATGCGTATTGTTGATTTCGGTGCGTTTGTTGAAGTGTTGCCAGGCAAAGAAGGCCTAGTGCATATCAGTCAAATCGCTCACGACAGAGTTGCTAAAGTTAGTGATTACCTTAAAGAAGGCCAAATGGTCGACGTTAAGGTAATGGAAATTGATCGTCAAAACCGCATTCGTTTGAGTATCAAAGAGTTGCTAGAAAAGCCAGCTACTGATGCACCAAGTGAAGGTGAATAATTTACTTTTATTGAGTGGTAATAACCATTTTAAAGTGAAATTTGATAATTAAAAGAGGAGCTTCGGCTCCTTTTTTGTTAATTTTTATAGGAATAGATAGTATGAATGAACAACAAAAAACTGAACTAGAAGCAGCTGCATTCAGACGTTTAGTCGATCATTTAGATAGCAATAAACAAGTACAAAATATTGAGCTAATGTTATTAGCTGACTTCTGCCGTAATTGCTTGTCTAAATGGTATCTTGCTGCTGCTGAAGACAGAGGCATAGATTTATCTGATGCTCAAGCAAAAGAGGCCGTATACAAAATGCCTTATAGTGAATGGAAAGCAAATCATCAATTGCCGGCAACAGACGAGCAAATGACCGCTTTTAATGCGAAAAGTGCAGCAAAGAAGCGAAAATAAGCTAAGCCACACTTTATTAGTTGTCAGGAAATTGTTAATTTATAAGTCTGGCCCATTGGCCCTAGTAAATAGTAAATAGTAAATAGAAAATAAGAGTATAAGAAAGCCAATAGAGTGGCTGCGAATAAGGAATTTTGTGAACCTAAATAAAAAACTTATAGGCATTTGTGTTGCGATAGGTCTAAGTCTGCTTGCGTCAGGCTGTACAAGCTCGAGAAACAACTCTTCAGGACCAATGGGTAATCTGCTATTGGCCGAGCCTGAACCAATCAATACGCGCTCGCAAATGGCAATAGCGCGCTATAATCATATTCTTACACAAGCGCCGTTAAAGGATGAGGAACGTGCAGAACTTTTGTTTCAGCGTGGCATGCTATACGACAGTGTCGGTTTGTCAGGCTTAGCAAGATTCGACTACAGCCAAGCGTTGCAGCTTAAGCCCGATATGGCCGAAGCACACAACTCAATTGGTATTCACCATATCCAACAGATGGATTTTATACAGGCTTATGAGTCATTTGACTCAACCTTAGACATCAATCCAGAATATGACTTTGCAATCCTCAATAGGGGGATTGCTTTGTATTATGGTGGTCGCGCAGAGCTAGCTATTGCAGACTTAAAACGGTTTTATGAAAAGGACAAAAAAGACCCTTATCGCGTACTTTGGTCTTTTATTGTTGAACAAAATGTTGATAGGCAACAAGCATTTGTCAATTTGGCTATTTACCGTAAGCAACTAGATGACAATAACTGGGCCACTAGTCTTGTCGATTTCTACTTAGGTGAAATTGATGAAACAGCCGTAGTTGCTGACTTGGTCGACGATGTAAGCAGTCAAAAACAACTGAATGATCGTTTGTGCGAAGCCTATTTCTATTTGGGCAAGTATCACAGTGATATAGGTAATAAAGTGAAAGCGGCGAACTACTTTAAGCTATCGTTAAGTACCAATGTGTTTGAGTATGTTGAACATCGCTATTCTCGAATTGAACTGGTGAGGCTGAGAGAAAAAAGAAAGCAAACAACAGAAACAGTGTCAGAAACGATACCCGAGTCATTGTAGTGGTTTTAATTAACCTTTGACACGTTCTGACAATCTAGGTGGTGAAAAAGTGAATTTAATACTCAACTATCTAAAAATGTTAGTTTTCGTTTTTGCAGTCAGTCTTGTTCTCGGGAGTGACTCTTGTCAATCTCCTTCGCGATTATTGTCCCAGCATTTATTGCTGTCCGCTCCACAATCAAACTATTTGCTATACCCTTTGGCAAACAAAGGTAACGCAGATGCGATAGCTGCGATAACCAAAAAT
>CAJQOP010000104.1 GCA_905479945.1 uncultured Glaciecola sp. | reverse complement strand
TACATAGGAGTACTAGCACTAAGCTGAAATTGCTGGTTAATAGAAATAGTTTGCGTAGACAAGCCCTGCATTAATATTGGGATATCTAGCGTATAAAGCCACTTGGTAGAGCTTGGCTGAGCTATCACTATATAATCAAGAAATGTTCCGCTGAATTCGACGGTTGGTGGACCATCAAAACTCTTATTGGCTTTAGCAATTGACCATGTTTTACCATCAAATTCATCCAGTACTATTGCTCTCCAGTAACGCTCTTGTGGTGAAGGCGGCAGCCCTTTAAATTCTGCTCTAAAAACTAGCTCATCAGATTTGGCCAGACTAGCAATATCTCCGGGTGTCATACTTTCAGACAATCCGGTTGTATTTGATTTACTAACGGGCATCTGCCAGAGCGGCGAAAGCTTGGGGGTGACAAAAAATAGTAGCCCGGCAATTGGGATTGCTTGGAACAACAGTATTATCGTATGTTTAAGATACGTTTTAAGTTCGGTATTTTTAATTTTAATTGCATGTAGGACATAAAATATAAGAATGACCAAACAAGCAAAAGACAGACTGTTGAGTAGGCTTTGATGAAATATCAAACCGCAAGCAACAAGAAATAATTGAATTGAGGCAACCATTTGATAGTCACCTGTATGATGCAGGTTAAGTATCTTTAAGCAGCAAGCCACCACTAGTAAGTTTATCATTGTTTTTAATAAACCATAATCTGGGGCAAGCCAAATAAGTATTGATATGCACAGAACGGCAAGTAGATTTAGTATCGAATTTTTTAAGGGTGAACTTCGTTTAAAAGCCTTATACAAAGTGATACTTAATGAACAAGCGCAAAGGACAAGCACCCAACCCATTAGAGGTTCCAATAACGAAAGTATAAGTATCGCGAATGTACCTAAAATTGTAAGTGAAGCTATTTTTTGATTATGTACCTTTTTACGTTTCATCTCACAATTTTCTCTGGCTCTGGCTTTTATCGCCAGTAAATTGTGTTTTTGCGGAATATAGTGCCAATAGTTCCAAACACTGCTGCTGATGTTTTAAACCAGTATTTGGCATGATCTGATGTTTACCGATTGAAAAGCCAAAATTTGCATCTTGCTTAGTTAGTTCTAAAACTTGATAACTGAGTTCACACAATGCTTCTTCAATAATTATCTTTGTCGGGCTGTCCTTTATGTAGTCGTCAAAGTGCAGCCATCCTGAAATAGCAGCGCGCTCACTAAAGTCTTTAGTTAATAGGCCTTGGCCTTTTGCAAAATGCTTCCATGAAACATGGTGGATCGGATCTGAGTCTCGATAGTCCCTAATGCCTTGTAGGTCGTCTGTAGTGACTGGAGTGCCTGTTTTATTGCCTGAATGGCCCTGACTTTGTTGTTGTCGTAATTGTAAGCCGCAGCGTTTTGGTGCCGGATAAACAAAAAACTGACTTGGCACGCTAAGATGCGTCCAGCACCTAAACATTCCGAATGGGAAAATGCTTTCCACCGAGAGACGACCCACGCTATGAATGCCTCTTTCATAACTGCCGATATCAACAATATTGCTACCATCCTCTAAGTATTGATAAACAGAATGTTCTTTGTTGTAAATAGCTATGGTAGACAATGCATGTAAATTGGAGCGGTTTTCTTTACTTTTCAAATCTAGCTTAACTTGGACAAGTTGATTAGCAAAAGTGTTATCTATTGGATGAAAGCTAATATGAAATTGGACAAAGCTCACATAGCTATGAAACATTGAAAGTAAGAGTAGGGCGAAAATAAAGTAGCAAAACATCAAAATTACGTTGTTTTGATAATTAGTTCCTAAAATGAACAAACAACTCATAAGGCCAAGCATTGTCCAGCCGAATTTTGTAGGCAATATAAATGTGTTGTTTACATCAAACTGATAGGCATTACTGGGTGGTATCCGCTTATCTAGCCAACGATCAACCTTTGATTGTGTCCAAGTTTTCATGGCAACTTCCTCAGGCTGCAATAGGGTCGACTTTGTTTAGCAGTTGTTTACTTAGCAGGTTAGTGGTTTGCGCATACTGATCTTGACCTCGCAGTCGATGCTCTGTTACTGCTGGTAGGATCATTTGCACGTCTTCAGGAATGACAAAATCTCTGTCATGCATAAATGCAAATGCTTGAGCGCAATGGTAAATAGCTTTTGAGGCTCGCGGCGATAAGGCGTTTGGAAATTCTTGAGAGTGTCTAGTTGCATTAACTAAAGCTAAAATGTAATCAACAATTGACTCGCTAACAACAACTTTACTTACTTGCTGCTGGAGACTAAGGAGTAGGTCTGTGTTTAATACAGTTTCGTTAAATGTGCTTTCATCATTACTCAATAGCATAGATTTTTCCGCTTCGAAATTAGGGAAACCAAGCGAAAGCTTCATTGTAAAACGGTCAATTTGCGACTCAGGTAGTGGATAAGTTCCAGATTGAAATAATGGGTTTTGTGTTGCAATAACAAAGAACGGCGAGGGCAACTCATAACTCGTTCCATCAATAGTTACTTGGCTTTCGGCCATTGCCTCAAGTAATGCACTCTGCGTTTTTGGGCTAGCTCTATTAATTTCATCGGCTAGTAATACCTGATGAAATATTGGACCTGGATGAAATGTAAATTGATGCGTGTCCGACTCGTAAATATTGACACCTAACATGTCAGCGGGTAATAAATCAGATGTAAACTGGACTCTAGCGTATTCCATGCTCAATACTGAAGCTAGGCACTGGCTTAGCGTTGTCTTACCCATTCCTGGGAGATCTTCCAATAACAGATGGCCTTTAGCTAACAAACAGACAAGCGCCAACTGGATTTGCTCATCCTTCCCTTTGATCTTCTGCTTTATTGCTGCAACACAGTTTTCTATATCTTTTCGCATCTGTTTTTAGTATTCGCTATTTTGATTTAAGTGTAATAGAAATTGCTAAAAACTACGCTTACCAGATTAATACCTATGTATGTATGTTTTTACTTCGTGTAGAGTTGGGTTTCAGGGCAATAAATCAGCTTAAGAAATCTTAGGAAAAATAAGGAAAAACATGAGTCTTCATCCAATGGCAGGTAAGCTTGCAACGTCGAATATGTTAGTTAACGTCGCTCGTTTAATTTCGGATTATTACAGCTACCAACCATCGGTCGAAATAGCCCAGCAGCGCGTAAGTTTTGGTACATCCGGTCACCGCGGTAGCTCATCATTAATTACCTTTAACGATATACATATTGCAGCAATATCACAAGCACTGGCTGATTTTAGAGTGGGTAATAATATTACTGGGCCAATTTTTATTGGAATGGATACACATGCGCTATCTGAAGCGGCAATTACGACATGTATTGAAGTGTTAGCCGCTAATAATGTTGATATCGTAATACAGGAAAATAATGGGTTTACGCCCACGCCGGTTATATCTCACTGCATTCTTAATTATAACAAGGGTAGAAAGGGCGGTTTTGCAGATGGTGTTGTTATTACGCCATCTCACAATCCACCAAGCGATGGTGGTTTTAAATATAATCCTCCGCATGGTGGACCTGCCGACTCAAATGCCACGGATCAGATTCAAAAAAGGGCGAATGAAATAATTGCGAATGGTTGTCAGCAAGTTCGCAGGATGTCGATAAGTAAAGCGATGAATTCACCTCACGTTACGACGTGCGATTTTGCGACAATTTATATTAACGAATTAGACCAAGTAATTAATATGTCGGCTATTGCCGAAGCAAACTTAACATTAGGGACAGATCCATTGGGTGGATCAGGTATCCATTACTGGGATCGTATTGCTGAAAAATATAAGCTCAATATTGAAGTGGTGAATAAGAAAGTCGATCAACAATTTAGTTTTATGCATTGTGATAAAGACGGCAAAATCAGAATGGACTGCTCTTCAGAAAGCGCCATGTCTGGTTTGATAGGTTTAAAGGATAAATTTGATTTGGCATTCGGCAATGACCCTGATTTTGATCGCCACGGGATTGTAACGCCGACCGCGGGTCTAATGAATCCAAATAATTACTTAGCAGTGGCGATAAACTATTTGTATCAAAATAGACCCTCATGGCCAGCCCATTTGCACGTTGGAAAAACACTAGTTTCTAGCAGCATGATTGATCGAGTCTGCGAGAGCATCGGCCGCGAAATTAAGGAAATGCCGGTTGGTTTTAAGTGGTTTGTCGAAGGACTAAATGCGCAAACTATTGGCTTCGCTGGCGAAGAGTCAGCTGGCGGGATATTTTTGCGAAAAAATGGAACACCTTGGGCAACGGATAAGGATGGTTTTATCATGTGTCTGTTGGCGGCAGAGATGACGGCCACTATGGGCCAAGACCCGTCGCAACAGTATGAAAAGTTAGTCGCAATACATGGAAAACCTTGTTACACAAGAATTGATGTCGCAGCAACATTAGAACAAAAATCTGTGCTGTCGAATATGGACGCAAATGTCGTAAAAGCGGATACGTTGGCTGGCGAAGCAATCACAAATATTCAAACACATGCGCCTGGCAATAATGCGGCAATAGGAGGCGTTAAGGTAAGCACTAAAAATGGCTGGTTTGCTGCGCGGCCCTCAGGCACTGAAAATGTGTATAAAATATATGCTGAGAGCTTTTTGGGTGAAAGTCACTTACAAAATCTGATTAAAGAAGCAGAGGAATTAGTTGGGGATGTACTAAGTAACAATTGATTGTTAATAAAGATAATTAATATTGTTAATATAGTGTAAAATTATTACTAAATAATGTTGTTTTAGAATAAAACTCTAATAAGTTTACATTTTGTTAACATGTTTATGCGTTTTTATAAGAATTTGCATGGTTTTATCTCAATAGCTGTAATAAAATTACAGTAAGTTTTTCAATGAGAGAGATAAAAGCATGGCATCTTCAAGTAAAACCACTAGTACATCAGTAAAAACGACTCCTAAAGCGACGACCAATAAGAAATCGTCAGACAATTCTCCTATTTCACTAACAAAAGCTGAAATAAAGCAGTCGATAGTAAAGCACTTGCACTCTACGTTGGGCACCGACGAAAATAAGGCGAACAACCACGCTTGGTGGAAAGCAACTAGCGCAGCGATGCAAGAACTAGTATTAGAGCGTCTTCGCTCAACGCAAAAATCACATTATATAAATGACACTCGTGCCGTTCATTACTTTTCAGCAGAATTTCTAATGGGTCGGTTGCTATCCAATAATATGCATAATTTTAATCTGTTTGAAACAGCTGATGCAGCATTGAAAGAGTTGGGTGTTGAACTAAGCGATATACTAGAAGAAGAGCCTGACATGGCGCTTGGTAACGGAGGCCTTGGCCGACTAGCTGCTTGTTTTATTGATTCATTAGCTACTATGGATTTACCTGCAATTGGCTATGGTATCCATTACGAGCATGGCTTATTTCGCCAGGAAATAAAAAATGGTGCACAAATCGAAAGGCCTGATAGCTGGCGTGATTATGGCAACCCTTGGGAAATATGTCGCCCAGAATCAATTCAAGAAGTACCTCTGTACGGATATGTAGAAACCAAATATGGTGAAAATGGCCGTGTTCAGAAAGAGTGGCACCCAGGAAATATTGTCAAAGGCGTTCCTTGGGATATTCCTGTAGTGGGTTACGGTGCTAAAACTGTTAACGTCTTGCGTCTGTGGGAAAGTCAATCTTCAGGTTACTTCAATTGGGATGTGTTTAATTCTGGTGGGTATGTGGATGCACAACGTGAAAATGTTCAATCTGAAACGATTTCAAAAGTGCTATATCCCAATGATGAAACTGAAGCAGGCAAAGAACTGCGTCTTATTCAGCAATATTTCTTTTGCGCATGTTCCTTAAAGGACATTATTCGTCGTTATAAAAGAGCGCATGGCGACGATTGGAGTCGTTTTTCTGAACAAGTTGTTATTCAGCTTAACGACACGCATCCTGCAATTGCTATCCCTGAGCTTATGCGCATATTGGTTGACCGAGCAGAATTGGATTGGGATGCAGCATGGGAGATTTGCTCTAAAACGTTTGCATACACCAATCATACATTACTACCAGAAGCCCTAGAAAAGTGGCCTGTTAGAATGATCGAAAAAATATTACCACGTCATATTGAAATTATTTACGAGATTAACCATCGTTTTTTAAGCTTAGTTGAGAAGAAGTGGCCAGGCGATAACGTGATTAAATCCAAACTTTCAATTATTGAAGAAAACAGTGAAAAGATGGTCAGAATGGGTAATTTATCTGTCATAGGTTCATTTGCGGTAAACGGTGTTGCCGAAATCCATTCGAAACTAGTTAAAGAAAACTTGTTCCCTGAATTTGAAGCTTTGTGGCCGGGTAAATTGACCAATGTAACAAATGGCATAACGCCCAGACGTTGGCTAAAAGCCTGCAATCCATTACTGTCTGAATTGGTTAGTAAAAAAATAGGTAAGGATTGGCCTTCGAAATTGTCTAACTTGGACAAACTGTCGGAATTTGCTGACAATAAGACTTTTCAAAACCAATTCATGAAAGTTAAGCAGGCGAACAAAGAAGCCCTAGCTGCGGAAATTAAGCATCAAACTGGCATTACTGTTGACACCAAAGCTATCTTTGATATCCAAATTAAGCGATTACACGAGTATAAGCGTCAACACCTAAATTTGATCCATATCATGGCGTTATATCGAAGGCTGCTTGAAAATCCTGACTACGACATACATCCCCGCGTATTCATTTTTGGTGCAAAGGCCGCGCCTAGTTATACCTTAGCGAAGGATATTATATTCGCTATTAATAAGGTAGCAGACAAAATAAATAATGATCCGCGTGTAAACCATAAGATAAAAGTGGTATTCATGCCTAACTATCGTGTATCACTAGCTGAGAAAATGATCCCTGCGGCAGATGTTTCTCAACAAATTTCAACTGCAGGCAAAGAAGCTTCAGGCACGGGTAATATGAAACTGGCGCTTAACGGTGCGGTAACTATAGGAACTCTTGATGGTGCAAATATCGAAATTGCCGAAGAAGTGGGTGGCGACAATATCTTTATTTTTGGTATGACGGTAGAGGAAGTAACTGAACTTGGCGAAAAGGGATACAACCCGTTTGATATTTACTTTCAGAACAAAGAAGTAAAATCGGTTTTGGATTGGTTAGACAGCGATTACTTTACACCAGGCCGCCCCGGCGCATTGTCAAGCTTGAAGAATAGCATGCTGTCTGGTGGTGATCCTTACATGGTATTAGCTGACTTTGAGTCTTATAGTGAGGCTAATAAGGCCTTAGATGAAGCGTACAGAGACAAAGCACGATGGGCAAAAATGGCGATTCTAAATACAGCTAAGATGGGGAAATTCACCTCAGACCGTTCTATTGCAGATTATGTGGATAAAATTTGGAAATTGACTCCATGTGATGTTCAATAGAGAGCATTTAGTGATAGGAATATAAAGTGTAAAGCCAACCTCGTGTTGGCTTTTTTGATGTTACCTAATTATAATTAAGGTGAGTATCTTGGCCCGCTGATTGTTATAGCTATATCGATTATTTGTTTGTAGATCAATACATGGATTCCAAATGGTATAGCAATGGTTATATAAACAGATACAAAATTGGTGGTATGAAAGTCACGCTTGATAACTTCTATTGGGGCGATTGGCATTCAGAAATAATTGGCAAAGAACAGTTGAATGAAACAGGTATGTGTATTACTTTTGAGTTAGTGTCGTAAACTGTTTCAAGAAATACACATGCAACACGTGGATTTTGATTATCACAATACGAAAGGTCTAACTAATGAGAATTATGCATACTGCAAGATTTAGCGCAAGAAGAGCAGCATTGACGATAATGTGTTTCACACTACTCACAGCCTGCGCAAACCAACAGGATATTGCTTATCAAACTTCAAAGAATAATACCGTTTGTTTAGATCTTATAGATAGAGGCATTGAATGCAGTGTTGCCCCCATTGCATCGATTACATCACCTAATGTCCGAGACCTGCTTCCGGAATTTACACAGCAGCTTTTGCCTATACATCAGCGTGAAGAAATAATAGAACAAGAGATTGAAGACTCAAGAAATAAGCATTAGCAACTCGCATCAAGAGGATTTATAAGCAAGTGCAGCAATAATTTTGGGCCTCACTTTCTTACCTGGAAACATAGTGATTTCTGCGTAAGCCGGGTCGAGTATTTCTATTGGTTTAAAACTTATAGCCGGCACTAAAAAATATTATATTTTTACTCTTCTTTTCCTTTCTCAAAAAGAAGCTACTCCCGCCTGCACTTTGACCGTCGATACGCGCTAAGTCAATACCGAAAATCCAGCCATTATTTGTATATCCTGAAGGTACGTAATTGATATTCAGTGATGAAACATTTCTACCAGATATGGTGTACGTTGCACCCATCGAAAAAGTATCCGACAGATAATAATCATATCCCAAACTGGCTCCGATAAGACCAACTGAAGCTCTATATTTGTTTTGCGATTGTGTATAAGATAATTGGTAACCTAATACGCCACCATATTGAACACCGAAACCTACTCCGTTGTCTATTTGGCCGCAATTTCCCTGACGGATCAGCATGTTCTGGTCAAGTCCAACCGGACACTTCCCTAAAGGAGTTTTCATACTCAATGGGTGATTGATCGTTATTCGACGAATGCAATCGCTCCAGATTGTAATATTTCACATATGCAGCAACGTCTTGCGTCATATGCTCTCTT
>CAJQOP010000103.1 GCA_905479945.1 uncultured Glaciecola sp. | reverse complement strand
TGCAAGCGTTGGCTACACTTTAAAAGGTGAGTTGGTGACTGCATTTGAAGGGTAATGGAAGACAGTTTTCGTATATTCGTGTGTTTTATTGATCTACTTAAATCCAAAATTGAGTACGTCGGCACCGAAAATTGGGTATTAACACGCAGGTCGTAATTCTGAGATTTCTTTATGATGTGAGGACACACTGAGTAAAGGAACATCTCATGAAACACTTGTTAATGATCACTGCGATTTTTTTTCTAATATGCACGAAACCAGCCCTTGCTATACCTATCAATGCTTCAACTGGGGTCAACTTAAGTAACAGTCTGCTGATTGCTGGTGGCGGACCTCTGCCGCTGGGTTTAGAAGTGCGAACCCTAGATCCGCTAGCCTTAGAATTATCGCAAGACAGTTTTCTGAATTCACCCGACGCGGTGCCATTCGAAGACTCACTCACTGTTATTGCTGGTTTGGCACCAGAAGTCCCTTCTCGGTTTTTCAGGCTTGATAGTTCCACCCGAAATGGCGGTACAGAAGGCGCGGTAGCGTCCAACAATCATCGTTTATACCAAATTAGAGAAGTGGATGAAGACAACACTAGCGATGTTTCTGAGCGTGGCGTGTGGGGAGAAAGCTTGTCACAAGCGTCGCTAACCACCGACTTCCACGAGGCTTCAGCAAACGCTAAGGTATTTAATGAACGTCGATTTTCAATCAGTAACCAAAACGCCACTGCGCTCACCTTTGGTATTCAGGGCGTTTTTGAAATGAATATGTTTGCCGTAGCTAGTGGAATAAACAGCTTTGCCGAAAGCGTTGCAACAGCTGGTTTGTGGTTTACTTCGTCAAATGTGCTGAACATCCAATTTGCCGATTTAGCACCTTACATCTTCAACGAAGAGCGCATAGGTGATAGAGCAACCTCTTCAATGACTAGAGAAACAGATGTCGCTGGCACTGGGCATTTGAGTATGTCAGGAATTGCTCGTACTTTTAACTCTGGAGCCGTCGACGGTGACGCTGTGGCTACCGGCACAATGGCCTATGTCTTGGGCATTACGCTTCAACCAGGAGAGGAAATAACTATGGCACATCGCATGTCGTATTTGACTCAGGCCAAGATTGCTAGTGAGCCGATCTATGTTACAGCCCCTGGGAGTATGGTTTGTCTAACTATCACCGTATTTGGACTCGGAGTATTAAGACTGCGTCACCTTAGTTAATTGAAGTCGAGGGCTAATTAGCCCTCGCGATCAACTCATGCCAAATTTTTCCTGCATAATAATCACACTTGCAATACGTTGCAAGCCTGCCTCTATTGCAATGCGCTTGTCGCCAGGACATTCGAACAAGTTATCCATCGCCAAGTGAGCTTTTTTCTGGATAGTTACCGACACAAATACCTTAGTTATAGAGATTGATGGAACTAAGTCAAATATCTCCTTAGCAACAATACGTATGTTTATGATTGGATTTAACTAGGAATACAAGCTCAATCGCCCAGCTTATATACTAAAGTATATAATTAGGAGAAGTTTAATATCAAAATAGTATTATGATTGCTGCACTATTTTTCTAAAGAATTTAGATGTTTGACAGATAAAGTAGTAGAGAAAATGATTTTAAATAAAAGTAGGTTTTAACATCAAGCTTTATTTATAAATAGCGACACACAAGCAATTGCCACTGTATTTCAGGGCGCAATGGGATGTCTGCGCTTTAATACATTTGCTCAGAATTACTAAGGTTCGGTTTGGAGCGAAATTTTGAAAACATTTGCATATACCAACTCGATAAAGCTCAAACCTGATGATAACAACTAGGATAAAAGAAATATGCGTAACCAAAGTCAGCATTTAATTAATGAAGAAGTGAGATTTACGGCCCAAGAAGAATTGGTATCCGTAACAGATGTGCGAGGGGTAATTACTTACGCTAATGAAGCTTTTTGCCGTGTGGCTGGTTACACACAATCTGAACTAGTCGGTCAAAATCATAATATGGTTCGTCACCCAGATATGCCCAAAGCTGCCTTTGGCGATATGTGGGAAAAGTTGAAAGCTCGTCAACCTTGGCGCGGAGCTGTTAAGAACCGTTGCAAAGATGGTAGGTATTATTGGGTGGATGCATTTGTTTCACCGGTTTTCGAAAATGGGGAGCTTGTCGGCTATCAATCAGTTCGAACCGTATTATCACCTGAATTCCAAAAAAATGCAGAAACAATATATCCAGACTTAAATGCTGGAAAGCATCGCGCTGATAGCCTTGCGCTGAATTTCACATTAAGACACACAATAAATGTAATGTTCGGCCTCACGATGGTGGGCTTATCATTTTGGCACCCGGCTTTCGCTGTTTTAATATTGTTAATGCCTTATGTATTATTTAAACAAGAACTTATTGATTTGGGCCGATATGTTGAAAAATCTCGTAATGATTACGATAGTCTCTCTCGCTTTGTTTATAGTGGCCGGGGTACTTCAGGGATTATAGATTTTAATATTAAAATGCTCGAAGGAAAAGTGAAAACGATATTAGGCCGCATTGTTGATAGCACCCAAACATTAACTGAAAGAGTAATGTCCTTAAAGGATGCCTCAGCATCAGCAAAGGATGGTGTTGAGCAAGAAGTGGGTGAACTTGCGCAAGTAAGCGCTGCAATGGAAGAAATGACAGCTTCTATTACTGAAGTGGCAAGTAACACAGTAAATACCTCTGAAAAAGTCGAATCTGTGCATAAAGATTGTCGCGCAGCTACAGATTTAATGGCGAATACTATGGACAGAGTGTCAGAGTTAGCCGTCGATGTTGCTCAATCAGCTGACACTGCAAGTGAATTGGTAATTGAAGCTGAGAGAATTGGTAGTGTGATGCAAGAAATTCAAGGAATAGCCGATCAAACTAACTTACTAGCGCTAAATGCAGCAATTGAAGCTGCTCGAGCTGGCGAGCAAGGCCGAGGATTTTCCGTCGTTGCAGATGAAGTGCGCGCACTATCAAGTCGAACGCATTCGGCTACCGAACAGATTCAAACGTCGGTAAGCGAAATACAGTCGACTTTATTAAAATGGTCTCAGGTTATGCTAAAAGGCAAAGCCGCTGCGGACGATTGTGTAAATGAAACCACCGCTACCCGAGATATTGTTTTTAAAGTGTATGATGAAGTGTCCTCAATATCTGATTTGGCTTTTCAAATATCAACTGCCTCAGAAGAGCAAAGTATGGTATCCAAGGAGATTTCAGAGAGTATTATGAATATTAATGATTCAGCAAACAGAAACCTGACTCAAGCTGAGACTGTAGGTGATGAAGCATCTGTTATTGATGAAAGAGCACAGGTGCTGAGTTCAATGGCACTTGCTTTCGGGGTAAATTAATACAAGAGCATGGAAGCACTAATAAGCTTAGGCATCAACCTAAGCTTATTTCCTGAGTTTGTTTTACTTAACTCATGCCAAATTTCTCCTGCATAATAATCACACTTGCAATACGTTGCAGGCCTGCCTCTATTGCAATACGCTTGTCGACAGGACATTCGAACAAGTTATCCAACGCCAAGTGAGCTTTTTTCATGTTGTAAATGGGTTGGTTTTTTGCCGCCTGTGATGAAAAAGTATCACGATAAAATGCCAACATTGGATCATTTTTGTCGCCTGCAGGTGGCGTGGTGAAAGGGTGTTTTTGACGATTGTAGACTTCTGGTATTAAAACCTCTTTAGCAGCTTCACGTAATACATGCTTTTCACGAATTCCTTTTACTTTCATATTTACTGGAACACGCGCCGCGACTTCTGCTACGCGATGATCAAGAAAAGGGACGCGTCCTTCTATGGAGTGCGCCATTTCCATACGGTCGCCCAGATAATTCAAAATGAAGTTAGGTAAAAGGGTTTTTGAATGGATGTATAAGGCTTGATTTAGATGATCGCGGCCTGCTATACGCTGCTTCAATGGCAAGCGATCGAGATTAGACACTAGAGGATAATGTCCCTGCATTTTCATTTTCACTTCGGGCGACCAAAAGGAAGCAATGCCATTTCTCATAGCCAAGCTTACATTGAGGCTAGCAGGCACCCAACCTAGCCTACTTTGAATAGCTAGCATCTCCTCGTTGTTAACTTGCTTTGGCATAACTAGGGCCCGAGTTGCCTCATTAGTGCCAAACATTTCATCCATAAACGCAGATTTTTCAGCGCTGCTCAAGGCCGGGTTGTTGTTTACTGCATCCGCCCGAAAAAACGGATAGCCTCCCAGCATCTCGTCGGCTCCCTCTCCGGTAAAAACAACTTTGATGCCTGCTTTTTGGACGGCTTGGCTAAGAAGGTATTTTGCTACACCATGGCCATTAAACATTTGCGTTTCGCTATGCCAAATAGCATCCCCATAGGAATCAGCAATGTCCCGGCCCGTAATCGGAATAGGGTGATATGTAGCGCCTACATGCTTAGCTGTAGCTTCAGCAATTGCAGCTTCATCAAACAAGGGATTCTCGAAAGTAAGTGTAAACGCACGAATAGGTTTGTCCATGCATTGCTGCGCCAAGCCTAGGACGGCGCATGAGTCGATACCGCCACTGAGATAAGAGGCAACTTCAACATCAGCTACTAACCTTTGTTTAACGGAGTCTTGCAGTGCTTCTTTGAACTCTTCTACAACTTCTGCCTCGGTGCGCGTGTCCTCTTTAACTTGCGCTGCGGTGGGGAATTCCCAATCCCAATAGCTATATATTCGAACATTTCCATCTTTTGCAATGGCATAACTGCCTTGTGGTACTGAATGAACGCCTTCAAATTCTGTTATTTCGTGAGATTTCCCTGGTCCGCCAGTAGCACCTTCAATATCCCATTTAGCAGGAACTCCCAGCGCTAAAAGGGCCTTTATTTCTGAAGCGAAATACACATTGCCGTTAATAGCCGCATAGTAAAGAGGTTTAATACCAAAGCGGTCGCGTATCGCAATCATTACTTTCTCGCGTTCATCTGCAATGATAACGGCAAACTCTCCGCGTAACTCAGAAGCTGCTTGCATGCCGCGTTCATGATATAAGTGCAGCGCAATCTCACTGTCGCTGTCGGTTTTAAATTGATAACCTCTGGCACATAGCTTGTCTCGAATTTCACGATAACCATAAAACTCACCATTGACAACACTATGCAGCGCACTGTCTGGACTAGTCATTGGCTGGTTACCATTATTCAAACCAATGATGGATAATCTTGTGTGGCCTAATACCCAGCGTCCATCATTCGATGTCCAACTGTCTGCGCCGTCAGGCCCTCGATGATGCAGTGATTTAAGCGCTGCATCACGTTGTGGGGGGCTTATACCTGTTTGTGTCATCGCTGCAAATATTCCGCACATGTATACACTCCATTTTTACATCTTACTGTGTCAGGTTATGTTTAATACGTCTAGCACTCTAAGGTAACTGTTGGAGGTAAAGAAAAAAATATGGCTTACAAAAATATTCCAGTGGCATAACTACCACTTTTTTTTATTGCAAAGGATTGGGTAAGGTCAAAATAGAGATAGCAAAAAGCCACAGAAAATGTGGCTTTATTGATTTTAAAATTAACTAGCGGACTATTTAATGCCAGCTTATAGACCAATTTAGTTGTTAGCAGTTAGTTTTGGAAACTCGTCTTTAAACCATCCCGCCAGCATATTTTTTTCATAACGCAGAGCTTCATTAGAGAAAAAACGGTTTTGGCGATTCAAAAAAGACATGTCCTTTAATTTCACTTCTTTTTCTTGCAACACTTCGCCGTCGCTGGACAATAACTGATAGTCAAAACTAATGCGCGGGATATGTATCGTCTTAATAACGCGCACGTCAGAGCTACTATGCCCTAAGCCCGCAAAAGATGCTGGCAGAACTTCACCGGCTAAGTCTAAGTTGGTGACATTCATAACCAGCTTTTGCCCTTCCTGTAAATCCTCAGCCAGTTCAACAATGTACTCGTTTAGTTGTTTAAAAGTACGTTCCCTAAATTTTGTTCGCGATTCATTTGTTGGTCTCACATCACGAAATTTTTCTGGATCCTGCCACGTTATTTCGACCTCCGCTTGAGCAAAACTGGCGGCGGAAAAAAATAATAAACTGACTGAAAAAATTGCTATAGCTATGCTTTTCATAATTGAACTCCTGGGCGCACTTTTGCGCATTTACATTACAATTGTTTACCAACTTAGGCCCCTTAGCCTGAACCAAAGCTGAATGGAACTGTACTAAAGCTAAAACTCTACCCTGAGGCGAATTAAATCAGAGGCGTGGGATCAGCTTAATTGCCCCTTCAACTACTTTCATATTCAAGGGAAGTTTGCTTAACAGTGCCATTTTAGGATCGCTCATATCTAATTTATATACTGGGTTTACCGCTAAAAAAGCGTTAATAATATTCATAGCTTCATTATTAAGCATGCCCAAATCACCTTTAAATCCTGCAGCATCGACACTTGAGTTAAGTAATTTTATATTACGTAAATAGACAGCTTTTTTTTCACTATCGTAAAAAGGGCTGCCTTCTATTTTTAGGTTCAAACGCACTGGGTATTTGAATGCAAACGCATTAATTTCTGCACCTGAGTCAACACCGAGCGCAACTACATCACGATTATCTGGGCCAATGTCTACGCTTAGTTCGTTGACATCAAACTGAACCGGTAAGCCCATTAAACTCATCTTTTTACTTAACTCGGGCAATTGTTGACTGAGCACGGACTCCAGCTCTGAGTTTGTAAATGAATAAATAGACATACCCTGCGTACTGTTGCATGCAGTTAAAAATAACGTGGCAGCCAACATAGCTACATTAAGTAAAATTCTCATGAAAAACCTTTTAGTAATATAATGAGTGTTGATTAAAAGCAGAATAAAACGTTTACATCCTAATCTTAGTCTTAACTTTGAAGCTTAGCTAAGATATTTTGATGTATTCGCGTTTTTTATTTTTAGCTCAATAACGCTATTCTTAATTTAAATTGGATCTTTAGGGAATAAAATACTGTGCTCAATCGTTTTAATAGTATGGCCCAGAGATTGTGCATCAAAGAAACTGCAGAGCAGTGATCCTTAGATAATTGAATCTTGCCTTTTAAGCAATCGTTCATACAATCGTGATCCAACATAGTAAGTACATTTAATTTAGCTTTAAGATGCCAAAAGGCAGTAATAAGGAATCAAGCTCGTGCAAAAGCAGTTAGTTTCGCTCATTAATGATGCATACAAGTTGGCGGCAAAAATGCTGAACCAGCCAGCAGATGCTTATGATGTGATTCAAGACGCGGCGGCGATTGCGCTTAGCAATAGCAGAGCAAAGACGCTCAGCGCTGATTCCTTTAAACCTTGGTTTTTTAAAGTTGTTAGAAACAAGTCGATTGATAAATTAAGAGCAAACAATCGTGAGTTAAGAAGAAGTACTAATGAGGAAAATTTGAGCCATGAACCGCCAAATTCCCACGGCAATGACATTACTCAAGTGAGTGAAGTACTAGAACCAAGTGGCCTATTGACCCAAGCACAATTGAAGCAAAACATAAACAAAGCCTTGGAAAAAGTGAGTGTCGCACATCGAGAGATTGTGTTGCTAAAAGATTATCACAATTTCTCATATTCAGAAATTGCCGAAATTTTGGGGATTGCACCAGGCTCAGTAATGTCGAGATTACACCGAGCTCGCTTAGCCCTAAGAGTCGAATTAGCAAAACTTGTAGAGCATGGAGACTATTATGAATAACGAACTATTTGATGAAAAACAGGATTCAACAGACTGCCACTCGATTAAGCTATTGCTTTGCGGGTATGTAGATGACGAGTTAACCCAACAGCAGCGTCAGCAAGTTAATTTACATATGCAAAATTGCGAAGCTTGCTCACAAAATATTGAGCAGCTAAACGCGATTAAATTAAGTATTAAAGGCCAACAAACGCCAAGCCTCGAAGCTGAACAAATAGACGCATTGCTGCATGATTTAACTTCAACATGGGCGCAAACGATTGCTTGGGCTGCCATCATAATTGGTATATGTGTCGCGATGGTTTTCGGCGTCATTGGGTTTTATATAGAAAGTGATGTAAGCACTACAGAAAAAATCTTTTCTAGTTTGATATGGGGCGGTCTACTGGGTTTGTTTTTAAGTGTGGCGCGCCAGCAAATAATTGCACGTAAGTCGGATAAATATAAAGGAGTTAAATTATGAAAGAGATTTTAGTAACTACAGGCGAAAACGTAGCGGGCAAAGTAATTTCTCAACATTTAGGCTTAGCTAGGGGCAACACGATTAGAGCCCGACATTTAGGTAAAGATATTTTGGCAATATTTAGGAATATCATTGGCGGAGAGATCACTGAATATACTAAGTTAATGGCTGAAAGTCGGGAGCAAGCCATTGATCGTATGCTAGATGAAGCTAAAACCCTAGGTGCAGACGCGGTTATAAATGTGCGTTTCAGCACATCAATGATTGCCCAAGGTGCAGCTGAGCTTCTAGTTTACGGGACTGCGATTAAATTTGAAGAGTAAACGACGCTATTGCAAAAACAGGGCTAATTAAATCATTTATATCCAAACGGTAAATACGAGAATACAGACCAAACCGCTCTAATTGTGTTGCTCGATTTTGTGTCTTGCGATAAGTACAAAGATAATCAGCAATATAATATCGTTTAGAGGCATCTAAATAGGAGCAAATATTTTCTCTGCTGGGTTGAATAGGACCCAGGAAGTAAGAATATATTTATCGTTTGAAACGGGAATGTTACCTCTATGAGTGTGTGTAAACCCACTAGGAGCAATCACCATTCTGCCCGCTTTAGGTTGAACCTTTTTATTCTGGTAATAAAACTCGGTTTCTCCACCTTCATCAACATCGTTTAAATAAAACATAAATAGAAGGTTGCGGTGCAGCGCTTCGGTTGAGCCCTGTACTGGATAGTTTTCAGAATGCCAGTAAGGATAACCGCCATCGCCGGCTACGTATTTTTGAGCGTTTATTTCACCAATACGAAACAGGTAATTGACAATTTGTGGCAGTCGCGGCAGGGCTTGCTCATCAAAGTTTTCAGCGCTCAGTTTGATCGGTTCACCTGTTTTGATGTCGGCCATAGTGAGGCCAATTGGACCGATAAGTGCAAAATAATATTGTTTAAAATATTCGACTAAATATTTACCCGTAATACTAGCAACTTGAGGATAAATATCTTTGAATTCAGAATGGCGACTAATGGAAACATCTGTCGAGCGCTTTTTGCTAGTGTCGACACCACCACCAGTTCGACCAGGAGCAAGATGCTCACTTTTTTCAAACGTTTGAATAATTTGCTGACATAATTCAGCCGAAAGTGCATTGTCTATAATTGCTATGAAATCAGTGTTTGCGGTCATAATACTCTTATCGCCTCATGCTGCAAAACAAGTTTATATAGCGATGCCATCTTGATCAAGTTTGTGTTGCTCGAGTAACGCTCTGATATCATCGGGTATGCGGACTGCCTTCTTAGTCGCATAGTCGAAGCGCACTAAGGTTGTTGTGCCTTTGGCTTTTTTGCGGTCTTGCTGCCAAAGCTCTTGGTATACTACAAACGAGCTGTTACCAATGCGGCTTATCCAAGTTTTCACTTCTACGCGGTGGGCTAGATATATTTGCTCTAGAAAATCGACATTATAATTAGCCAAAATTAGCGGCCAATTTTGTAAATCAAGATTAGGGGTGAAGTACTTAAAAATAGGAAGCCGGGCGGTTTCAAACCAGCCTACCAACACAGTGTTACTGACATGCTGCAGCGCGTCGGTTTCATAAAAACGTACTTCGAAGTCTATGCTTAACACGCCGTTCTCCAATTTGGGTAATGCTCTTGAAATAATATTCCTGGGACAATGCTTCTGAGACAATGCTTCTGAGGCAATGCTTTTAAAATAATCCGTTTAAAAACCGTCTAAGAAACGCCTTATAAAATTTACAAATGGGCTTATCTCTTGTTTGCAAGCAGCAGGGCGGTTACCCAACTGCTCGCTAGCACTAATTTACTTAAATTCTATATTGCTTTCTGCTTAGCAAGCATTGAGGCTAAGAATTTACCTGTGTGTGAACGTTCTACTTTACAGATAGCTTCAGGTGTTCCCTGAGCGACTATTTCGCCACCTCCGGAACCACCTTCAGGGCCTAAAT
>CAJQOP010000102.1 GCA_905479945.1 uncultured Glaciecola sp. | reverse complement strand
CAAGCCGATAAAGAAACCATACATCCATTTGCCTTGGTTGGTAAATGATGCCGACACAGGGTCAGTTGCCATAAAGAACATACCAAAGGCCATACCACCGATAACGAAGTGCCAGTAGAAGGGCATTGCCCAAATCGAACTTGCATCTGTTGCAAATAAATTCAAAAGGGTACTAAAGAAGGTCATACCTAGCGCAACGCCTAATACAATTCGCCAACTGGCTATGCCTAAGTAAATAATAAACAAACCACCTAACATAATCATTAAGGTGGACACTTCACCGACTGAGCCTGGAATATTACCAATAAATGAGTTCATCCAGAGGCCCATATCTGAATAGTCCATTTCGCCATTGGCTGCATTACTCAACCAAGTTGCGCCCGAGTAACCATCGGCTAACTCAGCAGCAATCCAAGGTTGGTCACCAGAGATTTGTGCAGGGTATGCAAAGTATAGGAACGCACGACCAGATAGCGCAGGGTTTAAGAAGTTACGACCTGTTCCACCAAATATCTCTTTAGCAATAACGATACCGAAGGTAATACCTAATGCAACCTGCCAAAGTGGAATAGTTGCCGGAAGAGTCAGTGCAAATAATACTGAGGTGACGAAGAAACCTTCGTTAATTTCATGTTTCCTAACGGAAGCAAATATGACTTCCCAAAATCCACCGACGATGAACGTCGTCGCATAGATTGGAATAAAGAAACAAGCCCCATAAAACAACATGGAGAAAATGCCAGAATCAGCGGTCAGTGTTCCACCTAGCATAGTAAACAAGCCAGCTTGCCAACCGTCGTAAAGAGCGCCGCCAGCTTCAATCGCATAAGAAGCCTGCACACCTACGTTATACATGCCATAAAACATCGCTGGAAATGTTGCTAGCCAAACCATGATCATGATGCGTTTTAAATCGATACTGTCTTTAACATGCGTGTTGGCAGTGTTCACTTTACCCGGTGTGTAGAAGATAGTCGCCGCTGCTTCGTAAAGCGCATAGAACTTCTCAAACTTCCCGCCTGGTTCAAAATCAGGTTCGATTTTTTCTAAATATGTTTTTAAACCCATGACTTAACCCTCTTCTTCAATCTTGGTTAAACATTCACGTAAGACCGGGCCATAGTTGTATTTGCCAGGACAAACGTAAGTGCATAACGATAAGTCTTCTTCATCTAATTCTAATGCACCTAGACTAGCTGCTCCATCGTTATCACCTGACAACAGGTCACGTAATAGTAAGGTTGGAATAATATCTAAGGGCATGATTCGTTCGTAGTTGCCGATAGGCACCATAGAACGATCAGAACCGTTTGTTGTGGTCGTCATATTGAATAATTTTTTCGGTGACAAATGACCTAAGTAAGCACGCGTCACTGAATGTTGATTTGCTCCTGGCATAATCCAACCAAATAACTTTTTCTCATTGTCTTCTACAAGCAAAGAAACTTGATTGTGATAACGACCAACATAGGCTTGAGGGCCTGCCGCTGTGTTGCCGTTTAAAACTGATCCTGAAATTGTGCGCACCGGACCGTCAATTTTCTGCTCAGCGACTAACTCGTCAATGCTAGCTCCTAAAATAGTGCTAATTAATTTTGGAGACTTAGCCGCAGGGCCTGCAATAGAGAGAACTTTAGTTGAATCCAACTTACCAGTCTGAAGCAACGAACCTATCGCAATGACATCTTGATAACCTACATGCCAAACAAACTTTTTAGCGCCTACAGGATCAAGATGATGAATGTGAGTGCCAACAAGACCAGCTGGATGGGGGCCTGCAAACTCATTAATATCTACAGTAGCGTCGCCAGTATGGATGTCAGACCCAGGCGCCTTACTCACAAAAACCTTGCCGTCAGTTAATTTTGCTAAGGCTTTTAGACCAAATGCAAAATCTTCTTTTCTATTCGCAATAATGACCTGTGGGTCAGCTGCCAATGGATTGGTATCCATAGCAGAAACAAATATAGAAGAAGGTGTTGAGCCTATTGCAGGATTTTTGCTATACGGACGCGTTCTTATTGCTGTCCATGCGCCAGACTCGACTAATAATTCGCTAAGCGTTGCACGCTCGGCTGAGCCTAGAGAAGCTGCGTCAAATGATTGGAAAGTAACTTCCTCATCACCCTGAAGCTTGATAACCACTGATTGCAAAACACGTCTTGCACCACGATTAATTTCGATTATTTCACCTGCAGCTGGTGCTGTGAATTTAATTCCCGGGTTTTTCTTGTCTTCAAAAAGCATCTGCCCTTTTTTGACAAGGTCTCCTACTTGAACATGCATTGTTGGTCGCATGCCGTTGTATTCTTCACCAAGGACTGCGACTTTCGTTACAGTTGGTCCGAGATGGACTATCTGTTCCGGTGCGCCTCCGATAGGAAGATCTAAGCCTTTCTTGATTTTTATCATACGTAATTGACTACTCTAATTTTAAGATACCAATTTTAATGAGCCTACCAGTTGTGCAATGGAAGCTAATTAAAATTTATTTCTTACAGGCCTCACTAATTGACACCTTTCAAATATTCACATAACAAAATAAGTAGGCCTTTCACTCAGGTCTACACTCGTCCGCGGTTTATAATTGTTATATGTCAACGAATCATTCCAGAAGCAGCATTAACCGAGAAACAGATTATCAGTTCTTCCATCTAGCATAGGAACGGCGCGATTTTAGCATTAATGGGGGTTAAAAGGCTATGCAAAAAACACTTAAAACCCTAAATTTATTGCTTGATTGTGAACAAAATCTTCCACTTAGCACTTCTGCGAATCTGCTATGCACTCAGACTAAACCTGTATTGAGTGCATAGTAGCGCCATTTATTACTAGTTTTGCAGCAACGGCAAAATATCTATACCTATTAGGTAATTGAAATACAAATTATTATGCTTCGAACAACAATTACGACCAATTTACTACATGGTTAACATCGGCGTCATAATCTACACCTTGAATATCAAAGCCAAATAGATTTAAAAATTCGTGGTGATAGCCTGCATAATCACTAAGTTGATGGAAATTATCCTGCGTTACTTGGTCCCACAATGCTTTTATTTTTGCTTGAGTAGACTCGTTAGTTTCTTTCCCTTCCATGTGATAGCGATTCATTTCGTCCACAATTGGGCTTTGAGCATAGAGGCAGCTTGTATAAAGACCCGCAATTTGTTCAATACATCCTTCATGAGTACCTTCTTCTTTCATGACCTTATAAATCAAGGAAATGTAAAGTGGCATAACTGGGATCGCTGAACTGGCCTGGGTTACAAGTGCTTTCAAAGACGAGACGTTAGCACTTACGTTTTTATCTTTTAATTTTGCGATAATCGCGGCGGCGGCCCTGTCCAAGTCTTCCTTAGCTAAGCCTATCGTTGCTTGACCGTATATCGGCCAAGTTAACTCTTTACCTATGTAGGTATATGAAGTTGTTTTTGCATTATCAGCAACTACGCCAGCTTCAGCTAGCATCACTAACCAGCGCTCCCAATCTTCGCCACCCATTACTTTAACTGTTTGGTCTATTTCATCTTGATTGGCAGGTTCAAGCGTTATTTCATGCACTTTGTCTTTGTCGGTATCATAGGTTTTAGTTGTGTATTCCTGACCAACTGGTTTTAGCGTTGACTTAAATACTTCGCCCGTGTCGGGATCGGTGCGTCGGGGAGAAGCCAGGCTATAAATAATAAGGTCAACCTGGCCTAAATCTTGTTTGATTTTATCAATTACCGCATGTTTCATTTCATCAGAAAAGGCATCGCCATTCATAGTTTCAGCATAAAGGTTTTGTGCCTTAGCTTGGTCATGAAAAGCAGCTGTGTTATACCAACCAGCCGTGCCTGTTTTGCGTTCTGAAGGCTCTTTTTCGAAACAGATCCCAAGCGTTTTTGCGCCATAACCGAACGCAGATGTAATTCTGGAAGCTAATCCATAACCCGTTGAGCAACCAATAATCAACACATTCTTCGGACCATCTAGCTCAGAACTGCCCGATACATTTTGAGACTTAACATAATTGATTTGATTCTCAACACTTTTTGCACAACCTGCAGGATGAGCATTGGTGCAGATAAAACCTCTAACTTTTGGCTTGATGATCATAATAACTTCCTTTTCTACCGCGTGTTCTTTAACGCGTAATAGTTACCGCGCATTCTAGTGCCATTCTGGCAATAAACAAATCAGATCAGATCAAAAACTTACTCTCGGTTCTCATAATATTCTTGTTCTGATATTTTGTGATACGCCTTAACGTCCTGCAAAAAGGCGTCATACGAAGCATATATTCGGTCAAAAGCTGGGTCTTCAGAACGTTTTTGTTTAATTACTTTTGCTGTTGCAACTTTCAGTGCCTCGATAATATCTTTAGGCAGAGGACGCATTTCAATATCATGCTGCTCCAATAACTGCTTCATCGCATTGGGGTTTCTGGCGGTGTATTCGTCAAGCATGTCTTGATTTGCTGCTCGCGTTGCTACTTCGATAATTTTCTTAAGATCTTTTGGAAGTGCATCAAAAGCCGCTTTATTAACTGTAAACTCAAGCAAAGTACCAGGTTCATGCCAAGCACTATGATAGTAATATTTAGCCGCTTTGTGTAAGCCAAAAGCTAAATCATTATATGGGCCAACCCATTCAGCTGCATCAACAGCGCCGGTTTGAAGCGCTGTGAATAACTCACCACCAGTTAAGGTAATAGGTAATCCGCCGACTTCCTTAAACACTTCTCCACCTAAGCCAGGTATGCGCATTTTCAGGCCTTGGAAGTCTTCCAAACTATTGATTTCTTTTTTGAACCAACCTGCCATTTGTGCACCTGAACTGCCGCCTGCAAAAGGGATCACGCCATAAGGTGCATAAAGTTCGCGCCATAATTTCAAGCCACCACCGTAGTGCAACCAAGCATTCATTTCGGTAGAGTTCATGCCAAACGGAATAGTTGCGAATATTGGCGCTGCGGGCATTTTACCTTTCCAGTAATAAGCACCGGAATGGCCCATCTCTACGCTGCCGCTTGATACTGCATCGAATACCTCAAAACCTGGAACCAACTCACCGGCCCCGTAGACTCTAACTTCCATGCGTCCACCTGACATTTCATTCACATATTGGGCAAATGTCTCAGGGCCTTTTCCTAAACCTGGGAAATTTTTAGGCCACGAAGTGACTAGTTTCCATTTGATAGTTTCTACTGGCGCAGAATTGTTAGTAGCCTCAGCACTTTCGTCGCCTTTATCTGCGCTTTTGCCTCCACAGGACGACAGCCCTATCACAGCAGCAATCGCAATAAACCAGCCCAATGACTTCTTCATTTTT
>CAJQOP010000101.1 GCA_905479945.1 uncultured Glaciecola sp. | reverse complement strand
CGCCATACCAGATAACACCGTCAGTTTCTGCAGGAGCTACTTTCTTGCCATTCGCGCCATACCAGATAACACCGTCAGTTTCTGCAGGAGCTACTTTCTTGCCATTCGCGCCATACCAGATAACACCGTCAGTGTGTCTGTTATTCGTTCCTAACGTAAATTCATTTGTCTCGCTGTCAAAACCTGCAGGACCAAAATAATGCGACGTTTGGTTGATATCATTTAAGATGTTCAAACCATTATTTGCACAACCAACTGCCGTAGAATCAATTGCAGCTGCGGCATTCACTAAACCAGCACCTTGAGCAAATGGGCTAAAAGCTAATTGGCCGTTTGCGTATTTTGCTTGTGAAGCTGAAGACATTAATCGACATTTAATCTCGTCTGGAGTCAAACTAGGATCTTGCTGAATCATCAACGCGACTATGCCAGCGGTTGCGGCTGTTGCTTGAGAAGTGCCTGAAACACGAGAGTTTCTCGCTGCTCCCTTTACATTAACACCCGGTGCGATCAATTCTGGTTTCAAAAAACCTTCTACTGTAGGACCAAAACTGGAGAAAGACGCAACTCTATCATCGCTAGTATTAAACGGTGTTGCATTGTCGTCCATCGCTCCGACCGTAATGACGTAAGGGTTGTTGCCCGGCACGCCTATACTCATATCTTGGTTACCGCCGTTACCTGCAGCAGCAATAACCGTGATACCGCTATCCCAAGCTCTCATTAACGCTTGGTTGATTGGGTCTTCCCAATAGAAAGATGTTGCAGGAAAACTAAAAGCAACATTTAATACTTTTATATTCAATGCGTCTTTATTATCGATTGCATATTCGATGCCCTGTAAGACAGTTGAATATGAAGATTCGCCGCTTTTATCAAACGCCTTTATCATAACCAAGTCTACATCTGGAGCTATACCGTTGTGGGAACCTGTTGGAGAGCCATATTGATCAAAAGTACTGGTACTATCTGCCAATATACTCGCAACGTTAGAACCGTGTCCGTTTAAATCTTGAAGCCTGCTAAGCACATCGCCATCTGAGCTTACAAGTGTAATATTTCTATCGTAGCCCGAGGTGTTTTGCTGAATAGCTGAAGATTGACTCAAACCACTGTCGATCATCGCTACAGTAACGCCTTTACCGGTAATGCCGTTGATATGCAGTTTGTCCGCTCCAACCTGCATAGGTACATTTGAATTACTTGCAGCATATTGATTTTGGTTGATTGCTCCAGATAATTCCAAACTCTTGCTTGATGCAAGCTCGCCTTCTTGGTCTTCGTTAAAAAAGCGAATCATTGCGTTTCTAGAAGAGATACCAATAACCTGTGCGTCGGTTAATTTGGCCGAAACGGCTTGGATAATCTTGAATTCATGAATGATCACGCCGTTTTCTGCTTGAATTGCAGAAATAAGAGCAGGGCGACTGGCCCCTTGCAAAATGTATTCTTCACCACTTGAATAGCTTGTTAGGCCCCATGCGAATGCAGAAAGAGCAAGCGAACTACCCAGGATAGCGGTCGTTATTTTATTAATCATATTTGTTTTCGTTATATTTTCTATATTGCTCATAACTGATTTCCGATTTTGATTGCGTTAATAATTGAGCCAGTTTCATTGCTTGTAGTGAAGATCATAAAACTGACGTACAACAGTTAAAAAGTTATGAAGATAGTATGCGTCAAAATTTTGGCGTGTAAACAATTCAGTGGTATAAAAACCTGTACTTTTTGAGGTTTTTTTCTGTAAATAGCTCCTACCCCTTGCACAGCAACATACCTAAGAATGAAAATTTATACGTATTTAAATTTCTCAGGATAGAAAAAACAACAAAATACGGTCAATTTTTAATCAACCAATGATTCTTGCGTCTTTTGACATAGCTTTTTGATGAATTTTTTAGGCAAACTAGGATGAATAATCACGCTTTATACGCAACAAGCTTTAACTCAATTTATTCAACCAAAATCAGCGCTATTTTTTATACTTAAGTTGTATAAAAATTAATATATTCAATATAAACATATAGATAGAACTAAAATTAGAATTATAGTCGCTGTTCATTTGATGTGAGTAAATTGACTTATTTTTACTGTTGATATTGAAAACATTGAAGAATTTTGTATGAAAACTAGGAATTTGACGCAAACTCATTAGCAGAACAAGAAAATGAGCTTAATGTGAAGTTTTTCCACTAATAAAGTTGAATATAAATAGAATGTTTATGCAAAATTTACGTATTTTGAAGTGGAAATGGAGCGAATATGGGGGAGATTTATACGATTAATATAAAAAGCGAATAATTATGTAATATTACAAGAAATTCGATAGCAAACTCAGACCGATAAGCTCACTAAGGAATTAATATTCGTCTTGAAATGCCGGTCCGGCATAATTGTCAAAACGAGAAAATTGACCCTGGAAGGTCAAACGACTGGTGCCAATTGGACCATTACGTTGCTTACCAATAATTATTTCAGCTATCCCTTTAAACTCAGAAGCCTCGTTATAGACTTCATCGCGATATATGAACATTATCAAATCCGCATCCTGCTCTATTGAACCAGATTCACGCAGATCGGAGTTGATTGGTCGCTTATCTGCACGCTGCTCGAGCGTTCGGTTGAGCTGGGAAAGAGCCACAACGGGAACTTCAAGCTCCTTTGCAAGGGCTTTTAATGAGCGAGAGATCTCTGCTATTTCTAATGTGCGGTTTTCGCTCAACGATGGCACTCGCATAAGCTGTAAATAATCGATCATGATTAATGAAATCCCGCCTTTGTCTCGGGCGATTTTTCTTGCTCGAGTGCGCAACTCCATTGGTGTTAAACCTGACGAGTCGTCAATATAAAGATTATCTCTTTCTTTTAGAGTTTTTATCGTGCCCGACATTCTTGCCCATTCTTCGTCATCTAGTTGAGCGGTTCGAATGTGAGTTTGGTTGACTCTGCTAAGTGATGCGAGCATTCTCATCATAATTTGTTCGGCAGGCATTTCTAAACTAAAAACCAAGACAGGCTTGTCTTGCAGCATCATTGCGTTTTCACACAAATTCATGGCAAAGGTTGTTTTACCCATTGATGGACGCGCAGCAACGATAACTAAGTCAGAACGTTGAAGGCCACTGGTTTTTTCATCTAGGTCAGTATATCCAGTCGACACACCCGTAATTGATAGACCTTGCTTAACTAGCTCGTCGAGGCGATTAACCGTCTTTGTAAGAACTGTGGTGACATCTTTTGGCCCTTCATTTTCGCCTGTGCGTTTTTCAGCAATTTCGAAAACCTTCGTTTCGGCCAAATCTAGTATATCAGCGCTATTGCGACCTTCTGGGTTGTACCCAACATCGGCAATATCATGAGCAACACCAATAAGTTCCCGCACAACAGCGCGCTCACGGATAACATTTGCATAAGCAGTTACGTTCGCCGCGCTAGGGGTATTTTTTGCTAGCTCGATTAGATATGCAAAGCCACCAGCCTCTTCTAATTGGCCATTTTGAGCAAGAGTATCTTTGACGGTAACTGTATCTACAGAATGATTATTGCTTAGCAGCTTAATAATCGCTCCGAAAATTGTCCTGTGAGAGCGATTATAGAAATCATCCTCAACAACGATTTCTGCGACTTTATCCCACGAGTCGGGCGCAATCATCATACTGCCCAGCACAGATTGCTCCGCCTCAATTGAATGAGGTGGGATCTTTAGCTGTTCAACTTCGTCCATTTTAGATTTGTCTTGAAAATTCAATTGCAAAGCACTATTACTTTTCGGGTCGATTATTATGCGCGAAAAAGAGCGACTTGTCTGCTGAAAATAAAACTAAAGTGAATAAACTTAAACCCGAAATCAGAAACATCGTTCAGCGCCGCTGCTGTCGCAGAATCCAAGTACTTATTCTTTCAAATGAATAAGCTTGCGGAGTGGGAAGATTTACTTACTGGCTTATATTTATAACAAAACTGCGCCTATCAAACCGCCTAAAATTACCACTAACCACGGTGGTAGCTTCCAAAACATTAATCCTGTAAAAGCAAGAATAACGCCTATGAAATGGCTTGTTTGCGAGACACCGCTAATAAAAACAGGTTGATATAGTGCGGCAAATAAAACACCTACAACACAAGCATTCACCCCTATCAAGGCGGCTTTGATTTTTGGGTTTAAACGCAATGTTTGCCAAAAAGGCAATACACCGAAAACTAATAAGAAAGAAGGTAGGAAGATAGCAAACAAAGCAATAAATGTGCCCAAGATACCACTAATAGGCCCGTTCAAAACACCACCCAAAAAGGCAGCAAAAGTAAATAGTGGACCAGGTACAGCTTGTGTTGCGCCGTATCCAACCAAAAATGCCTCTTTACTAACCCATCCTGTTTGCACAACTTCAGCCTCGAGTAGAGGCAAAACGACATGGCCTCCTCCAAATACTAAACTGCCAGTGCGGAAAAACGAACTAACAAGCGAAATCAATGGCTGTTGATAGAACAACTCAATAACAGGCAACCCTATTAATAGCGAAAAGAATATTGCGATCCAAGTGAAACCTGCTCTTTTAGACATGGCAATATTGATTTGGCTGTCGTTGCTGGATTGCCCTGATTTAAATAGAAACATGCCAACAAAGCCAGCAATAATAATGACGATTAGTGGAATTAAGGTATGTTGGGAGCTTAAGATCACGATTGCTGACAGCAACATAATGCTTATGCGCGCAGTGTCGATACATATCGACTTTGCCATTCCCCAGACTGCTTGCGCAACGACAGCAACAGTCACTATTTTTAAGCCCACCAAAAGGCCCGATGGCATGATATCGCCAAAATTAGTATAGCCTAGCGCTAAGACCATTAATAAAATGGCTGAAGGCATAGTGAAACCCAACCACGCTGCTACTGAGCCTAAATATCCAGCTCTAGTCAAGCCTATTGTCAGCCCGACTTGGCTGCTCGCGGGGCCGGGTAAAAACTGGCACAGCGCAACAATTTCGGAATAATCTGACTCAGTTAACCAGCGTTTGCGGGTAACAAACTCCTCTCGAAAAAAAGCAAGATGCGCGACTGGCCCGCCAAACGCAGTAAAACCTAGCTTCAAAAATATTAAAAACACTTCTAATGCCGAGCGTTTTGTATTCACGGTTTATTCCACTCTTCTAGTAACAAAGCATAACTCGACTTAAGTATTTAGTTTCGGTGTGTTCACCTCTTGCTCAAACCAAATGCAGATATCAGCAAGTCCATTAAATGAGCTGGATATCGTTTGAAAATCTCAAAAGGCTCACGCATTTTGTCGGCACCAAAGCCAACAAAACTTACACTAAAACCATAGCATTAAAGCTATTCTGAATCGACAATTTCACCAATTTGAATCGTGCTTGTTATAACCATTGGGGTTTTTAATAGAAAGTCAGCAGTCATTGCCTTATCCTGATAAACTCGATAAAAGTCCGTTACAGCGTAAATGGCTTGTTAACAACACCACAAGTTCGCTTAACTCGGGAAACGATTAATGCAACATCTGGATTATGGGAAATACAATATGAAAGCAGTATCCACTATCAGCAAGATAATAGTACTGACAGGCTCTTTGTTACTAATTCAATTTCAAGCAATGGCTCAGGATATGGAGGGCGGTTCAAACCCCTGCATTTCGACTGATGCTAATTTGGGAGATTCAGCCTATTGGTCAAATGCTTCTCTTGAGTTATATAGCCAAAAGAATTACAAAGAAGCAATAGAAACCGTTGATGCTTGTTTCAATCAATGGGTATCTGGCGCTATAAAACTGCAAAGAACTTTTAACAATGAAAAAGCTGAAGCTCCGCCCTTAGGAAAGTTTACGGTAAATGAGAAAAAGAGAATCCACGACAACTATTTATTAAATGATGTCTCACTGGCGCTTTGGGTAAAGGCTCGTTCGTTAGAAGAAACTAATGAAATTGAGTTAGCAAAAAAGATGTATGCTAATTGTATATTTTTAACACATGGTCGTGCCTGGGACCCTAAAGGCTGGTTTTGGAGCCCCGCAGCAGATTGCGCTAAAAGAGGTCGGAAACTTTTGAAATGATGTGGTTAATGTTCTGATAAATGAGGGCGTAAATTATTTAACGAAAAGGAACTATCGCCCGCTATTTTTATATAAAAGCTTGGCATTATAGAAAATTCGCAACGCAAAACGCGATGAACACACCTTCAAAGTCTCAGAGAATATTCACATTAATAAAGCCCGTTTAAAACGGGCTTTATTTTATATTACTATCTTGTACTTACTTCAATTCGCCCGTGCACAGTAGATACTTCGATCGTACCGGTTGGATTTTCTGTGCTGAAATTTAACGAACGTCTTGGCCCATACTTGGCTTTAGTTTGTTTTTTATCCGTGATCTTATTCTTGATAGAACCGCCGGCGTGAGCTTCGAGGTCAAACCTTGCGGCAACCCCTTTTTGAAAAGCTAAATCAATTGAACCGCCTACCGAACTAGCTTCTACGCGCCCATCGTCTTGTAGGTCCATGTCGATATCAATTGAGCCATTAACCGTCGATACTATTATTTCGGCCACTTTTTGCAACTCTAGATCGATATCGCCATTAACTGTTTCAGCACTAACCTCTGGACTGTCGCTGTGAACTGATATATCACCGTTAACTGTGCTCAGCTTAAGCTCTTTTTCACCGCTATGTTTACCGCGAATATCACCATTTACCGTTTCAATAGAAATATCACCATCGAGTCTTTTGGCGTTAATATCACCATTGACGGATTCAAGGCGAATGCGACCGATTAAGTCATCAACTTCCATATCGCCATTCACAACGTCGGCATTGACTCCGCCGTGGATCGAATTGATTGTGAGGTCTGCATTAACGGATGAATAATTAACTCTGCTTTTTATCGGAACATGAATAACTAGATTATCTTCGTTTTTCTTTCCGCCGCTATTATTCCATCCACTGTGTTTCATCTGCTTCACATGAATAATAATTGAGGAACCATCGCGCTCAAACTTGAACTCTTCTGTGTTTTCGCCCAAGTCACCTTTAACGCTAACTTCATTTTTGTCCCAACCAATAATTTTTGCGACACCATTCACATGTTCAATGTCAACTACACCGCTGGGATCAGCTGCCATAGTTTCATCCACACTTTGCTTTGCATTTGCAACTAAAGCGAGCAAACTCAATCCAACTAATGCCGCTATGCGACCACTTAACATTTTCATAATTACCTCTTTTTTAATACTTAAATTATTTTGCTGATTTCACAATAGCTATCAAATTTCTCAATAGCTAAATACGAGCCCAACTCGGTTCATGCACGCGTTCAATAAGGGCCATTTGTTGTTCATATACATTCTTTAACATTCTTAGTAGTGCAGAATTATTCGGCTCTTCTTTGAGCGCTCTTTTAATTGCTTGAGCTGCTTCATCCAATTCATCAATTTGTTGTTGCCAATTATTTGTTGCCGCAGGCTGATCCTTAAAGCTAATCAATAGGGATTGTTTTTGACTACTATGTTGCTCCGACATAGCAGCAACTAGGGCATCTCCTTGCATTGATTTGCCGCTTTCAAATGATGCCCAGCTAATTACAGCAACAACCATAAAACTGGCTACCATCGCTAACATCGGCTTCATACCGTTGAGTTTATTATTGCTAGTAGCATTGTCGCTATTTTGCAGCGCTTGCTCAATGCCTCTCCATAAATCTCGTTCAGGCTGTTTTTCCAGGTTTATATTTTTGATACCGTCGTTGATCCGCTGTGCAATGTTTGCTTCATTCTCAGCCCCTGCCTTTGCGGTTTGGCCCTTGCTTTGTTCAAAGCGATTTTGCTTATTTTCATTCATCGTCTATCCAACCTTGTATCAACACTTTTGCTCTATGAAAATGCGCTTTACTAGAGCCCACTGCCATATCCAACATCTTTGCTACTTCTTCATGCCTATATCCTTCGATAGCATGCAACACAAATACCCAACGCGCTCTTTCTGGGAGTCGATATATGTATTCTTCTAAGTCTGTCTCGGCAATAGACGCCTCAGCTTCATTTTCCATTGCCGTTGTTTGTTCAATGTTAAGCATCTTCTGCCACCAACCACGCTGCTTTCTGATGTAAGAAATCGTCACGTTTGAAGTCACGCTGTGTAACCATGTTGAAAACTGGCTATTGCCTTCAAAGTTATCTAGCTTTTGCCATAGTTGAATAAAGACTTCTTGCGTTGCATCCTCAGCTAAGGACTTGTCAGCACACAAGCGAAAACACAAACCGTACACACGCCCAATATGCATGTCATATAATTGTTTAAAAGCCGACTTGTTACCGTTTTTAGCCGCTTCAATAATTTCTGACTCTTGCTGGAGGCTTTTTTGCCCAAGGCTGTGTTGCTGAGATCCTTCAGCAATAGGCACTTTATTGATATCAACGACGGTCAATTCTGGGTTCATAGTTAGTGTAAATTTACTTTTAGTTTTTGTTGTTCATAGAGTAAGTCGCAAACCTAAGTTAGAAGGTTTAGAGCCACTAAAATAATTTTGTGATGCAAGGACTGTTTTTTTTAATAGTATAGCCTTATATTAGTATGTCTTTTTAACAATGGATGTGAAGATAAATTTAGGCTTACTTCCATATAGGAAAAAACGCCATGTTCGTTGAAGCATTATTTGCCGGTAAACCACAGCCATTTGGCCCACGCCAATCCCCAAGTAGTATAATTAAGAAGCCTTTTGAGCAATTGCACGTCCGACTTGATGGTGCTATTGAGGACGAACAAGGCAACAAAAAACTGCATGGCGGACCTGAAATGGCAATGCATCAGTTTGCGCAAGAAAGCTATACAGCGTTGCAAAAACAATTCCCAACAATAGCCAATAAATTAGTATTTGGCAGTATAGGTGAAAATATATCTGCACCTAAAATGAATGATATGACGGTATTTATTGGTGACAGGTATCGTCTTGGTGAAGTTGTTTTAGAGGTCAATTCACCGCGTGCTCCTTGTTCCAAAATCAATCAACGTTTTGCTTTAAAAAATATAGATCTGTTTATAGCCGAGCAAGGAATAACAGGTTGGTATTATCGAGTTGTTGAAACCGGTAAAATCTGTCTTGGTGATGAAATTCAACTTGAGCATCGCTTAAGTCAAACGTGCTCAATCAAAGAAATTATGAGACTAGTTCGCAGCAAAGATGCGTCAGCAAGTGAAAAAGCAGATGCGGCATCAATTAATGGCTTAGCAAAAGAGTGGGTTAAAAAGCTTAAAAAATAGTTTTGAACACAACTGATAGCGTACTTTTGATTTTATCTTAGAGATAACTAGTAAAAAACCCGACAGAACGTCGGGTTTGATATTTTTGATCTATTGTTAAAAAGCTTATGCGATTTCAAACAAACCTGCAGCACCCATTCCGCCGCCAACACACATAGTTACAACAATATATTTAACGCCACGACGCTTACCTTCGATAAGTGCATGACCAACAGCTCGAGCGCCCGTCATTCCGTATGGGTGACCAATTGAAATTGCACCACCGTTCACATTATATATATCAGGATCAATGCCTAATTTGTCACGGCAATAAAGAGCCTGGCAAGCAAAAGCTTCGTTCAATTCCCACAAGCCAATATCGTTCATTGTTAAGCCATTAGCTTTCAACAACTTTGGAATTGCGTAAATTGGACCAATACCCATTTCTTCTGGTTCGTTACCCGCAACCATCATCCCACGATAAATGCCTAATGGCGCTAAGCCGCGTTTTTCAGCAAGCTTTGATTCCATTACAACGCATGCAGAAGCACCATCAGATAACTGGCTCGCGTTTCCAGCAGTAATAACACCGCCTTCAATAACAGGCTTTAAGCTTTGCAGACTTTCTAAAGTTGTAGATGGACGATTTCCTTCATCCTTCTCTAGCGTTACTTCTTTGAAAGAAACTTCTTTTGTTTCTTTGTTCATAATGCCCATTGTCGATGTCATCGGCACTATTTCGTCATCAAATTTGCCGGCTGCTTGCGCAGCGGCGGTGCGCTGTTGCGACATCAATGCATATTCGTCTTGCGCTTCACGAGATATCTTGAATTTTTTCGCTACGTTTTCTGCTGTAAACAACATAGGCATATAAGCATGTTCGGCATTGTTCGTAACATTCTTATCTACACACTGGCTAACCCATTCAAAATACTTAGCTTGAATCTCTGAAATATTTTCCTGGCCACCGGCGACAACAACATCCATACCGTCAACCATGACTTGCTTAGCTGCCGTTGCGATAGCCATTAAACCCGACGAACACTGACGGTCAATAGTTTGGCCTGACGCTGAATAAGGCAGACCGGCAGCAAGTGCTGCCAAACGCGCAACGTTTGAACCTGCGCTTCCTGCATTTAGCACTG
>CAJQOP010000100.1 GCA_905479945.1 uncultured Glaciecola sp. | reverse complement strand
ATCCTCTTTATTGTTTTTTAAAAAACGCAGAAACTTCGACAGTTCGGTACGTTGAACGATGACTATTTTGTAGACGGTTTAAGCCGATTTTAAGTTGACCAACAATACGTTTAAAAGTGTAAAACCAAAACAATCGGCTAGTAACTGACGCGGTCTGAGGTCTTGCTCCGATAGAGGTCTGCACAGCAATTGGAGGGTCTATCCCATGTAACTTGCACTGGTCAAGCTGTATTATTACTGCGGGTTCTATCTGATAAGCTAGTAATGTGTAGTCTGAATTAATAAATTTATCGGCAATTGCAATACCTTCCTTATGCATTTTGGCAACCAATTTCTTGGCGCCATTGGGCCAAATAACATATCCGGCGGCACCTGAACGCCCCTGATACAGACGAATCATTTCAATTTCACCAAAGCACTTTGTTGATTTGTTAACTTCTAAAACTAGGGGTGTTTATTATGTGATCGTGTTACCGTTATTGGAATTTGGCAAGATAAGTATAAGCCATATAGATATCTTCCAAGACATTTGTAATATGTGGAGCCTCCAGAAATGCCAATTAAGCAACTTGCAGATAGAGTAAACTCTTTAATGTGCATCCTATCTGACGAAGGGTACTTTACCTATCTCAATCCCCACTGGAGTAAAGTTTTAGGTTGGTCATTGCAGGAAATAATGGCTACACCATTCATTGAATATGTGCACCCTGAAGACAGGGAGGCAACCAGTCAGGCCTATCAGCAAATTCTCGATGGAGGAGATATTTGCAATTTTCGTAACAGATATCGCACTCGGTCTGGTGGTTATATTTGGCTTCAATGGTTCGCCTCACCTCTTCCAGAGGGAGGCATTGCTTCAAGCGCGCATGAAGTAGATACGCTGGTTCTGGTAGAAAACAAGTTAAACCAACATGCCTTATTATTGGAGCAAGTAAGTTCACTAGGGTCTATAGGACACTGGAGCGTAAATGTTGAGACTAAAGCTGTTACCTGGTCAAAGGAAATCTATGAGATCCATGGCGTAACACCTGAGAATTATACCCCAGAGATTGAAACGGCTCTCGGTTTTTACCACCCTGATGACATTCAAAAAATGCACGAGTATGTGGATAATGCATTTAGTAAGGGAGAGGGTTGGAATTATACCTTAAGGATTGTTAGGCGTGATGGGGAAATCAGAAGAGTAAGAGCTTTAGCTGAGATTTCAAGAGATTCAACAGGTATGCTGACTAACGTGATAGGCGTGTTCCAAGATGTCACGGATTACGAAGCGTTAAGTAAACAAGTCGAACTTCTTTCACACGTTGCCAATACCTCTACTGCTGGGGTAATGATTTGTGATAGTCAGCGCAAAGCTGTTTGGCTTAATAAAGCATTCACAGCAATAACTGGCTACGAATTAGATGAAGTTAAGAATGCTGGGTTTGGAGCACTTTTGCACGGCCCTAATACAGATAAAGCCACCGTCCAGCAGGTGAGGCGTGATCTGGATGAAGGAAACGATATCAGTGTGGAAATTCTCAATTATCATAAAAATGGAAGTGAATTCTGGATTGATCTGTTGATATCGCCGGTTAAGGATGGCGAAGGAAATATTACTCACTTTGTTGGCATCGAACACGATATTAGTGAGAAAAAACAACAAGCGGAACGCATCAACAGGAGTCGACGTCTTGATGCTATAGGGCAGCTATCTGCAGGAATATGTCATGACTTTAATAATATTTTAGCCATCTTATCTGGCAACATGGAGTTGCTAAAAATGCAAAATAAAGACGCGGGTTTATCCTCGTTGTTGAGCTCTATGGACACGGTGATTTTGAGGGCCTCAACAATAACAACACGCCTTCTAGAGTCGACAAAGAAAGAGTCTTTTTTGCATGAGCCTATTGATATTGACAATGAACTTTTAAGCACGGTTGGCATACTCCGCGACTCCATCTCCAAAAGCATACAACTAACAACGTCTTTCAATTCAGGCAAAGCCGCGTTTGTGGATAGGGATGCTCTATTTGATTCAATTGTAAACCTGATAATTAACGCTCAACATGCAATAGAACATCATGGTGTTATTAAAGTGTCGACCCATAATATTGAGATATTTAGCGTTGTTGATGACGTTGTAATAAGTAAACCGAAGGCAGCTTGTAGCTATGTTGTAATCAGTATTCGAGATACTGGCTGCGGTATCCCACGTGAAAATATTACTAAAGTATTTGCCCCGTTTTTTTCTACACGAAGTGATAAAAGTGGTACAGGACTTGGTTTAAGTATTTTAGCTGAACTTGTTAATAACGAAAAATTAGGGCTCACAATTAAAAGTGACGTGGGAATGGGAACCACAATTAACCTTTGGGTGCCTGAGGCGATTGGAGACCAA
This sequence comes from uncultured Glaciecola sp., assembly GCA_905479945.1. Taxonomy (GTDB): domain Bacteria; phylum Pseudomonadota; class Gammaproteobacteria; order Enterobacterales; family Alteromonadaceae; genus Glaciecola. The sequence goes on along the minus strand of CAJQOP010000100.1, from coordinate 20,577 downwards.
GCCATTAAGCCAAAGGAGATTTTGGAGTCATTTGGTATAGGAGGGCTAAAGATAGTATACATAGATGATGAAGAAACCATTTTGAATGTTGTAGGTACTTATCTAAAAAGTATTGGAGCAGTCATAATGTGTTTTTCAAATGCTCAGGATGCGCTGATTTATATTGATACAAATCATACCTCAATTGACTTAGTGGTAACCGATAATAGCATGCCTGGAAATGTCCAAGGGCGAGACGTATACACTCACGTCACTCAAAATTATACGGGCATTCCATGTTTGGTAATGACTGGCTATGGAGGCGATGCTACTTCTTATGCGAAAGAGGATGAGGTGTTACAAAAACCAATAAGATTTGCTCAACTTAAAAGTTCTATTGCAAATACTTATAGAAAGGCGAGGATGGTTCATTGACTTAAGTCATGACCACACTTTTCTATATTTAACATTTTGCTCAGAATTTTACTTTAGACCAAAAGTAAAATGGTAATCCAGCAGCTAGAAGAATGAGCCCTTGAAGTGCAATCACGAATCCCGAACCAATAATGGCAAAGATAGAAAATAGTAGCGCGATAAGTGCAATGCTAAACGATACCCAGTTGATCTTAGTGGTAGAATTTATCTCTCTTCTTTGCATAATGATTTCAGCTAATGACGACGTTGTATAGGGCAACAATACCGTCAATGTAGAAAGCATAATTAATGTTTTAAATGCGCTTAATAATCCTTCTGAAAAATTCATCACCACCAACAATGAAGCCAAAAAGCCAGAAACTATAACTGTCTTTATCGGTATGCCTGCTTTGTTTTTGCTTGAAAAAAACTCAGGCATTAATTTATCCTTTGCTAAGGCATCAGGCATGATACCTACAATAAGTACATTGGCGTTAATACTACTGATCATAGATATCAGTGCTGCGATAGCAATAAACCCCGCTCCCCAAGGTCCTAGTATAATCGAGGCTGCATCGGCGAGAGGTGATGTTGACTTTGCCAAATCAGTTAGTGGAATTAATGTCATCACTCCATAAGACAGAGCAATGTATATAGCCGTTGCTGTTAGTGTGCCAATGATCAATGCTCGTGGAATATTTCTTTCGGGGCAAATAATATTATCTGATGGCAATGTTACGGCTTCAATACCAATATAGGCCCACATTGTGATCATCACCATTTCTGAGATTAAAAATAGTGTAGGTTGCTGATCCGCAGTATCAGTTACCCTTGAGTCAATGACTGTGTTGGCTTGATCACCAAGAAACAGTGCACCAACGGAAATAATAAATAGCGGAGCCAGTTTTAATAAGGAAGTCACTAATTGGAATGTCGAAGCAGCTTTAATACCAGTAATATTAATGGCCGTTATTAACCAAATAAATGCGATAGCAATTATTGCAGATATCATTGGATTTGAAGACACTGTAGGTACGAAAAAGCTCAAATATCCGGTCACTGCAACCGCACCTGCAGCAACTGCAGCCAAGATACTGATCCAATAACCCCAAGCAATAAGAAATCCTGTTAGGTCACCTTGTGTCTCTCTTGTGTAACCATAAATACCACCTTGCATCGAATGTCGTTTGGCAAGCATACCTAAAACTAAAGCAATAAATATTGTTCCTGTACCAGCAATTATCCATGCAACTAAACTGAGCTTTCCGTAAGGTGCCAATACAGCTGGCAACATGAAGACGCCATTACCGATGACGATACCTATAACGAGTCCCCAACACCTCCAAAATCCCATTACTCTTTTCATTTTTCTTCTCTTTATTATTCTTTGTTGAGAACTTTGTAGTGCGATTTATTGAGGAAAAAAAGGTAAAACGCTAGAAAGCACCAAAGGCTAACTTAGCTTTGCTGGTGGTTTTTACTTGCTTGATTGCACTACGTCATAGCGAGCCTTTTTAAGCGCATTTATCGCTATTTCTAGTGCTTTTGATTTCACCAGAAAATAGTCAGTCTCGAATGTTGAAACAACAAAAATACTCACCTTAGCGGCCGCTAATACTGCGCCAATTTCAGACATAATCCCAACCATAGAGAGGTTTAGCGGACCTAATACTTCGAGTACTCGCCAATCATAGTCAGATTCAATAGCATCGATAGAAATGTCTTGCTTAACAACTAAAGATAATTCGTCGCTTGTTTTGCCGATGAAGTAAAAGTCGCTGCTAAGCACCGAAGCCGGGATCGCATTATCTTCACTCAACGAGTGTATAGCAAATGTTGGTTCTAAAACCGAAAGTGTTTGTTTTCCCAATGGTATTCTCTCTTATCCACTGAAATTGTGGATAACCTTGTGTGTGACATATGCTTAAGTGTATAACGCTATGTTTTAAATAGTAAATGTTATTTGGCTATTATACGTGCACTTAATTTATTAGTACAAAAAAATGCATTCTTGAGCTTATATTAGTTTTAGCGCAAACTATGCCGGATATTTCTCAAATATGACATAGCTGAAAAGGATAAACAGGTATTTATGTCCTCACTAAATATTTTTGCTGGTACTAAGGCGCTTCAACGAATTCGTAATGAAGGATTTCATGCAGGGCTATTTGGCGGCTTTTTAGGCGCGTCAGGTGGTCCGAAATGGTTTGTGCTAGCTGGGCTTGATAAGGTTATTTTCCCTGAGTTTCTAGATGCGCGAAAGGGCACTATTGATATTATGGGAAGCTCGGCAGGTGCCTTTCGTGCTGCTTGTCTTGCTCAAAATGACACAGCTGCTGCTATTGATAGGTTAGCGAATAGCTATGCAAATACAGTCTACTCTGCGAAACCAGACGCCAAGGAAATTACCGATCGAGGCTATGATTTACTCTATGGAATGTTAGGAGAAAAGGGTATATCGGAAGCTATTAGTTCATCTAGCAAGAATCTTCATTTTTTCGTGCAACATTGTCATGGTTTAGTAAGTTCTGATAACAAAGCCGCGCAGATGATGGGATTGTCAATCGCCGCTGCTAAGAATATGTTAAATCGCAAGTCTATTGCAAAACAATTCACTCGTGCTGTTTTCTCAACTAAACCTAAATTAGATTTATTTCGTGACCCATGCGACTTTCCCACTGACTATTATCAGTTAGATGCTAGTAATTTTGTTCCATCGCTAATGGCGTCTGGTTCTATTCCTATTGTTTTACAGGGAATTAAAGACATCCCTAATGCTAAGCCTGGCGTTTATCGAGATGGCGGTATTATTGACTATCATTTTGACCTTGCGTTCGAGCAATCAGACTTAATTCTTTATCCACACTTTTATAAAACACCAACGCCAGGTTGGTTTGATAAAAACTTGAAGAGGAGGCAATGTCATGCGTCGAGTTATGAAAATGTGCTTATGTTAACTCCGTCTGACGAGTTTGTTGCGAGCTTACCTTATTCAAAGATCCCGGATAGAAAAGATTTCGAAAATATGGAGGCCGAGGTAAGAATTAAATACTGGTTGGAGGTTATTAAAACTTCAGAAAAACTTGCTGAAGAATTTGTAAACCTTATACAATCGGATGATATTATTTCGAAGATTCAGCCTATCCAGCTAAAGCGATAAGTAATACCGCTTCCGCGGGCTGATGAATTTAAGACTTGAAATTGCCTAAGCTCTCTGGAACGTGGGCATAATATCCTTGATAATAGTCAATATTAATGGCTCTTAAAATTTCTAGTGATTCTGCTGTTTCGATACATTCGGCAATAACCTTAATGCCTTTAGCTTGAGCAATACCAGCAATTGACTCGACCATTTTTCGACTAATATCGTCTTTATCAATATCTCTCACAAAAACACCATCAATTTTGACGTGATCGACGGCTAATTCCTTAAGGTATTCATACGAAGACGTACCAGTGCCAAAGTCGTCTAATGCGAACTTAAAACCAAGCGGTTTGAGCGATGCTATTAGTGCTTGTGTACTTTCTAAGTTTGAAATTGCAGAGGTTTCTGTAATTTCAAAACACACTTTAGATGGCGTAATTTGATACTCGGTTACATATTTTTTTATAACATCAGCTGCATTTGATTTAACGATAAAATCACCGGAAAGATTGATCGCAAGCTCTACATTATCCGGCAAATCAATAATTGAAGAAAAAGCTTTACGCAATACCCACTTGTCGATTTCAGTGATGATATGGAAGCGTTCTGCCACAGGAATAAATTGGGCTGGCGGCTTGATTTTTCCATCGAGGCCGACTAGGCGGATTAGAAGTTCGATTTTCTTTGTCTCTTCAGCGACCATAGGAGTAATTTCCTGATAGTACAGCGTGAATCGGTCGTTCTCTATGGCTTGATGAATAAGAGGAATGATCCTCATTTGCTGATGTGTCTTGTCAATGTGTTGCTTGGTGTAGTTATACACAGATACTTCACTACCGCCTTTTCGTTTACTTTCGAAACAGGTTCTTTCAGCAATGCTCATCAAATGTGACACAGAGTCAATGCTTTCATCAATCTCGACAAGTGCGGCACTTAAAGAGTGTTTAAAAGAGTCATCGCCCCATTCAAAGCGATAGCTTTCAACGGAATCTTTCACCGCAGCAGTTCGCCTAATTGCATGGTCGAGTGAATCTAATGAAAAAAGAACTGCAAACTCATCACCACCTAATCTAGCAATTACATCTTGTTTAGAAAATAAACCACGTAACAAATCTGCAATTTGTCTCAATAACTCGTCACCAGCAATATGACCACAGGTATCGTTAATGACCTTGAATTGGTCAAGATCAATAAACAGAAAATAGTATTTCTGGTCTTCTTGGGTGCTGTCGAGAACATTTTTTAATTCAAGTTCCATTGACGTTCGATTGAGCATCCGCGTCACGAAATCATGAGTTGACAAATAAGTGAGTTTATCTTGTAAACGTCTTCGTTCTTCGATTTCTCGTCTTAAATTTGCATTTGCAGAAACTAGCTCTTTTGTTCTCTCTGATACCTTGATTTCTAAGCTTTCATTCATGCTTTCTAGCATCACGTTTGCACGATCTAAAGACTCAACCAGAGTACTCAATGTTAGATGCGTATTGACTCTGGCGATTAGTTCTTCTGAGCGAACAGGTTTGATAATATAGTCAAGACCACCTGCTTCAAAAGCTTCACTTATGTCTTTTTCGCTAGCTGTTAAGAAAAGTATCGGGATATGTTTGTTGTTTGGATCTTCCTTGATTTTACGACAAACTTCGATACCAGACATATTTGGCATATTGATATCGAGAATAATCAGGTCGGGCGGAGTTGCTTTTATAATGTCTAAGGCCGATGCCCCAGAGGTCGCTATTAACATTTGAGCATTTAGCGGCTTTAAATGGCTCATGATAACGTTAATATTGGTAGGGTCATCATCAACCGCTAAAATTTTAAAAGTAGTGCTTTTATTAATCATGGCATCCTTTCCATTAATTTCTTCGTGGTTTCATAATCAAACCTTTCCAGAGCATTAACCATATCATGAAGTATCTTGTTTTCAATATCAACTTTGGCGATAACACCAACTGCACGCTCGTCAACGATTATGCGGGCAATAATGAGGTCGCTTAAAATTCGAATGCACTGTAGAACGATTGTTATCAGACAATATACAGCTCTCAAATGACGTTTAATTATATGTTTTGGATTCTTTTATTTTCAAAATGCAGTTGAACAATATTCCGGCATGGGAATTCAAATGTTTTTTAAAGAAACCGCTTGCGCATTTTTATATGCATAGTTATGATACGCGCCGCTTTGGATGCTTCCTACTGACTGCTTCTAGTTCTAAGCGTCCAATTCTGCAATTATACGACTATAGCTCAGTTGGTTAGAGCGCTACCTTGACATGGTAGAGGTCCCCAGTTCGAGTCTGGGTAGTCGTACCAAAATCTTCTTGTTTTCGAATTTTCTAAGCTTTGATTTTTCTATAGTTCATATTTTGTATCAAGCGCATCAGTAAAAATACGTACCACTTAGGTTATATCGCTTCATATACTGGGTCAACGAAATTAGCTTACTCGCACTTTTCAAAGATGTGCTGCCACATTTTCACATGATTCAATATACTCTCTTGATAAGCGCTAAACCCCTCATTCGTATAATAATCAATGACTTCTTTGATATCTTCCGGTAAATGTATATCTTCAGAAAGGATTAAAAACTCTGGTTTTAACAAATAGTGATAGTGATTAATCTGTGATGCGATTGCTTGTATTTGCTGAATAAAGAATAGTGTGAATACATTACGCACAATTTTAATCTTTTCCTTATTTTTTCGAGTGTCACAATTAAATGTGTTTGCCCACGTCGAAATGTCATCGGTCATCATATTTAAATAGCCCTCTAGTAATTTTTGAGAACGCCATTGTCTTGCATAGATACGATGATTCTGGATTGATTGTAAGCTACTTTCTATTGTCGATAGCTGCTGTTGCGGATTCTCTTTTATCGCAATAAGGTTTTTCAAATCATATAAACCTTGCGTAAAATTATCGTTTTCGTTTCCTTCTATAAAGCCGGCGCTTGCGCTAAGGCTAAGATAAAATTCGTCGCTTTGGGTGATCATGTTTGCCCAATTTAACGGAAAAAAATTCTCTTTTTGATGCAACCAATGGGTCATTTTTACAAACAGTGGTTTATTTTCAATATTAACATCTTGTTGTAAACAGCTTTTTAGTATTTCGATTAAGGCCCACTCATATTGCAGGCGAACAGAGGGAAGTTGGGTTCTCCCAAGCGCGGTATTTCTCTCGGCAATCAACTGTTTTATAGCACAATTTTCGATGGCGTAAAATTCTCTCACCTTTATATTGAGAGGGGGTATATCAAGTATAAGACTTGTTTTTGAAGGGAACGAAAGCGTGGAATTAACATTAATGTCTGCGGGATCTAGCGACAGTACTTTATACATTCGTTCACTATAATCATCCAATGCATTAGGCAATGATTGCTTTGGCTTGCAAGCTTGCAAACAAAGCATCAAAGTAAACAAAAGTAGTAAATTGGATAAGCTAGTCTTGCGCATAGCTAGGCTCGTTGCTTTGCTTGTTAACTTTATTGTAAATATTTTCAAATGTCTTTCTGGTCGACGTCATCAATGTGCGCTTAAGAATAAATAACGGAATTTTGTTATCTGCATCAGCAGAACCAACATAACTCAATTGATATGTTTTATCTTGCTTTAGCAATTTCCATACTCCCCTAGGATTGTTAATTATTACCGTGTTATTTAAACCTTCCTGCTCTTTATTTGGGGTGAGGGGTTCTATACGAACAGTAACCTCAGAGCGGTTTTTGCTATATTCGATCTTGGATTGAGTAATCATCAAACGATCATCAAAGGGCCATGGACTATTAATCAGCGTTTGAATGTGACGAGTATTTTTATTTGGTTTTGCAAGTAGCTTCACTGATTTGCAATTATGCATCCATTCGCAGTTCGTTGGCCCGCTGTCGAGCAGTTCAATGAAGGCTGCCGGAGTGACTTGAATTTGCATCGTTGCTTGTACTTTCCATCGCTTACTTTTTTTGTCAATTGTCACAATCACATTTGGCTCTGCAGCTAAGGCTAAGGGGGGGCTAGCAAGTATTAATCCAAATGTTAAATAGATAAATAAGCATTGCTTCAAACAGCTTTTGCTTTTTATATTCGTTTTTGATAAGCAAAGTTGCATGTTAGTCGTCCATATCGGTATAATTTCATTTTTTACAGATACCACATCAATTTTGGCGTATATCTGTTCGAGTACGGTGTCGCTTAGCAAAACTAATAACATCGTTTTAATCTACGTCATTATTGACGTTTTATATCAAGTGGCACATCGTAGGTGTCACCACTGTTAAGGAATTTTATGCCAGTCATTACTCTTCCCGATGGAAGTCAGCGCGTTTTCGAAAACCCCGTTTCAATACTTGATGTAGCCATGGACATTGGTCCTGGGCTTGCAAAAGCGACCATAGCTGGAAAAATCAATGGTCAGTTAGCAGACGCGTGCGACATGATCAATGAAGATGCTACTTTGCAAATTATTACAGCAAAAGACGATGAAGGGCTAGAAATTATTCGTCATTCTTGTGCGCATTTAATTGGCCATGCGATCAAACAGCTTTATCCTGATGTTAAAATGGCTATAGGGCCAACAATCGATAATGGCTTTTATTATGACGTTGATTTAGACCAGCCACTGAATCAAGACGATTTAGATAAAATTGAAAAGCGCATGATGGAATTGGCTAAAACCAGCTATCAGGTAGTGAAAAAAGTAGTAAGTTGGCAAGAAGCAAGAGATACCTTTGAATCTCGTGACGAAATGTACAAAATGCAAATTCTTGATGAGAACATCGAAAAGGATGACAAGCCGGGCTTATATCATCATGAAGAATATGTCGATATGTGTCGTGGCCCACACGTTCCTAATATGAAGTTTTGCCAACATTTTAAATTGATGAAAGTGGCTGGAGCATACTGGCGCGGTGACAGTGACAATAAAATGTTACAACGCGTTTATGGCACTGCTTGGGCTGATAAAAAACAACTCAAAGGCTATTTACAGCGCTTAGAAGAAGCAGAAAAGCGTGATCATAGAAAAATAGGCAAAACGCTGGATTTATGGCATTGGCAAGATGAAGCACCCGGAATGGTGTTTTGGCATAACGACGGCTGGACTATTTATACTGAACTTGAGAAGTTTGTTCGTCAGAAATTAAGAGAATATGACTATGATGAAGTAAAAGCACCATTAATGATGGATCGTTCATTATGGGAAAAATCAGGTCATTGGGATAAATATGCTGACAATATGTTTACGACTGAATCTGAAAAGCGTGAATATGCTATAAAGCCGATGAATTGCCCAGGTCATGTTCAAATATTTAATCAAGGTTTGAAATCTTATCGCGATTTGCCATTAAAGATGGCTGAATTTGGTTGCTGTCACCGCAATGAGCCCAGTGGTTCACTACATGGCCTTATGCGTGTACGCGGATTTACGCAAGATGACGCACACATTTTCTGTACAGAAGATCAAATACTTAAAGAAGTTAGCGAATGTATTCAAATGGTGTATGACACTTATGCAGCTTTTGGTTTTACCAACATTGCCGTTAAGCTTTCTACACGTCCAGAAAAACGAGTCGGTTCGGATGAAGTTTGGGACAAGTCCGAAAAAGAACTGGCAGAAGCATTAAAAGCAAATGATATTGAATTTGAATATTTGCCGGGCGAGGGCGCTTTTTACGGACCAAAAATTGAATTTACCTTGTATGACTGCCTAGAAAGACCTTGGCAATGTGGAACTGTGCAACTCGATTTTTCAATGCCGGGCAGACTTGGCTCTACTTATGTTGCCGAAGATGGTGAACGTAAGACGCCTGTTATGATCCATCGAGCGATCTTAGGCTCATTAGAACGTTTTATTGGTATCTTAACCGAAGAATTTGCAGGCGCATATCCATTATGGTTGGCACCCACGCAGGTTGTAGTTGCAAATATTACAGATAGCCAGGCTGAATATGTTGATTCAGTTGTGAAACAACTTAAAGAAGCTGATATTCGTGTTAAGTCTGACTTACGCAATGAAAAGATTGGTTTTAAGATTCGCGAACATACTTTGCGTAAAGTTCCGTACTTTTTAGTGGTTGGTGAAAAAGAAAAAGAATCGGGTCAAGTTGCTGTTAGAACACGTAAAGGTCTCGATTTAGGTACGATGTCTGTTGCTGATTTAGCTACTCTGTTGCATGGTGAAATTAAAAGTAAAAAAATTCCATAGCAGGAATTGAAAATATAGGTATAATATGCCCAATTCGAGGAGCCTGTACAAAAAAACGGCTTCTCGGTTTCTTATAATGTTTTGGAGGAAATGCAAATTAAAGGCGCTAATAATAAAGCACAGAGCGACAAAGCTCATATTAATGATGAAATAACAGCCACAGAAGTTAGATTGATAGGCAAAGACGGTGAACAAGCAGGAATCGTCTCATTAGCTGAGGCTCAAGGTATTGCTGATGAAGCAAGCTTGGACCTCGTGGAAATTAGCCCCAATGCAGCTCCACCCGTATGTAAAGTAATGGATTACGGGAAGTTCTTATTTGAAAAGAGTAAAGAGCAGAAAGAACAGAAGAAGAAGCAAAAGCAAATTCAGGTCAAGGAGATTAAATTTCGCCCTGGCACTGATGAAGGCGATTACCAGGTAAAACTGCGCAACCTGCGTCGCTTTTTAGAAGGCGGTGATAAAGCCAAGGTAACGATTCGCTTTCGCGGTCGTGAAATGGCTCACCAAGAGATCGGCATTGATCTACTAAAACGAGTTAAAGTCGATTTAGAAGACATTGCAAATTGCGAATCTTTTCCCCACAGGGTTGAGGGTCGTCAAATGATCATGGTGCTTGCCCCACTTAAGAAGTAGTAACGGTATAAAGTAGATTAGGCTGCACACTTAATCTCACCTTGCTGCTAAATTTGAATCACTAACAGGGTCTGCAACCTCGTTAGCTATCAACAATGCGGAGTTTTAGCAATGCCTAAAATGAAATCCCACAGCGGAGCCGCGAAGCGTTTTAAGAAAACTGCTTCAGGTCGCTTTAAAAGTAAACAGTCTCACTTGCGTCACATTTTGACCAAGAAGAGTTCTAAGCGTAAACGTCATCTACGTAGTAAGAAACTGGTTCATAGTAATGATACCGCTCTCATACAACGTATGTTGCCATACGTATAACCTTAGAATTAGGAGACTGAAAAATGGCTAGAGTAAAACGCGGTGTAGTAGCACGCGCACGTCATAAAAAAGTATTAAAGCAAGCTAAAGGTTATTACGGAGCTCGTAGCCGAGTGTATCGCGTTGCGACACAAGCGGTAACAAAAGCGGGTCAATATGCTTATCGTGACCGTCGTCAACGTAAGCGTGTATTCCGTCAACTATGGATTGCTCGTATCAATGCAGCTTCGCGTCAAAACGGATTGTCTTACAGTCGTTTCATCAATGGTTTGAAAAAAGCCTCTGTTGAAATCGATCGTAAAATCCTTGCTGACATCGCTGTGCACGACAAAGTGGCATTTACTGCACTAGTTGAAGCAGCAAAAGGCGCATTAGCGTAAAATCTATTAACAATAGTTTAAGTTCTTTTTGAAAAAGCGAGCAGGATGCTCGCTTTTTTGATCCTGCTGATAAATAAACATCACGTTAATGTGGTTTATGTTAACGAACTCCTGCATCTCCAACATCATGTCGACAAAAGCGTTGATTAATCCTTGATTTTCCCAAAATATCTCGCGTAAATCCAAAAAAAACCATGTAAAATGTGCGTCTTATATTATTTATCTATGCTTTTTAAATATAGAAAAGCAGAAGCAAACGTTGAAAAAGAGGAAGTAATGGAGCTTGAAGCGATCATAGAAGAAGCGCGCTTAGCAGTTGAGGGCGCCAATACGCCTGCTGAATTAGATGCGGTTCGCGTAGCCTTTATGGGTAAAAAAGGTAGAATTACCGACCTTATGAAAGGCTTAGGTAAGTTGTCTAACGAAGAGCGCCCAGCTGCCGGCCAAAAAATTAATCTAGCAAAGCAAGAAGTTCAAAGCCTTATCAACGGCAAGATAAAAGCACAACAAGATGCTGAGTTGAATGAAAAGCTTGCTTCAGAATCAGTCGACGTGACGCTTCCAGGCCGCGCTAAGCATATTGGCAACCTACATCCTGTTAGTCGCACTATTGCTCGCATAGAGTCATTTTTTGGCGATTTGGGATTCGAAGTAAAAACAGGGCCAGAAGTTGAAGATGGCTTTCATAACTTTGACGCATTAAATATTCCGGCAAATCATCCTGCCAGAGCCGACCATGATACTTTCTACTTTAATCCTGATGTGATGCTAAGAACACAAACCTCAGGCGTGCAAATTCGCACGATGGAAGCTGAAAAGCCTCCATTAAGAATTATTTCTCCAGGACGAGTTTATCGCAATGATTATGATCAAACCCATTCACCTATGTTTCATCAAGTTGAAGGTTTGATGATAGATAAAAAAGTCAGTTTTGCGGAGTTGAAGGGTATTTTGCATGATTTCCTCAATCACTTTTTTGAAGAAGAAATGACAGTAAGGTTCAGACCGTCCTATTTCCCATTTACGGAGCCTTCTGCTGAAGTTGACGTTATGAGTAAGGATGGCAAATGGTTAGAAGTGCTAGGTTGTGGGATGGTGCATCCGAATGTATTGAAAGCAGTCAACATAGATCCCGAAAAATACACAGGTTTCGCATTTGGAATGGGTGTGGAGCGCTTAACGATGTTGCGCTACGGCGTTAACGATTTACGCGCCTTCTTCGAAAACGATCTTCGTTTCCTCAAGCAATTTAAGTAAGACAGAGTTTATCAATGAAATTCAGTGAAAAATGGTTAAGAGAGTGGGTTAATCCTGCAATATCTACAAATGAGTTGTCTGAGCAACTGAGTATGGCTGGCCTTGAAGTAGACGATGTCGCTCCTGTTGCTGAGATATTCTCGGGAGTTGTTGTTGGTGAAATCGTTGAGTGTGGTCAGCACCCAGACGCTGACAAGCTGCAAGTAACCAAAATTAATGTTGGCGGCGATGAGCTCTTAGACATTGTCTGTGGCGCGCCTAACTGTCGTTTAGGTTTGAAAGTAGCTGTCGCTATTGTTGGCGCTGTACTGCCAGGTAATTTCAAAATCAAGAAGGCAAAACTGCGCGGTCAACCTTCGTTTGGTATGTTATGCAGCTTTTCTGAGCTTGGAATGGGCGAAGATCACCGCGGTATACTAGAATTACCTAGTGATGCACCAATCGGTGAAGATATAAGAGATTACTTAGCTTTAGATGACAACAGTATTGAAGTAGATTTAACCCCAAATAGAGCTGATTGTTTGGGAATGAAAGGTATTGCACGTGAAGTGGGTGTGCTCAATCAACTAGATGTTACGGAACCTACAATCGAAGCTGTGAAGGCATCTATAGATGAATCACGGGCTATTAAACTGTCTGCACCAGAGGCTTGCCCAAGGTATTTAGGACGGATAATTAAAGGCGTCGATTTATCACGACCAAGTCCGTTGTGGATGCAAGAGAAGCTTCGTCGCAGTGGCATTAGAAGCATCGATGCTGTTGTTGATGTGACTAATTATGTTCTGTTGGAGCTAGGTCATCCGATGCATGCATTCGATAACGATAAATTATCAGGTGATGTGATTGTTCGTATGGCTGAAGAAGGTGAGAAACTTACTTTACTTGACGAAAATGAAGTGCTTTTAAAATCAAATACATTAGTAATTGCCGATTCTGACAAAGCCTTGGCTATGGCCGGTATTTTCGGTGGATTGCATTCAGGCGTAACGGGCGAAACTCAGAATATCTTTTTAGAAAGCGCATTTTTCGCACCAGACGCAATTATGGGTAAAGGTCGTCAATATGGTTTGCATACTGATGCATCTCATCGATATGAACGCGGTGTTGATCCATCATTACAAGTGCAAGCAATGGAGCGCGCAACCCAGTTATTGATTGATGCGGTGGGCGGCACTGTAGGGCCAATAGTTGAAGCAAAAGAAGAACAGTATTTGCCAAAGTCGAAGCCAATTACTCTGCGCGCATCAAGGTTAAGTCATATTCTCGGGATTGACATAGAAGCTTCTAGAGTTACTGATATTCTGAATAGACTTGGCTTGGAAGTCTCGGTAAATGAGGATTCTTGGGATGTTATCGCACCTACTTATCGTTTCGATATGAATATAGAAGAAGATCTAATTGAAGAAGTCGCTCGCGTTTATGGTTACAACAATATTCCCAACCAAGCGCCAGTAGCTAGTCTAAAAATGCGTGAAAGTAGCGAAGCTAAAATTAGTATTTACCGTTTCAAGGAAGTGCTAGTAGATCAAGGCTTCCAAGAAGCGATAACGTATTCGTTTGTCGATCCTAAAAAGCAGGCTCTACTTTTTCCAGATATCGATGGTTTGACGCTACCACATCCAATATCTGCAGATATGTCAGTGATGCGGGTAAGTTTGTTACCGGGTTTGCTGTCTGCTCTTTCGTATAACCTGAAACGCCAACAAAGCAATATTAAGCTGTTTGAAACGGGTCTGCGCTTTATGCCTGACTCATCAGAAACATCAGGTGTTCGCCAAGAGAATATGATTGCTGGCCTTATGTCAGGCAATATCGCAAATGAGCATTGGAGTATTCCTTCTAACCCTGTCGATTTCTTTGATATGAAAGCGGTCGTTGAAGAGTTGCTAAGTTTGCGGGTAACGGCACACGATATTGAATTTAGGTCTGAAGAGCACTCAGCTTTTCACCCTGGTCAATGCGCAGGCATATTTATAGCTGAAAAGTGCATTGGTTATGTCGGTGCAATTCATCCAAAACTAGAAAAGGCCTTAGGCTTAAGCAATCAAACCTTTGCTTTTGAGTTGGATTTAAATAGCGTCTCAAGCAGAAAATTGCCTCTGATTAAGACAATTTCTAAATTTCCAGTGAATAGAAGAGACATTGCTGTTACAGTGGTTATTAATATCGATACAGGTAAGATCTTAAAATGTATCGAGAAACTAGGCGTAACCGATTTAATTGACCTAAACTTGTTTGATGTATACAAAGGGAAGGGCATAGAGCCAGGCTTTAAAAGCGTGGCACTGTCAGTTTGGTTGCAAAACTCAGAACGAACACTAGAAGATTCAGATATACAAAAATCTGTCGATACAATAGTGAAAGCGCTGGAAGTTAACTTTAGTGCATCTTTGAGAGATTAATCGAATGGCATTAACTAAAGCCGAAATGGCTGAACATTTGTTTGAAAAGTTGGGTTTAAATAAACGAGACGCAAAAGACCTTGTAGAAGCGTTTTTCGAAGAAATTAAATCCTGTCTGGAAGCCGGAGAGCAAGTGAAACTCTCTGGATTTGGTAACTTTGACCTGCGCACAAAAAATGAGCGCCCTGGTCGTAATCCTAAAACGGGCGAGGATATTCCTATCAAAGCTCGCAGAGTGGTTACCTTTAGGCCGGGTCAAAAACTAAAAAGTCGTGTTGAAAACGTTAAAACTGATCAGTAAGTTTCCGTTTTCGTTATCAAACTATAAAAAGGTTTGTTCCTTAGAAATGCCTATAATTCTCAAGCGCTCGCTATACGCAAGCGTTTTCGTTTTGATAACTGCCTGCCAGCCAGCCAATGTCGTATCGGACAAAAGTAGCGATTCTGGTAATAGCGAGGCCACGGGCACCGCAGACAAACAAATTAGTGCGTCAAGCACCTCGTCTACCGAATCACTTCCTCCTCTTTTAACGCTTGGCGAGCTATTCAGTGCCGATGATGTGCAATTTGGCATCAAACAAGCGGTGCTCGAAAAAGACGACAAAGCATTATTGTATTGGCAAGAACAATTGGTAAGTGCTGGAAGAGAAGTACGTTTGCCGCAGCGGGATCTTGATCTTATCAGCGGTCCACAAGGCTTATTATTTATTGAATTCGAAGCTAAAAAACAGCTGTTTCATGATGAATTTATGGAACGTTTTATCAACTTTGGTAAAATAGATGATGTCATAAATAAATATCCATATTTAACCAATGTGCACGAAAAAGCCTATAATCTTATAAGAGAACGTGACAAGGCTGTTGAACGCGCAGCTATTGTACTACGCGAAGACGGATTTACTGGTGATGCTACTCAAGAAGCAAGACTTCGCTGGATGGACTTTATGCAAAACAGCGGTAAGTTTAATTAATTGAGTTAGCGAACCTCCCCATCACTTTGATGGAGAGATAGTGATTGTATGCTCAATTTCACTAGGCAATAGTGGCACGTTCTTACCCTGAGCATAATCCATAAAGCCTGCTGAATAGTAGGATGAAAGTGGATGGCCAGATTGCCCCCCAGGTAAACTTAATACGGCATTTTCTTCATTTCCAGGACGCACAATCAAACGCTGAGAAGCACCAAATTTCGATAACTGCACCGCAGGCATATAACTATCACCGAAACCGTCTATTTCAGGCATATTTAACATAGCAGCTAGTGGACCTAATTGACTGGCAAAAGGGTGTTGTATTTTTAATTTATTGACCTTTCCCCATTCGAGCCCCGCCAAACTTATCGGGTCGGCATTATGTCTCTTTATTAATCTAGCTTTTGTATCTTCATAACTCGCTAACAAAAATTCATTATAATTTTTGAATTCTCGTGGTAACCAATGATTTGATTTATTATCTAAAATTTGCCAAATAGCAGGTTCAATGCTTCTAAGCGAATTGCTTATAGAAAAATCGCTATTTTTAGCCTCATCATAAATAGGGGCAAGTAGGGAGTTAATTACTGCTGAACGGAACCTTCGAGCTAATGTATAACCCACTGAGTCGCCACAGGCGCAGTTACCCCACTGTTCTAGTGCCTCGATGTCCTTGGCATAGAGAACAGGCTTATCATTGAGTAGATTTATCAGTTTGGTTTGCCATGGCATAATAAAGCGAGCTTCGTTATCTAGCTGAATATCATAGAAATCTTGTTCATTGAATTGAGTTTTAGCAAATAATCGATCGCGTATTTGTAGGCCTCTCGCACCCACGGAGTAGCCACCGTCACCATATCTTATATAGTCTTTTGCGGATATAACACGTGCATTAGCTGTCCATAAGCGACCGTGCTCTGGGTTAATATGAACAGGTAAATTTTGTTCTTGCTTAAGCCATAGGGCTGAGTAGTCTTTTTGACTAATTGCTTGTAGTGAAGGGCTGACTCTTGCGGTAACTGCACCTATTGGCCGCCAACCTGCATTGCCTTCAGAATCAACTAACATGAAATTTTGCACCGGAATACGCACGCCCTTAGCAATCGCAAAGCCTTCCTCCAGATTTGTTGCTTCAGCCATATCTGCTATTGCTATATTGACTGCATACTCCTGATGGGCGACCCATGCAAGTGCATAACGTTTTTTGTTTATCGTTCTTACTGGTCCAAACTGACTCATTTCAATTTGCAGTGTTTCTCCACCGCTTTTAGTCTTAATGATTTCGGTAATTAGTTCTGTTTCAGTATTGCTATCAAGTTTTATCCAATCAACGTTGTCTAAATTAGCATTGGTAAATCCCCAAGCGATATGGCTATTCGAGCCGACGATAATAGTTGGCGTACCAGGCAGAGAAACCCCTGTGACGGTAATGTCTTTATTATTAGAGACATAATTCAGTTGAGCGCGATACCATATTGGAGGAACCCTTAAGCCTAAGTGCATGTCGTCGCTTAACATTGCGCTTTTGGAGTTGGTTAATTTTCCAGTTACTGCCCAATTATTGCTACCTATGTCCAAAGGCTCTGGGATCGCATTGAATGCTAATATGCCGCTGTGACCTGCAGTGGCAGTTTCGCTTTCTATTAAATTTAAGTTTGAACTTGAGTTCACGTTTAACGAAGGAATTTGAGGTGCTGGACCGCTAACAACGCTGCCATCTAAAGCTGCTTGGTAAGGGCTAGGTAAATTGAGAAAGGACAATAGTTCGTAGCCAAATTTTTCAACCAATAAGGTATTTACTAAATCCCTTTCGACTTGACTACCCTGTAAATCAAGATACATGCTGTAACTTACCAATAAGCTATCTTCAGGCACCCAAGCTCTAAATTCCGTATCAGTAATTAAGTACTCAAATGGTTTAACTGTGTATTCGTTTGCTGCTAAATTGACGCCTTCAGTGTAATTGTTAAGCAACACTTTTTGGTTTTCTGGTAGCTTGTTTAAAACATTTACTGCCCGTTTGCGAAATTGATGAAAACGCGCTTTTTTATCTATATTCAGTGCAACATCACCGACAATTTCAGATAGTTCACCCGCCGCATTTCTTCTTAATAAATCCATTTGAAAAAGACGGTCTTGTGCATGCGCATAGCCTAAAGCAAAAGCTGCGTCAGATAGGGCCTTTGCTGTTATTTGCGCTGTTCCTAATTTGTCACGACCTATCTTTGTTTCTTGTTTTACCCATTTACTAGAAAAATTGTTATCTACATTAGGTAAACTAGCTCGTAAACCTAAATAGGCAATGACTGCTAGTAACAGGCTAATAAACAGGAGAGTATAAAATAGGGGTTTGAATAACTTCATTTGTTTTTCTTTTTATGTTTACGCTTTATTATGTTCAAGGCTATGCGAAACTAATCGTGCTTACAAGCTTTATCCTAAAGCTCTTTTGCAGGCGAAGCTAAAATTAAAAAAGGAAAGCCATGTCACCCGTTATCCTAGATCTTAAGAGTTTTGAATTAGACGCTGTAGAACGCGAAATACTGCAACATCCATTGTGCGGAGGGCTGATTTTATTCAGTCGAAATTACGCAGAAAAGGCACAAATTGGTGCTTTAATTAAGGATGTTAGAAAGACAGTTAAAAAGCCTTTTTTAATATCAGTTGACCACGAAGGCGGCAGAGTTCAGCGCTTTATCGAGGGTTTTACAAAAATACCCGCAATGTCAAATATCGAAGCTTTTATACACAGTGATGCAGATCAATCAGCGTTGGCTGAATCGATGGGATTCTGTATGGCTTATGAGCTACTGAAATTAAATATAGATATTAGCTTTGCTCCAGTTTTAGACTTAAATGGGGTTAGTGAGGTTATCGGCAGTAGGGCGTTTTCAGCGCAGCCAGAACAGGTAGTTAAGCTCAGCGCCGCCTATATTAATGGGATGCACGGAGCAGGCATGAAGAGCACCGGTAAACACTTTCCTGGACATGGCTCAGTGCGCGAAGATAGTCATATTGCAATGCCGCATGATAGTCGAAGTTTAGAAGAGATAAGCGCGAGAGATATGCGAGTTTTTGAGGCGCTTATCGCTAGTGATTTAGTCGACGCAATTATGCCTGCACACGTAATTTATTCTCAAGTTGATGATAAACCAGCGGGTTTTTCATCAGTTTGGATAAATCAAATATTGCGTCAGAAACTAGGCTTTAATGGCGTTGTTTTTTCTGATGATTTGTCCATGCAGGCCGCTAGCATAGCTGGTTCGGTGACTGAGCGTGCAGAAAAAGCATTAGACGCTGGTTGTGATATGGTCCTTGTTTGCAATGCACCATCTGAAGCGGAAAAAGTATTGGATGGCCTCAGTCAGCAGAACACCTACAGTGAAAGATGGCTCAAATTGCTGCAAGTAGAAAATGCAATAAGCAAATTACAAAGTAGCGCAATGGTAACTAAATATAATGGAGCAGTGAAATTAATCAATCAGGCGAATGAGATGTTTGGTAGCTAGTCGCTTAGCTCCGAGGACAGGTCATCATCAATAAGTAAGTGCATTACTTCACAGCGCCACGCTAGGGCGTAACACGGCGCTCAAGTTCTTAATAATAGATCTTAATAATAGATCTTAATAATAACTTGAACGCATTAATTATAAATAAAAAGGCTTAGGTCAGGTCCATGTCCTGAATGATTTCATGAGCGATCTCTGGTGTAGTGACACTAGGCTTTTCATGTAAATCACCCTTTAACTGACCTTTTCGATGTTTAAGGGCTGCATCTAGTTTTTTGCGAGCTTGAAAAATGGCAGGGTACATTACGTTATCCTTGCCTTTAACAGAAATACTGGTGCCCTCATATTTAGTAGCAACTTCCGCCACAAATTCTCCGTGTTCTTTAGTCACTATGATATCTAAAGCGATAAGGGTGGGGAAATGATTGGCTATTTTTGAGAACTTTTGTTGAATATCTTCGTTAACCGACTCAGAAATACTGCAGTGGTGACCTGAAACATTTATTTTCATAGGTTTTCCTCTTTGCTTTGATTACGTTTTACTATCTTCATATTATAGCTTGGGACAATATGACACAAACACAAGGTATAAAATGTTCTTTTTTCTCCCTTTAACTAAAAATACTTAAATGATGGAAGATAAAATATTCGCTGTGACTCATCACTAACTATTCAAATTTAATCTGTCTTAAACTTCAATATCTGCATGATTAACGCGATGATTTAAATATCTGGCAGCGACAAAAAAGTAATCTGACAATCGGTTCAAATATTGAATACAAATCGCGGGCACATTCTGTTGTTTTGAAACGGTAACTATAGTTCTTTCTGCTCTGCGAGTAACTGTCCGGCATATATGTGCTTGTGATGCGACTTGAGTGCCACCTGGTAATATAAATTTTGTTTGAGGTGGGAGTTTGCTTTGCATTGCGTCAATAGCTTGTTCTAGCGCTTCGGTGGCATTATTTTCAATCTGAGGTTTATCCGAAATTGCAAAACCAATACTAAAAAGTGTCTGCTGAATTCCAAACATGAATGCAGGGCTAACAAATTCGTCAAGAACAGTATTAACATTATCTTGGCTATCAGGCTTTGGCTGTTCAGACTGCACATCTGCTAATAAGCTGTTTAATAGACCAATGTGACTATTTAATTCATCAATTGAACCATAACACTCCAAAACAGCATCATTCTTGTCAAGACGAAGTACTTCTGATGTATAAACTTGTGTGGTGCCTTTGTCGCCAGTTTTAGTATATATCTTCATCTTCTACTTCTTTTGGTTTTTCATATCGTTGCAATCGAATGATCAAGCCCATTTTAGGGTGGTCAAAATAATGAATTTGCTTGCTGATTACTCTGCGACGTTGTTTAAACG